>NZ_JBIBHR010000001.1:0-194665 GCF_042957125.1 Streptomyces sp. NPDC008125
TGACCGGAGACCACCTCACTATCGATGTCCTGCGGTACCCGGACTCAGACGTCCGTCCGGGCGATCCTGATGGCGCTCGGCTCCTCCGTTCTTCCTCGGTGATCAACTGCCTACCAGTGGGGACTGGGTACTGCTGGCACTGCTTTCTTGCGCACTGCTGGTGATGCGTACTACTGGTGATGCGAACCGCTGGGCGGCCTCGACCTGCGCCGCTCTTCGGCAGCCGGCCCCGTCGCCCGTCCTGCGTCTGCTCTGGCTTGGAACCCCACTGCCGAACTACCCGGTGCGCGCGTCCGCAGCCGACGCCTTCACCGAGGTACCACCACTCGACTTCACTGCTGGGTACTGCCCTTGCGGGAACTGCGGTACTGCTCGCGGCGGCCCCTGATCACTGCGGGCCACCCGGTCCGGTCGTCAGCCACGTCGCCATCCTGCATCTGCTCCGGCTTCGCGACTCCACCACCGCACCGTCCTTCGCACTGCAACTGCATGTACTGCACCCGGCAGTTCGTGTCTGCCGGGCCCTGCTGTCTCTCTGGGCTACGTGAGAAACCATACCCACACCACCACCCAATGTCTACTCCCGCCATTGCAGATTTTCGCTTGTTCGATGGCGAGGTATTCGGTGTCGAACAGTGAGGGATGTGGTCGGCCGCAGACCCGCCCCCACCCGTCGACGGGCCACAGCCCGGGCATGAGGCACAGCCGATCAGGTTGGTCGCCGCCCTCCGGGAGTCGGCCCGAAGTCTCTGCGGAACTGGGTCCGGGCCGCCGGAGCGAGCAGGCCCCCCGAGGACGCCGGGCGGAAATGCCCGGCGAACTCGCCGTCACCCGCCTCGGAGACTGCCGCTCGCGCGGCTTCGTGGGGGCCCTCCCGGACAGCCGAGTTGACGGCCCGCAGAGATCTTGTCGGGAACGGAGCCCGTCGACAGGCGCGGCGCATCCCCCGCGAGAGCTACCCCGGCCGTCCCTGCGCGGGTGATTCGCGCAGCCCGGCGGATTTCTAGCGTGGTCGTCAGACCGGTCGCCGTCGGAGTGGCCGTCGCCCACGGAGGTCACGATGAGCACACCGTCCGCCGCACAGCACGACGACGCAGGGTCCCACCCGGACGAGAAGGGCGGCGGCCGGGGTGGCCGTCCCGGCCGGGTCGTCCGCTCTCCGCTCGGCTGGATGCTGACGGGTATGGCGGGTGTCGGCGTGGTCTCGGCGCTGACCGCGACCGGCCCCGGTCCGGTGCCGGCTCTGGGCGCGGTCGCCGCGGTCGCCGTGTACGGGGTGGTGATGCGCCGGGTCGCGGGACGTTCCGTACCCGAGGCCGCCCGGCTGGGCTCCGGCCGGGAGGCGCTGCGCGGCGGCGCGCTCGGGCTGGGCTTCGTCCTCGTCTCCACCCTCCTGATCGCGGCGTTCGGGGGCTACTCGTTCTCCTGGGCGGGCAACGGCTTCTTCTCCGTCACCCTGTCCGCGGCCATGGTGCAGGCCGGCGCCGCGGTCACCGAGGAGCTGATGTTCCGCGGGTTCGCCCTCCAGGCTCTGGAACAGCTGTGGGGCAGCCGCGCCGCCCTCGTGATCACCGGGCTGTTCTTCGGCGTCGCCCACCTCGGTGCTCCTGGAGCGAGCGCGTGGAGTTCGCTCGCCATCGCCGTGGAGGCGGGCGTGATGCTCGGGGCCGCGTTCCTGTGGCGGCGTAGCATCTGGTTCGTCGTGGGTCTGCACTTCGCCTGGAACGCCGCCGAGCAGCTGCTCGGCATCCCGGTCTCCGGGCAGACTCCCCAGGGCATGTTCACGGTCGTCACCCATGGATCCGCCCTGCTCAACGGCGGCGCGTTCGGTCTGGAGACATCGATCGTTCCCATCCTCATCAGCGTGCTGCTCACCGTCCCGATGCTCGTCCTCGCCGGCCGGAACGGCGGTCTGCGGCCCCGGCGTCCCGGCCTGGGGTCTTTCGGTCGGACTGGCTGAAGCAGGGCTCCGCGAGTCCAGCATGATCCAGACGAGAGACCCCGAGGCGCACCGGTCCTTCCGGACATGCGCGAGAGAAGTGGGAGGCACGTGATGAGACGTCAGCTTCGTTGTTGCGCACAGGAGTTGAGAGCCGAGGTAGCGCGGTGGAAGGAGCAGGACGCTGTCCTCAAGGACGGCGCCCTCGCCCTGGCGCTCGCCCTGCTGGCCTTCGTACCGGCCCTCTCGGGCATCGGAGCGCAGATCGGTGATCTGCCCGAACGGCCGGCGGGCGCGCTGGGTTTCGGGCTGATCCTGGCCCAGACCCTCCCCCTGGCGGCCCGCCGCCGACTGCCCGCAAGCTGTCTTGTGGTCGTCGCCGTCGCCTGCGCCCTGCACCAGGCCCTGGGTTTCGCGACGACGTTCGCCAGCATGGGCCTGTATGTGGCGCTGTACTCGGCCGGAGCCCACCTGGTCCGCTTCCGCCGGGGCTCGGCGGCCGTGGCGAGCGCGGCGTACGTGGTGCTGATCGTCGTCCTGCACCGGCTCGGCTCCCCGGGAGACGTGACGGACTATCTCGCGTTCTACCTGGTACTGGCCGTGGTGTGGCTGGTGGGGAGCGGTGTCCGCAGGCGGCGCGCGGAGGAGGCGGAACGGCGGCGGCTGGCCGGCGAGGTGGCCACGGCCGCCGAGCGGGCGCGGATCGCCCGGGAACTGCACGATGTGGTCACGCACCATGTGACGGCCATGGTGGTGCAGGCGGACGCGGCGCAGTTCCTGATCGCGTCGGCGCCGGAACGGGCCACTACGGCGATGGCCTCCGTCAGCGACACCGGACGCCGGGCCCTGACGGAACTGCGGTATCTGCTCGGCGTGCTGGAAGCGACGGGCGAGTCCGCGACCGCCGGGTCGCCGACCGCGGGCCCCGCGGTCGGCGACCCCGCCCGGGAGGGCTCCTCGTACCGGAACCGGGGCCCCGCCCTCGGCCGGGTGGAAGACCTCGTGGAGCAGGCCCGCAGGTCGGGCCAGCCGGTGGAGTTCAGCGAGCGGGGCGAGCGGCAGCTGCGGAACGTGGACGTGGAGCTGGCCGCGTACCGGGTGGTGCAGGAAGCGCTCACCAACGCGATGAAGTACGCGGCCGGGCGGCCGACACGGGTCCTGGTCCGGCACGGCGAGGAGCGCGTCGAGATCGGGGTGACCACCGACGGCCCCGTCCGCGCCGCCTCACCGGCCGTTGTGCCGGCCCCTCGAGAACCGGGACCCGGGGGTGGACGGGGGCTGGCCGGGCTGCGGACCCGGGTTCGGATGCTCGACGGCGAGCTGGAGGCCGGCCCCCTGCCGGAAGGCGGGTTCGAGGTCCGTGCCACGATTCCCTCCGAGCCCTAGCCCGTCCGAGAGTGACCGGAGCAGCCCTGTGAGCGATGCGCCCCCGCCGATCCGCGTGCTCGTCTGCGACGACCCGGCTACGTCACCATCTTCTCGGCCCAGCCCGACATCGAGGTCGTCGGCGAGGCCGAGAACGGGCACGCGGCGGTGGAGGCCGCACGGCGGCTGCGCCCCGACGTGGTCGTGATGGACATCCGGATGCCCCTGCTCGACGGCATCGAGGCGACCCGCCAACTCGCCGGACCCGACTCCGGCTCCGGCTTTGGCTCCGGCTCCGGCTCCGGATCCGACTCCGGAGCCGACTCCGGCGCCGGGAAACCGCCGAAGGTGCTGGTCGTCACCACGTTCAACGTCGACGCCCATGTCTACGACGCACTGCGCGCCGGTGCCAGCGGCTTCCTCCTCAAGGACGCGCCGCCCGCGGAACTGGTCAACGGAATCAGGACAGTTGCCCGCGGCGAGGCTCTGCTGGCCCCCGCCGTCACCCGGCACCTCATCGGCCACTACGCCGAGCACCTGCGCCCCGCCGACACCTCCCGGCCGGCCCGGCAGGACGTCGTACGCGCGCTGACGCCCCGCGAGCTGGAGGTGCTCCGGCAGATGGCCGGGGGGTTGTCCAACGCGGAGATAGCGGCGGCGCTGTACATCACCCCCGAGACGGTGAAGACGTACGTCTCGCGGATCCTGGCCAAGCTCGCCCTGCGTGACCGGGTCCAGGCGGTGGTCCTCGCCTACCGGGTCGGGCTGGTCTCCGCCACGCCCTGAACCGGCGGGTGTCAGGCGGTGTCCGAGCCCTGCGGCCAGGGCAGCCTTGTCAGTTCCGGCCACAGCGCCGTCCACCGCGCGGCGTACGCGGCGATCTCCTTGCCGGATTTCGGCCCGTACCCGGGTTCCGCAGGATCGTACGGGCGAAGGCGAGGGCCTGTTACTCCGGTGCCGCACCGGCGAGTCCACGCGGAACCGTCGCCTCGGCAGCCGTGCGCGCGAGGCTGTCCCGGGCGATCTCGAAGTCCGGGGCGGGGGCGGGCGCCCTCCGGACCGTGCCACCCGAAGCCGGTTTCGTGCATCGGTCTTCGGGCTGCCCGCCCCGGGATTCGAGGCGTGTCAGAGTGCCCGGTGCCGCTCCGGTGCTCCGCCCGGTGTCGTGGGCTGCCGCAGTACGGCGACCTCCCGGGGGCGCAGGACGAACTCCCCACCGGACGGCGGTCCCACCAGCACCTCGCCGGTCACCCCGGACAGGGGGACGGGTGCGTCGCCGTGGTTGACCAGGAAGACGTAGCGGGCGGCGCTGTCGCGCCGTACGACCTGCTCGACCGTGCCCCGTGCCTGCTCGGGCAGTTCACCGGACACTCCGGCCGGGGCGAGCAGCCGGGGAAGCAATGCGGCGAGGCCGTCGATGCCCAGGCGGGTGGAGACGTATGTCGCCGAACCCCGGTCCGTGGTGCGGCGGGTGACGGCCGGGCGGCCGGCGCAGGCTCCGGTGCGGTAGCGGGCGAGGGTTTCGACGTCGGGGCCGGTGACGTCGATCCGGTCGGTCCACAGAGTGCCGGTCGCGGTGTGGCCCGCATCAGTGACGGGGGCGCCTTCCGGACCGGGGTCACCGTCGAGGTCCACGTCGACCGTGTCCCCGTCGAGCAGTGGGCCGAACTCCTCGATACGGATGCCGAGCAGGTCGCGCAGGGCTCCGGGGTGGCCGCCGAGCCAGATGTGGTCGTTCTCGTCGACGATGCCGGAGAAATAGGTGGTGACGAGGTGGCCGCCGCCTTCGACGTAGCGGGTGAGCTCCTTGGCGAGTGCCTGCGGCACGACGTGCAGGACCGGTGCGATCACGACGTCGTACGGGGCGAGATCGGTGCGGTGCGCGGGTACGACGTCGGCGCGGACGCCGAGGCTCAGCAGCGCGGAGTACCAGTCGAGGGCCTCGCGGTGGTAGTCGAGGAGGGAGGTGGGGTGCGAGTCCTGCTCACTGGCCCACCACGAGTCCCAGTCGAAGAGGATGGCCACCCGGGCAGGTTCGCGCTCGCTGCCGGCGAGCGGGGCGAGGACCTGGAGAGTACGTCCCAACTCTACGACGTCCCGATAGAGTTGGCTGTCGGGTCCGGCGTGCGGGACCATCGCCGAGTGGTACTTCTCGGCGCCGGCCGCAGACTGGCGCCACTGGAAGAAGCAGACCGCGTCGGCGCCGTGGGCGACGTGCAGCAGCGAGTCGCGCGCCAGCTCGCCGGGCCTCTTGGGCAGGTTGATGGGCTGCCAGTTGACCGCGCTGGTGGAGTGCTCCATGAGGAACCACGGCCGGTGGGCCGCGATTCCGCTGGTCAGGTTGGCGCAGAAGGAGAGTTCGTCGCGGCTGCGGGGCCCGGTGGTGGCGTAGTGGTCGTTGGAGACGAAGTCGACCGCGTCGGCCCAGTCGGCGTAGTCCATGCCCTTCATTCCGCTCATCACCATGAAGTTGCTGGTGACAGGGGTGTCGGGGGTGATCTCGCGCAGGATCTCGCGCTCGGCGAGCAGGTAGTCCTTCAGGGTGTCCGAGGAGAACCGCTTGAAGTCGAGCTGCTGGGTCGGGTTGGGGTGCGAGGCGGCCAGGCGCGGCGGCAGGATCTGGTCCCAGTCGCTGTAGCGCTGGGACCAGAAGTGCGTGCCCCAGGCGTGGTTGAGGGCGTCGAGCGTGGTGTAGCGGTGGCGGAGCCAGTCACGGAAGGCGCGGGCGGCGTCGTCGGAGTAGTCGTAGACGTTGTGGCAGCCCAACTCGTTGCTGACGTGCCAGGCCACGAGGGCCGGGTGGTCCGCGTAGCGCGTCGCCATCTCCCGTACGAGGCGCAGTGCGTGGCTGCGGAAGACCGGCGAGGTGGGGCGCCAGTGCTGTCGCGCGCCGGGCCACACGGTCTCGCCGGCGGCGGTGACCGGGAGGATCTCGGGGTGCGCGGTGGTCAGCCACGGCGGCGGGGAGGCGGTGGCGGTGGCGAGGTCGACCCCGATGCCGCCGGCGTGCAGCAGGTCCATGACCTCGTCGAGCCAGCCGAAGTCCCAGCTGTCCTCTGTGGGCTGGAGCCGGGCCCAGGAGAAGATCGCCAGCGAGACGACGTTCACCCCGGCCTCACGCATCAGCCGGACGTCCTCCTCCCACACCTCCCGCGGCCACTGCTCGGGGTTGTAGTCGGCGCCGTAGCCGAGCCGGCTACGGCCGTCGGGGCCCTTCGCGTACGGGAATCGGGAGATGCGGGGGGAGGTCATGCGTGTCCTTCCACAGGCCGGGGTTGAGAGGAGGTGACGTGGTCGGCCTCGGGTGCTACTTCTCGACGGTGAAGCCCTGCTCGCTGCCGTACCGCAGCGACTTGTCCTGCCACGACTTCAGCCCGTCCGACAGCTTGGTCGAGGAGATGTACGCCTTTCCGACGGTGTCGTTGAAGATCGAGTTGGCGTACACCTGGTACGGCAGGTAGTTCCAGCCGCCGGGCACGCTCTTCGCGGAGGCGGCGAAGATCTCGTTGGCCTTCTGACCGCCGAAGTACGGGAACGCGGTGTCCTGGAACGTCTTGGAGTCCAGGTCGGCGGTGGTCGCCGGGAACGCGCCGTTCTCGATACGGGTCTGCACGCCCGCACCGGAGTTGGCGTACTCCACGAAGGCGTAGGCGAGTTCCTTGTTCTCGCCCTGCGTGGGCAGGGCCAGCGAGCTGCCGCCGTTCTCCGCGCCGGCGTTCGCGCCCTTCTCCCACTGCGGCAGCGGGGCGACACGCCAGTCACCGGCGGCGTCCTTCACACCGGAGGCGAAGTTGGCGGGCATCCAGGCGCCGATCGGGAGGGTCGCGATGGTCCCGTCACCCAGGCCCTTGTACCAGTCGTCGCTCCAGCCGGCGATGGGCGAGACGAGCTTCTCGTCGATCAGCTTCTGCCACGTGTCGGTGTACTTGACGGCGCCCGGGTCGGTGAAGTCGATGCCGACCTTCGTGCCGTCGACCTTGTACGGGTGCGAACCGGCCTGCCAGAGAAGGCTGGTGGTCAGACCGGCGTCGCCGAGGTCGCTGGTGATGTACGCCTTCGGGTTCGCCTTGTGCAGGGTGCGGGCGGCCTCGACGTACTCGTCCCAGGTCGTCGGCACCGCGATCCTGTACCTGTCGAAGACCTTCTTGTTGTAGAAGAGCGCCATCGGTCCGGAGTCCATCGGCAGGCCCCAGACACCGCCACCGGTCGTCACCGAGTTCCAGGGGCCGGGCGAGTACGAGTCGGCCAGCTTGTCGGCGCCGTACGCCTTGAGGTCGGTGACCTCCTTCGTCAGGGCGTACTGGCCGAGCGCGTAGTACTCCAGCTGGGCGACGTCGGGGACACCCTTCTTCGCCGAGATGGCGTTCGAGAGCGCCTTGTACTCGTCGTTGTTGGTGCCGGCGTTGACCAGCTTCACGTCGACCTTCGGGTACTTCTTCTCGAAGTCCTCGGCGACCTGCTTCAGGGTGGGCTCCCAGGCCCACACCGTGACGGTGCCGCCCTTCTCCAGCGCTGCCTGGATGTCGGACGAACCCACCTTCTTCTGGCCGGAGTCCTCGTCGGAGCCACCGCAGGCGGTCGCCCCCAGGGCCAGGGCGCAGACGAGACCGAGGCCGCGCAACAGGCGGCGGGAGTGCTGGGACATGGCGGTATTTCCACTTCCTCGTGGTTCGACATGACGTGCGGACAGTGAGAGGGGGGCCGGGCGGCACACGTGCGAGCGCGCGTACGGGATGGCCCGGGGCTATTCCTTGACGCTTCCGGCGGCGAGTCCGGACTGCCAGTACTTCTGGAGCAGCAGGAAGGCGGCGATCAGCGGCACGATCGTGAGCAGCGAGCCGGTGACGACCAGGTTGAAGACGGCCTCGCCGCCGGCCGTGGCGGCCTGCTTGTTCCACGCGTCCAGGCCGAGGGTCAGCGGGTACCAGTCGGGGTCCTTCAGCATGATCAGCGGCAGGAAGTAGTTGTTCCAGGTCGCGACCGTGGTGAACAGGAGCACGGTGACGGTGCCCGGGGCGAGGAGCGGCAGCGCGACCTGGAAGAAGGTGCGCAGCTCGCTCGCTCCGTCGATGCGCGCCGCCTCCACGAGTTCGGCGGGGACCGCCTCGGAGGCGAACACCCACATCAGGTAGAGGCCGAACGGCGAGATCAGCGAGGGGATGATCACCGCCCACGGCGTGTCCGTCAGGCCGATCTTGCTGAACAGCAGGAAGGTCGGCACGGCGAGTGCGGTGGTCGGGACGGCGACCGCGCCGATGACGACCGCGAACACGGCGCGCTTTCCGGGGAACCGGAACGTGGCGAGCGCGTAGCCGCCGAGTACCGCCAGGAAGGTGGCGCCGCCCGCGCCGACGACGACGTACAGGAGGGTGTTGAGGAGCCAGCGGCCGAAGACCCCGTCCTGATAGGTGAAGGTCCGGCTGAGGTTGTCCCACAGGGCGAAGTCCCCGTCGAACCAGAGCCCGAACGAACGGGCCAGTCCGGTCTGCGACTTGGTGGCGCTGATGACCAGCCAGGCCAGCGGGAGCAGGCTGTAGACCAGGACCACGCCGGTGACGGCGGTCAGCAGGACACTGCGCCGGGGGCGGCGGCCCGGAGTGTGGACCCGGCGCCGTGCGCGCGGGCGGGGCGCTGGGACGCGCTTCGGGACCGCGGTGGGCCGGGGGGTTCCGGTCGCACTGTTCGTCGTCATCACGTTCACGCTTCCTTGCGCATGCCGCGCAGTTGGACGACGTAGGCGACGACCATGGTGATCACGCCCATGACGATGGCGACCGTCGCCGAGTAGTTGTGCTGCTGGCCGGAGAAGGACAGCGAGTACGTGTAGTAGTTCGGGGTGTAGTCGGTGGTGATGGTGTTCGGCGCCAGTTTCTGCAGGATGGCGGGCTCGTTGAAGAGCTGGAAGCTGCCGATGACCGAGAAGATCGTCGCGATGACCAGGGCGCCCCGGATCGCGGGGAGTTTGATCGCGGCGACGACCCGCCACGGGCCGGCGCCGTCGATCTCGGCCGCCTCGTAGAGCGAGTGCGGGACCACGCGCAGCGCCGAGTAGAAGATCAGCATGTTGTAGCCGACGAACTCCCAGGTGACAATGTTGCCGATCGAGGCGAGGACCAGTTGGGAGGAGAGCGGGTCGGGCAGGTGCAGGCCGAACGCGTCGTTGATGTCGCCGACCAGGCCGAACCGGGGGCCGTACAGGAAGCCCCACATGAGGGTGGCGACGACGGCGGGGACGGCGTAGGGCAGGAAGACGGATATCCGGAAGAACTCCTTGCCGTACAGGCGGCCGCTGTCGACGGCGAGTGCGACGAAGAGCGCGATGCCGAGCATGATCGGCACCTGGACCACCAGGAACAGTCCGACGCGGGCGACCCCGTCCCAGAACTGGGGATCCTGCAAGGCCTGTTGGTAGTTGTCGAAGCCGACGAACGTGGTGCCGCCGATCAACCGGGTGCGGAACAGGCTCAGATACACCGAGTACCCGAGCGGCACCAGGAAGACCAGGGCGAAGACGAGGACGAAGGGGCCGATGAACCCCCACCCCGCCCATGAACGGCGCAGCCGTGGCACGGGCGGTCCGGCCCGGCGGGCCCCTGTGGCCGCCGGCGGTTGCAGCGTCGTCATCTCGCGTCCCTCGCTCGTGCCTCACCGGACCGGAAAAGGACGTTCACGCATACGTTCCGGGGAGGTGAACGGGCTCGTCACACCGGCCCGACTGGCATTATGTTTACGTAAACATCCGGTGGCGGCATGTCTACACTGCCCCCAGATGGACGGTCAAGAGCCGTACACGAAAGCGACATCCGATGAGGGAGACGGTGGACGAAGCAGGCGAACGCCCCCCTGGCACAGGCATGTTCCCGACCGGACCGGCTCCCGGGAGCGGGAATCCGAACCGCCGCAGAACCGTCTCGATGGCGGATGTGGCCCGGGTCGCGGGGGTGTCCTCCCAGACGGTCTCCCGCGTCTCCAACGGCTTCCCCGGTGTGAACGAGGAGACCCGCCGACAGGTCCTCGCAGCGATGAAGGACCTCGGTTACCGTCCCAACAGCGCGGCGCGCGCGCTCAAACGCGGCGAGTTCCGCACCATCGGGGTCATCACCTTCACGCTCTCCACCACCGGCAACGTGCGGACCCTGGAGGCCATCGCGACCTCAGCCGCCCAGGAGGGGTACGCGGTCACGCTGCTGCCGGTCGCCGTCCCCACCCAGGACGAGGTGCGGGGCGCCTTCTCGCGCCTCGGCGAGCTCGCCATCGACGCGGCCATCGTCATCATGGAGGTCCACCTCCTCGACGAGGCGCGCCTCTCGCTGCCCCCGCACGTGAAGGTCGTCGTCGCGGACTCCGACGCCGGGGACCGCTACAGCGTCGTCGACACCGACCAGGCGGGCGGCACCCGCGACGCCGTCCACCACCTGCTGGGCCTGGGCCATCGCACCGTCTGGCACCTCGCGGGCCCCGAGGGCTCCTACGCCGCACAGCGCCGGGCGGATGCCTGGCGCTCGGCGCTGGAGGACGGGGGGAGGGTTCCGCCGCCCCTCGTACGGGGCGACTGGTCGGCGGAGTCGGGGTACCGGGCGGGGCTCCGGATCGCCGAACAGGCCGAGTGCACCGCCGTGTTCGCGGCCAACGACCAGATGGCGCTCGGCCTGCTCCGCGCCCTCCACGAACGCGGTCGCAGGGTGCCCGAGGACGTCTCGGTCGTCGGTTTCGACGACATCTCCGAGGCCGGTTCGTTCCTGCCCCCGCTGACCACCGTCCACCAGGACTTCGCCGAAGTGGGCCGCCGCTGCGTCGAGGGCGTCCTGCACCAGATGCGGCGGAGCGGCCCCGGGCACGGTACGACGCTCGTACCGACGCGGCTCGTCCTGCGGCAGAGCACCGCTCCCCCGCCGGGGTAGGCCGTCCGGCGCCACCCCGACCGTCCCCGGACACGCCTCGGCCGGTCGCGCGACACCCTCTCGGGGTGACCGCGGACCGGCCCGGGCGGACGCCGGGCTCGGGTCGTCTCCGGCGTCGGGCGGGAGAACAGGCAGAGCCGGGGCGACCGGCGTCGGGCGAAGACCGGCCACAGGAGCGCCATCGGCAGTCCGCGGACGCTCACGATGGTCCGGACGGCGGTGTGCGACTCGGTGGCCTGTCCGAGGGTCCTCGTCGACGTCCACCTGCCCGGCGTTCCGGAGGCCGGCCCGTCGTCCCGTGGCGCGGATGCGTCTTCGGGCGGCCCGAGGTGACGAGCGCGGCGGGGTGGCGCGAACACCCCGGTGTCAGGGAGTGGCCGCGGAGACCACGTAGACGACCGGGGACGCCGGGTCGGTCATGTTCACGGTGATGTTCTGGGTGGGCCGGGGGTCCTTGTTCCTGTGCGTCGTCCCGGCCCAGGACGCGCCGGGCCAGAAGTTCCAGTCGGTGATCCTGATGTCCCGCTGGGAGATCGTGATCTTCCCGGTCTTCAGGGCCGCGCGGTCGGTCCCCACGCCGCTCAGGAAACGGTCGAGACCGGCGGAGGTGGTCCGGAACTTCAGGTACATCCGGCTCGCCTTCCAGTTGTTGGTCTCGTAGTACTGCACGCCGGTCGCGTTCCCCGGCACGGGTACCTCGAAGATCCGCCGCTGCATCCGTGACGGCCAGCTGGCGCGGAGCCCCTGGGCGGCGGCCTCGGCCTCCTTGTCCTTGCCCGAGGCGCGGCTCTGGCCCGCCGAGACGAGCAGGTAGCCGGCCGGGATGCCGATCAGCAGCACGATGATCGTCGCGGTGATCAGCCGCCGGCGGAAGACCCGGCGCGGGTCGGGCGCGGCTTCGCCGTCCCCCGGTGCGCACTGGCGCGGCACCACGGGCTGCTCGGGGGCTTCGGCGATCACGGTTCCCTCGGGACTCGGGTGCTCGGCTGCGGTCATGGTCTTCGGATCCCTCGGAGCTTCGGTGCGCGGGCGGGGTCGGTACGGGGCGGCCGGCGGCCGGGCGGGGTGGCCCCGCCCGTTCGGCGCCCGGCGGTCAGTCGCCGGTCCGGGTGTTCCGCGTGCTGCGCAGGGTGCTCGCGGCCTGGTCGTAGATCTGCGCGTAGCGCTCGTACCGCTCGACCCGGCGGCGGTTGGCGCGGCGGAAGCGGCGGGCGACGAGGCGGGCGAGGTCGGCGGCGCCGACCATGCCGGCCTCGGGGCCCAGCTGGGCCCGGACGATCCGGGCCTCGGGGCGGTAGCCGCGGCCGGTGAGCTGGCGCTTGAAGGCGTCCCGGGCGGGGTTGATCAGCAGGTCGTCGGCGGCGCTGACGCCGCCGCCGATGACGAAGCAGGAGGGGTCGAGCGCGGCGGCGAGGTTGGCGATGCCGACGCCGAGCCACTGGCCGATGTCCTGGAAGAGCTCGACGCACATCGCGTCGCCCTCGCGGGCCAGCTCGGTGATGAGCGGCCCGGTGATCTCCGGGATGTTGCCCTTGACCCGCTCCAGGATGTTGTACGCGACCGGGGAGTCGGCGGCGGCCAGTTCCTTGGCCTCGCGGACCAGCGCGTTGCCGGAGCTGTACTGCTCCCAGCAGCCGCGGTTGCCGCAGGGGCAGCGGTGGCCGCCGGGAACCACCTGCATGTGGCCGAACTCGCCGGCCACGCCGTACTTGCCCCGCTTGACCTGCCCGTCCTCCAGGATCGCGCCGCCGATGCCGGTGCCCAGGGTGATCATCACCAGGTGGTCCTCGCCGCGTCCGGCGCCGAACCGCCACTCCGCCCAGGCGGCGGTGTTGGCGTCGTTGTCGACCATGACGGGGACGACGAGGCGGGAGGCGAGTGCGTCGCGCAGGGGCTCGTCGCGCCAGGCGAGGTGCGGGGCGAAGAGCACCCGGGAGCGCTCCGCGTCGACCCACCCGGCCGCGCCGATGCCGACGGCGTGCACGTCGTGGCGGTCGGAGAGGTCCAGCACCAGCTCGACGATGGTGTCCTCGACGACCCGGGGGCTCTTGGACTTGTCGGGCGTCTCGGTGCGCAATTGCTCGAGGATGTTGCCGTCCGCGTCGACGACGCCGGCCATGACCTTGGTGCCGCCGATGTCGATGCCGACGGTGGGGACGCGGGGCGCCGTGAGGTGGGAGCGCCGCTCCCTCGTACAGACGGTCTTGAGGACGGTGGCGCGGGCGGAGCCGCGGTGGGTGAAGTCGCGGTACGTGCTCATCGTCCCTGCGGTGTCTGGGGTGGCCGGCGGGTCAGTGCTGCCGGCGGCGGACGGCGCCCACCTCGATCGATTCTGCCACTGCCGTCCGCCCGGAGCCGCCTCGGTGGTTTCGGCCGTGGCCGGGCCGCCGCCCGGTCACTCGGTGTCGTCGTCCACCGGGTGCCCGCCGAGGGAGGTCGGCGCGGGGGCGCGCTCCAGCTCGTGGCTGAGCTCGTCGAGCTCGCTGCCGCCCGCCATCTGACGGGTCAGCTCGTCGAGGGTGACGTCGCCCTTGGTGTGGCTGCCGGCCATCGCGCCGCGCTTGAGGAGGACGAACCGGTCGCCGACGAGGTAGGCGTGGTGGGGGTTGTGCGTGATGAGGACCACTCCGAGTCCGGCGTCCCGGGCCGCCGCGACGTACTTCAGTACGACTCCGGACTGCTTGACGCCGAGCGCCGCCGTCGGTTCGTCCAGGACGAGGACCCTGGCGCCGAAGTGGACGGCGCGCGCGATGGCCACGCACTGCCGCTCGCCGCCGGAGAGGGTGCCGATCGGCTGGTCGACGTCGCGCAGGTCGATGCCCATGCGACGCAGTTCGGCGCGGGTCGTCTCGCGCATCAGCCGGACGTCCAGGCGCTTGAACGGGCCGGAACCGGTGGTCGGCTCCGAGCCGAGGAAGAAGTTGCGCCAGACCGGCATGAGCGGGACGACGGCGAGGTCCTGGTAGACGGTGGCGATGCCCCGGTCGAGGGCGTCGCGCGGGTTGACCAGGGTGGTCTCCTCGCCTTCGATCCGGAAGACGCCCTCGTCGTGCCGGTGCAGACCGGCGATGATCTTGATGAGGGTGGACTTGCCGGCACCGTTGTCACCGAGCACGCAGGTGATCTCGCCTGAGTGGACCTCCAGCGAGACGTCGGTCAGCGCCTTGATGCTGCCGTAGTACTTGCTGACGTGGTCGAGCTGGACCAGCGCCTGGGGAGCAGTTGTCCGGGGGGCCGGGGCCGTCATGTCGTCGCCTCCGCGCGCTTGCGTACCCATGCGTTGAGCAGGGTGGCCAGGAGCAGCATCGCTCCGAGGAAGAACTTGAACCAGTCCGGGTTCCACTCGGCGTAGACGATGCCCTTGCTGGTCATGCCGAAGATGACGGCGCCGACTGCCGAGCCGATCGCGGAGCCGTACCCGCCGGTGATCAGGCAGCCGCCGATGACGGCCGCGATGATGTAGATCAGCTCGTTGCCGACGCCCTCGCCGGACTGGACCACGTCGAAGCTGAAGAGCAGGTGCTGGCCGGAGACCCAGGCGGCGAAGGCCACTCCGAGGTAGAGGCCGATCTTGGTACGGATCACGGGGACGCCGACCGCGCGGGCCGCGCTCTCGTCGCCGCCGACCGCGAAGATCCAGTTGCCGAAGCGGGTGCGGATCAGGATCCACGTGGCGACGGCGACCAGCACCAGCCACCAGAGGATCGTCACCTTCAGCTCGACGCCGCCGAGGGTGAGCTGCGAGGCGAAGACCGCGTGGGCGGAGTCGAAGCCCCACATGTCGCCGATGCCCTTGGTCGACACGGTGCCGCTGATGAGCTTGGTGAGGCCGAGGTTGAGGCCGGTCAGCATGAGGAAGGTGCCGAGCGTGATGATGAAGCTCGGCAGCTTCGTCCGGGTCAGCATGAACCCGTTGAACGCGCCGAAGGCCAGGGTGACCAGGAGCGAGACGAAGACACCGACCCAGACGTTGGCGGTCATCTGGTAGCTGAACATCGAGGAGACCAGCGCGGAGCTGGTCACCATGACGCCGGCCGAGAGGTCGAACTCCCCGCCGATCATCAGCAGCGCGACCGGCGCGGCCATGATCCCGATGGTGGAGGCCGCGTAGAGCACGGTGCCGAAGCTGGACAGCTGGAGGAAGCTGTCGGCGACCACGGCGAAGAAGAGGAAGACGGCGAGGGCACCGACGACCGAGCCCAGCTCGGGGCGGCCGAGGAGCCTGCGCAGCGGCGAGGTGCGCAGCAGCCGCTCGTCGGTGCTGCCGGAGGCCGGGGCGGGGGCCGTGGGCTGTCCGGTTCCCGTCATCGGGTGCCCCGGGCGGTGTACTCGGCGAGTTCGTCGGCGTCGGCGGCCGTGATGACCTGCGGGCCGGTGAGGACGGGAAGGCCGCCGCCGAGGACGTTGCGGTTGAAGCGGTAGAGCCAGAGCAGGTCGACGGCCTCGTAGCCCTGGAGGAAGGGCTGCTGGTCGACGGCGAAGCCGAGCGTCTTGGCCTTGAGGCCGGCGGCGACCTTGGCGTTCAGGTCGAAGGTGTCGATCTCGGCGTCGCTGCCGGCGGAGTTCTTGGCCTGCACGGCCGCGTCGGCGAAGGGGGCGCCGAGGGTGACGACGGCGTCGATGCTCTTGTCGGTCTGGAGCTTCGCCTCGATGGACGCCTGGACGTCGGGCATGTTGGTGCCGTCGACGTAGAGGTTGGTGGTCTTGCCCTCGAAGTTCTTCTTCACACCGGCGCAGCGCTGTTCGTGGCCGACGTTGCCCTGCTCGTGCAGGACGCAGAGGACGTTCTTGCGGTCGCGCGTGTTCAGCTCGTCGCCGACCGCCTCGCCGGCGATCGACTCGTCCTGGCCGATGTGGGTGATCGCGCCGTAGGCCTTGGACTCGGCGGAGCCGGAGTTCACGGTGATCACCGGGATGCCAGCCCTGGTGGCCTTGGCGACGACGTCCTTCATCGCCTCGGGCTTGGCGAGCGAGACGATGATCCCGTCGACCTTCTTGTCGATCGCGGCCTGGACGAGCTGCGCCTGCTGCTGCGCCTCGTCGTTGTGCGAGTACAGGAAGTTGATGTTGTCCTTGCCCGCCGCCTCCTTGGCGCCCTTCTGGACGATGTCCCAGAAGGTGTCGCCATCACCCGAGTGGGTGATCATGGCGAACGTCCAGCGGGGCGTGTTCACGGCCGAATGGCCCTCGGAGGCGGCCTGGGATGCTGCCGCGCGTTCCTCCGCCCGCCTGCCGCCGGTGCTGCTGCATCCCGCGAGGGAGGCCCCGAGCACCACTGCCAGCACGGCGCCCATCGCGCGTACCCCTGTCCGAACCCTTGCCACGAAGCCGTGCCCTTCTTGTGCCGCTCACTGTGCCGTCTGGTGCGCCGCGGACATGTGGAGTCCCGGCCCGGCTGCCCAAGTATCCCCGAGGTTCGACGGGCGGCACCCGGCAGGTCCCGGGCACATGAATGTGTCGCCCGGGCTCACGGGCGATTTCCCAGGTCGCAGGGGCCGCGGAGCGGGGTGCGGGGCCCCCGCGCGTGCTTGACACGGCGACAGGGCGAACGCCACGGTGAGGCCATGCGTATCGGACTGGTCGGAACGGGACGTATCGGCACTTTCCATGCGGTGGCACTCAGTCGTCATCCGGCGGTGGAGTCGCTGGTGGTGGCGGACGCCGATCCCGCGCGCGCGGCGGCGGCAGCGGCACGTACGGGCGGGCGCGCGGTGGAGGTCGACGAGGTGTTCGCCGGCGGGGTGGACGCGGTGGTGATCGCCTCGGCGACGGCCGCCCACGCCGGCCTGATCGGCCGCGCGGCGCGGGCGGGACTGCCCGCGTTCTGCGAGAAACCGGTCGCCCTGGACCTGCCGGGGACGCTCGCCGCACTGGCGGAGGTGGAGGCGGCGGGGTCGGTGCTCCAGCTCGGTTTCATGCGCCGCTTCGACGCCGGGTACCGCGCCGCGCGCGAGGCGGTCCGCGCGGGCCGGCTCGGCCGGCTGCACACGGTGCGGGCCGTCACCTCCGATCCCGCCCCGCCGCCCGCCGCGTACCTCCCGCTCTCCGGCGGGCTCTTCCGCGACTGCCTCATCCACGACTTCGACATGGTGCGGTGGGTGACCGGCCGCGAGGTGACCGAGGTGTACGCCACCGGTTCGGACGCGGGCCCGGCAGTCTTCCGCGAGGCGGGAGACGTGTCGACGGCCGCCGCCCTGCTGACCCTGGACGACCGGACCCTGGTGACGGCGACGGCCACCCGGTGCAACGGTGCCGGGTACGACGTGCGGATGGAGCTGGCGGGCGACCTGGACCAGATCGCGGTGGGCCTGGACGAGCGCTCCCCCCTCACCTCGGTGGAACCCGGCGGACCGGACGCGCCGGTGAAGGCCTGGCCCGGCTTCCTGGAGCGGTTCGCCCCGGCGTACGAGGCGGAGCTCGACGCCTTCGTCCGGCTGGCGGCGGGCCGGACGGAGAACCCGTGCGACGCCCGGGAGGCCCTGGCGGCGCTGCGGATCGCCGAGGCGTGCGAGCGTTCGACGCGGGAGCGGCGACCGGTGGCGCTCGCCGAGATCCCTGGCGGCTGACCGGGCCCCCGGGGTGTCCTACCAGGCGATCGGCAGGTGCTCGGGGCCCCGGATCAGCATTCCCGTACGCCAGGTGAGCTGGTCCGGACCGGTGTCCAGCCGCAGTCCGGGGCAGCGCGCCAGCAGTGAGCCGATCGCCACCCTCGCCTCGACGCGGGCGAGCGGTGCGCCGAGGCAGTAGTGGATGCCGTGGCCGAAGGAGATGTGGCCGCGTGCGTCCCGGGTGATGTCGAAGCGTTCCGCGCCCTCGAAACGGGCGGGGTCCCGGTTGGCGTCCGCCAACGCGACGAGGACGAGCTCACCGCCGCCCGGGATCACGTGGCCGCCGACGGCGAGCGGCCCGGTGGTGAAGCGGTACGTGGGGGTCTCGACGGGGCTGTCGTAGCGCAGGATCTCCTCCACCGCGTTGCCGAGCAGCCCTGGGTCGGCGCGCAGGGTCGCCAACTGGTCGGGGTGGGCGAGGAGATGGAGCACCCCGTTGGTGATGAGGTTGACGGTGGTCTCGTGTCCGGCGACGAGCAGCAGCCATGCCATGCCGGCCAGTTCGCCACCGGAGAGCCGGTCCCCCTCCTCGTCGGCGGTGTGGATGAGCGCGCTCATCAGGTCGTCGCCCGGCTGCTCGCGCTTGTCGTCGAGCATCGTGGCGATGTACGCGTTCATCGAGGTGACGGCGGAGCGGCGCGCTTCGGCGTCGATCGAGGAGAGGGCGGTGTTGGACCACTCCCGGAAGCTCACCCGGTCCATGTCGGGCACACCGAGCAGCTCGCAGATCACCGCCATGGGCAGCGGGAACGACAGCGCGTCGACGAGATCGGTGCGGCGACCGGGCTCCGCCAGCATCGCATCGAGCAGATCGTCCGTCATGCGCTGCACGCGCGGGACGAGTTGCTCCATCCGGCGTGGGGTGAACTCGCGGCTCACCAGCTTGCGGAGCCGGGTGTGGTCGGGGGCGTCGGAGCTGAGCATCGACGGTCCGGCCGTCATCTGGTGCAGGTTGAGGAGCGGCGAGGCGTTCCTCCACTCCTTGGAAAGCCTTGGATCGGCGAGGAGTTCGCGTCCGGCCTCGTACCCCACCACGAGCCAGGCGGGCGTTCCGTCGGGCAGGACCACCCGGTGGACCGTTCCCCGGGCGCGGAGTTCGGCGTAGTAGGGGTACGGGTCCCGGGTGAACGCCTCGCCGAGTGCGCCGAGATCCAGTATCGCGTCGGTGGTCACTGCGGTTCCTTTCGGAGGTCCGGGCGTCGACCGGGTGCGGACCGTGGCCGGCGCGTGGCGGCGGCCCCGCCCCCGTGCGAGTCCCTACCTCACCGCCGGGCGGTCCAACCCTCCGGGCCTCGGGCTCCGTTGAGCGTGGCCGGTTCAGGCCTGTGCGCCGCGCCGCCCCCAGGCCGTTCCGGCCAGGACCAGCACGGCGCCCGCCGCCCCGAGGACCCCGAGGCGCTCGCCCCCGACGGCGATGCCGACGGCGGCGGCCCACAGGGGTTCGGTACCGAGCAGCAGGCTCACCCGGGACGGAGAGGTGCGCCGGACCGCCCACATCTGGACGAAGAACGCGAAGAGCGTGCAGAAGGCGGCGAGGAACAGCAGCCCGGCCCACTCGCCGGCGTCGAACCCGGCGGCCACCGTCCAGGGCGCGGAGCCGGTCCCGGGCATGGTGGCGAGCACGGCGAAGACGGCTACCGCGCCACCGAGTTGGACCGTGGTCAAGGAGAGCGAGTCGGCCGACTGGACGGCCTTGATCCGGGCCATCGCGAGGACGTGGACCGTACGGGCGAGAGCGGCGAGCAGCATCAGCAGGTCACCGCCGGACGGGCTGGTGAACCCTCCGCCATGGGTCAGCAGCACCACGCCCAGGACGGAGAGCCCGGCGGCGAGGAGGAAGCGGCCGGTGGGCCGGGTGCGGGTGACGGCCGACTCCGCGAGCGGGGTGAAGATCATGGTGAGGCTGATGATGAGCCCGGCGTTGGTGGCCGAGGTGTGCACGACTCCGTACGTCTCCAGCAGGAAGATCCCGCTGAGGATCAGCCCGAGCAGTCCGGCGCCCCGCCACTGGGCCGCCGTCAGGGCCTTCAGTCCGCGCACGCCGGCGACGACCAGGACGGGCAGCACGATCGCGAAGCGCAGCACGAGGACCGCGACGACGGTCCCCGGGGTGGTGATGCCCTTGGCGGCGAGGTAGCTCGATCCCCAGACGACGGCGACCGCCAGGACGGGCAGGTCGGTCGACCAGGCGGGGCGGGACGGGGCGGCGGCGGGCACGGCGACAGCGGACACCTGGAACTCCTGGTACTCCTGGGTTCTCCACGACGGGAAACAGCGTGGAGACCTCGCTGGCTCGCACACCGACCGGTTCACGCTACCGGGCGCCGCCCCCGCGAGGAACCCGCGTCCCGCGCCGTGGTCACCCGTTCGCGCCGTCCCCGTACACCGCTCCCCCGTCCCGCACGGGTCTTCTCCGCCGCGATCTGCCCGGAGCCACGGGGCGACCTGGGCCGTGTCCGACCATGCGCGTCGGATCAGCGGGTGGTGTCCGGTGCGGTGCATCGCGAGGCGGAGGAGCGCCCGAGTACGGGATGTGCTCGGGCGGTCCGACCCCGCCGCGAGGTGCCGTGCCGGGCGCCGCCCGCCCGGCGGGAATGGTCGGACACGGCCTACGCTGGCGGGACCGTACGTACGGATCACGGATCACGGATTCAGGTTCACGGATCACGGATCGCGGACGGACGGGTCACGCACTCACCGGTCACGCACGAGCAGATCACGGAAAGGACGCTCATGAGCACCGTCCCCCAGCTCCCCCTGCTGGATCACCGCACCCTCCCGGCGGTCGGTCTCGGCACGTACCCGCTGGACGACGAGGAGGCGGAGAAGGCGGTCGCCGGGGCGCTGGGCCTCGGCTACCGGCTCGTCGACTCGGCGAAGAACTACGGCAACGAGCGCGGCACCGGACGCGGCATCGCCCGCAGCGGGGTGCCGCGCGAGGAGATCACCGTCACCACCAAGGTGCCCGGCCGCCACCACGGCTACGAGGAGACGCTGGCCTCCTTCGAGGAGTCGCGGGCGGCGCTCGACGTGGAGTACGTGGACCTCTACCTCATCCACTGGCCCCTGCCGCGCGTGGACAGGTACGTGGACACCTGGAAGGCGATGATCAAACTCCGCGAGGACGGGCTCGTCCGCTCCATCGGCGTCTCGAACTTCACCCCCGCGCAGCTCGACCGGCTGGAGCGGGAGACCGGCGTGGTGCCCGCAGTCAACCAGATCGAGCTGCATCCGCTGCTCCCCCAGGACGAGCTGAGGGAGGTGCACGCGGCGAAGGGCATCGTGACGGAGGCCTGGAGCCCGCTGGCGCGCGGCCGCGAGGTGCTGGAGGCGCCGGAGACCGTGGCGATCGCCCGCGAACACGGGGTGACACCCGGTCAGGTGGTGCTGCGGTGGCACACCCAGCTGGGGGTGGTGCCGATCCCCAAGTCGTCCGACCCGGGCCGGCAGCGGGAGAACCTGGACCTGTTCGGCTTCGAGCTGACGCCGGACCAACTGGACCGGATCGGCTCGGGGAAGCGGCAGCGGTTCGGCGGCGACCCGGACGACCACGAGGAGTTCTGACCCGTCGGCTGGACCCGTGCGCACTCCGGGCGCCGGTGCGGGTTCCCGGCCAACGGGCCGCCCGCTGGCCCTATCCTGCGCGGATGACCCGTGAACCCGAGCTGACATCCCCCGTCGACCTCTGCCGTCCCGACGGACGGCTGAACCCGGCGGCGGTCGGCTGGACGCGGCGCCCGCTGCACACCGCCAACCTGCGCGGCTGGGGCCGGAGCAAGCGCTGGGAGTACTGGGGCGTCGTCACGCCGGACCACATCATCGGCCTGGTCGCCTCGTCCCTGGACTACGCGGGCGTGCACGGCCTCTACGTGCTGGACCGGGCGTCCGGCCGCGAGCACAGCACGGACGAGGTGGTACCCCTGGCCCGTGGCACGGTGCTGCCCGCCCGCAGCGGCGAGGGCGAGGTCTCGGTCCGCGGCGGCAAGCTGGAGATCGGGATCACGCAGACCCCGGACGGCTCCACGATCCGTGCGGCGGCTCCGGGCGTACGCCTCGACGTGGAGGTCCCCCTGCCCCCGGGGCACGAATCGCTGGGCGTGGTCGTGCCGTGGAGCGGCAAGCGGTTCCAGTACACCGTCAAGGACGTCGGCCGGCCGGTGCACGGCACGCTGACACTCAACGGGCGGACCTACGAGGTGGGCGGCCCGGAGTCGTTCGCCGTGCTGGACCACGGGCGGGGCAGGTGGCCGTACGCGGTCACGTGGAACTGGGCGGCGGGAGCGGCTCCGGGGCGCGCGGTCCAGTTGGGCGGCAAGTGGACCGACGGTACCGGCACCACGGAGAACGCCCTGTTCGTCGAAGGCCGCCTGCACAAGATCGGCGAGGACCTGCGCTGGAGCTACGACCGCTCGGACTGGCTGCGACCGTGGCACATCGGCGGAGAACGGGTGGACGTGTCGTTCCGTCCGTTCCACGAGAAGGTCGCCCGTACGAACCTGGGGGTCCTCGCGAACGAGACCCACCAGTGCTTCGGCACCTTCAGCGGCTGGGCTCTCACCGACGACGGGACGAGGACGGATCTCGACGGGCTGGTCGGCTGGGCCGAGGAGGCACGCAATCGATGGTAGGACCGACGCCGTTTCGGGCCGGGGCCGTTCCGGGCCGGGGCCGTTCCGGGCCGGGGCCGTTCCGGGCCGGGGGCGTTCCGGGCCGGGGCCGTTCCGGGCCGGTAACGGACCGCGCCGCCCCCGCGCGGCTCTCAGCGGTTGACCGGCGTGACCTCCGCCATCCGCGACCAGCCTTCGCCGGGGACCTCGACGTTGATGATCTCGGGAACCTCGGCGACCAGGGACGACATCGTCTTGACGGCGGCCTGGAAGTGGGCGGACTTCACGTGTGCCTCGCCCGCCTCCGCCGACGCGAACGCTTCCAGCAGGACGAACTGGTTGGGGTTCTCCACGCTGTACGACCAGTCGAAGAAGAGGTTCCCCGGCTCGGAGCGGGTGGCGAGGGTGAACTCCTCCACCGCCGGGAGCCAGTTGTCGCGCTCGGCGACGAGGACGGTGAACTTGACGGCGATGAAGATCATGGCTGCTCCTGGTCGGGACGTGCGGTGACGCGCCACCGGGCGCCGGAGGCCCGGACGGCACCGCGATCAGGGTGGCATACCACCTCGTACCAACCCTTTCGGGCACACCGGGCCGGCCCAGGTGGCCCCCGGCGCTGCCCGGCCTTCGACCGGGAGCGCCACAAAAGCCGCCACGGATGGCTGGACTGCCCTGAGGAGCGATGGTCATGAGTCAGAGCGGTGCTGAGGCGGCGGCGTTCTTCCGGGACGTCCACCGGAGCGGCGTGGTCCGGCTCGTCCGGGATGACGACGGAAGCCCGACCCACCTCTCCGCGGACGGCACACGGAGTCTCCCCTTCTGGTCGACTTCGCCCCGTGCCCAGAGGGCGGCGAAGATCTGGGGGCCCGGACTCCGCGTCGAGTCGATGCCCTTGGACACCTGGTGCGACGGCGTACTGCCCGATGCCGCCCGGGACGGACTCGTCATCGGAATCAACTGGAGCGGGCCGCGCCTGGTGGGCTGGAGCCTCACCCCGGCAGAGGTCTCCGACCGGCCGGCGGCGGCGCACGGAGACCGGCACACGCCTCACACGCGGGCCTGGCCCAGCTCGGGGTGACGGGCCGCCAGCCGGTGCGCTCCGGTCTCGGTGAGCGAGCCGAAGAGGCGCAGCCGGGAGATCCCGCCGTCCGGGAAGATGTCGATGCGCACCCGGGTGGCGCGGACCGGGGTCTTGAGGACGAAGCGGTGGTTGGTGTCGGGCTGGAGACGGGTCCGGGGCAGGAACTCGGTCCACGCCTCGTCGTCCTCGTCCGCCTCGTCGCGGAACGAGAGCGTCGCCCAGCCCGCCGCGTTGCCCTTGAGGTAGGCGGTGTCGATCTCCACGGCGCGGATCTCCGCCTGCTCGGGCAGTGTGTAGCGGATCCAGTCGTTGCCCCGGTCCCGGCGGCGGCGGGTCTCCCAGCCGTCGTCCATCTGCCGGGAACGGCCGGGCTGGATGCTGTTGGTGGCCGGGGAGTAGAAGCGGTCCGAGGCGTCCTCGACCTGCCCGCCGTTCTCCAGGGCCAGCAGGTCGAAGGTGCCGAGCGCGCTGAGCCAGGCGGGGTCGGGGGCGACCTCTCCGTGGACCCGGAGCCGTGCGATGCCGCCGTCGGGGTGCTGGTTGACGCGGAGGTGGGTGAAGCGCTGTTCGGCGGAGACCGTGAAGCCGTTGGCGGCGTGGCCGGCGATCTCCGTACGGGGCACCAGCGTCGTCCACGTCACGTCCGGCGCCAGCAGTTCCTCGGGCGAGGGCGAGCCCGGGAACGCGGTGGCCTCCACGGAGACGGCACGGGGGTAGTTGCCGCGGAAGTGGGCGGTGTCGACGACCAGTCCGCGGACGATGCCGGGGGCGCCGAGCCGTACCAGTGCCCAGTCGTGGTCGTCGTCCTCGGGGTGTGGGCGGTCCGCGCTCACACCGCGTCGGCGGCGGGTCTCCCAGCCGTCCATGATCTTGCCCTTGTGCCCGAACCGTTCGGGGTCGAAGACGGCGGGGCCCGGGCTCAGCAGGTTCTCCCGTTCCGCGAAGAACTCGTCGTTGGCGGCGATCACCCCGGCGCCGAGCCGGCGTCCGGCGAGGTCCACGAGGTGGCCGAAGGGGAATCCGGCGGGGCCCGGGGTGCGGTAGTCGGCGTACGGGTCGCCTCCCGTGTAGGGGAGGGCGTCTCCGGTCCAGCGCGGCGGCACGGACTCCGTCATGGTCGGTGGTTCCTTTCGAGGAGGCGGCCGGAGGGCTCGGTGAACACCCCGTCGTGGACGATCCGTTCGCCGCGCAGCCAGGTCGAGGTGACGACGCCGTGGAGGGTCCGGCCGGCGTAGGCGGTGACCCGGTTGCGGTGGTGGAGCTCCGCGGGGTCGACGGTGAAGGCGGCCTCGGGGTCGAGTACGGCGAAGTCGGCGTCGCGGCCGGGTTCGATTGCGCCCTTCCGGTCGAGCCCGGCGAGCAGGGCGGGGCCGGCGGACATCCAGCGCGCCACGT
The DNA here is from genome assembly GCF_042957125.1 of Streptomyces sp. NPDC008125. Lineage (NCBI taxonomy): Bacteria > Bacillati > Actinomycetota > Actinomycetes > Kitasatosporales > Streptomycetaceae > Streptomyces > Streptomyces sp. NPDC008125. The sequence goes on from NZ_JBIBHR010000001.1 coordinate 24,897, forward strand.
CGTCGAGCGTATGACCGCGTCGGCGGGCCTCGGTCCAGATGGCGGGCAGCCCCAGCTGGAGGGAGGAGATGCCGCCCCACGCCGAGGCGAAGTCGGGCGTCTTGAGGTCGGTGGTGCACGGCGAGTGGTCGGAGACGATGCAGCCGATGACCCCGTCGGCGAGCCCCTGCCACAGCGCGTCCTGGTTGGCCGCTTCCCGGATGGGCGGACAGCATTTGAACTCGGTCGCCCCGTCCGGCACTTCCTCGGCGGTGAGGGTGAGGAAGTGCGGGCAGGACTCCACCGTGACGCGGACGCCCTCGCGTTGGGCGGCGGCGATGAGCGGCAGCGCGTCGCCGGACGAGAGGTGCAGGACGTGGACGCGGGCGTCCAGCCGTTTCGCGTGGGCGATCAGCCCCTCGATCGCGGCGTTCTCGGCGGCCCGGGGACGCGAGGCGAGGAAGTCGGCGTACGCGGGACCGCTGCGCTGCGGGGCGGTGTCGAGGTGCCCGGGGTCCTCGGCGTGGACGATGAGCAGCCCGCCGAACCCCGCGATCTCTGCCAGCGAGCGCCCCAGCCCCTCCTGGTCCAGGTGCGGGAACTCCTCGACGCCGGACGGGGAGAGGAAGCACTTGAACCCGAAGACGCCGGCCTCGTGGAGCGGGCGCAGATCCTTGGCGTTCGCCGGGATCGCACCGCCCCAGAAGCCGGTGTCCACATGCGCCTTGGGGGCCGCGACCCGCTGCTTGGTCCTCAGGTTCCCGACGGTGGTGGTCGGGGGAAGGGAGTTGAGCGGCATGTCGAGGAGGGTGGTGATGCCCCCGGCCGCCGCCGCCCGGGTGGCGGTCCAGAACCCCTCCCACTCGGTGCGCCCCGGATCGTTGACGTGCACGTGCGTGTCCACGAGGCCGGGGAGGAGGGCCCGGTCGCCGAGGTCCTCCAGCCGGACGTCCGGGTCGGCAGGGGTGTCGTACGGGAGGACCGCCTCGATCCTTCCGCCGGAGACGGCGACCGCGGCGGGGCGGGTCCCGGTGGGGGTGACGACACGGGTCGAGCGCAGGAGCAGACCAGTGTGCGCGCGCCCGTCCTCGTCCCTGTCGGCGTTCAGGTCTTTCCTCACATCCGCACCGAACACCCGTGCTCCTCGCTCCGCTCGTGCCGGGACATCTCAGCGATTTCAACGAACTGTTGAAGGAGTCTTCACGCGGGTTTCCCCTCCGTCAAGCCCCCTCCGTCCCCCCGGCACCCCGCACCGATCCCGTCGGGAGAGCCCACGCAAGCATGCGGAAACTTCCGTGAAACAGAATCGGCCTTCCGGAATCCGGAATGCGCGCAGAGCCGGCCGACGCCCGCGCCTGCCTCCCCGGACCCGTCCTCGGCAGCCGTGAAGACCCCTCTGACCGGCAGATACGTGGTGCCACGAGCAGTGCGCGGACCGCGACCGTCCCGGTACGCTGCAACCTCGCCTCCCGCTTCGAAAGGAACGTTGACGTGCCGCCGTCCGACGCCAGCACTTCCGACTCCAAGACCGCCGGTTCCAGCGGTGGGGTGCAGTCCCTGGAGCGCGCCTTCGACCTGCTGGAGCGGATGGCGGACGCCGGGGGCGAGGTGGGCCTGAGCGAACTCTCCACGACCAGCGGGCTGCCGCTGCCCACCATCCACCGCCTGATGCGCACCCTGGTGCTCTGCGGGTACGTACGCCAGCAGCCCAACCGCCGCTACGCCCTTGGCCCCCGGCTCATCCGCCTGGGAGAGTCGGCGTCCCGGCTGCTCGGCACCTGGGCGCGGCCCTACCTCCAGCACCTGGTGGAGGAGACGGGCGAGACCGCGAACATGGCGCTGCTCGACGGCGACGAGGTGGTGTACGTCGCGCAGGCGCCCTCGAAGCACTCGATGCGGATGTTCACCGAGGTGGGCCGCCGGGTGCTGCCGCACTCCACGGGCGTCGGCAAGGCGCTGCTGGCGCACGCGTCTCCGGAGGAGGTACGCGCGCTGCTGGCGCGCACCGGGATGCCCGCCGCCACCGACAGGACGATCACCACTGCGGACGGGTTCCTGGAGGCGCTGGAGCAGGTCCGCCAGGCCGGTTACGCCGTCGACGACAACGAGCAGGAGATCGGGGTGCGGTGTCTGGCTGTCGCCGTGCCCGACTCCCCCACCGCCGCCGCGATCTCCATCTCGGGTCCGGCCGGACGGGTCACGGAAGCGGCGACGCAACGGATCGTGCCGATTCTCCAGCAGACGGCGAAGGATCTCTCCGAGGTGCTCGCGGCGGGCGGTTGAGCGTGCGCGCCACCGACACGAGGGAGGGGCGGCAGGCATGATGCCTGCCGCCCCTCCCTCGTGCGGTCCCGGGACACCGGCCCCGGGCCGCGAGGTGGTCGGCCGGTGGACCGGGACCGTCGGGTCCTCGACCTGCCGGACACCACCCGGCGCGTCATCCGCGCGGCGGCTCCCCGAAGAGGTCCACCGCGTTGCGTACCGCCCGGAGGCCGGGCGCCAGGGCGCTGACCGAGCCGATCGATCCCGCGATCAGCAGCAGGGAACGGCGGAGCCGGCGAATCTCCGGCACCCCGCTGGACGCCATGGCGTCCAGCGCGGCCAGCTCCTCCTCCGCGATCCCCCGGTCGGAGAATTCCGCGGGATGCCCGGCCAGCTCGCGACGGAGCCGGGTCACCGCTGTCCGCAACTCCGAGACCCTGGGGTCCTCGCTGCTCCCGGTCACCCGCTTCTGCCCCACACTTCGCAACAATGCACTCCCCCTCGCACGCCTTCGTGCCGTAGGTCTTTTGCGCTCCGGGGCGTGGTCAAGTGCTCCGGAGTGGAGGCAAGTTAACGCCATCGGAGGTGGTCGGCGCCACTCCGTGACCGGAAATCAGGGTTACCCCTGAGAGTGACACGGCTTTCGTGTGTGCGACCCGCTCGACGGCGTGTCGGTGGTATCCAGGACGCATGGCTCCAGTTTCTGAGAACCCCCTGGTCACCGGGGTACTGCTCGCCGCCGGAGGTGGCCGCCGCCTCGGCGGGCGACCCAAGGCGCTCCTGGCCTACCGGGGCCGCCCGCTGATCGAACACGCGATTCGCTCACTGCGCGACGGCGGCTGCGGCCGGATCGTGGTGGTGCTGGGCGCCGCAGCCGACGAGGTGCGGGCGAGGAGCGCGCTCGCGGGCGGCACGGTGGTGGTCAACCCGGAGTGGCGCCAGGGCATGGGCGGTTCACTGCGCACGGGTCTCGCCGCACTCGCGGGCACCGGGGCGGACGCGGCGCTCGTCCTCCTCGTCGACCAGCCGGGCATCGGCCCCGAGGCGGTCTCCCGGGTCCGCGAGGCCGCCACCTCCCGGGCGAGCCTGGCGGCGGCCTCGTACGGCGGGTCGCGCGGGCATCCGGTACTCCTCGGCGCCGGCCACTGGGCGGGGGTGTCCGCGACCGCCACCGGCGACCGGGGGGCGCGTGCCTACCTGCGGGAGCACCGGGAGGCAGTCACGCTGGTCGAGTGCGGGGACGTGGCGGAGCCGTACGACATCGACACGCCGGAGGACCTGGGGCGGTTGGCGGGACCCTGACGGGCGGGGCACCCGTCCGCCGCCCGGCCGGACCGGTGTCCGGACACCGGTGGGGCCCCGGTCAGACCGGTGCGTCGTTCTCGACGAACACCTTCAGCGCCCCGCCGTGCTCTTCGGCGAAGGCCTGCGCCTCGCCTCCCAGTTCCTTCACCCGCCGCAGGGTCCGGTCGAAGAAGTCGCGCGAGGACGGAGCGAGGACGGCCAGCTCAAGGTCCTCGTGGAAGGCGACGAGCCGGTCGTCCACCACGCGGAGGGCGACCGCGAACTCCTTCTGCCCGGCCCGGTCGAGGAGTTCGGCATGGGCACCCGGGGCGTAAGCCGCCCAGTGGCCGACGAAGGGCAGGATCAGATCGGGCCGCACCGACCGGGCGTACCCGACCGTCATGGCCTGGAGGTCCTCCCACCAAGGCAGCCTGAGCCGCAGCGACATGACCGTATACGTCTTCTTCTCACCGCGGACACGCGGCGTGGCGTCGAATTCCGCGTCCAGGTCGTCCCACTCGTCGTCCACCTCGTCCACTTCGACCAGCGCGTGGCAGCCGACCGGCCGGCCCGACACCAGGGCGAGGCTCCGCAGCGGGCCGCCGAGCGACACCAGGTTCCGGTCGTACATGTAGCCCAGGTGCCGCTCCTGGTCCGTGCCCCCGAGGGAGGGCGGGGCGGCCACACTGATCGCCTTCGGGTTGTACTCGTTGTCCGGCCGGGGGACGAGCTGCACCAGCACGGGAGCGAGGTCCTGCTTCTCCGATCGCCCCGCGACCGCCGCCCTGACGACGCTCTTCTCCCAGCCTCCTACCAGGCTGCGTTGCACGAACGTCCGGTAGGTGTCGGCCGCGTCGTCCCACAGCCCCGTACCGAGCGAGAATTCGACCTCGCCGGCCGGAACCAGCAACAGCCCGCTGTCCGGGTCCGTGACTGTCGATTCGGCCACCACGTCCGTCGCCATCGTCCTGTTCACCCTCAGTCGCTCCGTCCCGCCGAACGCCACCGGAGCCGCGACGGGCGGGGAAGGCCGCGGCAAGGAGATTATCGGGCACCCCGGCGCCCGGGACTCCGCCCGAGCGGACGGGCACCGGACGCGCCCCTCGGACGCCGACACCCCGTCGCCCCAGCGGCTCGCCACACCCGGGAACCGTTGAGCTTCCACGATGAGGAAACTACTATCCGCTGAGCAGAAGCCCGTGGGTCGTCACGACCCCGCAGGCCCCGCCCGCCCCCGAAGGAGTGACCGCTCATGTCCGCACCGGTGCCGTCCCCGCTGGTCGTCGTCGACGCCGAGGCCCTGCCCCGGCAGGAGGAGGTGCTGACCGACGCGGCCCTCGCGTTCGTGGCCGAGCTGCACCGGCGGTTCGCGCCCCGCCGCGATGAGCTCCTGGCCCGCCGGGCGGAGCGCCGGGCGGAGATCGCCCGCACCTCAACCCTGGACTTCCTGCCGGGAACGGCCGATGTCCGCGCCGACGACTCCTGGCGGGTGGCGCCCGCTCCGTCGGCGCTGGACGACCGCCGGGTGGAGATCACCGGGCCGACCGACCGGAAGATGACGGTCAACGCACTCAACTCCGGCGCCCGGATCTGGCTCGCCGACTTCGAGGACGCCTCGGCCCCGACCTGGGAGAACGTCGTCCTCGGGCAGCTCAACCTGATCGACGCCTACGAGCGCCGCATCGACTTCACCGACCCGAAGTCCGGGAAGACGTACGCCCTGCGGCCCGCCGAGGAGCTGGCGACCGTCGTCACCCGCCCGCGCGGCTGGCACCTGGACGAGCGCCACCTCCAGCTCGACGGAGCCCCGGTCCCCGGCGCGCTGGTCGACTTCGGCCTGTACTTCTTCCACAACGCAGAGCGGCTGCTCCGCCTCGGCAAGGGCCCGTACTTCTACCTCCCGAAGACCGAGTCCCACCTGGAGGCCCGCCTCTGGAACGACGTCTTCGTCTTCGCCCAGGAGTACATCGGCATCCCGCAGGGCACGGTCCGCGCCACCGTCCTCATCGAGACGATCACCGCCGCCTACGAAATGGAGGAGATCCTCTACGAGTTGCGCGACCACGCCTCCGGACTCAACGCGGGCCGCTGGGACTACCTCTTCTCCATCGTCAAGAACTTCCGTGACGGCGGTACGAAGTTCGTCCTGCCGGACCGCAACGCCGTCACGATGACCGCCCCGTTCATGCGCGCGTACACCGAACTCCTCGTCCGCACCTGTCACAAGCGCGGAGCGCACGCCATCGGCGGGATGGCGGCCTTCATCCCCTCACGCCGGGACGCCGAGGCCAACAAGGTCGCGTTCGAGAAGGTGAAGGCGGACAAGGACCGCGAGGCGGCCGACGGCTTCGACGGCTCCTGGGTCGCCCACCCGGACCTGGTCCCGATCGCCCTCGCCTCCTTCGACGCGGTGCTCGGCGAGAAGCCGAACCAGAAGGACCGGCTCCGCGAGGACGTCTCGGTGGCGGCGGGCGACCTGATCGCCGTCGACAGCCTGGACGCCCGTCCCACGTACGACGGTTGGCGCAACGCCGTCGCGGTCGGCATCCGCTACATCGAGGCGTGGCTGCGCGGCACGGGCGCCGTGGCCATCTTCGGGCTCATGGAGGACGCGGCCACGGCGGAGATCTCCCGCTCGCAGATCTGGCAGTGGATCAACGCGGACGTGGTCTTCGAGAACGGCGAACACGCCACCGCCGACCTGGCCCGCGAGGTCGCCGCCGAGGAACTCGACGCCGTACGCGCCGAGATCGGCGAGGAGGCGTTCGCGTCCGGCCGTTGGCAGCAGGCCCACGACCTGCTGCTCCAGGTGGCACTGGACACGGACTACACGGACTTCCTCACCCTGCCCGCGTACGAGCAGCTGCGCTGAGCTCGTCCGCACCCAGGGCCACCGGGGCGGCGGGCGGCCCGTCCGCCGCCCCGCTCCGGAGCTCTGCCCACACCGTCTTGCCGGGCGCACCCGAGCGGGACAGGACGCGCCGGTGCCCCGAGGGTGGCCCCACTCGTGGAGCCGGAGCGACACGAGACGGCGGGACAGGCGGGTCCCGCGCGGTGTCGAGGTGGATCGCATGGCGAACTCCCGCACTCCAAGCAGCTCGCCGGGCCCGTCCTCACCCTGGCCCCGGACGCCTGGGCACCCCTCATCGCGGCAACCGCACGCGCGTGAGCCGCCCACCACGTACCCCGGGCCCGCGCACCCGGCGGGAGAACGCCGTCCGCCCGGCTCCCCGCTGGTGTGCGGGGAGCCGGGCGGACGGGTTGCGGTGCTCAGGGCACCACGGGTGGGTCGGTGATCAGCCCAGGTCGGGGTACTGGTTCCAGCCCCCGTTGCCGATCTGGACGCGGGCCTTGAACGGGGTCTTGGTGACTCCGGTGCCCGCGTAGAAGAACAGCTGGCCCTTGGAGTTGGACGCCAGGAGGTCGCTGATGCCGTCACCGTTGATGTCGCCGGGGGAGGCCAGGTTGGAGTACTGGCTCCAGCCGCTGCCGCCGACCTGGACACGGGCGCCGAACGGCGTGGCCGCCTTGCCGGTGCCGGGGTAGAAGAACAGCCCGGCGGAGCTGCGGGCGATGAGGTCCGCACGGCCGTCGCGGTTGAAGTCACCGGCGCCGACCAGCTTGTTGTACTGGCTCCAGCCGCTGCCGCCGACCTGGACACGGCCCTTGAGGGAGAGACCGTCGCCGTTGCCGGCGTAGAAGTACAGGGCGGTGGAGCTGCGGGCGATCAGGTCGCTCTTGCCGTCACCGTTCAGGTCGCCGGGGCCGACGACCAGGTTGTACGACTTCGAGCCGGCAGCCAGGTAGTCGTCGCTGTCGGAGAACGCGTTGTACAGGTGGCCGTCGTAGGTGGTCTGCGCGATCAGGGTGGACCACCCGTCGGACCGGAGCGCGACGCTGTGTGCGAGGCGCACGGCGGAGCGGGTCCAGCCCGTGCCTTCGAGGTACTTCGCCGAGAGCTTCCCGAGTCCGGTGCCCTGGTAGTAGTACAGCGTGCCGTTGCTGGTCCGGGCGAAGATGCCGGACTTGCCCCATGCCGCCATGTTGCCGGCCCCGGCCAGCTGGGTGATCCCGGCCCAGCCGGACCCGGAGGACAGACGGTCCTTGAAGAACCCGGTGCCCTTGCCGTCGTAGAAGTACAGCTTGCCGTCGTAGCCACGCGCCATGAGGTCGGCGGTGCCGTTGCCGTTGTAGTCGGTACCACCGGTCAGCTGGTTGTACTGCAGCCAGCCGGTGCCGCCGATCTTGATCTGGGTCTTGAACGGGTAGGCGTTGGCCTTGCCGTTGCCCGGATACACGAAGAGCCCGGTGGAGTTGCGTGCCACCAGGTCGGCCACACCGTCGCCGGTGAGGTCGTCCGCGCCGACCAGCTGGTCGAACTGGCTCCAGCCGGAGCCGCCGACCTTGATGCCCTTGCCGAAGTTCTTGCCCGTGCCCGGGAACAGGAACAGTCCGTCGGTGCTGCGTGCGAGCAGGTCGGGTGCGCCGTCGTGGTTGAGGTCACCGGGGACGACGAGCTTGTTGTACGCCTGCCAGCCGCTGCTGAGCGTGGTGTACGAGCTCAGGCCGTTCTCGCTGGTCGCGTTGGCGCCGCTGTGGAGCCGGAGCGAACCGGTGGGCGTCACCGTCAGCACGTCGGGCTTGCCGTCGCCGGTCATGTCGCCCGGCAGCAGCAGGTCCTTGACCTGGCCGTTCACACCGGAGAGGGCATCGGTGGCGCCGTATCCCCAGTCGGTGTAGACGTCTCCCGCGTCCAAGCGGTAGGCGAGGTCGCCGGTGCCGTCACTGTCGAAGTCGGCACGCTGGGCAGCCGTGGCGACGACCGCGGAACGGGCCATCCGGTTGCTGGGCGCGGGGGCCACGGCGTTCTCGCGGCCCGGGATGGTGAGGGTGGGCTTCGTGAACGCGCTCTGCGGCAGGGTCACCGTGCCCGGGGTCGCGTCGTCGTTCCCGGCCGCGTGTGCGGTGATCGTCATCGAACCGCTGACCAGCAGACCGGCGCAGACGACCGCTGCCGATGTGGCCATCTTCCGGGTCCGCCGGGACCCGGGTATTGCGGGGTTGGGCATTCTGCCTCCTGTGGAAAAGACGACTCCACGGAGAGCGGCGCGCGTGCCGGAGCCGGCTCACGCGTGTGCGGTACGGATGTAAGGCGTCGTCGACGTGCCTTCGGTGTCGGTCATGACACCGGCGCACGGCATGACGGAACAGAATCCCCCCACCAGCGGTGGCGCCCCTCCCCAGGGTCGTGATGTAGATCTATCCCCAGAAGGGCCCGCCAGGCAAGTCCGTTGTCCGACCCGCCCCGATTACTGATACGTCCTTGATCCGGCATCGGCCGGAGAAGCAGCCGTGAACGAGTGGTGAGGGACGCGGGGACACCGGGTGAAACATCCGTGGATCGCCCGTGTCGGGACCCGTCAGGTCCACACCGCGCCCAGCGCGACGAATCCGCAGATGAGCACGGCCAGGATCGCCAGCAGCGGCCAGACGAAGCGCAGGTACCTGTCGTAGCCGATCTTCGCCAGCGCGATTCCGCCGATGGTGACGGCGGTCGTCGGCACCCAGAGGTTCATCCAGCCGCTCGCCGCCTGCCAGGCGGTGACCACCACGGCGCGCGAGACGCCCGCGAAGTCGGCGAGGGGCGCGAGGATCGGCATGGCGAGAGTGGCGTGCCCGGAGGTGGAGGGGATCAGGAAGGCCAGCGGCAGGTTGACGATGAACACGACGACGGCGAAGAGGCCGGACGAGACCCCGGACACCGCTCCCTCGATGGAGTGCAGCACCGTGTCGGTGATCCGCGAGTTGTTCATGATGACGGTGACCCCCCGCGCCAGCACGATGACGAGCGCGGGTGAGATGAAGTCCGCCGCGCCCTGCACGATCGTCGCGCTCAGGCGCTGTTCGCCGAACCGGGCGACCACGCCGACGATCACTGCGGCGACGACGAAGAGCGCGGCCAGCTGCGGGAAGGACCAGCCGAGCTCGAAGCCGTACGCAGTGGCGTCGGCGTCCCCGCTGATGGCGCTGGACCACGGCACCACGGAGAAGATCATGAAGGCGAAGGTGAGTCCGACCAGGACCAGGACGATCTGGTGCAGCGGGGTCAGCGGAGGTGGTTCATCGGTCTCCGCCGCCGACTGCTCGCGGTCGCCGGGCAGGAAGCCGGAGAGGGAGCGTGCGGGGTTCCTGCGGACCCGGGAGGCGTACCGGACGACGTAGGCGATGGTCACGGCCGTCAGGACGATCCACATGACGCCGCGCAGCACGATGCCGTCGCCGAGGGAGATGTCGGCGGCGGACGAGGCGACGCCGGTGGCGAACGGGTTGACGGTGGAGCAGAGCACGCCGATGCCGGCGCCGAGGATGATCGTGCCGGTCGCGACCATGCGGTCGTAGCCGAGTGCGAGCATCAGCGGGACGATCAGTCCGTAGAAGCCGAGGGTCTCCTCGGCGAAGCCCTCCACCGTGCCGAGCAGCGAGAAGACCACCATGACGCCGGCGATGAGCAGCGCGCCGCGCTCGCGCAGCCGGTGGGCGAGGCGGCCGATGCCCCGGTCGAGGGCCCCGGTGGCGAAGACGACGGTGATGAACGCGCCGATCGCGATGACGAAGAGGAAGACGCCCGCACTGCCGTACAGCTCGCCGGTCAGATCGGGCCCGACCCGGCCGGTCTTCGTGTCCTGGATTCCGTAGAGGCCGTTGACGGGCGAGAGGAAGAGGTCGTCGAGCCGGTCCAGGAAGCTCTGGTCGGAGGGGACCCGGTGGTAGGTGCCCTGGACGGGGGCGCCTTCGGCGTCGCGGTCGTACGCCCCCGAGGGGATGAGGAAGGCGACGGCCCAGACGGCGAGGGTCACCAGGGCGAGGATCGTCAGCGCGCTCGGGAAGGTGAACTTCCGCTTCTCCGGGTGATCCTCGCCGGGAGTGGCACCGTCGCCCGTCACCTGGGTGCTCACGCCGCGCCTCCGACCCGGTGGCCGGCCGCGAACTCCCGCAGGAAGGCGGCCTCGGCGATCACCGCCGACCTGAGCTCGGAGAGGAGGACGCGTTCGTTCGGGGCATGCAGGTTGCACATGCTGTCCTGGGCTCCGAAAAGCAGCACCTCCGCACCGGGCGCGACTCCGGCCAGCCCGTTCACCAGGGGGATGGAGCCGCCGCCGGCGATGTACGCGGGCTCCTCGCCCCACCCTTCGCGCAGGGCGGTGAGGGCCGCGCGGTAGGCCGGGCCGTCGGTGCGGGCCTCGAAGCCGGGGCCGGTGTCTCCGGCGGTGACGGTCAGCGCGATACCGAACGGGCGGAGTGCCTCCAGGTGGGTGACGAGGAGCCCGCGTGCCTCTCGCGGGTCCTGCAGCGGGTGGAACCGGAGGTTCAGCTTGGCGCGCGCGTAGGGCACGACGGCCGAGGCCGCGTGGTCGACGCCCGGGGCGTCGATCCCGATGACGGTGAGGGCCGGTCCGCTCCAGAGCCGTTCGCCGAGGCTGCCGGATCCGGTCAGCGGCACCCCGTCCAGCACCCCGGCCAGCGAGCGGAACTCCTCCTCGGTGAAGGTGGTGCCGGTCCACTTCTCGCGCCGCAGACCCTCCACCGCCACGTCGCCGTGCACGTCGTGCAGGGTGGAGAGCGCCGCGAGCAGTGCCAGCAGGGCGTCGGGGGCGGCTCCGCCGAACTCGCCGCTGTGCCCGGGCTCGGCGAGGGTGCGGACTTCGACCACGACCTCCGCCGCGCCCCGCAGTCCCGTGGTGAGGGTGGGGCTGCCGGGGCGGATGTTGCCGAGGTCGGCGATGACCATGGCGTCGCAGGCGAAGCGGTCCGGGTCGGTGGGCGGGTACTCGTCGAAGGCGCTGCCGTACTCCTCCTGCCCCTCCAGGACGATCTTCAGCCCGACCGGGGGAACGCCGCCGAAGGCCCGCAGCACGCCGAGGTGGACGATGACGTTCGCCTTGTCGTCGGCGACGCCCCGGCCTCTGAGGCCGGTTCCGCCGTCGAGGGGGGTGGGCTCGAAGGGCGGCGACCGCCAGAGGCCGGGGTCGCCGGGCGGCTGGACGTCGTAGTGGCCGTAGAGGAGGACGGTGGGCGCGTCGGGGGTGGGCGGCGGAACCTCGGCCACGATGACCGGGGCGGTGTCGGGGAGGTCGAGGCGGTCGATCCGTGTGACGCCGGCTCCTCGCAGCAGTTCCACCAGAAGGTCGTGGGCCTCCAGGACGGGGCCGGGCGGGAAGCCGGGGAAGGCGATGGACTCCATGGCCGTCAACCGTTCAACGTCTGCGGTCAGACCGTCCATCAGCGCGTCGACCCGGGTGCTCAGGTCCATGGTGCACACCCCTGTTCCTCATGTACTCGCGTACTCGCGTCCGAGGTTCCGGGTCGTGTCCGTGCCGGTCCCCGCCGTGCGCCCGGCGGGGCGTCGCGGAGTGCCGGGCTCGCGCGGACATGCCCCAGGGATCAATGGACCACAGGGCGGGCGCTCCCGCGCGTCCGCGCCGCCGGGTGCCGCAGCCGGAGTCGGCCCGCCCGTCAGCCGCCGAGGACGAGGGTGCGCTGCGCCGAGAAGTCGCCCCACGTGCCGTCGGGGAGCTTGGCCCGGATCTTGACGGAGTGCCGGGTTCCCTTCGGTTCGGTGAGCGTCAGCTCGTAGGTGGCGCGGCCCTTCGGGGGCGTACCGCCCCAGACGACGGTCGTGGTGAACTTCCCGTCGAGGTACAGCTCGTACGCGGGGATCTCCCCGCCCGCCTTCGGCTGGTCCCAGGAGAGTGCGACGACGTAGTCGCCGGGCCCGCCCTTCGTCGCCGTGCGCAGACCGGTGGGGGCGGTGCTCGCGGGGGCGCCGGGGGCCGAGTCGGTGGTGACGTCGATGGAACGGCTGTCGCCGGAGGACTTGTCCGAGGTGTCGCGGGCGCGGACCGTGAAGGTGTAGACGGTTCCGGGGCGCAGGCCGGTGAGGCGGGCGCTGGTCACGGTGCCGGAGACGCTGTGGATGCGGGAGTCCTCCTGGTAGACGTCGTAGGAGGAGACGCGGATGTCGTCCGTGGAGGCCTTCCAGGCGAGGGTCGCGCTGTCGGTGCCCACGGCGGTGGCACGCAGTGCTGCCGGGACGGTCGGCGCCGCCCGGTCGTCGGGCGGGGTGGGCTGGGTGGTGGCCGGTACTCCGGGGCCGGCGGCGGAGAGGTTGCCGGCCGCGTCCCGGGCCCGGACGGTGAAGGTGTAGGCGGTGGAGGCGGTGAGCCCGTCGACGTCGATCATGTGCTTGGCCGCGGGAACGGTCTTCACCGGGGTGCCGTCGCGGTAGACCTCGTATCCGGTGACCGCCTTGTCGTCGGTGGACGGCTCCCACATGACGTGCACGGAGGTGGAGCTGCTCACCTGGGCGGTCACGTCCTGCGGGGTGGTGGGCGCCTTGGTGTCGGTTGCGGCGGCGGAGCCGCCGCAACCGGTGAGCAGTGCGAGGAGGAGTACGGCGGAACAGGTCGACACGACACGCGTGGGGGGAAGGTGCACGGCGCTGCCGCCTTTCGTCCGGGGCATTGGTCCAGACCTGTATGGCACGACGTACGGGCGGCTCACAAGGGGGGTGCGCGGAACGTTCCGCAATGTTCGGATGTGCACCGCCCCGGCTTGCACCGGGCCACGCCGATGTGGTTACGGAACCCCGGATTCCGCCTTGACGATCGGGCGGACGCGGCGGAGCGCCCGGACCACCGGCCCCGGAGCCGTACGGGCACCCCGCCGCGATCACCGGGCGGCCCGTCAGCAGGCGATGGCGTACCAGACCGGAGTCCAGTTGACCGTCGTCGACTGATAGGCGGTGGAGGAGAAGAGGTAGTTCTGGTTCTTGTCGTAGAAGTAGGCGACGGTGCCGGGGGTCTGGTTGTTGACGAGAGGGCCGCTGCCGGTGAGGTTGGGGAGCTGGTAGAGGGTGTTGCACTTGGTGTAGGCGAAGCTGTTGCCGTTGGAGCCCTGCCCGCACACGTAGGTGTAGGAACAGGACAGCGCAGCGGCGGCGGACTTCACGACGGCGGGCGACTCCACCGCGTGCTGCCGGGCCCCCGCGAGCGCCTTCGCCGCGAGGACGGCTTCGCCCGACTGGGCGGAGGCCGACGCCGGTCCCGTCAGCCCGAGAAGCGAGCCGGCGACGAGCGTCGCTGCGGCCAGCAGGGTCGGGGCGGTCTTCCGTACTGCCATGAGCGGTCTCCCTGGATCTCCCGCCCCGAAGAGGCGGGTACGAGGTGGCTTCCACTTCCGCCCCCTGGCGCCTCACCCCGTCGGCGGGAGCCGAGGGGACACCCGGGGGCGACGCGAGACCTACCCCCGGCCGACACCGGTAACCTTGCGTGATGAGATGGTCACTCCAAGGAGTTTTTGGTGACGCCTTGCTCGCCGTGACTCCATCGAGTGCACCGAGTGAGCCACGACTCGACCGACCGGGTTGCATGAACATGCATCGAAGTGCATACTTTTCCTATGTCTAAGGTAATGACCTCTCTGCCCGTCGGGGAACGCGTCGGCATCGCCTTCTCGGGCGGTCTCGACACCTCCGTCGCGGTCGCGTGGATGCGCGACAAGGGCGCGGCGCCGTGCACGTACACCGCCGACATCGGCCAGTACGACGAACCCGACATCGCCTCCGTGCCCGGACGCGCCCACGCCTACGGGGCGGAGATCGCCCGGCTGGTCGACTGCCGGGCCGCCCTCGTCGAGGAAGGGCTCGCCGCGCTGACCTGCGGGGCCTTCCACATCCGTTCCGGCGGGCGCGCGTACTTCAACACCACCCCGCTCGGCCGGGCGGTCACGGGCACCATGCTCGTGCGCGCCATGCTGGAGGACGACGTCCAGATCTGGGGCGACGGCTCCACCTTCAAGGGCAACGACATCGAGCGGTTCTACCGCTACGGCCTGCTGGCCAACCCGTCGCTGCGCATCTACAAGCCCTGGCTGGACGCCGACTTCGTCACCGAGCTCGGTGGTCGCAAGGAGATGTCCGAGTGGCTGCTCGCCCACGGACTGCCCTACCGGGACAGCACGGAGAAGGCGTACTCCACCGACGCCAACATCTGGGGCGCCACGCACGAGGCCAAGACCCTCGAGCACCTCGACACCGGCCTGGAGAGCGTCGACCCGATCATGGGCGTGCGGTTCTGGGACCCGTCCGTCGAGATCGAGACCGAGGACGTCACCGTCGGCTTCGAGCAGGGCCGCCCGGTGACCATCAACGGCAAGGAGTTCGCCTCCGCCGTCGACCTGGTGCTGGAGGCCAACGCCATCGGCGGCCGGCACGGCCTGGGCATGTCCGACCAGATCGAGAACCGGATCATCGAGGCCAAGAGCCGCGGCATCTACGAGGCGCCGGGCATGGCCCTGCTCCACGCGTGCTACGAGCGCCTGGTCAACGCGATCCACAACGAGGACACCCTCGCCACCTACCACAACGAGGGCCGCCGCCTCGGCCGCCTGATGTACGAGGGCCGCTGGCTGGACCCGCAGGCGCTGATGATCCGCGAGTCCCTCCAGCGGTGGGTCGGCATGGCCGTCACCGGCGAGGTGACCCTGCGGCTGCGGCGCGGTGAGGACTACTCGGTCCTGAACACCTCCGGACCGGCGTTCAGCTACCACCCGGACAAGCTCTCCATGGAGCGCACCGAGGACTCGGCCTTCGGGCCGGTGGACCGCATCGGTCAGCTGACCATGCGCAACCTCGACATCGCCGACTCCCGCGCCAAGCTGGAGCAGTACGCCGCCATCGGCATGGTCGGCAGCTCCCACCAGGCGTTGATCGGCGCGCAGGCCACGTCGACGCCGCTGATCGGCGCGATGCCCGAGGGCAACGCCCAGGAGATCGCCTCGCGCGGCGAGGCCCCGGGCGGCGACAAGCTGCTCGACAGCGCCGCCATGGAGTTCGGTGCCGACTGACGGCCGCACCACGTGAGCGGAGGGAGGCCCGGCGGGTTCGCCGGGCCTCCCTCTCGCGTCGGGCCACCGTGCGGGACGCCGGCCGCCGGGTCAGCTGGTGAAGAACTCGCTGATCTGCTGCGCGACCTGGTCGGCGCGGGTCTCGTGCATCCGGTGCCCGCCGGGCACGGTGATCAGACGGCAGTCGGGGATGCGCGACGCCACCTCCGGCAGGAGTGCCTGCGGCAGGGAGCTCTCGGGCCCGCCGGCGATGATCATCGTGGGTGCGACGATCTCGCCCAGCGCCTCCGCCCACTCCGGGTCGGGCTCGGCCAGCTGTGCGTGGACCTCGGGTACGGCGTTCTCGTCGTAGTCGATCGGTCCCTCGGCCCGCCCGGCCGGTCCCGGGTCGCCGGGGAAGGGCGCGGGGGTCTCCACCAGGACGAGCCGTTCCACCCGGTCGGCGTGCTCCTCCGCCAGCAGCAGGGCGACCGAGCCGCCCATGCCGTGGCCCACCAGGCCGACCCGGTCGAGCTCGCACTCGTCGAGGAAGCCGACCACGTCGTCCCGCATCTGCTCGAACGCGTACTCGTCCGGCCAGTCGCTCTCACCGTGCCCGCGCAGATCGAGGGCGTACACCCGCCACTCGGCGCCGAGCAGGGAGCCGGTCGCCTCCCAGTCGGCGGACGAACCGCCGAGACCGTGCAGGAGGACGACCGGCGAGCCGAAGGGGTCGCCCCACGTCCGGTACGCCAGCCGCACATCGCCGACATCCACAACAGACTGATCTTCCATACCCCTGACGCTACAGCCGGTGGGCGGCGTGACATGCCCGCACCCCGGCCTGGCAGGCTTACGGGGTGAACCGCACCGCCCGGCCCGCCGCCCACCGCTCACTCGCGACCCTCTCCGTCGCCCTGCTGGCCACCGCCCTGCTGACCGCCTGCTCCGGTGCGGACGAGAAACCCGAGAAGGGGCTCGACGACCCGGCGAAGAAGCGGATCGCCATGGAGCTCGTCTCCAGCGCGGAGAACTCCACACTGGACTGGCAGGACCAGTACAAGTACATCGAGGACATCCACGACGGCCGCGGTTACACCGGCGGCATCATCGGGTTCTGCTCCGGCACCGGCGACATGCTCGACGTGGTGGAGCGGTACACCGGGGCCCGCCCCGGCAACGCCCTCGCCCGGTTCGTCCCGGCCCTGCGGGCGGTCGACGGAACCCCCTCGCACGCCGGTCTCGGCGCGCCGTTCACCGAGGCGTGGGCCACGTCGGCGAAGGACTCCGCCTTCCGCGCCGCGCAGGACGAGGTGCTGGACGAGGCGTACTTCGACCCGGCGGTCGACCGGGCCGAGAAGGACGGGCTCAGCGCCCTGGGCCAGTTCATCTACTACGACGCGTACGTCATGCACGGCGCCGGCGACACCGAGGGCACGGTCGGCTTCTCCTCCATCCGCCGCCAGGCCCGCGCCGCCGCCGACACCCCGGCCGAGGGCGGCGACGAGGAGACCTACCTCAACGCCTTCCTCGACGCCCGGGTGGCCGCCATCGCCAAGGAGCCCTCGCACACCGACACCAGTCGGATAGAGACCGCCCAGCGCCGGTTCGTGACCGAGGGCAAGCTCCAGCTGGAGACCCCGCTGCGCTGGAAGGTGTACGGGGAGAGCTTCCGGATCGACGGCTGAACCGGCCCGGACCGCCTCGGTGCGCCGGGCGTCTGCAGCGCTGACGGGCGCCGTGGACGTCACCAGGGGACTTCGCCGGCGTCCTCGAAGAACTTACCGGCCGGGCCGCCGTCGTCCGGCAGGGGCGCGAGCCTGATGGCGATCGCCGCGCCCTGTCCGGTGACCGGCCGCCCTGACCCGGGCGGGTGACATGGCGCTCCGTCCGGAACGGGACGCCGGTGAGGTGCGACATGCCTGATAGGAAGCGCGGACAGAGCAAACGATCAACGCGTCTTTCGTTGGAGGACAGGTGCCTCACCCCCAGGCCGATGCCGCGTTCCGCAGCCGCGACGCCTCCCCCGGTCCGGCCGCCCGGGCCCGTCGCGCGGCCACCGGCCGCCGTACCGCACTCCCTTCGGTGGCCGTCGCCACCGCCCTCGGACTCGCCCTCACCGTCGCCCCGGCCACCGCCCTGGCAGACTCTCCGACCCAGGAGGTGGCGATGCGTCACGAAGCATTCCGGCCGGTCGGGGCGGCCGCCGCGGTGGGGCTGGACGATCCGGCGAAGAAGGAGATCGCCATGCAGCTGGTCTCCAGCGCGGAGAACTCGTCCCTGGAGTGGCGGGATCAGTACAAGTACATCGAGGACATCGGCGACGGCCGTGGCTACACCGGCGGGATCGTCGGCTTCTGCTCCGGCACCGGCGACATGCTGGGGGTGGTGGAGCTCTACACCGAGCGCGCCCCGGGCAACCTCCTCGCGCCGTTCCTGCCCGCGCTGCGCGAGGTCGACGGCACCGACTCGCACGAGGGTCTCGGCTCCCGGTTCACCGCCGCCTGGGAGAAGGCAGCGCTGAACGACCCGGTCTTCCGCGAGGCGCAGGACGACGAACGCGACCGGGTGTACTTCGACCCGGCCGTGAAGCAGGCCAAGGCCGACGGGCTCGGCGCGCTCGGCCAGTTCGCGTACTACGACGCGCTCGTCATGCACGGCGAGGGTGACGACAGCGCGAGCTTCGGCGCCATCCGCAGGAGAGCGCTCGCCTCGGCCCAGCCGCCGTCGAAGGGTGGCGACGAGACGGTCTACCTGACCGCCTACCTCGACGCCCGCGTGTGGGCCATGCGGCAGGAGGAGGCCCACTCCGACACCAGCCGGGTGGACACGGCGCAGCGGGTCTTCCTGCGGAACGGCAACCTCGGCCTGAACCCGCCGCTCGACTGGAAGGTGTACGGGGACAGTTACCACATCGGCTGACGCCGCGTCAGCCGCCCGTCCGGCCGGGAGTCGGGCCCGGCCGGACGGGGGCGCGCGAGGGAGGTCAGCCCCTTGCGACGAGTCGTGCGAGGCGCCTGGCCTCGTCGCGGGTGGCGACGGCGACGGCGTCCTCGTCCACGGTCGTCAGGCGGCCGTTCTCCACGACCGGCCTGCCGCCGACGAGCGACAGGGTGACGGGCGCCGCCGCTCCGAGGACGAGCGCCGCGACCGGGTCGGCGATGGAGGCGTGGGCGAGGGTGTCCATCCGCCAGAGCACGAGGTCGGCGAGCTTCCCGGCTTCGAGGGAACCGATCTGGTCGGCACGGCCGAGCACCCGTGCCCCGCCGTACGTACCGAGCCGCAACGACTGACGTGCCGTCAGCGCCCGTTCCCGGTGCGGCCCGAGACGATTGACGAGGACGGCGTTGCGGAGTTCGGTGTGGAGTTCGCCGGACTCGTTCGAGGCGGTGCCGTCGACGCCGAGGCCGACCGGGACGCCGGCCGCGAGCATGTCCGGCACCCGGGCGATCCCGGCGGCGAGACGGGCGTTGGAGGAGGGGCAGTGCGCGACGCCCGTGCCGGTACGCGCGAACGCGGCGATGTCGGAGTCGTTCATGTGGACGCAGTGGGCCATCCACACGTCGTCGCCGAGCCAGCCGGTGGACTCGAAGTAGTCCGTCGGTCCCATCCCGAACAGCTCCTTGCAGAACTGCTCCTCCTCCACGGTCTCCGAGCCGTGGGTGTGCAGCCGCACCCCCTTGGCACGAGCCAACTCCGCTCCCTGCCGCATCAGTTCGGTGGACACCGAGAAGGGGGAACAGGGCGCGACGGCCACTTGCGTCATCGCGCCGAACGACGGGTCGTGGTGGGCGTCGACCGTGGCGGCGGTGGCTTCGAGCGCGCCGTCGAGGGTCTCCACCGCGAAGTCCGGCGGGAGTCCGCCGTCCTTCTGACCGCGGTCCATGGAGCCGCGGGCGAGCGTGAACCTGACGCCCATGTCCCGGGCGGCGCCGATGATCGCCCCGGCCAGGTCGCCGGAGCCACGGGGAAAGACGTAGTGGTGGTCCGTCGCGGTGGTGACGCCGCCGCGCGCCATCATCGCCAGTGAACCCTGCGCCGCCGCGCGGACCATGGGTTCGTCGATGCGGGCCCACGTCGGGTAGAGCGCGACGAGCCAGTCGAAGAGATTGTGGTCGGTGGCCAGGCCCCGGGTGATCCACTGGTAGAAGTGGTGGTGGGTGTTGACGAGCCCGGGGGTGACCAGGTGACCGGTGCCGTCGATACGGCGGGCCACGTTCGCCAGCCCCTCGGGGGCGCGGCCCGCACCGACGGACTCGATGCGGTCGCCCGCGACGACGACATGGCCGTCGGCGTACTCGGTGTCGTGCGCGTCGATGGTGGCGACCGCGCAGTTCTCGATGACGAGGCGCTGGGCCCCTGCCGGATCGGTCATCGTGCTTCCTTAGGTAAGTCTGGTGCGGGCAACTGGTGTTGCTCGGCACATCCGCCACTGCTCAGAGGTTGGTGAGGTCCGCCGGGATCGACTGCTCGGCGCCTTCGCGCAGGACGGTGGCCTCGATCAGTCCGTAGGGGCGGTCGGCGGCAAGGTAGACGGCACCGTCCCCGGAGGCGTTGTCGAGTCCGAACGGCTCCAGGTCGACCAGGAAGTGGTGCTTGTTCGGCAGCGAGAAGCGGATCTCGTCGATCTCGGCGCGGTTTTCGATGACCCGGGTGCCCATCTGATGGAGCGTCTGCTGGAGGGAGAGGGAGTAGGTCTCGGCGAACGCCCGGAGCAGATGGGCGCGGGCCTGCTCCCAGGACTCCTCCCAGCGGGGCATCTCCTCTGCTTCTTCCGCCCAGTTGTACCGCCACCGGGCCGAGACGTCGGTGGCGAGGATGCGGTCGTACGCCTCCTTGAGGGTGGTGTACCGGTCCTTCGCGTAGCCCCAGAACTCGGAGTCGGTGGAGTTCAGGACGGTGAGGTCCTTCACGCCGGAGATCACCTCCCAGCGCTCGCCGTCGTAGCGGATCTGCGTGGTGCGGACCTCCTGCCCCTTCCGTACGAAGGAGTGGCGCGGGGTGTCCGGGCCGATGGCACCGGGGTCCTCGATGCGTTCCCAGGCGTACTCCTCGATGCGCACGCGCGCCCGGGCGATCGCGGGCTGGGAGCGGACGAAGTGCCGGGCGAGGTGGATGCCGAACTGCTCGGCGGAGTCGATGCCGTGCTCCTTGGCGAACGCGTACACCGTGTTCTTCATGGTGTCGGTCGGCAGGACGTGGGCGTTGTCGCCGGAGATGTGGACCTCGTCCAGGTCGCCGGAGAGGGAGACCGAGACGTTCAGGTCCTTGATGTGGTGGGTGGTGCCCTCGCGCACGATCTTGACGACCCGGTTCTCGGCCTTGCCGTACTGGTTCTGGCCGAGCACCACGGTGCGCGGCCGGGGGGCGGTGGCCTCGGGGGGCTGCTGGGCGGAGGTGGTCATGGGTGCCGGACCTTTCTGCGGGAAGCGGAAGCGGCGCCGTCAGGGGTGCGGGCCCGGGGGCGTACGGACAGGGCGTGGTTCGGGCGGGATGCGTACGGGTACGGCGAGCCGCCCCGCCGCGGGGGTGTTCACGTCGGCGACGGGGTGACCGCGGGCTGGAGGGCCCTCAGCTGCCCCGGTAGACGGAGTAGCCGAACGGGCTGAGCAGCAGGGGTACATGGTGGTGCTCGCCGGGGCGGACGGCGAAGGTGATCGCCACCTCCGGAAAGAACGTTTCGCCCTCGGCGGGCGGAGCGGCCGGGCCCTCCGCCCCCGGGGCGAAGTACGCCTCGGTGTCGAAGTCGAGCCGCACCTGGACCGCCCCCTCGGGCAGGGCGGGCAGATCCGCGCAGCGGCCGTCCGCGTCCGTCACCGAGCCGCCGAGCGGCGTCCACCCGGCGGTGGCGTCGGAGCGGGTGGCCAGGCGGACGGGGACGGAGGCCGCGGGACGGCCGAGGCTGGTGTCCAGGACGTGCGTGGACACCGTGGCGGTGGTGGTGTCGGTACTCAGGACCGTCACTCCCCTTCGGTCAGGAGGCGGGTCAGCCGGATACGGTTGATCTTGCCCAGCTCGGTGCGCACGATCGCGCTCTCCCGGTCGGGCGTGTTCCCCGTACGGGTCCGCAGCGCGTCGCGCATCTGTTCCGCGGTCGCCCCCGTGGCGCAGATCAGAAAGACATGACCGAAGCGCTCCTGGTAGGCCAGGTTCAGTTCGAGCATCTCGGCCCGGAGGGCGTCGGAGGCGCCCGCCATCCCCCGCTGTTCCCGCCCGGAGACGGGATCGCCGGGCGCGGGCCGCCCGATCGGCGGATGACCGGCCATCGCCTCGGCCAGGTCGTCCGCGGACAGCGCGGCGGTGGCCGCGTCGCTCGCGGTGAGCAGGTCGTCCGCGGTGGCGAAGGGGTGCCGCGCGAGAAGGGCGGCGCCCCAGGCACCGCTGGAGCAGATCGCGTGCAGTACGTCGGCGACTTCGTCGTGCGCCAGGGCGTTGAACCGGGCCAGGCCCGATGAGGAACTCGACGTCACGGAGCCTCCGCGCTGTTCGTCGCTGTTGCGTGCTGGGCGCCGTGCGGGCTGCGAACAGCTAACGCCCCCTTCCGACTTCTCGTCAACAGTTTGTTGAAATTGGCCTGTCGGCGTCGGGGTGCGGCCTTCGCGTGCCGTGAGCAGCTCCCTCCGGCCCTCAGGCTCCCTTCTCGCGGTTGAGGTAGTTGTACACGGTGAAGCGGCTGACCCCGAGGGCGCTCGCCACCGTCTCCACCCCGTGCCGTACGGCGAACGCGCCCCGGGCCTCCAGGGTGCGGACCACGGTCTGCTTGGCCCGGCGGTCCAGTCCGGCCAGCGGCCCGCCGTACGTCCGCTCCATCGCGGAGAGGATGTGGTCCAGGGATTCCGAGAGCTGCGGCAGCCGTACGGCCAGGACGTCCCGGCCCTCCCACGCGAGCACCACGTCGTCCGGCCGCGCCCGCCCGACGTCCAGCAGTTCGGCGCCCATCGCGTCCGCCAGCGGTTTCACGGCAGCGACCAGGGGGTGGTCGGGGGCGAGGCGCTCGGGGGCGGGAGGACGCGGAGCGACGCGGTCCTCGGCTGGACGGTCCTCGGCTGGACGGTCCGGGGCGGGGCGCTCCGGGGCGGGGCGCTCCGGGGCGGGGTCGGCACTCACCGCTCCTCCCCCTCGCCGATCACGTTGACCTGGAACGAGATCCGGGTGGCCCCGGCCGCGAGGGTGCGCCGGAGCAGCGTGTCCACGGCCGCCAGCACCACGTCCGCACCGCCCTCCGCCGTGTTGCCGAAGGGACCGACGTCCACCGCGTCCAACGGGGCCGCACCGATGACCTCGCGTGCCACCACCGCGTGCGCCGGGGCCTCGTCGAGATCGAAGGGTTCGGTGGTGAATTCCACCCTCAGACGCACGGTGCCTCCCCAGGGATTCCGGCCGGCGTGCGGGCCGGCTCGGCCCCGACTGTAACGCGGCCCGAAAACGGCTCCGCCGGCCCGGATCGGCCGAAATCCGTGCCAAACGCCTTACCCGGGACCGCTCTCTGGAGGACGATGTGCGGAGGCGGACGCCGGGCGGCAAGCAGGACGGTCCGGGCCCCCGCCCTGCGCCCACCCCTGCCCCGCTCACCCACTCCCCCACAGAACGCCGCGTCGGTACCCGGGCGTCGGCGGAAGGAGACGCTGTGGAACCTGCGCACGTGCGCTGCCCCGCCTGTCTGCGTGACCACGCGTTCGTGATCCCGGTCTACTCGTGTCCCTGCGGCGCCCCCACCGCCCTGCGAACCGTGCGCGGGGCACCCGCCGCCGTGATCACCCGGCGCGTCTGGGCGGACTGCTGGATCACCGCCCGCTGCGCCGCCTGCGGGCGCGACGACCAGTGGCCGCAGCCGGAACTGGGCTGCGCCTGCGGCACGGTCCTGCGTGTCCCGGTCCGTACGGAGCCCCCCACCGCCTCCGAACCGGAAACCGGGACGGACCCCGGCGCGGCCGGCGGCCCCCACGCGGAACCGGAAGCCGGCGCCGGGCCACCCGCGCACATCCCGCTGCCGCGCACCGCGCCCCCTCCGCGCCCGCCCTTCCGGCCCGCCCCGGTCCGCACCGCGCGGGACGCGGTGACGGCGGCCGGGCAGTACCTCGGCTGGCTCGGCTTCCAACGGGTCGTCCAGCCGCTCGAACGACCCGCCTCACGCGTCGACCTGCGGGCGGACGGGGCACTCGCGCAGGTCGAGACCTCGACCTGCCCGACCGGGGTGCGCGAGATCGAGTGCCTCTGGCTGAACGCGCTGAGCGCGTCGGTCTCCGGGATCTTCTTCTCGCTCGCGGGATACGAGGAGGCGGCCGTCCGGCGCGCGGACCTGGTGGCGATGCCGCTGTTCTCCATGGACCTCACCGGCACTCCGCAGCCGGTCAACGGCGCCGCAGAGGATCTGCTGGGCACGGGCGCGTAAGGGGCGGCACGGGCGCGTAAGGGGCCCGGCACGGGCGCCGTCGGGTGCGGCCGGAACCGACTTCCGGAGTCCCGATACCCCGGCGGGCCGACGCTCGCCATACTGGCCGTATGCGCATCCGCTCCGCCAGACGCTCCGATCTCCGCCGCCTCCAGGACATCGAGCGCGCCGCAGGGGAACCGTTCAGAGCCCTCGGAATGGCTGACGTCGCCGACGACGAACCGCCCGCCCTCGAACTGCTGGAGAGTTACCGGGCCGCCGGACGCTGCTGGGTGGCTGCCCGTCCCCACGGCCCCGCGGACGAGAGACCCGTCGGCTATCTGATCGCGGACCCGGTGGACGGCGCCGCCCACATCGAACAGGTGTCGGTCGATCCGTCCGCGGCCAGGCTGGGCATCGGCCGGGCGCTCATCGATCACGTGGCCGTGTGGGCGGAGGGACAGGGGCTCACCGCGCTCACCCTGACGACCTTCTCCGACGTCCCGTGGAACGCGCCGTACTACGCGCGCATCGGGTTCACCGTGCTGCGCGAGGACCAACTCACCGAAGGACTCCGGCGGATCAGGGCCGAGGAGGTCGGAAACGGCCTGGACCGACGCCCACGGGTCTGCATGCGCCGCGAACCGGCCAGGATCGCGCTGCCCCGGCCCGTCACCCTGACGACGGTCGCGCCGCCCCCCTCCCGGGGACCGGTCCGCGCCCCTCGGGCCGACGCTGTCAGTGGCGAACGCTAGCGTGTACGCATGGCCTTGACCTCTCGTCACCCGTCCTCCGGCACCCCTCGACCGACCGATCCCACGAGCCCGGCCGATCACACGAGCCCGGCAGGCGCCGCGCCCGGCGGCGAGCACCCCGCGAGCCCCTCCGCCGCCGAGACCAACGACGCCATCCGTGCCCTCGTGGACTCCCGCGCCGGACGCGACTGGTCCTGCGAGGCGTACGAAGTCCTGCTCGTCGAATGGGCGGCGGCGAGCCGGGGGCCGGTGCCGGACATGGTCGAGGCCGCCTGAGGATCCGGCGGCACCACCAGCCGCGACCGGCAGGGTGTGCCGGTCGCGGCCCTGGTCACCGCAGGTCGCCCTCGGCGTACTCCGTACCGGCCGCGCGAGCGGTCCGCTCGCGCAGTTCGACCCGGCGGATCTTGCCGGAGATGGTCTTCGGCAGCTCCGCGAACTCCAGCCTGCGCAGGCGCTTGTACGGGGCGAGGACGGCCCGGGAGTGCTCGAACAGCACCTTCGCGGTATCCGGCCCGGGCTCCCAGCCCTCGGCGAGCACGACGTACGCCTTCGGTACCGACAGCCGTACCGGATCGGGGGCCGGCACGACCGCGGCCTCGGCGACCGCCTCGTGCTCCAGGAGGGCGCTCTCCAGCTCGAAGGGGGAGATCTTGTAGTCGGAGGATTTGAAGACGTCGTCGGAGCGTCCGATGTAGGTGATGTACCCGTCCTCGTCGCGCGAGCCGATGTCACCGGTGCGGTAGTAGCCGCCCGCCATCGCCTCGGCCGTGCGTTCCGGGTCCCCGTGGTAGCCGGTCATCAGCCCGACCGGGGCTGCGGAGAGATCGAGGGAGATCTCCCCCTCGGTGACCCCGGGCTCACCGGTGACCGGGTCGAGCAGCTCGACCTTGTAGCCGGGGGTGGGGCGGCCCATCGAGCCGACTTTCACCTGCTGTCCGGGCGAGTTGGCGACCTGGACGGCGGTCTCGGTCTGGCCGAAGCCGTCCCGGACGGTCACGCCCCACGCCCGCCGCACGGTCTCGATGACCTCGGGATTGAGCGGTTCACCCGCGGCGACGACCTCACGCGGCGGGTGGGCGAGCTGGGTGAGGTCGGCCTGGATGAGCATGCGCCAGACGGTCGGCGGGGCGCAGAAGCTGGTGATGCCCGACCGGTCCATCTCGGCCATCAGCCGACTCGCGTCGAAACGCTGGTAGTTGAAGATGAAGACGGTCGCCTCGGCGTTCCAGGGTGCGAACAGGTTGGACCAGGCGTGCTTGGCCCAGCCGGGCGAGGAGATGTTCAGGTGGACGTCTCCGGGGCGCAGCCCGATCCAGTACATCGTCGCCAAGTGGCCGACGGGGTAGGAGACATGGGTGTGCTCCACCAGCTTGGGACTGGCGGTCGTGCCGGAGGTGAAGTACAGCATGAGCGGCTCGTCGGGGAGCGTCTCCCGGTCGGGTACGTACGCCTCGGAGTGCTCCTCGGCTCCCGCGTAGGGGAGCCAGCCTTCCGGGAACCGGGCGCCGTCGCCCGCACCGCGGACCGCCATGCGCGTGTAGGAGCCGGGCACGTCGTCGAACTTGCCGGTGTCCTCGGCCCGCACGATCACATGGCGGACCCGGCCCCGGTCGACCCGGTCGCGGAGGTCGAGCGGCCCGAGCAGCGGGGTCGCGGGGATGACCACGGCGCGCAGCTTCATCGCGGCGAGGGCGGTCTCCCACAACTCGACCTGGTTGCCGAGCATGACGAGGATGCGGTCGCCTTCGCGCACCCCCTGGGCGGCGAGCCAGTTGGCCGCCTGGTTGGAGCGGGCCGACATCCGGGCGAAGGAGGTCTCGCTGCGGCGGCCGTCCTCCTCCACGATGTGCAGGGCGGTGCGGTCGTTGCCCTCGGCGATCACGTCGAACCAGTCGAGTGCCCAGTTGAAGCGGTCGGCCCGGGGCCAACGGAATCCTTCGTAAGCGGTCGCCCAGTCCTCGCGGTGCTGGAGCAGGAAGTCCCGGGCGGCCCGGAACGTCCCGGTCGCGCTGGTTGCCGACATGTGTCCTCCTCGTTGTGGACCCGAACCGGTCGCCTCACCCGATTCAACCAGCCCCTCCTGCCCCAGGACCCCGCCGGTACCCGAGGCGGGTTCACCCCCCGGAGTCACCGAAGTCCACGAAGTCGGCGAAGCGGACGTCGTGCGCGGCCGCGTCCGTCATGACGGTCAGCAGCCGTACGGCCTCCTCGGCGACGGCTTCCCGGTCCGCGCGGCCGAGCCGGCCCAGCGGCTGGACGGTGGCGGTCGCGGTGTCGTCTGCACGGCCGAGCCGCCAGATCGCGGCGAGGAAACCGTCGACGAGCACGGTCCCGTACGCCTGGTTCCCCTTGCCGTTGCGCCCGCTGAATTCGGCCGGGACGATACGGGTGCGGTCGGCGTGGCCGAGAAGGACGTTGTCGAACTCGGGCAGGAAGCGCGGCGGGGCGGGGAGGCCCGGGTCGGGGCGCGGGGCGTCGGGGAGGTCGAAGAGTTCGACGCCGTTCTCGTCCCGGAGGGTGAGGAGTTGCGGCCTCAGCCGGTCGAAGACCTCACGCATCCGGGTGAGCCCGGCCCAGCGCTGGAGGTCCTTCACGGAGGCGGGGCCGAAGGCGGCGAGGTAGCGCAGGACCAGGGTGTCGGGGGCCGGGGCGGCTCGGGCGGAGCGGCCGAGCCAGTGCTCCAGCGTGGTGAGCGTGACCTGCCCGCTCCGCTCCCAGAGACCCCGGGGCGTGGTCTGCACCAGGGGAAGCGCGCAGCGGGCCGCCACGGTGAGGGCGAGCGGGTCCGCGTCCGGCCATTCACTGAGGAGCGCGGTACGCAACTCCGTGACCGTGCGGGGCCGTTCTTCGACGAGCGTCCGGCTGATCTTTTTGAGCCGGTCGAGGTCCACCCCGGTGAGCCCCCGCCGGAAGAGTTTCAGTTCGCGGTCGCGGGCCGGCTGGACGAGCGGGCGGACGGTGAGGGCGTCGTCGGCGGTGTGGGTGTGGATCGTGGAGCGCAGGGTGACGATCCGTACGACCTCGCGCGACTCCATCAGCGCGGAGAGGTCGGCGGGGTCGAAGTCGGTGAGGCGCGAGAAGAGCTGGAAGTAGGGCGGCCGGGTGTTCTGCGCCTGGAGTCCGACGAGGTGGGCGACTGCCTCCTTCGGGGACATCTCCGACCGTTCGAGGAGGAGTTGGCGGTGGAGCGTGGCCCGGTTCAGCGCGCGGGCGGAGAGGACGGCGGGGCGCGCCGGTCCGGCGGCGGGGCGGGGTCCGGGAGGGTTCTTCTGGGCGGCCATGCCCGGCACGGTACGCGGATTCGCGGACAGTTCCGGTCCGCTGGGGAGGGTCTGTCAACTGCCGTCGCCCGGCCGAGGGCCGGCCCACGCGGACGGCCCTTCGACGACATGCCCCGAGTGCTGTCGCGCCGGAATGGGCGACGAGGGAGAGGAGACGCCATGGGCGCCCATGTGTCGATCAGAGGGTGGCTGCAGTGCGACGAGAGACAACTCGTCGCGATCCAGGAGATCATCTCCGCATACGAGGACGGCCACTACACCGACGGGTGGGGCACCCCCCGTCGGCATGTCAACTGGATCCACTACGTCTTCTACGGCGCCGACATCCGCGAGTCGGCCCTGGGGTGGTTCACCGACCAGCTCGGGGAGATCGCCCGGATCCCCGCTTCCGACGGCGACCTGGACCTCGTCCAGAGGTTGTTCCTCGCCGGCCACGAGACCGGCGGGACATCCGAGTGGCAGGTCCGCGACGGCCAACTCTTCATCACACCGGCCGGCATCAGACATGAGTACCTCGGTGCGTAGTCCGGTGGCCCGGGCTGCCGTTCCGGGGGCCGTCCCGCTCCCGGAGGGGGACGGCCGGGGGCCACCGGAACCGCCGACACACTCGGGCAGCCCGCGTGACCGGGGCGGGAGCCCTCCCGCCCGCATGATGGACCGGTGATCAGCGTCCTGTTCGCCGTCCTGACCGCGCTCAGCAACGGCGCCGCCTCGGTCCTCCAGCGCCGGGCGGCCGTCACCGTGCCGGACTCCGCGGCGATGCGGCTCTCCCTGTTCGGCCATCTGCTGCGCCAGAAGGTGTGGCTCGCCGGGATCGCGCTGGTGATCGTCGCGGCCGTCTGCCAGGCCGTGGCGCTCGCGACCGGACCGATCGCGGTGGTGCAGCCGATCTTCGTGATCGAACTCCCCTCGACCCTGCTGCTGGCCGGGTTCGTCATGCGCGTCCAGGTCCCGCGTCAGGTCTGGTACGGCGTCGCGGCCGTGACGATCGGCCTGGCCCTGGGCATGGCGTCGGCGGCCCCGGGCGGGGGCCACGACACCGTACGGGGCGCCGACTGGGTCGTGGCCCTCGTGGTCACCGGGATCTTCGAGGCGACCCTGATCGTGGCGGCCCTGGCGACCCGGCGCAACACCCGTGCGGCGCTGCTCGGGCTCGCCGCCGCCTGCGGCTACGCGCTGACGGCGGCCCTGATGAAGGACGCCATGGCCCGCCTCGACGGATCCGGCGGGGTCACCCAACTGCTCGCCTCCTGGCAGCTCTACGCCACGGCGGCGGCCGGGGTCGGAGCGCTGTACCTGCTCCAGAACGCCCTCCAGGCGGGCACGCTGGTGGCGGTCCAGCCGATGCTGACGCTCGGCGACGCGCTGATCAGCGTCCTGTACGGGGTGGCGCTCTTCGGGGAGACGCTGCGCACCGGATGGTGGCTGCTGCCGGAGCTGGCGGCGGTCGCCCTGATCGGCGCGGGCTGCCTGGAGCTCTCCCGGTCGCCCCTCGCCTCCGGGAACCCCCTGCCCCCGCGCCGCGTGAAGTAGAAGGTCTCCCGCGGGTGCCGGTCACGCCCCGCCGGTCGCCCCTGCCCCCTTGCCCGCACGCCTGCCGTGGCGGCGCCCGGCCACCACGTCGGCGATGGCGGCAAGGAGTCCGGCGCAGACGAAGGCGACCGAGACGATGAGGCCGTGGTCGTACGCCGTGGCCCACCCGTCGCCGGTGACCTGGGCGAAGAAGACGGACCCCACCGCGGCGATGCCGATCGCGGATCCGACGCGCTGGCCGGTCTGGAGTGTGCCGCCGGCGCTGCCCGCGTGGGCCACCGGCACGTCGGAGAGGGTGAGCGTCTGGTTGGGGGCGATGACCAGTCCGCTGCCGATGCCGCCGAACAGCAGGGGGGCGGCCATCGCCCATCCCGCGTTGTGCCCCGGTACCTGGTGCACGGCGAGGGCCGTTCCGGCCAGACCGACCGCGACCATGGCCAGCCCCACGACGACCAGCGGGCGCCCGAACCGGCTCACCAGCCGGCCGCCGATCATGGCCGAGAGGCCCGAGCCGACCGCGAACGGGGAGATGGCCAGACCCGCCTGGAGGGCGCTGTAGCCGAGGCCGGACTGGAGGTAGAGCGTGGTGACGAAGAAGATTGAGGTGAATCCGGCGAAGTACAGCAGGATCAGCAGACAGCCCAGCCAGTACGAGCGCAGCCGGAAGAGCGACAGGTCCAGCACCGGCTGCGTCCCCCCGCCCGCGCAGCGCGCCTCCCAGGCGACGAACGCGGCGAGCAGCGCGGCGGCGACGAGGAGCAGCAGCCACTTGCCGTCGCCGTGCCACTGCTGGGCCTGGACGAAGGGCAGCAGCAGGCAGAGCACGCCCGCGCCGAGCAGCAGCACACCGAGCGGGTCCAGGTCCCGGGCGCGTACGTGGCCCGCCGACGGGGTGTCCGGCAGCAGCTTGCGGGCCAGCAGCAGGCAGACCACGCCGAGCGGAAGGTTGACGTAGAACACCCAGCGCCAGCCCTCCTCCGCGCCGGCCAGCTGGATCAGCAGCCCGCCGAGCAGCGGTCCCACGGCGGTGGAGATGCCGACGACCGTGCCGAACATCCCGAAGGCCCGGCCGCGTTCGCGCCCGGAGAACATCTGCTGGATCAGGGCGGAGATCTGGGGCGAGAGCAGACCGCCCGCGAGCCCCTGGACCAGTCGGGCGACCACCAGCCAGAGGCTGGACTGGGCGGCGCCGCAGGCGGCGGAGGAGAGCGTGAAGAGGGCGAGCCCGATCATGAACACCGGGCGCCGTCCCCGTGCGTCGCCGAGCCGCCCGGCCGGGATCAGGAAGAGCCCGAAGGCGAGGGCGTAGCCGGAGAGCACCCACTGGAGGTCCGATTCGGGGGTGTGCAGTCCTTCCTTGATGGACGGCAGCGCCACGTTGACGATCGACACGTCCAGCAGGGTCATGAACCCGGCCACCAGGCAGACCGCGAGGGCCCGCCACCGGTGGGGGTCGGGTTCCCCCTGCCCGGGGCCGCCGGAGCCGGAGGGAGAACCGGGGGGTGTACCGCGCCCCTGCGGACCGGGACGCGCCGAGCTCGGAGTCATGCTTCGGACCCTACGGGGTGTCCCGCCGTCCTCGGCGGATCAGCGCGCGGCGTCGGACGCGGTACGTCGCCCGGTCCCGGCCGTGCTGTCCGTACCCGTCGGGTACCACCCGCCGTCTGCTGCTTCATGCTCGAACACATCACCGACCGGTACCCCGCCGCACCGCCAACTCACCCACACGATGCGGGGAATTAACCTCTGATGCCTTGTCACGCACGTTCTACGCGCATAGCTTTCTGCTCTCACTACACACTTTGGGGGCAGTACCCGTGCAGATATCCAGAGCCCGTTCGGCCGCGCTGGCCGGTGTCGTCGCCGTCGCGCTGTCGGTGACGGCCCTGCCCGCCGCCTTCGCCGCCCCGTCCACGGGCGCCGTGATCTCGGAGGTGTACGGCGGCGGCGGCAACTCGGGCGCCACGCTCACCCGTGACTTCATCGAGCTGGGCAACGCGGGCGGCACGGCGTTCGACCTCTCGGGGTACAGCGTCCAGTACCTGCCCGGGACCCCGTCCGCCGGCTCGCTCTGGCAGGTGTCCCCCCTCGCCGGCTCCGTCGCCCCCGGCGGCCGCTACCTCGTGGCCGAGTCCGCCGGTACGGGCGGCACGGTCGCCCTGCCCACCCCGGACGCCACCGGCACCGTCGCGATGGCCGCGGGCAGCGGCACGGTCGCCCTGGTCTCCGGCACCGCTCCGCTCACCTGCAAGACCGCGGCCGACTGCGCCGTCGACACCCGGATCGTCGACCTCGTCGGCTACGGCTCCGCCGTCGTCCGCGAGACCGCCCCGGCTCCCGCCCCGTCCGCCACCGCCTCCGTGGCCCGTGCCGCCTCGGTCGCCGACACCGACGACAACTCCGCCGACTTCGCCGCCGGTGCCCCGACCCCGGTCAACACGGCCGGCCAGACCTCCGGCGGTGGCTCCACCGACCCCGGCGAGCCGGGCGAGCCCACCGAGCCGGGCACCGTCCGGGTGCACGACATCCAGGGCACCACCCGCCTCTCGCCGCTCGACGGCCAGTCCGTCACGGCGGTGCCGGGCGTCGTCACCGGCGTCCGTACGACCGGTTCGCGCGGTTACTGGCTCCAGGACACCGCCCCGGACGCGGACGCCCGCACCAGCGAGGCCGTCTTCGTCTTCACCGGCTCCGCCGCTCCCGGCGTCGTGGCCGGCGACTCGGTCCTGGTCAGCGGCAAGGTGGACGAGTACTACCCGGGTACCGGGACCCAGTCCGTCACCGAGATCGGCACCCCGAAGACCACGGTGCTGTCGCACGGCAACGCCCTGCCCGCGCCGGTCGTGCTCGACGCGTCCTCGGTACCCGCCGCGTACACGCCCACCGCGGGCGGCGGCTCGATCGAGGCACTCCCCCTGCGGCCGGACACCTACGCCCTCGACCTGTACGAGTCCCTCGAAGGCGTCCGCGTGCAGATCGCGGACACCCGGGTCATCGGCGCGACGAACGCGTACGGCGAGATGTGGGTCACGGTCAAGCCGAACGAGAACCCGAGCGCACGCGGCGGCACGCTCTACACCTCGTACACCGACCAGAACACCGGGCGCATCGAGGTGATGTCCCTGGACACCGCCGAGCCGGTGCCCACCGCGAACGTGGGCGACGTGCTCTCCGGCACGACGACGGGCGTCCTGGACTACGTCTCCTTCGGCGGCTACGCCCTCCAGGCCACAGAGGTGGGCACGCGGACCGACAACGGGCTGCGGCGCGAAGTCACCCGCAAGCAGAAGAAGAAGGAGCTCGCGGTCGCCACGTACAACGTGGAGAACCTCGACGCCCTCGACGGCCAGACCAAGTTCGACACCCTCGCCTCGGGCATCGCCGTCAACCTCTCCTCGCCGGACGTGGTCTCCCTGGAGGAGATCCAGGACGACAACGGCGCCACCAGCGACGGCACGGTCGGCTCCGAGGCGACCCTGAAGCGCTTCACCGACGCGATCGTCGCCGCCGGCGGACCCCGTTACTCCTGGCGCTACATCGCCCCCGAGGACGGCAAGGACGGCGGCGAGCCCGGCGGGAACATCCGCAACGTCTTCCTCTTCAACCCGAAGCGGGTCTCCTTCGTGGACCGGCCGGGTGGCACCGCGACGACCGCCGTCACCGCGGTGGACACCCGCAAGGGCGTCGAACTCTCCGCCTCGCCCGGCCGGATCAACCCGACGAGCGCCGCGTGGGCGGACAGCCGCAAGCCGCTGGTGGGCGAGTTCCGCTTCGACGGCGAGACCGTGTTCGTCATCGGCAACCACTTCGCGTCCAAGGGCGGCGACCTGCCCCTGCACGGCAAGAACCAGGAACCGCAGCGCAGTTCGGAGGTCAAGCGCATCCAGCAGGCGGCCGAGGTGAACACCTTCGTCACGTCGCTGCTGGCCGCCGACAAGTCGGCCGAGGTCATCACGCTCGGCGACCTCAACGACTTCGCGTTCTCCCCGGCCGTGACCGCGCTGACCGCCGGCAAGGTCCTCAAGCCGCTGATCACGACGCTGCCCGAGAACGAGCAGTACAGCTACGTCTACGAGGGCAACTCCCAGACGCTGGACCACATCCTGACGAGCCCGGGCGTCCGCCGCCCGGACTACGACGTGGTGCACATCAACGCGGAGTTCGCCGACCAGGCGAGCGACCACGACCCGCAGATCGTCCGCGTGAAGCTCTGCGGCGGCTCGGCCAAGGACGACAGGAAGCACGGCAAGGACGAGAGCAAGAACGGCAAGGACGAGAGCAAGAACGGCAAGGACGAGAGCAAGAACGACGACAAGGACAAGGGGCGCGGAAAGGGGCACTGACTCCTGCCGCTGACCCGTACCGGTGATCACGGGGCCGTCCGCCCGCGGGCGGCCCTGTGCCGTGCGCGGCACTCGACGCGCGTTCCGGCCGGCGCCCGCCTGCTCCGACCGGCCCAGGAACAGGCGCCCGGGCCGAAGGGCTGACGGCCACGGCTGACACCTGACGCCTGACGGGACCGGCGACCGGCGGCCCTTCAGGCACCGGCCCGGCCCGAGGGGGCGTAGCCCTGCCGGGCCGGGCCGGACCTCGGGTCGGCGGGGAGCGGGCGGTCCGTGAAGAAGCGGGCCGCCAACTCGGCCACGTCGTCCGCGCGTTCCAGGACCACCCAGTGATCGGCGTCGGCGAGCGTGAGGAACCGGCTGCCCTCGACGGTCGCGGCGAACTCCCGCTGACGATCCGGGGAGGTGACCGTGTCGTGCTCACCGGCGAAGACCAGACCGGGCACCCCGGTGAGCCCGCCGGAGAAGTCGGGCCGGTCCCCCAGGGCGCGGACCAGCGAGTCCGCGGCGTGCGGCGAGGTGCGCAGCGCGTGCAGGAAGGACCGCCGGACGTAACGCTGGGCCAACGGACCGCGGTGGACGTACCGTTCGGGGTCGGTGCACATCAGGGCCTCGGCCGCGAGGGTGGCGAGGCCCTCCGGATCGCCGGCGGTCATCCGTTCCACCGCCCGCTGCCAGTGGTCGCGCTGGGCCGGGGAGATGTGCGCGGGGACCCCGCCGAGGGCGATCCGGGCGACCCGGCCGGGATGGTGGCGGGCCCAGTCGAAGGCGATCGCGGTGCCGTACGAGAAGCCGAAGAGGTTGACGCGCGGGGCGCCGAGGTCGTCGACGATCCGGGTGACGGCCTCGCGGAGCAGTACGGCGCTCGGTCCGGGCGGCAGCGCACCGGCGCTTCCCATGCCAGGGAGGTCGGCGGTCACCACGTCGGCGAGCGGGCCGAGGTGGTCGTCCATCTGGGGCCACCCGTACATGCCCTGGAGCGCGCCGCCGAGCACCACCACGGGCTCGGTCACGGGGCCGGGGAGCGGAACGGCGCCCTCGCCTCCCGGCGGGCGGGTCGCGTCCGGCCCGGCGTCCTGCCCGGGTACGCGTACGGGGCCGCCGCCGTGCTTCAGCAGGCGGTAGGCGAAGGGCACCCCCTCCACCGACAGCGTCCGGATGATCTCCTCGCCCATGGTTCGGTCTCCTCCCGCCTCAGGCCCGGGTCAGAATGAGGGCCGCGTTGTGGCCGCCGAAGCCCAGCGAGGTCTTCGCCGCGTGGTCGAAGGTGTGCTGCCTGGCCTCCTTGCTCACCACCTCGACCGGGATCTCCGGGTCCGGCGCGTCGAGGTTGACGGTGGGCGGGACCAGCTGGTGCTGGAGCGCGAGGACGGTGAGGGCCGTCTCGATGCCTCCGGCGGCCCCGAGGGTGTGCCCGGTCATCGCCTTCGTCGAGGTGACGAGGGCCTGGTCGCCGAGGACCCGCTGGAGCACGGTCGCCTCGATCAGGTCGTTGGCGACCGTCGAGGTGCCGTGCGCGTTGACGTGGCCGATGTCCGCGCCGGTGAGCCCCGCGTCCGCGAGGGCGGTGCGCAGCGCGCGTTCGACGCCGAGACCGTCGGGCTCGGGTGCGACGGTGGAGAAGGCGTCGCTGGCGGCGCCGTAGCCGCTGACGTGGGCCCGGACGGCGGCACCCCGGGCTCGGGCGTGGTCGGGGTGCTCCATGACCAGCAGTCCGGCGCCCTCGCCGACGACGAAGCCGTCGCGGTGGGTGTCGAAGGGGCGGCAGGCCGACTGCGGGTCGTCCCGCCGGGTGGAGACCGCCTTCATCTGGCAGGCGCTGGCGATCAGGAGGCGGGAGCAGACCGACTCGGCGCCGCCCGCGATCACGATGTCGCAGGCCCCGGTGCGCAGGAGCTGGTGCGCCGTGCCGATGGCGACGGTGCCGGAGGAGCAGGCGGTGGAGACGGCGAGGCTGGGGCCGTGGACGGTGAGGTCCAGGGTGACGCTGCTGGCCGCGCCGTTGACGACGACGAGGGGGGCGAGCTTCGGCGAGACCCGGCGGGCGCCGCGTTCACCGAGGGCGGTGTGCTGTTCGTCGTAGAACGGAAGTCCACCGTGGGCGGAGCCGATCACGACGCCGACCCGGGAGCTGTCCCAGACCGAGGGGTCGAGTCCAGCGTCGGCGACGGCCTCGCGGGCTGCGATGACGGCGAGTTGGGAGAAGCGGTCCATCAACCGCTGGGCCGCGATGCCGAGTTCGGCCCGGGTGTCGAGGCCGGTGACGGTGTAGAAGAAGTCGCAGGGCAGGCCTTCGAGTTCGCTTCGGTGCGGCACCGAGGGTCCGTCGCCCTCACCGCAGACGCCGCGCCACGAGGCGTCGGCGCCGACTCCGGCGGCGGTGATCAGGCCGATGCCGGTCACGGCGGCGTGGAACGGTTCCGGACGGGGACGCGGCCAGGGCCCGGGGGCCGGACGGCCGGTCATGCGGTGACCTTGCCGTGCACGGCGGAGACGAGCCGGCCGACGGTGTCGCGGGAGGTGATCTCGACGTCCTCCAGGTCGACGTCCATCCGGTCCTCGATGAGCAGCCTCAGCTCTTCCAGGGCGAGGGAGTCCAGCCGTAGCCGCCGGAGGGGCACATCGTCCCCGATCGAATCGGGGTCGGTACCGAAGTTCGACACCAGCAGGTCGGTGATGTGTTCCGAGGTGCTCATGGGGCGCTCCTCCGCTCGGTGACGCGGTGACGCCTGCCGCGTGGGGATGAGGTGGGCCATCGGGGGACGCCGGCTGCTCCGAAGGGCCCTTTATACGCCCTCGCGGAGCATGATCGGCCCCGCGTTCCCCCGTGCGGAGGGGGTCTGGGCAGGTGTACGAATCCGTGGTCGCCGCCCGGGTGAACGCCGCCGCTCAACGGCCCTGCGGTCCGAGCTCGTCGTGTACGCCCAACGCCCTCTCCTGGGTCGCTTCTTGGGCCCGTACACTCCGCGATCATGACAACGGAAAAACTGAACACGGGCGCCTCCGCAACCGAGGATCCCGCCCTCTTCGCGACCATGTCCACCGTGCGCGCCATGCGCCGCCTCTCGCCGGAACCGGTGCCGTACGAGACGGTGGAGCGACTGGTCCAGGCGGCGGTCTGGGGGCCGAGCGGCGGCAACATGCAGGCGTACGAGTACGTCGTGGTGACCGACCGCCAGGTCATGGCGGAGCTCGCGCCACTGTGGAAGCGGTGCGTGGACGCCTATCTGGCGACGACGGGGAAGTACGCACCGAAGGGCATGGACGAAGCGGCGTACGGCCGGATGGTCGCGGCGATCGAGTACCAGCGCGACCACTTCGCCGACACGCCCGCGCTCGTCGTGCCGTGTTACCGGTTCCCCGAGCCCCGTCCGGACGAGGAGGGCCTGATCGCCTCCGCCGTGGCGCTGGGGCCGGTGGCGAGCGAGCAGCTGATGGCCTCGCAGGAGCGCTTCCAGGCGCTGGCGGAGGGGGCGTGCGTCTATCCGGGGGTACAGAACCTCCTTCTGGCGGCCCGCGCCCTGGGCCTGGCCGCCAACCTCACCATCTGGCACCTGATGCTGGAGCAGGAGTGGAAGGAGGCGCTCGGCATCCCCGAGGAGACGCGGACCTTCGCCGCGATCCCGGTGGGGTGGCCGAAGGGGAATTTCGGCCCCGTCCGCCGCCGCCCGGTCGCCGAGGTCGTGCACCGCGACCGCTGGTAGCCCCCCGCCTGCCCGGGAGCCCGCCCCCCCGTTCGGGAGGCGGGCTCCGCCATGTGCCGATGAAACGTCAGCTTCCTTGCGCCGATGGGGTGTTGACGCGGCGTGCCGCACCAGGACGCCATTGTCATGCATTCCTCACATGGATAGCCTGTGCCCGCTCTGCAGCCCTCCGTCCACCCCACCGGACGGAGAGCTCCCCCTCCCCCACACACGCAGGAGCAGACATGCCCAGACGCCCCGCGGCCCCCGTGCGCCGTCGCACCTCCGCCGCCGCCCTGGCCGCCCTCACCGTCGCGGCCGTCGTAGCGGCGGGACAGCCGGCCCTGGCGTCGGCCGCGCCGGACCCGGCCGCCGGATCCCTGAACCGGGCCTTCGCCCGCGCCGCCACCGAGTACGGCGTGCCCCGCGACCTCCTCGCGGCGGTCGGCTACGGCGAGACGCACTTCGACGGGCACCGCGGACGCCCCAGCCAGGACAACGGCTACGGCGTCATGCACCTGGTGAGCAACCCGACCAACCGGTCACTGGAGAAGGCCGCCGCCCTCACCGGAGCCTCCGCCGACCAGCTGCGCGAGAACACCGCGACGAACGTCCTCGGCGGCGCCGCCGTGCTCCGCTCGTACGCCGACTCCCTCGGGCTCGACCGGGACGAGAGGCTCGACGTGGACTCCTGGTACCCGGCCGTCGCCCGGTACGGCGGCGCCGACGGGGCCGCCGCCGCGCTCTACGCGGACACGGTCTACTCCTTCCTGGCCGGCGGTCTGCGCGGCAGGACCCCCGAGGGCGAGGAGATCACCGTCATCTCCCGTCCGGTCTCCCCGGAGAAGGGCGATCTCGCCCCGAGCGTCGTGAGCACCCGGTCGGCGGACTACCCCTCGGCGCTCTGGGTTCCCGCCAGCACCACCAACTACAAGTCGGGCCGCACGGCGGCCATCGACAAGATCGTCATCCACGTCACCCAGGGCTCGTACGCCGGCTCCATCAGCTGGTTCCAGAACCCCGCGGCCGTGGTCAGCGCGCACTACGTGATCCGTTCCTCGGACGGCCAGATCACCCAGATGGTGCGCGACAGCGACACCGCGTACCACGCGAAGAGCGCCAACGCCTCGTCCCTGGGCATCGAGCACGAGGGCTGGATCGACGATCCGTCCTGGTTCACCGACGCGATGTACCGCTCGTCGGCGGCCCTCACCCGCTACCTCTGCGACCGGCACGGCATCGTGAAGGACCGGGCGCACATCATCGGGCACAGCGAGGCGCCCGGCAACGACCACACGGACCCGGGTCCCTACTGGGACTGGACCACCTACATGCAGCTGGTCGACGGCTCCACCGGTGGGACCACGGACGCGCTGAGCTTCTCGTCCTACACGACCCAGCGGTCGGGCTCCAGCGGCGCCCAGGTGAAGGCCGTGCAGCAGCTCCTCAACACCCAGGGCTACGACGCGGGTTCGGTGGACGGGGTGTTCGGCGCCGCGACCACCTCGGCGGTCCAGGCCTTCCAGCGGGCCCGCGGGCTGAGCGCCGACGGAATCGTGGGTGCGAAGACCTGGACGGCCCTGCTGTCGGCCGGTGCCACCCCCGACCTGCGCCAGGGCAGCACCGGTGAGGACGTCAAGCGGCTCCAGCGCTCGCTGACGGCGGCCCTCGGCTCGACCGTCTCCGTCGACGGGAGCTTCGGACCGGGCACCGCCACCGCGGTGCGCACCTTCCAGACCGGCCACGGCCTCTCGGTGGACGGCATCGTGGGTACGGCGACCTGGGCGGCCCTCCAGTCGGGCAGCTGACCCACCGACCCGGCCGGGGTACGGCCGGGGTCGCCGGACGACGCCCGCGGGCCGGCGGCGCACCTGGTCATCGCCGATGAGCAGGTGCGCCACCGCCCGGACCGCGGCGTCCGGGCGCGGCGGCGGCTTCCGACCGGCGCCACGCGCCGCCGCGCGACCACCCGTCGGGGCGGTGGGCACCTCGATGCCCGCCCCCTACCGAGTTGAGTCCGCACCCTGCGATCGTGGAGGCTGGCGGCACCGACGCGTCGGTACCGCAGGTGTCCGCCCGGCCGTAGCAGGGAGTCGTACGTGCAGGACTTCGTCGTCGATCCCGCCGCCCACAATCGGGCGGCCTGGGACAAGTACGTCCAGGAGGGCAACGAGTGGTCGAGGCCGGTGAGTGCCGAGGTCGTCGAGCGAGCCCGCACGGGTGACTGGTCGGTGGTTCTCGTCGGGCACGAGCCGGTCGACCGCTCCTGGCTGCCGGCGGACCTGACCGGCAAGGACGTGTTGTGCCTGGCCTCCGGCGGTGGTCAGCAGGGTCCGGTCCTCGCCGCCGCGGGGGCGCGGGTCACCGTGTTCGACAACTCACCCGGCCAGCTCGGCCAGGACCGGATGGTGGCGGCGCGCGACGGACTGGAGCTGCGCACCGTCCTGGGTGACATGCGCGATCTCGGCGCCTTCGGCGACGCGGCGTTCGACGTCGTGTTCCATCCGGTGTCCAACCTGTTCGTACCGGACGTGGCACCGGTGTGGCGTGAGTGCTTCCGCGTCCTGCGACCGGGCGGGACTCTGCTCGCGGGTTTCCTCAACCCCGACGTGTACTTGTTCGACCACGAGGCGCTCGACGAGCGCGGCGAGCTGGTCGTCGCGCACCAGCTGCCCTACAGCGATGTCACGCGGTACTCGGCCGAGGAGCGCGCCGCGAAGTTCGGCGCGGATGCCGCTCTTGAGTACAGCCATACCCTCACCGGCCAGATCGGCGGGCAGATCGCCGCGGGGTTCCTCCTCACCGGCTTCACGGAAGCGCCTCACCATTCCGACGCGTCCGCTCCTTACATGTCGGCCTATTTCGCGACGCGGGCGGTCAGGCCGGGCTGACCCGGCCGTGGGACCGGCCGGTACGGCCGTGTCGCCGCACGGCCGAGGGAAGTGCTGTGCCGCCCCGCCCCGCCGGGCTTCCCCGAGTCACGAGAAGGTGGCTCCGCACCCCCGGCGAGGGTGCGGAGCCATCGGTAC
Source organism: Streptomyces sp. NPDC008125 (assembly GCF_042957125.1). Taxonomy (NCBI): domain Bacteria; kingdom Bacillati; phylum Actinomycetota; class Actinomycetes; order Kitasatosporales; family Streptomycetaceae; genus Streptomyces; species Streptomyces sp. NPDC008125. The sequence continues at coordinate 65,303 of NZ_JBIBHR010000001.1, forward strand.
CGCTGCCGTCCGAGGCCGACGCCACGGGGGCTCTCAGCGCCGGGAGGTCACTTCAGGCCGAAGGCCCGGATGATCTCCTGGTCCACGGCGAGGCCGTCCGGGCCCTCGGCGTGCGCCTTGAGGGAGACCGAGGAGGCCCCCTTCTTCGGCGGGGTGAACGTCGCGGCCCACTGGCCGGACGCGGTCCTGCGCAGCTTGACGGCGGACCACTTGGCGCCGTCGTCGTAACTGACCTGCAACGAGGCGGACGTCGCCTTCACCGCGCCGTCCAGCCAGGCCTGCGTCCCCGCACCGAGGCCGAGTTCGACGTCCTTGCCCGCCTTCACGTCACCCGCGAGGTCGGTGTCGACGTCGAAGTCCAGCTGGATCAGCGGGATGTCGCTCTGCGCGTACCCGGCCTCGCCCGCGTCGAGCTGCCCCGAGAGGAACGACCACTCGCTGTGCGTGCGGGTGGAGGACTTCCAGGTGTCGGCGTCGCGGCGGGAGTCGAGAACCAGTCGGTACGGCAGTTTCTCGGGCGATAGGTCCCAGGCGTAACCGGCCCGGCCCGCACCCGTCTTGATCAGGGTGTCCCCCTGGTAGAAGGCGTAGCTGGTGGTGTCGTACTCGTCCGCGGGCATCGATCCCGAGTGCCCCTCGCCCGAGTCGGTCCACGCGCTGATGTTGAACTGCATGTCGTTGTACGAGGTACGGAACGGGCCCCAGTAGCCGGTGCCGAGGCGGGGACTCGTCACCGGGGCGAACCAGTCGTCCTTGTAGGTGCGGCCCGCCGTGTAGTCGAGGTCGGTGCTGCGCATCTCGGCGGCGGTGTCGGTGGCCTCGGCGTTGAGGACCGAGTGGTTCTCGTACCAGAAGGAGTCGCCCGGCAGCGGGGTGACCCACTCGTCGCGGACGCCCGGGAACTGCTCGTACTCGTCGAAGCCGACGCCCGGTCCGTAGTCCGGGATGTCGTAGCGGTAGCCGGCGCCGAGCGTCTTCTCGGCCCCGTAGAAGGTGTTCTCCACCTTGGCCAGCTGACGGGCCGCCGGGTTGAACGCCAGGGAGCGGTCCGGGATGGTGGCGTCGTGGCGGTCGACGAAGTCGTAGACGTAGCCGGCGAACTTCTTCTGGTCGACGCTGATCTTCTTGCCGCGCTGGGCTGCCTTGATCAGGGCCTGACCGGCGAGCTTCTGGGCGGAGGCCACCGGGATGGTGCTCTCGGTGCCCCAGTCGGTGTAGGTCTCCAGGGCGACCCCACGGCCGTCGTTGACGACGAGGAGCGCCGAGGCTCCTGCGGCGACCGCGTTGGCGAGCCGGTCGGCGGGGGCGACGGCGTCGCTGCGGTTGATGATCACGGCCTTGCCCGCGGCGCGAATCCCCTTGTAGGCGGCGGAACTTCCGTCACCCGCGTAGACGGCGCTCAACTTCTGCTCGCGGTCCTCCGCGACGACGGATCCGCCCTGCACGGTGACGGGGACATCGGTCCCGTCGGCCGTGACGTCGATCTGCTCCTCGCCCAGGCGCCAGCGGGTCAGGAAACTGAAGGTGCCCTGGGTGACCTTCTTGGTGGGCGCTGCCCACAACTCGTCGTAGGCCAGGGGGATCTGGTAGAGGTCGCGCTGAACCATGCCGCTGGGGGCCGTCCGGGCCATGTCGTAGCGGAGCTGGCGGGTCTCGGACTCCTGCGGGGCGCGCGTGCTGATCTTGTGGGCCTTCGACGCGTCGAGGGTGATGGTCCGCGGTCCGTCCGTGAGGATCGTCTCGGGGGCGGCGAGGAAGGCGAGGGCCTGGGAGTCGGCGCGGTCACCGTCGACGTCGAGCGCGGTCCAGGCGGTGTAGTTGCCCGGCGGGAGCCGCAGTGTGGTGGAGCCCGAGACGCTGACGACGCTCAGGTTCGGGTCTTCCAGCGCCGCGAACACGACCTGGCCGTCAGCCGGTTGCCCCGCGCGGTCACGGAGCCGGATGGTGAGGTCGTAGCGCTCCTCCTCCTTGCTGACGGCGAAGCCCGTGTGGGCGACGGTGGCGCCGGTCGCGTCGGTGGCGAGGACCTGGCCCGAGAAGAGGGTGCCCGCCTCCACCTCGGCCGGGTCGATCGAGAGCACGGCCGTCGCGGTGGAGCCGGCCGGGACGGTCAGTTCCGGGGTGGAGAGGGTGTACGCCTCGGCGTCCGAGTCGGTCTCCAGGTGCAGGGTGACGTCCTGCTTGCCGGTGTTGGTGTACGTCAGGGTCCGCCGGGCCACCTCGTCGGAGGCGTCGTGCGGCCAGGCGTAGTCGGCGGTCTCGACGGATCCGGTGGCCTCGATCGTGGCGTCGACGGCCGCCGCGACGTCCACGCGGCCGGTCCCCTGCTCGTACGGGGTGTACGCGGTGAGCCGCTCGGACGTGCTCATCAGGGCGTCCTTGAGCCGACTGCCGGACCAGTCGGGGTGGCGCTGCTTGAGGAGGGCGGCGGCACCGGCGACGTGCGGGGTCGCCATCGACGTACCGCTCATCGACTGGTACATCCCCTCCATACCGGGGACCGACTGGGAGGCCGCCGCGTTGATGTCGACGCCCGGGGCGGACAGGTCCGGCTTCAGGCCGTGCGTGTTGACCAGCGGGCCCATGGAGGAGAAGTCCGCACGGTTGTCCTGCTTGTCGACGGCGGCGACGGTGAGCGCCTTGGCCGCCGAGCCGGGGGCGCTGATGGTGCCGGCGCCGTAGGAGTTGCCGGCCGCGATGACGAAGAGCGGACCGCCGTCGGCCGAGAGCGCGTCGACCGCCTGGGCCATCGGGTCGGTGCCGTCGTCAGGCACCGGGGCGCCGAGGCTCATGGAGACGACGTCGGCGCCTTCGGCCTTCGCCCACTCCATCGCCTCGATGATGCCGGAGTCGGCGCCCTCGCCGCTGTTCCCGAGCACCTTGCCGATCAGCAGGCCCGCACCCGGGGCGACGCCCTTGTTCAGCCCGCCGGACGCCGCGCCGGAGCCGGCGACGGTCGACGCCACGTGCGTACCGTGGCCGTTCTTGTCGTCCACGTCCTCGCCCGGGACGAAGCTCTTCGACTCCAGGATGCGGTCCTTGACGTCCGGATGGTCTGCGTCGATCCCGGTGTCCAGGACCGCGACCTTGATGCCCGCGCCGTCGTATCCCTCGGCCCAGGCGGCGGGGGCGTTGATCTGCGGCACCGAATCGGCGAGCTGCGCCGTCGAACGGCCGTCGAGCCAGAGCTTGGAGATGCCCGCGTCCAGCGAACGGGACTTCTGCGTACGGAAAATGTCGCCCCAGAAAGTGCGGGCGTCGGCCTTGTCGGCCGTCAGCGCCGCTCCGTGGATCGATTCCAGGGTGCGTACCTTCTTCGCGCCGTCCGGCGCGGCGGGCAGCGAACGCGCCACGGACTGCGGATAGGTGGCGATCAGCGGGATGCCACCGGTCCGCTCGTCGTCGTACCCCATCCCGACCAGCGCCGTGATGTTGAAGAGCCTGCGGTCGAGTGTGCCTGCGGCGAGGAGGGAGGTGGCCTCGTCGGGCAGGACGTAGAGGTCGTCGCCGGCCTGCTGCACGTGGACGCCGCCGGTCGCGCCGTCCGGGCGGTCGACGGTGACGGTGCCGTGGTCGCCGGCTCCGGCACCCTCGACGTAGTGCACCACGTCGCCGGTGACGAGGGTGATGTCGTGGCTCTGCGGTTCGGCCGCCTGCCGGGCGTGCGCGGCCGGGGCCTGGGGGGTCACCGGGTGGGGGGACGCGGAAGCGGAACCGGCGGCGGGGAGCATGACACCGCTCACGAGCGCGACGGAAGTCGCTATGAGCAGGAGCGTGCGTCCCTGACGAGGGGGTCTCGCCCGGCCGGAAACGGAGGGGGCTGAAAATGTCATGGTGCTGATCTACCGGTAAATGGCGGACGCCAAAGCGGTTTCACGGTGGCAGGAATCCGCCGTGGCGGTTAACCGCCCGGCGTGGAAAGGGCGTTCAGGGAGGCGATGTCCAGGGATGCGACGTCCTGGGACGCGACGCCTCGGGGGCCGGTGCCCGGCAGGGCGCCACTCGGCGACGGGGCCGGCTCGTGATGGATCGGGGTACGGGCACCGGTGAGCGGCACGCCGGTGCCGCCGTGCCGCTCGGCGACGATCTCCGCCATGATCGAGAGGGCTGTCTCCTCGGGCGTACGCGCTCCGAGGTCCAGCCCGATCGGCGAGTGCAGGCGGCCCAGTTCGCGTGCGGTGAGACCCTCTTCCCGCAGCGCCGCTTCACGGTCCAGATGGGTGCGCCGCGATCCCATGGCGCCGACGTAGCCGACCGGCAGCCGCAGCGCGGTCTTCAGCAGGGGTACGTCGAACTTCGGGTCGTGGGTGAGGACGCAGAGGACGGTACGCGCGTCGACCTCGGCCGTGGCGAGGTAGCGGTGCGGCCAGTCGACGACGATCTCGTCGGCCTCGGGGAACCGGGCGGCCGTGGCGAAGACCGGCCGGGCGTCGCAGACGGTGACCCGGTAGCCGAGGAACGCCGCCGCGCGGGTCAGGGCCGAGGCGAAGTCGACGGCCCCGAAGACGATCATGCGGGGCGGCGGCACGCTCGACTCCACGAACAGGGTGACGGGCCGGCCGCACCGTGAACCGTCCGCGCCGACGGTGACCGTGCCGGTGCGCCCTGCGGCGAGCATCGCCCGCACCTCCGGGACGGCACCCCGCCCCAGATCCGGCACATCGTCATCGCCCGGCACGGGCAGGCCACTTGGCAGGTCCTCGCCCACCACCACCGCCCGGCCGAGGAGTTCGTCCGGCCCGTCGACGACCCGGGCGAGGGCGGCGGGCCGGCCGCCCGCCGCCGCCGCGAGCGCAGCCGCCACGACCGGCCGGACGGCGTCGCCGGCCCGGACCGGGGTGACCAGTACCTCGATGGTCCCGCCACAGGTGAGGCCGACCGCGAAGGCGTCCTCGTCGCTGTAGCCGAACCGCTCACGCACGGTGATCCCGTCGTCCAGGGCCTGGCGGCACAGTTCGTACACCGCCCCCTCGACGCAGCCGCCCGAGACCGATCCGGCCGCCTCTCCGGCCCGGTCCACGGCGAGGGCGGCGCCCGGCTGCCGGGGTGCGCTTCCGGTGACCCGGACGACCGTGGCGACGGCGAAGTCCCGTCCCTCCAGGGTCCATCGATGCAGTTCTGCGGCGATGTCCAGCACGGGGTACTCCTCTCGGTGGTGCGGCTCTCGGGTGGGGCGGGCGCGGGGCGCCGCGGTCAGGTGCCGGTGAGGTGCTCCGGGCGCACCGGGGTCCGGTTGAGCTCCAGGCCCGTCGCCGCCCGGATGGCGGCGAGGACCGCGGGGGTGGACGAGAGAGTGGGCGCCTCGCCGACGCCCCGCAGTCCGTACGGGGCGTTCTGGTCGGCGAGTTCGAGCACGTCGAGGGGGATGGGCGGGGTGTCGAGGATCGTCGGGATCAGGTAGTCGGTGAAGGACGGGTTGCGGACCTTCGCGGTCACCGGATCGACGAGGATCTCCTCCATCACGGCGACGCCGAGCCCCTGGGTGGAGCCGCCCTGGATCTGTCCGGCGACGGCGAGCGGGTTGAGCGCCTTGCCGACGTCCTGGGCACAGGCGAGTTCGACCACCTTCACCAGCCCCAGTTCGGTGTCGACCTCCACCACCGCCCGGTGGGCGGCGAAGGAGTACTGCACATGGCCGTTCCCCTGGCCGGTGCGGATGTCGAAGGGCTGGGTGGGCCGGTGGTGCCACTCCAGCTCGACCTCGACGGCCTCGTCCCCCAGTACCTCGGCCAGGCCGGCGAGGGCCTCGCCACCGTCGGTGACGACCTTGCCGTTCTCCAGCAGCAGTTCGGCGGTGGCCCAAGCGGGGTGGTACGTACCGAACTTGCGGCGCCCCAGCTCCAACACCTGCGCCCGGACGGCCTCGCAGCTGTTCTTGATCGCGCCGCCGGTGACGTAGGTCTGGCGGGAGGCGGAGGTGGACCCGGCCGAGCCGACCCGGGTGTCGGCGGGCTGGATGGTGACCTGGCCGACACCGAGTTCGGTCCGTGCGATCTGGGCGTGCACGGTGACGCCGCCCTGTCCGACCTCGGCCATCGCGGTGTGCACGGTCGCGACGGCCTCGCCGTTGATGACCTCCATCCGGACCCGGGCGGTGGAGTAGTCGTCGAATCCCTCGGAGAAGCCGACGTTCTTCAGCCCGACCGCGTACCCCACGCCTCGTACGACGCCCTCGCCGTGCGTGGTGTTGGAGAGTCCGCCCGGCAGCGCGCGGACGTCGACCGAACCGTCGCCTCCCGCCGAGTCGGCGGCCAGCCACTGCCGTTCGGGCGGCAGCGGGCGGGCCTTGACCCGGCGCAGGAGTTCGGCGACCGGCGCGGGTGAGTCGCAGGGCTGGCCCGTGGGCAGCAGGGTGCCCTGCTCCATCGCGTTGATCCGGCGCAACTCCACCGGGTGGAGCCCCAGTTCGGCGGCGAGCTTGTCCATCTGTGCCTCGTACGCGAAGCAGGCCTGGACGGCGCCGAAGCCGCGCATCGCCCCGCAGGGAGGGTTGTTGGTGTAGAGGGCGAGCGCCTCGATGTCGACGTCGTCCACGGCGTAGGGTCCCACCGAGAGCGAGGCGGCGTTGCCGACGACGGCCGGGGAGGACGAGGCGTAGGCGCCGCCGTCCAGCACGATGCGGCACTTCACGTGGGTGAGCTTGCCGTCGCGGGTGGCGCCGTGCTCGTAGGTGAGCTTGGCGGGGTGGCGGTGGACGTGTCCGAAGAAGGACTCGAAGCGGTTGTAGACCATCTTGACCGGCTTGCCGGTGCGCAGCGCGAGCAGGCAGGCGTGGATCTGCATGGACAGGTCCTCGCGGCCTCCGAAGGCGCCGCCGACGCCGGAGAGCGTCATCCGGATCTTCTCCTCGGACAGGCCGAGGACGGGCGCCATCTGCGCCCGGTCGTTGTGCAGCCACTGGGTGGCGACGTAGAGGTCCACGCCGCCGTCCTCCGCTGGGACGGCGAGCCCGGACTCGGGGCCGAGGAAGGCCTGGTCCTGCATGCCGAAGACGTACTCGCCGCGCACGATCACGTCCGCGCGCGCCGCCGCGGCGACCACGTCGCCGCGCACGATCGGCTGGCGGTGCACGACGTTGGGGTGCGGGACGTGGAGGCTGTAGTGGTCGTCGCGGCCCTCGTGGAGCAGAGGCGCGCCGGGTGCGGTGGCCGACGCCTCGTCGGTGACGACGGGCAGTTCGGCGTAGTCGACGCGGATCTTCGCGGCGGCGCGGCGGGCTGTCTCGGGGTGGTCGGCGGCGACCAGGGCGACCGGTTCGCCGTGGTGGCGGACCCGGCCGTGGGCGAGGGCGGGGGTGTCCTTGATCTCCAGGCCGTAGTTCTTCACGGCGGCGGGCAGGTCGTCGTGGGTGAGGACCGCGTACACGCCGGGGGTGGCGAGCGCCTCGGCGATGTCGATCGAACGGATCTCGGCGTGGGCGGTGGTGGCGCGCAGGGTGTGGCCCCAGAGCATGTCCTCGTGCCACATGTCGGAGGAGTAGGCGAACTCCCCCGTGACCTTGAGGGTGCCGTCGGGGCGGAGGGTGGACTCGCCGATCCCGCCCCGGGTGGGTGAGCCCTGGGTGAGGCCGACGGGGGTGCCGGTGGTCGCCATGGTCAGGCCTCCTGTCCGGAGCGGGCGGCGGCGAGGCGGACCGCGTCGAGGATCTTCTCGTACCCGGTGCAGCGGCAGAGGTTGCCGGAGAGCGCCTCGCGGATGTCCTGGTCGGACGGGGAGGGGTGCTGTTCGAGGAGTTCGTCGGCGGCGACCAGCAGTCCGGGGGTGCAGAAGCCGCACTGCACGGCTCCGGCGTCGACGAAGGCCTGCTGGACCGGGGAGAGCGGGGGGCCGCCCGGTCCGGGTGCGGCCTGCCAGGCGCGGGCCTCGTCGAGGCCGGTGCCGCAGCCACCCGCGGTGGCGCAGCCTCCGCCGGGATGGGCGTCGGCGCGGTGGCGGGCGTAGTCGGCGAGCCCTTCGACGGTGACGACCTCGCGGCCCTCGGCCTGACCTGCGGCGACCAGGCACGCGCAGACCGGCACTCCGTCGAGGCGGACGGTGCAGGAGCCGCACTCGCCCTGTTCGCAGGCGTTCTTGGAGCCGGGCAGGCCCATCCGTTCCCGCAGGACGTAGAGGAGGGACTCGCCCTCCCAGACGTCGTCCGCCTGCTGCGGCCGTCCGTTGACGGTGAAGTGGACGCGCATGGTCAGCGGGCTCCTTCGTGTGTGCGGCCGGTGCGGTACTGCTCCCAGGTCCAGCCGAGGGTGCGGCGGGCCAGTACGCCGACCGCGTGCCGGCGGTAGCGGGCGGTGCCGCGGACGTCGTCGATGGGGTTGCAGGCGCCCGAGGCGAGGGTGGCGAACTCCCGGGCGAGGGACGGCGTGATGGTGTCGCCGTTCTCCCAGAAGCCGCCCTCGTCGAGCGCGGCGTTCAGGAACTCCTCGGCGGCGGTGGCGCGGACCGGGGTGGGCGCGGCGGAGCCGATGCCGGTGCGCACCGTGCGGGTCCCGGGGTGCAGGGCGACGGAGAAGGCGCAGACGGCGATGACCATGGCGTTGCGGGTGCCGACCTTGGAGAACTGCTGCGGGCCGTCCGCCCTGGCGATGTGCACGGCGCGGATGAGTTCGTCGGGGGCGAGCGCGTTCCGTTTGACGCCGGTGTAGAAGGCGTCGATGGGGATCATCCGGGTGCCGCGTACGGACACCGCTTCGACCTCCGCGCCCGCGGCGAGCAGCGCCGGGTGCGCGTCCCCGGCGGGCGACGCGGTGCCGAGGTTGCCGCCGACCCCGCCCCGGTTGCGGATCTGCGGGGAGGCGACGGTGTGCGCGGCGAGGGCCAGGCCGGGAAGTTCGGCCCTGAGGTGTTCCATGATCGCGCTGTACGGCACCGAGGCGCCGAGGCGTACGGTCCGCTCGCCGACCTCCCAGTCGGAGAGTTCACCGATCCGGCTCAGGTCGAGGAGGTGGTCCGGGCGGCGGTGGTCGAAGTTGATCTCGACCATCACGTCCGTGCCGCCTGCCAGCGGGACGGCCGCCGGGTGCTCGGCCTTGGCGGCGAGCGCGTCCTCCCAGGCGGCGGGGCGAAGGAAGTCCATGAGTGGCTCTCTTCTCGATGGGCTGCGCAGGGTGGAAGGAGGGATCCCCCCGCGGGACCTCCCCTGCGGGACCGGGGAGCGTTCCGTGCGGGGCGGGGAGGCGGTCCGGGCGGGGCCGGGAGCGGTCGCCCTTCATCAGTTGTTGACGCAGGGTGGCCTTCAGTACACAAGCCGTGCTCCAACCGGTGCAGTCACCGAAACAATGAAGGAGTTGGCTGGTCTCCTCGCTCGTCTTGTAGATTCGAACGAATGGCGAGGGCCGGAAACCTCGCCGCAATTCACAGGACCCCTGGAACTACGAAAAACAGATCGGCGGCAACGAGATGCGGCTGCGCGCACTGCTGGACACCGACGCGCTGGGGCTGCGGCTGCTCGGCGGCGAGGACGAGCTGGACCGTCCGGTCCGGGGCGTCATGACGACGGACCTGCGCGACCCGAGCCGCTACCTCTCCGGCGGCGAGCTCGTGCTCACCGGGCTGGCCTGGCGCCACGACGCGACGGATTCGGAGCCCTTCGTCCGGATACTCGCCCAGGCCGGGGTCAGCGCGCTGGCGGCGGGCGAGGCCGAGCTCGGCCCCATACCCGACGACCTGGTCGAGGCCTGCCGGCACCATCGCATGCCGCTCTTCGCGGTGAACGAGACGGTCGCCTTCGCAACGATCACCGAGTACGTCGTGCGGCAGGTGTCCGGCGAACGCGCCGGGGATCTGGCCGCCGTCGTGGACCGGCACCGCAGGCTGATGACCTCGGGGCCGGCGGGCGGCGGTCCCGAGGTGGTCCTGGACCTGCTCGCCGGGGACCTGTCCTTGTCGGCGTGGGTGCTCTCCCCCACCGGGCGCCGGATCGCCGACGCAGGGAAGCCGCTGCCCGGACCGGTCGCGACGGCTCTCGCCGGTCGTCATCTGGCGGCGGCCAGGACCGGCCGCCGGGGTCCGCACGCGACCTCGGTGGACGGCACCACGTACGCGCTCTTCCCGGTCCGGAACAGTGGCCGGGGGTCGGTGCCCGCCCTGCGGGACACCCGCGGGTCCGCCCTCTCGGAGTGGCTCCTCGCGGTGGAGGCCGACCCGGGCGACTGGCCCGAGGCCCGGCTGGACCTGCTCCAGGGCGTCACCCAGCTGATCGCCGTCGAACGCGACCGGCGCGACGCCGCGCGTACGGTACGGCGCCGGCTCGCCCAGGAAGTACTGGAGCTCGTGCAGGCGAGCGCCGCCCCGGCGGAGATCGCGGCCCGGTTGCGGGTGGCCGCGCCGGTGCTGCTGCCGGGGCTCGGTACTGCTCCGCACTGGCAGGTCGTGGTGGCGCGGGTGGAGTGGGAGGCGCCGGCCGGCGGCTCCCCGGCCCGGACCGGCGCCGAGGACCCGGCGGGCGGTCCGGTGGCGCAGGCTCTGCTGGAGGAGATCCTGGTCGACCCGGCGGTCACCGGGCCGGATTCGGCGGACCGGATAGCGGTGGCGTACACGGAGGACGAGGCCGTCGCGCTCGTACCGCTGCCGGGCACCGGCCCGGCCGGGACGGTGCCCGGCGACGGAACGCCGGACGACCGGAGCGGCGCCCACGGGGCGGACTCCGCCCTGCGGGCGGGACTCCTCCTGGAGGCGGTCCGCGAACCGCTCTCGGCGGGACTCGCGGAGGACGGCAGGCTCACCCTGGGCGTCAGCGCGGCGGTCCACTCGGCCGAGGGGCTGCGCGGGGCGCTGGAAGAGGCCCGGCACGCCCGCCGGGTGGCGGCGGCCCGCCCCGGCCCGGTCTGCGCGGCCGGCCACGACGAGCTGGCGTCGCACGTCCTGCTGCTGCCGTTCGTCCCGGACGACGTACGGCGGGCCTTCACGGCGCGGCTGCTGGACCCGCTGCGGAGCTACGACGAGCGGCACCGCGCCGAGCTGATTCCGACCCTGGAGGCGTTCCTGGAGTGCGACGGCTCCTGGACCCGTTGCGCGACCCGCCTCCACCTGCACGTCAACACCTTGCGCTACCGCGTCGGGCGTATCGAGCAGTTGACGGGCCGCGACCTCTCGCGGCTGGAGGACAAGCTCGATTTCTTCCTCGCCCTGCGCATGAGCTGACCTTCCTCGTCCGGGCGGGGCGCCGCCCGGGCCCGGCGAGGCCGACACTCGTTTGTGAAATCTTTCACCTGAACCTGGCCCGCCCTCTTGGCCGGGCTGCCGATCCGTGCTGAGATGCGCCCACACTCAACAGCTCAATGGCGCGCTCGGGGAGGCAATGTGGCGTCCACCGCCATGTCTGGGTCCGGAACGACAGCCGATGACGAACCGCCCCTCCTGACAGCGGTGTGGCGGCTGCGCTCCCGCGCCTGCTGGACGGACGCCGCCGCGCTGCTCGGTCCGAGCGCCGCGACCGATCCGGCCGCCGCCCTCCAGCGCGCCGCCCTGCTGACCGAGCGCTGCCTCTACACGACCAAGGGCTGGACCGAAGCCGAGGAAGCCCTGCGGGCGGCCGAGGCACTCGCCAAGGACAACGCCGAGCGGGGAGCCGCCGCCTGCGAACGCGGCTATCTGGCGTACGTCTCCACCCTGCTCGGCATCCGCGACCGCGCCGACGAGGCGTCCGTGGCGCTCAGCCGCGCGGCGGCCCTCCTCGCTCCGAACGCGCCCGGCCGGCCCCTGCTCGACTTCCGGCGCGGTCTGATCGCGCAGAACATCGCCCAGGCGCCCGATTCCGCGCGGGCCGCCTTCCGGCGGGCGCACGCGGGCGCCACCGCCCGGGGGGACGCGTTACTGCTCTCCTCCACCTGGCGTCACCTCGCGTCCCTGGCTCTGAGCGCGGGGGAGCTCGCGGAGGCGCGGCACGGCTTCGCGGAGTCGCTGCGGATAAGGGAGGAACTGGGCTACCTGGTCGGGACGGCACCCGCACTGATCTCGCTCGCGGAGACCGAGACCGAACCGGTGGCCACCCGGCTGCGCGCCGAGGCGGGTCGCCTCTTCCGCCTGCTGGGCGGCGTACCGACCTGGCTCGCCCCGCTGCTCGACCAGTCGCCCGGTCCGGAGGTCGCCGCGGCGAACTGAGTGCCGGCGACGGCACCGGCCCGCGCTCAGGCGTCCGCCGGACTCCGGTAGTGCTCCGCGACCAGGGCGCGTACGGCCGTCGTGTCGCGTTCGATCAGCGCGTCCAGCAGGGCGGTGTGCTGCGCCGCGTCGGCCCGCAGCCCGGTGGGCCGGCCCGGCGCGGTCCCGGGCAGCGGACCCGGGCAGCGGCGGTGCAGGTCGTCGGCGAGGGTCACCAGCTGGGCGTTTCCGGCGAAGGCGAGCAGGGTCCGGTGGAAGGCGCGGTCGCTCTCCGCGTAGGCCGAGCGGTCTCCGGTCGCCGCCGCGGCGACCGTGGCCTCCGCCAGCGGCCGCAGGGTCTCCCAGCGGCAGGCCGGTACGGTCCGGGCGAGCCGCAGCACCACGGGGGCCTCGATCAGCGCGCGGACCTCGGCCAGTTCGGCCAGTTCGCGCGGGCCGCGCTCGACGACGCGGAAGCCCCGGTTCGGCACCACCTCCACGGCGCCCTCCGCGGCCAGCCGCTGCATCGCCTCGCGCACCGGGGTGGCGGACACGCCGAAGCTCGCGCCGAGTGCGGGAGCGGAGTACACCCGGCCCGGGACGAGATCCCCGGCCGCCAGGGCGTCGCGCAGGGCGTCCAGGATCTGCCCGCGCACGGAGTGCCGGCGGACGGGCGGGGGTGCGGCGGCCTCACCGTGGATGTGCTCGCCACGCTCCTTGCCGCGTCCGGCCTGTGCGGGTACGCGAGGGGCCGGACCGGCTCCGGCCGCCCCCGACCCGCCGGACGCCCCCGCCCCCGCCCCGGTCCCGGTCCCGACACGCTCCGGGTACGCGAACGCGAGCGCGTCCTCCCGCGTTCCGCCCTGCTCCACCGGTCCTCCTCGTCCCGTCCGCTCCGTCCCGCACGGGCGCCGCCACCCGTGCACGATAGGCCCAGGACCCCCAGGTTCACACGTCGATCACTTCGGGTAAGGTAAGCCTTGCCTGTCAGCGCTCGTGATTCGGTGGTCCCGCATGACCGTTCCCACGGTGCCCGTCGGCACCGCCCCGGCCTCCCCGGTGACGTCCGCGTACGCGCGCCTCGCCGAGGTCTTCCCCGGTATGCGCACCGACGTGCTCGACGCGGCGGCGCCGCTCCCCTCCGGCTCCGGCTGGGTGCGCGCGGACGGGCTGGCCTCGGGCGGTACGGCGGTCGACACCTTCCTGGAGTGGGACGAGGCGCAGATCCTGCGCGACTACCAGCAGCGGGCCCGCCCGGACGTGGTGGCGAGCTTCGGGCTCCACCGGTACGCCTGGCCCGCCTGCCTGCTGGTGACCCTGCCGTGGTTCCTGCACCGGCGGGTACCCCGGGTCCCGGTCGAGGACGTGGCGTTCCAGCGGGCGCTGGGCCGCTTCGCCGTCCGCGTGCGCGAGTTCTCCTGTCTGCCCGACGACCCGGCCGCCTCGCACCCCGACGCGCGCGTGGTGCCCGACGAGGCGGCACTCCGGGCCGAGGTGCTGGCCTCCGTCGCCGCCCACATGGGCCCCGTACTGGAGGGGTTCGGACCCCGCATGCGGCGTGGGAAGCGGGCGCTGTGGGGCATGGCGACGGACGAGATCGTCGAGGGCCTCTGGTACGTCGCCCACCTTCTGGGCGAGGAGACCCGGGCGATGACCGAACTGGAGCGCCTGCTCCCGGGCACCACCAAGCCGTACGTCGGAGCGGCCGGCTTCCGCGAACTGACCGGCCCCGACGGCGGGTCGCTGCCGACCCGCGACCGCGCCAGCTGCTGCTTCTTCTACACGATCCGCCCCGAGGACACCTGCGTCACCTGCCCGCGCACGTGCGACAGCGACCGCGTGAAGAAGCTGAGCGCCGCCCTCTGATCGACACCACCCGCACGAGGGAGCCTCCCTCGAATGCAACTCCTTCTTCTCGCCCGGCAGTTCGACCCAAATGCGGTCACCTGTACGCTCAAAGCCCCCCGAACGCGTGCTCTTGCCCCGAATCCGCTTGAGGCGGGCGGAAGTTCCGTCACGATGGCGTCCGAAACGCCCTACGTGATCCGAGGAACCGCGCATGAGACTGACCGACATGTCGCTCGACTGGCTGCTTCCGGGCGCCGTGCTGCTCGTGGGAGTCATGGCGGCGGTGACGGTGGTCGCACGCGGCAAGCGTGCTGCCGGCAAAGCCTCGGCCGACGACACCTGGGAACGCAGCGAGGACCGCCGCCGGCGCAAGGAAGCGCTCTACGCCACGGCCTCCTACATCCTGCTGTTCTGCTGCGCGGCGGTCGCCGCCGCGCTCTCCTTCCACGGCCTCGTCGGCTTCGGCCAGCAGAACCTGGGCCTCTCCGGAGGCTGGGAGTACCTCGTCCCGTTCGGCCTCGACGGCGCGGCCATGTTCTGCTCCGTCCTGGCCGTGCGCGAGGCGAGCCACGGAGACGCGGCCCTCGGATCGCGCCTGCTGGTGTGGACGTTCGCCGGTGCGGCGGCCTGGTTCAACTGGGTCCACGCACCGCGCGGCATCGACCACGCGGGGGCCCCGCAGTTCTTCGCGGGGATGTCGCTCTCGGCGGCGGTGCTCTTCGACCGCGCACTGAAGCAGACCCGCCGGGCCGCTCTGCGCGAACAGGGCCTGGTTCCCAGGCCGTTGCCACAGATCCGGATCGTCCGCTGGCTGCGCGCCCCCCGGGAGACCTTCGACGCCTGGTCGTTGATGCTCCTCGAAGGGGTGCGCACCCTGGACGAGGCGGTCGACGAGGTGCGCGAGGACCGCCGCGAGCAGGAGCAGGACCGCATCCGCAGGCGGGACCAGGAGAAGCTGGACCGGGCGCGCATCAAGGCGCTCAACCGGCAGAACCGCGCCTGGAACAGGCGGGGAGGCCGCCAGGTGGACGCCCCCGCGCTGCCTCCCTCGCCGAACGCGGACCGGCCCGCCGTGGAGGCCGCCCCGACGGAACCCGGCCAGCTCCCCCTGCGCCCCCGGCCGCCTCTGCAGGCCGTCAGCGGCTCACCGCGGGCCGCGGGCGAGCCCGGCCAGAAGAGCGGCACGCCGGGTTCCGCAGGCGACCCTCTGACCGTCGACCTCACGGCTGAGGACGACACCCAGGCGCTGCCGCGCCTCGACTCCCTGGAGCGCAAGCTCAAGGATCTTGAGCAGCAGTTCGGCTGAGCACACGGGCAACACCTTGACGGTGAAGGACGGGAAGAAGTACGTGGGCGGGGCGTGATCCGCGCCGCCCACTGGACCCGAAGGCTGTCCCGCGATTCCTTGCGGGACAGCCTCAACCCGTGACCTCGAACCAGACCACCTTGCCCAGGACCTGCGCTTCCACCCCCCAGCCGTCCGCAAGGCTGCGCACCAGGATCAGGCCCCTGCCGTGCGTACCGTCGTCGGCGTTCGGTACGTACGACCGGGGCATGCCGGGCGCGAAGTCCCGTACCTCCACCCGGACCCGCGCCCCCTCGACCGTGGCCGTGACGGCCGCGCCGTTGCGGGTGTGGATCAGCGCGTTGGTGAGCAGTTCGCTCATCAGCAGTTCCGCCGTCTCCACGGCCTCCGTGCCGATCCGGGGCCGGAGGAAGTCCCGCAGTTCGCGCCGGACCTTACCGACGGCCGAGCTGTCGGTGTGCCCTAGTCGGCGGTACAGGCGTTCGCCCTGCCCTGCTCCGCCGCCGGGGGGCCGTCCCCCGCCTCCGCGGTGACCGGCCTTGTTGTGACGTTCCATCATGTCCCCCGCCCGCACGCCGATTCAGCCTCCTTCTGCCGATCCCTCGAACGTCCTCACGGAATGGATGCCCCGCCACCGCGCGATCACGCTTGGTCGCGCACAGTGGTGCACGCTCCCGCGGCCGTTGGTTAACTTCGAGAAAATTCCGGGGAGTTGCCGTTGACGCGGAGGGATCTACGCGCGTCATCATAGAGCCCATGCGAATCCCCCCACGGGTCATCACGCTCGGCGGTACCGCCGCCCTCCTGTCCGCATTCCTCGTCGGCGCCCCGGCCTCGGCCGCCGTCGCGGACCCTTCTCCCACCTCAGCGGCGGCGTACGCCTCCTCCCCGGCGTACGCCGCCGCCTCCCCCTACGCGCTGCTCTCCGTGGCGTCGGTCGGCAGCATCTGCTACTCCGACCTGCCGTCCCAGGCGCACGACACGCTCGACCTCATCGACGCGGGGGGCCCGTTCCCCTACTCGCAGGACGGTGCGGTGTTCCAGAACCGCGAGGGCGTCCTGCCCAGCAAGGCCACCGGCTACTACCACGAGTACACGGTCGTCACGCCGGGCTCCACCACCCGGGGAGCCCGGCGGATCGTCACCGGTTCGGCGGTGCAGGACTACTACACCGCCGACCACTACGTGACCTTCGACCTCGTCGACCACGGCTGCTGACGCTCCGGTCCCACCGCGACACCCGGTTCCGGTACGCGCCGCCGCCCCCCACCGGCGGCGCGTACCCCCCAAAGCCCCTTGAGAAGCCGCCCCTTCAGGGCCGGGGGACGTTGCGCAGGTTCGACCGCGCCATCTGGAGCATCCGGCCCACCCCGCCGTCCAGCACGATCTTCCCGGCGGAAAGCGCGAAGCCGGTCACCATGTCTGCGCTGATCTTCGGCGGAATGGACAGGGCGTTCGGGTCGGTGACGACGTCCACGAGCGCCGGGCCCTTGTGCTTGAAGGCGTCCCGCAGAGCGCTCTCCAACTGCTTCGGCTTCTCCACCCGGACGCCGTAGGCGCCGCACGCGCGGGCCACCGCGGCGAAGTCCGGGTTCTTGTTGGTCGTACCGAACGAGGGAAGCCCGCCCACCAGCATCTCCAACTCCACCATGCCCAGTGAGGAGTTGTTGAAGAGCACGACCTTGACCGGCAGGTTGTACTGGACGAGGGTGAGGAAGTCGCCCATCAGCATGGAGAATCCGCCGTCGCCGGACATCGAGACGACCTGGCGGTTGCGGTCGGTGAACTGGGCGCCGATCGCCTGCGGCAGGGCGTTGGCCATCGAGCCGTGGCTGAACGAACCGATCACCCGCCGCTTGCCGTTGGGCGTCAGATAGCGCGCCGCCCAGACGTTGCACATACCCGTGTCGACCGTGAACACCGCGTCCTCGTCGGCGATCTCGTCCAGGACCGAGGCCACGTACTCCGGGTGGATCGGCACGTGCTTCTCGACCTTGCGGGTGTAGGCCTTGACCACACCCTCCAGCGCGTCGGCGTGCTTCTTCAGCATCCGGTCGAGGAACTTGCGGTCGCTCTTCGGCTTCACCATCGGGGTGAGGCAGCGCAGCGTCTCGCGCACGTCCCCCCAGACCGCGAGATCGAGCTTGGACCGCCGTCCCAGCCGTTCCGGGCGGACGTCGACCTGGACGATCTTCACGTCGGTCGGCAGGAAGGCGTTGTACGGGAAGTCGGTGCCGAGCAGGATCAGCAGGTCGCACTCGTTCGTCGCCTCGTACGCGGCGCCGTAGCCGAGCAGCCCGCTCATCCCCACGTCGAACGGATTGTCGTACTGGATCCATTCCTTGCCGCGCAGCGCGTGGCCGACAGGCGCCTTCACCTTCTCCGCGAACTCCATCACCTCGGCGTGCGCGCCGGCCGTACCGCTACCGCAGAACAGCGTCACCCGCTTGGCCTTGTCGACCATTTTGCAGAGCTTGTCGATCTCCTCGTCGCCCGGGCGGACCGTGGGCCGCGAGGTGACCAGGGCGTGCTCGACCGACTTCTCGGGTGCGGGCTGGGAGGCGACGTCGCCCGGCATGGAGACGACGCTCACGCCGCCCCGACCGATGGCGTGCTGGATCGCCGTCTGGAGGAGGCGGGGCATCTGCTGCGGGTTGGAGATCATCTCGTTGTAGTGGCTGCACTCCTGGAAGAGCAACTCCGGATGGGTTTCCTGGAAGAAGCCGAGTCCGATCTCGCCGGAGGGGATGTGCGAGGCGAGGGCGAGCACCGGGGCCATGGAGCGATGGGCGTCGTACAACCCGTTGATCAGGTGGAGGTTGCCGGGGCCGCAGGAGCCGGCGCAGGCCGCGAGGCTGCCGGTGATCTGCGCCTCGGCACCGGCCGCGAAGGCGGCGGTCTCCTCGTGCCTGACCTGGATCCACTCGATCCCCGGGTGGCGCCGGACGGCGTCGACGACCGGGTTCAGGCTGTCGCCGACGACGCCGTACAGCCGCTTCACTCCCGCCCGTCCGAGAATGTCGACGAACTGCTCCGACACGTTCTGCTTGCCCATGGGAATGCGCCTCTCTGCCCGTGCTCCGTGCACGATCGGCTGTCCGGACTGCGGAACCCGAAACTCCCGGGCCCCCGGGAATCGCAGCCGGACGGTCTCCGCAGTCCATCAACCCATGGCAGGCGCGGTTACGCCTCCCAGACCGCGGCGGCCGTGCGGTCCTCCGCGTACCCCTCGATCCGAAGGTGGAGGTCCGCCAGGAAGTCGGCGAGGCCGGGAGGGCCCCCGGGAGCCCAGCGCGCGGCGAGTTCCCCGGCGAGAACCGGCTCGGCGCGCATCGGGTCGGCGAGTCCGGGGGAACAGAGCAGCAGCGTGTCACCCGGACGGGCCACGGAAGCCCGGAACCTGAAGGGTTCCGGGGGCGGGGGCAGCGGGTCCTCGATGTACGGCCCCGGGGGCGTCGGGATCTGGAGGTCCAGCGTCAGCCGGTCCTCGCCCGTGGCGGGCGGGCCGGCGGCGTAGGGTTCGCGCGGCGGCGAACCGAAGCCGACGACCGCGTCGCCGGAGGCCACCCCGCCCTCGGGGAGAAGGGGTTCGAGGTCCTGCCAGACGCCGTCGCGCAGCCGGAAGAGGCCTCCGCCGCCGACGCCGAAGAACACCCGGGTGCGGCAGCGCGGGTCGGCGGAGAGCAGCAGACAGCGCAGGTGGACCGCGTACACCTGCGGGTCCAGTCCGAGTTCGGTTGCGCGGGACCTGAGCTTGCCGTACGTACGGCCGGTGAGCCGGTGCAGCCCGGACTTCAGCTCGCCCCGGCGCCCGGCCCGGATGTCCTCGGAGAGGCGCGCGTGGCTGCGGCCGACCGCGCCGCCGATCCAGCGGCAGGCGTCCGCCGCCGCGAGGTGGGCCCCCTCGGCACCGCGGGTGCCCCGGGCGACGGCGACGAGGACAAGACCGCCCTCGCCGCTGCCGAACCGCGCGGTGAGCAGCGCGTCGCTCCGGGGTTCACCGCGGAACCGGGCCGCGTCGCCGCGCACGGAGACCGTACGGAGCGTGTAGGTGCCGTACCTGGCGCCGTCGAGAACGGTGTCGGGGACGAGGCCGTCGAGGTTGAGCGGGGTGGTGGCCGGCAGGGTGGCGGGCTCGGGCTCGTAGGCGGGCGGGCGCTCACCGAGGTGGCCGGGAGCGGCCGGCCGGCGCCCGGTGACCGGGAGCGGCGCACCCGCTTCCCGCAGGGCGGGGCCCTTGGCGTGCCTGCCACCGGCCGTGTCGTTCCGCAGCTCCTGCGGAGGCGGGGGCGGAGGCGGGGGTACGGGCACGGCGAAGGTACGGGGCCCGGCCGGTCCGTCGGGCGTCTCCCACGGCGCCGCGAACCGGACGACTCCGGGCGGCGCAGCGGGACGCGGCGCGGGCGGGCGCTGCGGCGGGGCGAGGTGCTGCGGTGGGGCTGCCGGGCGCTGCGGTGGGGCCGCCGCGTGCTGCGGTGGGGCCGCCGCGTGCTGCGGCGGTGGTCCGGGCGCAGGCGAGCGGGGGTCGGGCGGGCGTGGCGCGGGCGCGGGCTGCGCGGGCGGGAGCCCCGCGTGCGGGTGCGGGCCGGGTGACGCCGCGTCGCGCCAGGCGTCCGTGACGACCGTGTCCTCGTGGTCCTGGTCCGTGAGGAGGGCCTCCTCGTCGAGCTCGGCGTGGGGCTGCGCGTCGGCCGGGTCGTGGGGGCCGGTGTCGAGGGCGCGGTCGTACGGGCCCGGGTCGCCGGCCTGGTCGTACGGCCCGCTGTCCACAGCCCGGTCGTACGGGCCCACGTCGACAGCCTGGTCGGGGAGATCGGCCGCGTTGTCGCCGTACGTCGCGCCCTCGCCCGTCGCGCCCTCGCCCGTCGCACCCTCGTCCGTGGCGCCTCGGCCCGTCGCACCCTCGTCCGTGGCGCCACGGTCCGTCGCACCCTCGCCCCTCGGGCCGTCGGCCGGCTCCTGCGGGCCGTCGGCCGGGTGCGTCGGCGGACTCACCGCGTCCGCGGCGGAGTCGAAGCGGTCGTCCAGAGTGTCCCGCGCGGCGGCGGGTCCGGTGTCCGGCGCGGCCTCGTCGTAGAGCTTGCGCCACCACTCGTCCTCGTGGCCGGTGGAGTTCTCCCCCTGCTGACTCATGCCCTCATTGTCACCGCGAACGGCGGCGCGAACCGGGACGTCGGGAAAAAGACACGGCCTTGGCCTTGGGCCCGCCGGGCTGCCCCACCCCCCACGGGAAGGGCGCCCGGCGGGCCGGTCCGGGCGGCCCGCGCGACTGTTCGGCGCGTGTCCTGGTAAAACACGGAACAGCCCTCGGGTGATGCCACCTTGGCAGGGGGGCCATCGGTACGGGGATGATGGGCACGGCGGGTTTGCGCCGTGGCCGTTTTCCGCCACGGCGGTGCAGGTGGTGCGTGATTCGTGACGCCCGGGGAGGGTCCGAGGAGAATGCTGAGTGCCATAGGTCTCGACGAACGACAGGAAGCGGCCTACCGCGCGCTGGTCGCCCTGGGGGCGGCCGAACTCCCTCATCTCGCCCACCGTCTGGGGCTGCCGGAAGCGGAGACCGAGCGGACCCTGCGCCGGCTGGAGCAGCAGGGGCTGGCCGCACAGTCGTCGGCGCGGTCGGAGCGGTGGGTGGCGGCGCCGCCCGGCGTCGCGCTGGGCGCCCTGCTGATCCAGCAGCGGCACGAACTGGACCAGGCGGAGCTGGCGTCGGCGCTGCTGGCCGCCGAGTACCGTGCCGAGGCGAGCGAACCGACCGTCCACGACCTGGTGGAGGTGGTGACCGGGGCGAACGCGGTGACCCAGCGCTTCCACCAGTTGCAGCTGGGGGCGGCGTTCGAGGTCTGCGCACTGGTGACCGGGAACCCGATCGCGGTGAGCGGCATGGACAACGAGTCGGAGGAGCGGGCGGCGGCGCGCGGGGTCTCGTTCCGCGTGGTCGTCGAGCGCGAGGTGCTGTCGCTGCCGCAGGGCATCCTGGAGCTGTCGGCCGCGCTGGGCCGGGACGAGCAGTGCCGGGTGGTGGAGCGGGTCCCGACGAAGCTGGTGGTCGCGGACCGGGCCCTGGCCATGGTGCCGCTGACCGGCCGGAACGCCGAGCCCGCGGCCCTGGTCGTCCACGCGAGCGGACTGCTGGAGTCGCTGATGGGGCTGTTCGAGGCCGTCTGGCGCGAGGCGATGCCGCTCCGGCTGGGCGAGCAGGGGTGTCTGAAGGAGGGCGAGAACGGCCCCGACCCCACCGACCTGGAAATCCTGTCGTTGCTGCTCGCGGGGCTGACGGACGCGAGTGTCGCCAAGCAGCTGGAGCTGGGGCTGCGGACCGTGCAGCGCCGGGTGAAGGGGCTCATGGAGCTGACGGGTGTGTCGACCCGGCTCCAGCTCGGCTGGCACGCGTACGAGCGCGGCTGGGTGGCCCGCAGCCACCCCCGGCGCTGACTGCGTACCCGGCCCCGGCCCACTGCGGCGGGTCCCGGGCCTCAGCTCTCGCCCCGGGACCGGGCAGGCACTGTCCGACCTGCGCTGACGCGCGGGAATCCGGGGTCTCCGGCAGGCTGGTCAGATGAGTGTGTGGCAGCTCGTCGCCGTGGCCCTGGTGATGCTGCTCGGGCTGGTCGGGGTCCTGGTCCCCGGCGTACCGGGCCAGGCGATCGTCTGGGCCGCCGTGCTCTGGTGGGCGCTGACCGACGTGTCGCCGCTCGCCTGGGGGGTGCTGATCGGGTCGACGGCGGTCCTGCTGCTGAACCAGGCGCTGAAACCCCTGCTGCCGCCCCGCCGGCCGAGGGAGTCGGGGGCACCGCGCCGGACCCTGCTCGTCGGCGGACTGGCCGCCATCGGGGGGTTCTTCGTGCTGCCGGTGGTGGGCGGGGCCCTCGGTTACGTCGGCGGTGTCTACGGCGTCGAGCGGCTGCGGCTGGGGTCCCGGGGCGCCGGATGGGCCTCGGTCAGGTCGGTGATGCGGGCCACGGGGTACGCGGTGCTGGTGGAGCTGTACGCGTGTCTGCTGGTGGCCGGGGCGTGGCTGGGCGCGGTGGTCCTGGCCTGAGTGCCGGTGTGCCCGGCCGCCCCGGAACGCCCGCGCCCGTCCGCGCGCCGGTTCAGTCGCGGCGCCAGCCCTCCGCCTCCACCGTGTCCGTGTCCCCGGCGGCGAGCCTGCCGAAGAGCCGGAGCACGTCCTCGGTGGTGGCCTTCTCGATCACGCCGGGGACGAGCGAGTCGTCCTCGACGTTCTCCCAGAGCAGCAGCCCGCCCGCGTAGGCGGTCAGGGACCAGCCGGACTCGTGGGTGAGCGAGATGTCCGGGTTCTCGCGGTCCGTCTCGCCGAGGGAGGCCACGGCCTCCCGCACGGCGTCGGCGTCGGGCTCCTCGACCGGAGTGCCCGTGATGTCGTACATGAAATAGGTCATGCCACTCATTAGCTCATCACCGCCGCCGGACCGGGGCACCGGCCCGGCGGCGGTGACGACAGTCCTCAGCGGACACGCCCCCGCTTGGCATCCATGGAGGCCCGCCCCTCCGCTCCCCTGCGCTTCCACTCGCGCAGGAGCTCGGTGCGGACGCGGGCGTCGGTCTTGGCGACGATCCGCTGGTTCTCGCGCAGCAGCTTGCGGTAGCTGTCGAGCCGCCGGACGGAGAGGGACCCGTCCTCGATGGCGGCATTCACCGCGCAGCCCGGCTCGGAGAGGTGGGCGCAGTCGTGGAAGCGGCAGCGCCCGGCCAGTTCCTCGATCTCCGAGAAGACCTGGCCGACGCCCTCCTCCGCGTCCCAGAGTCCGACCCCGCGCAGCCCGGGGGTGTCGATGAGCACCCCGCCCTGCGGCAGGACCAGCAGGTTCCGGGTCGTGGTGGTGTGGCGGCCCTTTCCGTCGACGTCACGGGTGGCCATCACCTCCATCACGTCCTCGCCGAGCAGGGTGTTGGCGAGGGTCGACTTGCCCGCGCCGGAGATGCCGAGGAGCACGCTCGTACCGCTGGAGACGAGAGCGGTGAACACGTCGACGCCCTCGCCGGTGTGGGAGCTGACCGTCAGTACCTGCGCACCGGGCGCCACGGCCGCGACGTCCTCGGTGAGGTGCGCGAGCGTGGCCGCGTCCGGCACGAGGTCCGCCTTGGTCAGGACGACCACGATCCCGGGCTGTCCGCCGGCCTCCGCGTCGCCGCCCAGCAGGGCGTCGCCGCTGGAGCTGGAGAGGGCGAGCGCGAGGAACCGTTCGAGCCGGCCGAGGTCGAGTTCGACCGCGAGGGACACGCAGATGACGATGTGGTCGATGTTGGTGGCGAGCACCTGCCCCTCGGAACGCTGCGAGGAGGTCGACCGTACGAAGGCCGTGCGCCGCGGCAGCAGCGTACGGACGAACAGCGGGTCACCGTCGGGGTCGACGGCCACCCAGTCCCCGGTGCAGATGATCCGCATCGGGTCTCGGGGCACGACGAAGGCGGTGTCCGCCCGGAGCGTGCCGGAGGGAGTGATCACGTCGCACTGGCCCCGGTCCACCCGCACCACACGCCCGGGCAGGAGTCCCTGCGCGGCGTACGGGGCGAAGGCGGCGGCCCAGTCGTCG
Organism: Streptomyces sp. NPDC008125; assembly: GCF_042957125.1. Lineage (NCBI taxonomy): Bacteria > Bacillati > Actinomycetota > Actinomycetes > Kitasatosporales > Streptomycetaceae > Streptomyces > Streptomyces sp. NPDC008125. The sequence goes on from NZ_JBIBHR010000001.1 coordinate 89,090, forward strand.
TCCCAGCCGTAGGGCGTGAGGGGGTGCGACGGGGCCGGGAGGCCGGAGAGAGCGGTGAGGGAGGAGAAAGACAAGGGGAAACCCTTCACAGGGTGGCCCCGGCAACGCGCGCTTCGGCGCGGAGAGAAGTGAAGGTCAGCCGGTGGCCACAGGGGGGAGAACAGAGCTCGTCCGATTGCGGGCAGCGCCCGTCGCCATGACAGTCATCAATGTCCTCACCTCCTGGTTCCTCGCCGGTGGCCGTTCGCCGACCCGGCGCCCCGTGCGGTGTCGCAGGGGAACGCTGTCCACCCTAGCCAGTCGCCCCCGGCGCCCGTCAACGCAATTACCGGGAGCCCTTCGTACCTGGCCGGCCACAACCGTGCGCGCTTCCGCGACCCCGCGCCGGAGTTACGCGTAAATCTCCCTCGTTCAGGTGATAAGCGTGCACAACACCCGGTCCGCCACGGTTAGGGTGCCGAGCATGACCTCATCCCAGACGTCCACCTACCCCTACTCCCCTGCCCAGTTGGGCACCCAGATCGTGATCGGATGGAGCGGCCGGAACCCTGAGAGCGGACACGACGTCGCCTTCCTTCTGACCTACTCCCTCGGGGACGGGCGGGACGGTCCGCTGGTCGGTGAGGCCTCCATGCGGACGGCGCTCGAACGGGCCGGCCTCCGGGTCGGCGGCGGCGTCGCGAACGCGGCCGAGCAGCCCGGACTCCAGGTCAAGCTCCTCGTCCAGTCCGGGCAGGCCGTCCTGACCCTCCCCCACTTCACCGCTCAGTACCCGGCACCCGCCGAGTGGCTGGCCGCCGCCGAGGACCAGGGCCAGGTGTACGGCATGTTCGCGACCCGCCCGTGGCCCGAGGCGGTGCCCGGGCGACCGGTGTCCGAGGACCAGTTGCGCGCGTACGCCGCGAATCCCGAGATCGTCGCCACGTCCGCCCACTGCCTGATGCCGGTGCGCGCGCTCGGCTGATCGTCCCGGTCCGCCGGACCCCCCGCCCCTCCGGGCCCTCCCGCTCCTGCGGACACGACGATGCCCACCACCCCCCGTGGGGTGGTGGGCATCGTCACGAGCGGTGCCTCACCTGCGGGCACGGGCGGCGGCGAGGAGATCCCCGCCGGCCGCCCGGCCGCGCGGGGGTCAGTTGTTGCCGGCGCCGTTGCCCGAGAGGACCGGGATGTCGTCCAGGACGTGCGACAGCGGCTCGTCGCCCTTGGCCTGCGTGGAGTTGTCCGCGCACTGCTGGTTCTGCGGGTTGGACAGGACGTTGACGTCCTGGACCGTGATCGGGATGAGCCCGATCAGCGAGCCCACGTTGGCCTTGACCGGCACACCGAGGCACAGGTCGTTCAGCGTGCCCTGGATGAGCTGGTTGTTGGGGCTGAAGGCGCCCCGGGTCTCGCTGTTGCCGACCTCCGACTCGGCGCCGTTCCCGTTGACCGTCGTGGTGCCGCCGTCGTTGCCGATAGCCAGGGCCATCGGGGCCGCGGCGACGGACAGACCGATCAGGGACACAGCCATTGCCGCGCCGGTCATCATCTTCTTCATCACGCTTCACCTTTCGGAGCGTTCCGTTGTGGAACGTATTGATCAACCCCGCGCCGCAGATTCGGTTGCGCAGTACCACTCAAATGGGTTTGATCTGGCGTGGAATAGACGCCTTTGGCCTACTGTTCGGGCGATTTGCGATGATTTCGCGCAGCCGGAACGCGGGGAGTCGCGGGCACGGGCTCGGGGCGTCGGTCCGCCGCCCGCCACTCGGCGAACAGCCGGTCGTAGATGGGGGTGTCGCTCTCCGCGGGCCACTGCCCGTGCGGCGGATTCTGACTGTCGTACTGGTCCATGGGAGAGCCCTACCCCCGCTCGGCCGCCGCGGCGGCCGGACTGCGGCATCCGGCCCAACGGCCCCACCGGGCGGGCCGGGGAGCCGGGCCGTCCACGGGCCCGCGCCGTGCGGGAGCCGCACCCGGCGGTACGCCCCACACGTGCGGCCGGGCCGGCCGGGAGCGCCGGCACGGACCGCGGATACGACGAAAGGCCTGCCCCTCCGTGCGCCCGAATGATCGGTCGTACGGGGAACAGGCCCCAAGCGGTCGGGTGCTGGTGCACCGCCGGGTGCGGGGAGGCGCCGTCGCGGCACCGCCCCGCACCCGTGCGCGTCAGCTGTTGCCGACGCCGTTGCCCGACAGGATCGGAAGGCCGTCCAGGATGTGCGACAGCGCCTCGTCGCCCTTCGCCTGGGTCGAGTTCTCGGTGCACTGCTGGTTCTGCGGCGAGGACAGCACGTTGATGTCCTGGACGGTGATCGGGACCAGGCCGATGAGCGAACCGAGGTTGGCCTTGGCCGGCAGCGCGATGCAGGGCTTGTTCAGCGAGCCCTGGATGAGCGCGAACTGCGGGCTCCAGTCGCCGTGGGTGGCGGAGTTGCCGTAGGACTGCACGGCGCCGTTGCCGTTGACGGAGGTGGTACCGCCGTCGTTGCCGATGGCCATGGCGGACGGCGCGAACGCGGCGGAGACGCCGACGACGGACGCCGCGACGGCGGCGGAGGTCATAATCTTCTTGAACATGGAAATGCCCTTCTCGAAATGTCTGCGTGCCCGCCTGTCCGGAGCGATCTGATCAACTCGCGGATGCGGGATTGGTTGCGCCGGTTCACTCAAATGGCGTTGCGCCACCGGGAGTCGGACTCCGGACCCGAACTCGCTTCCGGCGCGCGGTACCTTTCCGCTCGGACCGGCCGCGGGAAAGGCGGTGCCGGTGACCGGGCGTCAGCCGCCGAGCGAGAGTCCGCCCAGGAGTGGCGTCGCGCCCTTGGCGGCGCTCTTCGCCTCACCGGCGAGCTTGCCGACGGTGCCGTCCTTCTTCATCGTCTCGGTCGCGCCGTCCACGGTGCCGCCGAGCGCGTCGACGACCTGCGGAGCGTTGTCCATGACCTGGTTCAGGCCGGTGTCGAGGCTGAAGACGGGGGCGGTGGGGGCTGCCGCGACGGCGAACGCGGGGGCGGCCGTTCCGAGGGCGACCACCGAACCGGCAAGAAACGCGGCGCTCTTCGCGTACTTCACTTTCAGCTTCCCTTCTGGAGCGGCAGCCGTATCGGCCGCTCAGGGCGACCGCACACAAGCCTTCTTTGGTTGTGCCTCCTGCCGCTTGCACCAGGACAACGAGCCCGGATGGCCCCGGAAACTGTGTGGGACGGAATTTTCCGGACGTTCTCCGGAGCCCGTCCCCCGGACTCGCGGGGCCGTTCTCCATGGCGGAAGACGAAGGCCCCGGGTCGCCGAGGCGATCCGGGGCCGACCATGAGTGAGCTCGGCTCACCCGGTCCTTCGTCAGGCGTTGACGCAGGTGTTGCCGAAGGCCGGGTTCAGCAGGCCGATCACGTTGATCGTGTTGCCGCAGAGGTTGATCGGAATGTGGACCGGAACCTGGATGACGTTCCCGGAGAGAACGCCCGGGGAACCGACGGCTGCGCCCTCGGCACCGGCGTCGGCCATGGCGGGGGCGGCGGCACCCAGCGCCATCAGGGTTCCGGCGGCGACGGCGGCAACCTTGGTGTACTTCATTTTCATCCCTTTCTCGCGGCGGAGTCCGAGGCGGTCACGCATTTCGTGCCGCACGAGCGTTCTGTCGATCGCTCGCCACTCCGACGCTTTCCTTCATAACGAGGAGCGGGCGGAATCGAAACTCTCACAGGAGAGATTTTCCGGAAATCCACTCGCATGGTGCGATGATCCGACGGCTTCCGGCGCCGCGACAGGAACGCGGGCACGGACGGGCCGTCACGGACAATGCCGCGGAGACGACAGCGGACGGGCCCGGGCCGGACGGGGAGGAAGGCCGTCGACCCGGGCCCTGCGGTGCGCGTGGATCAGTTGTTGGCGGCGCCGTTGCCGGAGAGGATCGGGATGTCGTCCAGGATGTGCGACAGCGCCTCGTCGCCCTTCGCCTGGGTCGAGTTCTCGGTGCACTGCTGGTTCTGCGGCGAGGACAGCACGTTGACGTCCTGGACCGAGATCGGGACCAGGCCGATGAGCGAACCGAGGTTGGCCTTGAGCGGCAGCCCGACGCAGGGCTTGTTCAGCGAACCCTGGACCAGACCGAACTGCGGGCTCCAGTCGCCATTGGTCTCGGAGTTGCCGTAGGACTGCGTGGCACCGTTGCCGTTGACCGAGGTCGTGCCGCCGTCGTTGCCGATGGCCATGGCCTGCGTGGCCCCGAGACCGAGGATGGATGCGGCGACGGCACCCGTCGCCAGAACCTTCTTGATCACGATTAACCCTTCTCGTACTCGTTGCCCCGTGGAGGAGCGGCCTGATCAACTCGCTGCTCACGCTTTGGTTCTCCGCATTCACCCGATTGCCCGGCGGCCCTCTCACCCACCTGCGGAGACTCGGGAATCACTGCCCGTCCGAGTGGGCGTCCGACCGCACGTACGACACCGTTTTCGGCGCCTGCACGGCCCCGACGGGCGCGCTTCACCGGGACGCCCGCGGGGTTCTTCCGCCCTCTCGCACGCGGGCGCCCTCGCCACGGAAAGAGAAAGACGGGACTTCCGGGTTGCATGCGTCACGGAAATCGCACCGCCGGACGCCCGCCCCGGCCGCAGCCCCGGCCGCGGCCGTCGAGGGGACGCCCGGCGGAACACGCCACCGGAGAATGGTTGTTGAGGCAACCTTTCTCGGACCGTGCGTCATTCTCGCATTCGCCCACAACCCGTTCGAGTGAGAAAAACTTTCCCGTCAGCCTTCCGAGTTTCCATCGCGGGCGCGTTTCGTTAGGGCTGTTATCCAGCGCGCACGTGGGACGTCTACCCCGCCAAGGTCTCCGGCCCCGGTCGCACAGTGAAGCCCGTCCGGCATTCCTCGGGCGAGTCCACTCATACGGAATTTCCAAGGAAGAGCAGAAAATGCGACAGGTTCTGAAGAAAAACACGCTGCTCATCGCCGCCGCCACGGGGCTCCTCTCCGTAGCCGGCGGCCAGGCGTACGCCGACGCCGGTGCGTCGGGCGCGGCGGTCGACTCCCCCGGCGTCGGCTCAGGAAACGTGGTCCAGGTCCCCGTCCACGTCCCGGTCAACCTGTGCGGCAACACGGTGAACATCATCGCGCTGCTCAACCCGGCCTTCGGCAACACCTGCGTCAACGCGGACGCCCCCAACCTGCCGCCGGTCGACCAGCCGCCCGTGGACCAGCCGCCCGTGGACCAGCCGCCGGTCGACCAGCCGCCCGTGGACCAGCCCCCGGTCCACCAGCCGCCCACCGACCAGCCCCCGGTCGACCAGCCCCCCACCGACCAGCCCCCGGTCCACCAGCCCCCCACCGACCACCCGCCCGTGGACCAGCCGCCGGTCGACCAGCCCCCCACCGCTCAGCCGCCCACCGACCAGCCGCCTGCGGAGGAGCCCCCGGCGGAGGAGCCCCCGGCCGACGAGCCGCCGTCGGGTACGCCCGTCGCACCGGCTCCGCCGGAGCTCGCCGAGACCGGCGCGGCCCGTACGGGTCTGGCCGCCGGTACGAGTGCCGCGATGCTGCTCGGCGGGGTGCTGCTGATGCGCCGTGCCCGGGACGCGCGCAACTGACGTATGGCGCGCGGAAGGCACGGCCGGGGAGCGTCCGCTCCCCGGCCGTGCCTTCCGTCGTGTCCGGGGGAGTCCTGAATCCGCAGTCCGGCAGGTACGCCGACCGGTACGCACGCCAACCGGTGCGGCCGGTCAGCCGGTGACGCGTTCGAAGATCGCGGCGAGGCCCTGGCCGCCGCCGATGCACATGGTCTCCAGGCCGTAGCGGGCTCCGGACCGGTGCATCTCCCGGCTGAGGGTGGCCAGGATGCGGGCGCCGGTGGCGCCGACGGGGTGGCCGAGGGAGATGCCGGAGCCGTTGACGTTGATCCGCTGCTCGTGGTCCTTCTCGCCGAGGCCCAACTCGCGTGTGCAGGCGAGGACCTGGGCGGCGAACGCCTCGTTGATCTCGATGAGGTCGAGGTCGGCGAGGGTGAGTCCGGCACGCTCCAGTGCCGTCCGGGTGGCGGGGACCGGGCCGATGCCCATGGTCGAGGCGGGGACACCGGCGCGGGCAAAGGAGACCAGCCGCACCAGCGGGGTCAGGCCGAGGCGTTCGGCGGTGGCGGCGCTGGTGACCAGGCAGGCGGCAGCGGCGTCGTTCTGGCCGCTGGCGTTGCCGGCGGTGACCGTCGCCTCCGGGTCGGACTTCCCCAGCACCGGTCGCAGCGCGGCCAGTTGCTCGGCGGTGGTGTCGGGGCGGGGGTGCTCGTCGGCGTTCACGGTCTGCTCGCCCTTGCGGGTCCGGACGGTGACGGGGACGATCTCCGCGTCGTAGCGGCCCTCGGCGGCGGCACGGGCGGCGCGCTGCTGGGAGCGCAGGGCAAGGGCGTCCTGGTCCTCGCGGCTGATCCCGTACGTCCGCCGCAGGTTCTCGGCCGTCTCGATCATGCCGCCGGGGACGGGGTGGTGGAGGCCGCCGGCGGTGGCACGGCCGCGCGCGAGGGAGTCGTGGAGCTGGAGGCCCGGGCCCTTGATGCCCCAGCGTCCGTCGTGGGTGTAGTACGGGGCGGCGCTCATGACGTCGACGCCGCCCGCGATCACGACCTCGCTGAAGCCCGTACGAATCTGCATCGCCGCGTCCAGGACGGCTTGGAGGCCCGAGCCGCAGCGCCGGTCGATCTGCGTGCCGGTGACGGTGACGGGGAGCCCCGCGTCGAGTGCGGCGACCCGGCCGATGGCGGGTGCCTCGGAGGTCGGGTAGGAGTGGCCGAGGACGACCTCGTCGATCCGGTCGGGGTCGATGCCGGTCCGCGCGACGATCTCGGAGACGAGGCGTGCGGCGAGGGCGGCGGGTGCCGACCCCGCGAAGGAGCCGCCGAAACGGCCGATCGGGGTGCGCAGCGGTTCGCAGACGACGACGTCGAGCGGGTCGGTCACGGTGGGACCTCTCTACGGGGACGGCTCACGGCCGGGACGGCGTGCGAGGGCAACTGCGGGGTGGCGCGGTGTGCTCCGGCCCCGAGGGTATGCGGGTGGCGCACGCCGCTCCATGACGCCGGTCACGGTGAGGTGTGCCACCGGGCCGATTCCGTTGCCGTACCCGCCCGGTCCGCCGGCACTGTCTACGCTGGGCCCGGCCGGACCCGTCGTCGGAAGGACCCTCTGTCATGCGGATCAGGATCGTCGGGGCCGGAGCGATGGGCCGGGGTATCGCGCAGTGGGCCGCCGCGGGCGGGCACACCGTGGAGTTGACGGACGTGCGGCCGGAGGCGGTGGCCGATGCCCTCGGCCACGTACGGTCCATGCTGGAGCGGTCGGTGGCCAGGGGGAGGCTGAGCGAGGCGGACGCCGCTTCGGCGGTGGAACGGATCGTGCCGCTGGACGACCCGTTCGCGGCCGGGCCCGGGGTGGACCTGGTCGTCGAGGCGGTGCGGGAGGACCTGGAGACCAAGGCCGAGGTGTTCGGGAAGCTGGAAGGGGTGCTCCCCGCGTCCACCGTGTTCACGACCAACACGTCCTCGCTGTCGGTGACCCGCATCGCGGCGACGCTCACCGATCCCTCGCGCCTGGCGGGGCTGCACTTCTTCAACCCGGTGCCGCTGATGAGGATCGTGGAGGTGGTGCCGGGGGCGGCCACCCGGCCGGAGATCCCGGCGGTCCTCACCGCGCTGGTGGAGGGGTGCGGGCACCGCGCGGTGACCGTCTCCGACACCCCGGGGTTTCTCGTCAACCACGCGGGGCGCGGGCTGGTGACGGAGGCGTTGGCGCTGCTGGAGGAGTCGGTGGCGGGTCCGGCGGACATCGACCGGATCGCCCGGGACGTCCTGGGGCTGCGGATGGGACCGTTCGAACTGATGGACCTCACCGGGCTGGACGTGACGGCCGCCGTCATCGACTCGATCTGGACCGGCTTCCGGCACGAGGCCCGGCTCCGCCCCTCCTATCTCACCCCGAACCGGGTGGCCGCGGGGCTGCACGGTCGCAAGACGGACCGGGGCTGGTTCGGTTACGGGGCCCGGGAAGCGGGCGGCCCCGCCCCGGAGCGGCCGGTGACCGGCGACGCGGGGAGGCCGGTGTTCCTCGCGGCCGGGGACCTGCCCGCCGGTGACGCGTACACCGCGGCCCTGCTCGGTTCGCTGGATGCGGCGGGGGTGCGGATCGAGCGCGGCGCCGCGCCGTCCGCGCGCGCCGTGGTGCTGGTACCGGTCTGGGGCACCACCGTCGCCGCAGCGGTCGCCGGGCAGGGGCTGCCGCCGGAGCGGACCTTCGGGGTCGATCCGCTGCCGCCGGCGGCCCGGCGCCGGGTGCTGGCGGTGACTCCGGCAGGCGATCCGGTGGCGGCCAGGGACGCCCGTGCGGTGCTGGCCCGGGCGGCCGACGGCACCGAGCCGCACGCCGTGTCGGTGGTGCGGGACACGGCGGGCTCCGTCGCCCAGCGGCTGCTGGCCTCCGTGGTCTCGGTGGCGGCGTCCATCGCGGAGCGGTCGCTCGCCACACCGGCCGGTATCGACCTCGCCGTCACCACCGGGCTCGGCTATCCGGAGGGTCCGCTGGCGTGGGGCGACCGGGTCGGGGCGGTACGGATGCGGGAGTTGAGCCGTGCCCTGTACGCGACGACCGGTGACCCGCGCCACCGCCCGACCCGCTGGGTCACCGAACGGGCTCAGCTGGGGCTGTCGTTGACCGATCCGGGGACAGCCCCGGAGGACTGCTGAGGCGTGGGCGTCCGGGGGACGACCGCGCGTCCGGAACGCCCGTCCCGGTCCTACTTCGGCGGCCCCGGCCGCCAGGTGGAGCCGCCGACCGGGCCGTCGGCGGGGTCCTTCGGCTCCTGGCCCTCCGCGTCGTCCCAGTGCGCCTCGTCCTCCCGGCGGGCCTGGCCGTCCCGGTGCGCCTTGTGTTCCCTGGTCTCCCTCGGCTCCTTGTCCCACGCCGCGTGCAGCCGGGACTTCAGGTCGTCCGGGGGCAGGAAGCGGGACCAGCGTTCGGGGAACTCGGAGGGCATGTCGCCGCCCTCGTCGGCGCCGTCCTCGTCGTCCGCGTACATCGCCCAGGCCGAGGGCCGGGTCCGGGCCACGAACTCGGCGGCCTGGGCGGCGCGGGCGAGGTCGTTGGCCTCGCGGGCGGCGGCCGTGGCCAGGGACGGCCACACGCGGTCGATGGCGGCGTTCACCGCGGCCCCGACGAGCACCGCGAAGGCAGAGACGCCGATCCACAGGAGTACGGCGATGGGGGCGGCCAGCGAGCCGTAGATGGTCGGGCCCTCCACGGTGCTGGTCAGGTAGAACCGCAGGACGAAGCTTCCGATCACCCACATCGCCAGGGCCACCAGTGCCCCCGGGACGTCCTCGATCCATGGTGACCGGACGGGGACGGACACGTGGTAGAGGGTGGTCAGGAAGGCGATGGTGAGCACGATGCCCAGCGGCCAGTACAGGACGGCGAGGACCTCGGTGCCCCAGGGGACGAGTTCGACCACCCGGTCGGGGCCCGCCACCAGCAGCGGCAGCACCACCGCCCCCAGCAGCAGGGCGACGACGTACAGCAGGAAGGCGAGCAGGCGGGTCTTGACGATGCCGCGCTGGCCGTCGAGTCCGTACATCACGGTGATGGTCTCGACGAAGACGTTCACCGCCCGGGAGCCCGACCACAGGGCGATGGCGAAACCGATGGAGATGACGTCGGGGCGGGCCCCGTGGGTGATGTCGTCCAGGAGCGGCTTCGCGAAGTCGTTGACGCCGCGCTCGGAGAGGACGGCCTGCGCGGCGTCGAGGATGTTGCGCTCGATGGAGGCGACCGTGGTGGTGGACGTCCAGTCGTCGACGTACCCGAGGAGGCCGATCAGCCCGAGCAGCAGGGGTGGCAGGGACAGCAGGGTGAAGAACGCCGCCTCGGCCGCGAGCCCCAGGATGCGGTACTCCATGCACGAGTTGACGGTGTCCTTGAGCAGATGCCACGCCATCTGCCGCTTGGAGACGTTGCGGTAGAGAACTCGGGCACGGTGGAGCCGGCTCGATCTCCGCTCGGGTGTTTCATTTGCTGCCTGCACGTCCTTACCGTATCGGCATGGCAGCCACCACCCACACAGTGACCAATCAGGTACCGCCGCTGGTCGGCTACGACGTCTTCGGCGCGGACAGCGCCCTGTCCGAAGCGGTGGAACGACATCTCGACCCCGCAATCCTGCCCGAGGCCCGGCAGGAGCTGAGCACGCTCGGGCAGGCGGCCGGATCGGCCCAGGCGCACGAGTGGGGGGCGCAGGCGAACGAGAATCCGCCGAAACTGCGCACTCACGACCGATACGGACACCGGATCGACGAAGTCGAGTTCCATCCGGCGTGGCACCGGCTGCTGGGTCACGCCGTGACCGCCGGTCTCACGGACGCCTGGGGCAGGGAGGGCGGCCATGTGCGGCGCGCGGCCGGCTTCCTGGTCTGGACGCAGGCCGAGGCGGGGCACGGCTGCCCGCTGTCGATGACGCACGCGGCGGTACCCGCCCTCCGTACCGATCCGGCGCTCGCCGCCGTGTGGGAGCCGCTGCTGACCTCGCACATGTACGAGGAGGGGCTGCGGCCCGCGACGGAGAAGTCCGGGGTCCTCTTCGGGATGGGGATGACCGAGAAGCAGGGTGGTACGGACGTCCGCTCCAACACCACCCGGGCCGAGCCGCTGGCCGCCGACGGCGAGTACCTGCTCACCGGGCACAAGTGGTTCTGTTCCGCGCCCATGTCGGACGGTTTCCTGGTGCTGGCGCAGGCCCCGGGCGGCCTGACCTGCTTCCTGGTGCCCCGGGTACTGCCGGACGCGACCCGGAACGTGTTCGCGATCCAGCGGCTCAAGGACAAGCTGGGCAACAAGTCCAACGCTTCGAGCGAGGTCGAGTTCGACGGGACGTGGGCCCGCCGGGTCGGCGAGGAGGGGCGGGGGGTGCGCACCATCATCGAGATGGTCGCGGCGACCCGGCTGGACTGCGTCGTGGGTTCCGCCGCGCTGATGCGGCAGGCGGTGGCGCAGGCGATCCACCACAGCACCCACCGGAGCGCGTTCGGCGGCCTGCTGATCGAGAAGCCGCTGATGCGCAACGTGCTGGCCGACCTGGCGCTGGAGTCGGAGGCGGCGACGGTGCTGGGCATGCGGCTGGCCGCCGCGTACGACGCCGACACGGAGGAGGAGCGGGCGTTCCTGCGGCTCGCGGTGCCCGCCGCGAAGTACTGGGTGACCAAACGGTGCACCGCGGTGGTCGGCGAGGCTCTGGAGTGCCTGGGCGGCAACGGGTACGTCGAGGAGTCCGGGATGCCCCGGCTGTTGCGCGAGGCGCCGCTCAACTCCATCTGGGAGGGCTCGGGCAATGTGCAGGCCCTCGATGTGCTGCGCGCCCTCCAGCGGGAGCCGAGGGCGCTGGACGCGCTGCTGCGGGAGGTCGGGAGGGCACGGGGAGCCGATCACCGGCTGGACGGGGCGATCAAGGACCTGCTGACCGAACTGGCCGATCTGGACGGGGTCGAGGCGCGTGCCCGGCGGATCGTCGAGCGGATGGCGCTGGTGCTCCAGGGGTCGCTGCTGGTGCGCTGGGCGCCGCCGGAGGTCGCCGACGCGTTCTGCGCCTCGCGGCTGGGCGGTGACTGGGGTTCGGCGTTCGGGACGCTGCCGCACACGCTCGACCTGGCGTCCGTCGTCTCCCGGGCACGGCCGGTCGTGGACACGCGCTGAGCTCCACCGGGTCGGTCCGGCGGCGGGCGGCCGACGGGCGCGGGGCCGCCGGGGACAGCGAAGGAGGGTGGTGCTGCGCCGACACGGCACCACCCTCCCCGCCGGTGCTGCACCGGGCGGCGCCGGCGCGAAGCCGCGCCGAACGGTGTGGACACATCTTCACCCTTCGCCCGAGGCTTGGCCAGAGTTGCAAAGGGTTGCAAGCGGGGCGGGCACGTGACACGCGCGGGCCCCGCCGACGACAGGATGAGTACCTTGGGACCCCGACCGGGGCCCGAGGCACCTTGTGTGGGGGAGAACTCGTGAAACCTGTGAGGGAGACGGGCCCTGCCCGAACGCCCCCGCCGGCGCCCGCCGACGCGGTACGCGCGCTGCGCCGGGCCCGCGAGGCGCGGCTCTCGGGCCGTCGTACCGGTGCGGCACCGCGGGCGGAGATCGACGCTTCCTGGTCCCGGGCGCTGCGCAGCGGGGTCGATCCGGAGCGGGCGCCGGACGGTGCGCTGATGGAGGCCGAGGAGATCGAGCACGAGCGGCGTTCCACGGCGCTCGGCGCGGTGATTCCGTTGCTGCGCGAGGGGCTGGCCTCCTTCGTGGACGTCACCCGGCAGATCATGGTGGTCACCGACGCGCAGGGGCGCGTGTTGTGGCGGCAGGGCGACCGTTCCGTGCTGCGGCGGGCGGAGGGCATCCGGCTGGAGGAGGGCGCCACCTGGACCGAGCCGGTGCGGGGGACCAATGCGATCGGTACGTCGCTGGCCGCGCGTACCCCCGTTCGGGTGCACTCCGCGGAGCATTTCGTGGACGTCCTGCAAAGCTGGACGTGCGCCGCGTCCCCCGTGCGCGATCCGCGTGACGGGCGGTTGATCGGCGTCGTCGACGTCAGCGGTCCGGAGACCACCTTCCACCCGGCGACCCTGGCCCTGGTGGATTCGGTGGCCAAGCTCGCGGAGAGCGAGATACGCAACCGGCATCTGGCGACGATCGAGCGGCTGCGGTCCGTGGCGGCGCCGATCCTCTGCCGGATCGGCGGCCGGGTCCTCGCCGTCGACACCCATGGATGGCTGGCGGCGGTGGCCGGGATGCCGCCGGTGGACCGGCTTCCGCTGCCCAAGTCGCTCGCCCCCGGCCGGGTGTGGTTCCCGTCGCTGGGGATGTGCCGGGTGGAGCCGCTGCCCGGGGGCTGGCTGGTCCAGGTGGCGGACGGGGCGTCCCAGAACGCCTCGGACGGGCCGCCGCGCCGGGTGGTGCTGGACCTGGGGCGCGCCGGGCAGCCGGTGGTGCACGTGGCGGGGCCGGTGGGGACCTGGACGCAGCGGCTCTCGCCCCGGCACGCCGAGATGCTGTACGCGCTGGCGCTGCGCAAGGAGGGGTGCACGGCCTCCGAGCTGGCGGCGGAGATCTTCGGTGACGGAACCCGCACGGTGACGGTGCGCGCCGAGATGTCGCGGATGCGCCGTCACCTCGCGGAGGTGCTGACCCACCGCCCGTACCGCTTCCGGGAGGGGGTCGACGTGGAGGTCGTGCACCCGGAGGAGCCGGCCGATCTGCTGCCGCACTCGACGGCGCCGGTGGTGGTACGGGCCAGGACGGCGCCACGGAGCCGCTGAGGGCAAGGGCGTTCCCGGCGTGGCGTGCGGGGCACGGCCCGGACGCCCCGGACGAGGCCACCGGACGAGGCCACCGGAGGACGGCCCCGGACGTGGACGCCTCGGCGCCCCGGAGAACGCTCCGTGCCGGCGGGTCCGGGCCCCCCGCCTCTCCGCACCGGTGGCCGTCGTGGTTCCCTGACGCCCATGAACAGCCCCGATCGCCCCGCCACCCCCACCGCCGATGTGACCACCTGGTCCCTGGAACAGACCTCCCCCGCCGATCTCGAACCCGCGAAGGCGCCGGACGACGACGTGACGATCGTCCGTGCCGAGGTGCCGTCACCGGAGTTCAGCCGCTTCCTCTACACGGCGGTCGGCGGGGACGTCCGGTGGACGGACCGGCTCGGCCTGACGTACGCGCAGTGGCAGGAGATCGTGGACCGGCCGGGGGCCGAGACGTGGGTGGCGTACGTGAACGGGACGCCGGCCGGGTACGTCGAGCTGGACCCGCAGGGCGACGGCGTCGTGGAGATCATGTACTTCGGGCTCCTTCCCGCCTTCCGGGGGCGCCGGATCGGCGGCCATCTGCTCGGTGTGGGCGCCGCACGCGCCTGGGACCTCGCCGAGCGGTGGCCCGGACTGCGGGCGACCCGCAGGGTGTGGGTGCACACCTGCTCGCTGGACGGTCCGCACGCCCTGGCCAACTACGAGCGCCGGGGGTTCCGGCTCTTCGACACGAAGGTCGCGCCGGAACCCGTGGTCGCGGCGCCCGGGCCGTGGCCGGGGGCGTTCTCCGTCTGAGCGGGTGGTGCGCGCGCCGGAGCATCCCGGCGCGCGCCCCGGCGCATCCGGGCGTGTCCCCGGCGCACTCACCCCTGCTGAGCAGGGAGTCCATCAGCTGAACACCCCTCCGACCAGGGGCCCGTGGGAACCTTTGGGACATTGCGGGACCAATGATGACCCAATAAAGGTGCGCACGGGTGACGCAAGCCACAGCATCTCAGCGTACGAGACGATCTCGTCCGCATGATGGATAGCTATGGACTGGCCGGAGATGCGCGTGACACGCTTCCGTCATGTCTGGAACTGGAATTGCCTTGGTGAGTCGACGTCACGTCGACCTCTGCCGCATGTCCAGCGCCATCTGTCCGGCGGGCTGAGAGTCCCAGCACCGCCGCGCTCCCTTCCTCTGCAAGCCCCGTCGCACCACCGCGTCCACGCGAGTGCGCAGCTCAGAGCCGCCCTCCCGCAGTCCCGAAGGACGTATTGTCATGGCCGCTACCCCTGAACAGCCTGCGACCACCACGCCTCGCCGCAAGGCCGGACGCCACCGCGGCGAAGGTCAGTGGGCGATGGGGCATTACACCCCCCTCAACGGGAACGAGCAGTTCAAGAAGGACGACGACGCTCTCAATGTGCGCGCCCGCATCGAGAACATCTACTCCAAGCGGGGTTTCGACTCGATCGATCCGAACGACCTTCGTGGACGCATGCGTTGGTGGGGTCTGTACACCCAGCGCAAGCCCGGCATCGACGGCGGCAAGACCGCCGTGCTGGAGCCGGAGGAGCTGGACGACCGCTTCTTCATGCTCCGCGTACGCATCGACGGCGGCCGGCTGACCTCCGCCCAGCTGCGGGTGATCGGTGAGATCTCCCAGCAGTACGCCCGTGGCACCGCGGACATCACGGACCGTCAGAACATCCAGCTGCACTGGATCGCCATTGAGGACGTCCCTGCGATCTGGGAGAAGCTGGAGGCCGTCGGGCTCTCCACCACCGAGGCGTGCGGCGACTGCCCCCGCGTGATCATCGGTTCACCGGTGGCCGGCATCGCGGCCGACGAGATCATCGACGGCACGCCGGCGGTGGACGAGATCCACGAGCGGTACATCGGCAACAAGGAATTCTCCAACCTGCCCCGGAAGTTCAAGACCGCGATCTCCGGTTCACCGGTCCAGGACGTGGTCCACGAGATCAACGACATCGCCTTCGTCGGCGTCGAACACCCCGAGCACGGGGCCGGGTTCGACGTATGGGTCGGCGGCGGTCTCTCCACCAACCCGCGGTTCGCCGAACGCCTGGGCGCCTGGGTGCCGTTGGACGAGGTACCGGACGTGTGGGCCGGGGTCGTCGGGATCTTCCGCGACTACGGTTACCGCCGGCTGCGCACCCGCGCCCGGCTGAAGTTCCTGATGGCCGACTGGGGTCCCGCCAAGTTCCGCCAGGTGCTGGAGGACGAGTACCTCAAGCGTCCGCTGCTCGACGGTCCCGCCCCCGCGCAGCCCACCTCCCGCTGGCGCGACCACATCGGCGTGCACGAGCAGAACGACGGGAACTTCTACGTCGGCTTCGCCCCGCGCGTCGGCCGGGTGGACGGTGCCACGCTCACCAAGATCGCGGACCTCGCGGCCTCGCACGGTTCGGACCGGCTGCGCACCACTGTCGAGCAGAAGATGATCGTCCTCGACGTGGCGCCCGACCAGGTCGAATCGCTGGTCGAAGGGCTGGAGGCGCTGGACTTCCAGGTCCGCCCCTCGTCCTTCCGGCGCGGCACGATGGCCTGCACCGGAATCGAGTTCTGCAAGCTGGCGATCGTCGAGACGAAGGCGCGTGGCGCCTCGCTCATCGACGAACTGGAGCGCCGCCTCCCGGACTTCGACGAGCCGCTCACCATCAACATCAACGGGTGCCCCAACGCCTGTGCCCGTATCCAGACCGCGGACATCGGTCTCAAGGGTCAGTTGATGCTGGACGGCGAGGGCAACCAGGTCGAGGGCTACCAGGTCCATCTGGGCGGCGCACTCGGCCTGGAGGCCGGTTTCGGCCGCAAGGTCCGCGGCCTGAAGGTCACTTCGGCCGAGCTGCCGGAGTACGTCGAGCGCGTGCTGGGCCGCTACCAGGAGGAGCGCGAAGAGGGCGAGCGCTTCGCCACGTGGGCGGCGCGCGCCACCGCGGAGTCGCTGTCATGAGCGAGCGAGCCGCGCCGTTCTACTGCCCGTACTGCGGCGACGAGGACCTGCGCCCGCACGAGACCGGGCACGGCGCCTGGGAATGTGCGTCCTGCAACCGCGCGTTCCAGCTGAAGTTCCTGGGCCTGCTGACCCAGGGACTGGTGCGTGACGGAGCGGAAGGGGAACGCACATGACGGACACTCTGCGGGCCGACGGACTCACCGAGGCCGAGCTGGAGCAACTCGCCGAGCGGGCGGGCCGGGAGCTGGAGGACGCCTCGGCGCTGGACATCCTCGGCTGGGCGGCGGACACCTTCGGCGAGCGGTTCTGCGTCACCTCCTCGATGGAGGACGCGGTGGTGGCCCATCTCGCGTCGCGGGCCCGGCCCGGCGTGGACGTGGTCTTCCTCGACACCGGCTACCACTTCCCCGAGACCATCGGGACGCGGGACGCGGTGGAGGCGGTGATGGACGTGAAGGTCATCACGTTGACGCCCCGTCAGTCGGTGGCCGAGCAGGACGCCGAGTACGGCCCGAAGCTGCACGACCGCGACCCCGACCTCTGCTGCGCGCTGCGCAAGGTGAAGCCGCTCGAAGTGGGGCTGACCGGCTACACGGCCTGGGCGACCGGGCTGCGCCGCGACGAGTCCCCGACCCGGGCCGGCACCCCGGTGGTCGGCTGGGACGCGAAGCGCCGCAAGGTGAAGGTCTCGCCGATCGCCCGCTGGACGCAGGACGACGTGGACGCCTACGTGCTGGAGCACGGCGTGCTCACCAACCCGCTGCTGATGGACGGTTACGCCTCCGTCGGCTGCGCGCCCTGCACCCGCCGGGTGCTGGAGGGCGAGGACGCGCGCGCCGGACGCTGGGCGGGTCGGGGCAAGACCGAGTGCGGGCTGCACGGCTGATGACGACTGATCAGGAGATATCGATGAGCGTGACGGAGACGGGAGCCACCGTCTGGCTGACCGGTCTGCCGAGCGCGGGCAAGACCACCATCGCGTACGAACTCGCGGGCCGGCTGAAGAGCGGCGGCCACCGCGTGGAGGTCCTCGACGGTGACGAGATCCGGGAGTTCCTCTCCGCGGGTCTCGGCTTCTCCCGCGAGGACCGCCACACGAACGTGCAGCGGATCGGCTTCGTCGCCGAACTGCTCGCGGCGAACGGCGTGAAGGTGCTGGTTCCGGTGATCGCTCCGTACGCGGACAGTCGTGACGCCGTCCGTAAGCGGCACCACTCCGAGGGCACCCCGTACCTGGAGGTGCACGTGGCCACGCCGGTCGAGGTGTGCTCCGCGCGCGACGTGAAGGGGCTGTACGCCAAGCAGGCCGCGGGCGAGATCAGCGGGCTCACCGGGGTCGACGACCCCTACGAGGCGCCCGAATCGCCCGACCTGCGCATCGAGTCGCACCAGCAGACCGTGCAGGAGTCCGCAAGCGCGCTCCACGCGCTGCTCACCGAGAGGGGCCTGGCGTGACGTCCGTCGCCACCGTGCCGGAAGGCACCGTCCACCCGTACGCGCTCAGCCACCTGGACTCGTTGGAGTCGGAGGCGGTGCACATCTTCCGTGAGGTGGCGGGGGAGTTCGAGCGGCCGGTGATCCTGTTCTCCGGCGGCAAGGACTCCATCGTGATGCTCCACCTCGCGCTGAAGGCCTTCGCCCCCGCACCCGTCCCCTTCACGCTGCTGCACGTCGACACCGGGCACAACTTCCCCGAGGTCCTCGACTACCGCGACCGCACGGTGGCCGCCCACGGGCTGCGCCTGCACGTCGCCTCCGTCCAGGAGTACATCGACGCCGGGACCCTGCGCGAACGCCCCGACGGCACCCGCAACCCCCTGCAGACCCTCCCCCTCACCGAGGCGATCCAGCAGCACCGCTTCGACGCCGTCTTCGGCGGCGGACGCCGCGACGAGGAGAAGGCCCGCGCCAAGGAACGCGTCTTCTCCCTGCGCGACGAGTTCTCCCAGTGGGACCCCCGCCGCCAGCGCCCCGAACTCTGGCAGCTCTACAACGGCCGCCACGCCCCCGGCGAACACGTCCGCGTCTTCCCGATCTCCAACTGGACCGAACTCGACGTCTGGCAGTACATCCAGCGCGAAGGCATCGAGCTCCCCGCCATCTACTTCGCCCACCACCGCGAGGTCTTCAACCGCAACGGCATGTGGCTCACCGCCGGCGACTGGGGCGGCCCCAAGGACACCGAGCCCACCGAGACCCGCCTCGTGCGCTACCGCACCGTCGGCGACATGTCCTGCACCGGAGCCGTCGACTCCGACGCCACCACCCTCGACGCCGTCATCACCGAGATCGCCGCCTCCCGCCTCACCGAACGCGGCGCCACCCGCGCCGACGACAGGATGAGCGAAGCCGCGATGGAAGACCGCAAGCGCGAGGGGTACTTCTAAATGACCACCACCACACACCCGGCGAACGCCATACCGGCCGAGACCACGCTGCTGCGCTTCGCCACCGCCGGCTCCGTCGACGACGGCAAGTCCACCCTCGTCGGCCGCCTCCTGCACGACTCCAAGTCGGTCCTCACCGACCAGCTCGAAGCCGTCGAGCACGCCTCCCGCAACCGCGGCCAGGACACCCCCGACCTCGCCCTCCTCACCGACGGCCTGCGCGCCGAGCGCGAGCAGGGCATCACCATCGACGTCGCCTACCGCTACTTCGCCACCCCCCGGCGCCGGTTCATCCTCGCCGACACCCCCGGGCACGTGCAGTACACCCGCAACATGGTCACCGGCGCCTCCACCGCCGAACTCGCCGTCGTCCTCGTCGACGCCCGCAACGGCGTCGTCGAACAAACCCGCCGCCACGCCGCCGTCGCCGCCCTCCTGCGCGTCCCCCACGTCGTCCTCGCCGTCAACAAGATGGACCTCGTCGGGTACGCGGAGCCGGTGTTCGCAGCGATAGCCGAGGAGTTCACCGCCTACGCGGCCTCGCTCGGCGTCCCGGAGATCACCGCGATCCCCATCTCCGCGCTGGCCGGGGACAACGTCGTGGACCCGTCCGCGCACATGGACTGGTACGGCGGGCCGACGGTCCTGGAGCACCTGGAGACCGTTCCGGTCAGCCACGACCTCACCGAGTGCCCCGCGCGCTTCCCGGTGCAGTACGTGATCCGGCCGCAGACCGCCGAGCACCCGGACTACCGGGGCTACGCGGGCCAGATCGCCTCCGGCGTGCTGCGGGTGGGCGAGCCCGTGACCGTACTGCCCTCGGGCCGTACGACGACGGTCTCGGGCATCGACGCGCTGGGCGTGAGCGTGGACACCGCGTGGGCCCCGCAGTCGGTGACCGTGCGGCTCGCGGACGACGTGGACGTCTCGCGCGGCGACCTGATCGCCCCGAGCGGCAGCCTCCCGGCCGCTACCCAGGACGTCGGGGCGACCGTCTGCCACGTCGCGGACCAGCCGCTCAAGGTCGGCCAGCGGGTGCTGCTGAAGCACACCACGCGCACGGTCAAGGCGATCGTGAAGGACATCCCCTCGCGGCTCACGCTCGACGACCTCTCCCAGCACCCCGCCCCGGGGCAGCTGGTCGCCAACGACATCGGGCGGGTGGTGGTACGTACCGCCGAACCGCTCGCGCTCGACGCGTACGCCGACTCCCGGCGTACCGGCTCGTTCCTGCTGATCGACCCCGCGGACGGTACGACCCTCTCGGCCGGCATGGCGGGCGCCTCGTTCGCCGAAGCCGCCCGGGGCGCGTCCGTACCCGAAGCGGCCGACGACGACGCCGAATGGGACTTCTGATGGGAACCGATTTCTTCTCCTCCTTCGCGAAGGAGGGCGGCCGGGTGGGCAGCGGTGCTCTCGGCAGCGGCCAGGGCGGGGTGGCGCGATGTGCGCGATGACGTACGCGCACTGCCTGCGCGCCCTCCCGCACCACACGCACCGCCCGTACAGACGAAGACCTGCCGACTGCCCGGTCACGCCCTCGGAGACCCGAGGGACGTAGAGCCCGGCCAACGAGAGGAAAGCCTCCCGTGCCAGCCACCCGTACCACCGTCCGCCGCAGCCTCGTCGCTGCCGCCGCACTGCCGCTGCTCGCCGTGGTTCTCACCGCCTGCGGCTACGGCTCCGAGTCGACCGACGACGACTCGAAGAAGACGGACGCCGCCGCCACCGCCGGGGCGAAGAAGCTCTCCGCGGACACCGTGAGCATCGGGTACTTCCCGAACCTCACGCACGCCACCGCCCTGGTCGGAGTCCAGGAGGGCACTTTCCAGAAGGAGCTCGGCGGTACGAAGGTCAAGACCTCGACCTTCAACGCGGGCCCTTCCGAGATCGAGGCGCTCAACGCCGGTTCGATCGACATCGGCTTCATCGGCCCCTCTCCGTCCATCAACGGCTTCACCAAGTCCCAGGGCAAGGGCCTGCGGATCATCGGTGGTTCGGCCTCCGGCGGCGTGAAGCTCGTCGTCAACCCGGACAAGATCAAGACGCTGGCGGACCTCAAGGGCAAGAAGATCGCCACCCCGCAGCTCGGCAACACCCAGGACGTGGCGTTCCTCAACTGGATATCCGAGCAGGGCTGGAAGGTCGACGCGCAGAGCGGCAAGGGCGACGTCTCCGTCGTCCGCTCGGACAACAAGGTGACGCCGGACGCGTACAAGGCCGGTTCCCTGGACGGCGCCTGGGTCCCCGAGCCGACCGCGTCCAAGCTGGTCTCCGAAGGCGCCAAGGTGCTGCTCGACGAGACGACGCTGTGGCCGGACAACAAGTTCGTCATCACCAACATCATCGTGTCGCAGAAGTTCCTGACCGAGCACCCCGACGTGGTCGAGGCGGTCCTGCGCGGTTCGGTGAAGACGAACAAGTGGATCAACGAGAACCCGGACCTGGCCAAGGCGTCCGCCAACAAGGCGCTGGAGGCGCTCAGCGGCAAGGCGCTCGCCCCCGAGATCCTCGATCCGGCCTGGAAGTCGATCCTGGTCACCAATGACCCGCTGGCCGCCACGCTGAACGCGGAGGCCGACCACGCGGTGAAGGCGGGCCTGCTGGAGAAGCCCAACCTGGACGGCATCTACGACCTGACCCTGCTCAACAAGGTCCTCAAGGCCGAGGGCGAGCCCGCGGTCGACGACGCCGGTCTCGGCGTCAAGTAGTCCGTCCGCCCACCCGAACCAGGATTCCCAGGAGGTGACGACCATGGCGACCAGCACCCTCACCAAGGCCGAGGACCGCGCGTCGGTCGAGCACGCCGCTCGTATCACCCACGTCTCGAAGTCCTTCGCCGGACCCACCGGTCAGCAGCTCGTCCTGGACGACATCACGCTCGATGTCGCTCCCGGCGAGTTCGTCACCCTCCTGGGAGCCTCCGGGTGCGGCAAGTCGACACTGCTCAACCTGGTGGCGGGGCTCGACCGCCCGTCCGCGGGGTCCATCGAGACCCCCGGCGGGCGGCCGGCCCTGATGTTCCAGGAGCACGCCCTCTTCCCGTGGCTGACCGCGGGCAAGAACATCGAACTCGCCCTGCGGCTGCGCGGGGTGCCCAAGGCCGAGCGCCGCCCCGAGGCGGAGCGGCTGCTCGAACTCGTACGCCTCGGCGGGGCGTACGGCAAGCGGGTGCACGAACTCTCCGGCGGTATGCGCCAGCGGGTCGCGATGGCCCGCGCGCTCGCCCAGGACAGCCGGCTGCTGCTGATGGACGAGCCGTTCGCGGCGCTCGACGCGATCACCCGTGACGTGCTGCACGACGAACTCACCCGGATCTGGCGGGAGACCAACGCCTCGGTCCTCTTCGTCACCCACAACGTGCGTGAGGCGGTGCGCCTCGCGCAGCGGGTCGTCCTGCTGTCGTCCCGGCCGGGACGGATCGCCCGCGAGTGGACGGTCGGCATCGAACACCCGCGCCGCATCGAGGACTCCGCCGTGGCGGAGCTCTCCGTCGAGATCACCGAAGAACTGCGTGGGGAGATCCGCCGCCATGGCCAGCACTGACATCAAGTCCGCCGCACCGGCGGGCGCGGCCGGTACCGCGAAGCGCGACGACCTCGCGGGGCTGGAGGCCGGACTCGACGCGCTGGACGCCGTACAGGTCCGGCGCACCCCGGTACGGGAGGTCCTCGGCCAGAAGGTCCTGCCGCCGGTCCTCGCGGTGGTCCTGGTCGTCCTGGTCTGGCAGGTGCTGGTCTGGGCGAAGGTCACCGACGACTACAAGCTTCCGCCGCCGTCCGCCGTCTGGGACAGCGCGTCCGACATGTGGGTCAAGGGCACGCTGCTGGAGGTCATCTGGACGAGCGTCTCGCGCGGTCTGCTCGGCTTCGTGCTCGCGGTCCTCATCGGCACCCCGCTCGGTCTGCTGGTCGCCCGGGTACGGGTCGTCCGCGCGGCGCTCGGTCCGATCCTCTCCGGTCTCCAGTCGCTTCCCTCGGTGGCCTGGGTCGCCCCGGCCGTCATCTGGCTCGGTCTCGTGGACCGGACGATGTACGCGGTGATCCTGCTCGGCGCCGTACCGTCGATCGCCAACGGCCTGGTCGCCGGCGTCGACCAGGTCCCGCCGCTCTTCCTCCGCGCGGGCCGCACCATCGGCGCCACCGGGCTGCGCGGCACCTGGCACATCGTGCTGCCGGCGGCACTCCCCGGCTACCTCGCGGGGCTGAAGCAGGGCTGGGCCTTCTCCTGGCGCTCCCTGATGGCGGCGGAGATCATCGCCTCCTCTCCCGATCTCGGCCTGGGTCTCGGGCAGTTGCTGGAGAACGGCCGCAACAACTTCGACATGCCCGGCATCTTCCTGTCGATCCTGCTCATCCTGTTCGTCGGTGTCGCGATCGACCTGCTGATCTTCAGTCCGCTGGAGCGGTGGGTGCTGCGCAGCCGCGGTCTTCTCGTCAAGAACTGAGTCACCCCCATGCACGCACCCGTCCTTCTCGTCATCGCCCACGGCAGCCGCGATCCGCGGCACGCGGCGACCGTGCACGCGCTCACCGCGCGGGTGCGGTCGATGCGACCGGGGCTCCGTGTGGAGACGGGGTTCCTCGACTTCAACGCCCCGTCGGTCCCCAGGGTGCTGGAGCGCCTGCACGCCGGAAGCACCGAGGGGGCGACGGAAGTCGTCGCGCTGCCGCTGCTGCTCACCCGGGCCTTCCACGCCAAGACCGACATCCCGTCGGTGCTGCGCGAGGCCGGGGCCCGGCTGCCCCGGCTGCGCATTCGGCAGGCAGGTGTTCTCGGCCCGTCCCCGCTGCTCCACTCCGCCCTGGAGCAGCGGTTGTACGAGGCCGGGCTCACCGCCGCCGACAAGCGCTCGACGGGGCTGGTTCTGGCCTCGGCGGGCTCCACGGACCCGGAGGCGATCGCAGTGATCGCTGAAATCGCGCGGGAGCTGCGGCACACCGGTTGGTGCGCCGTGCGGCCTGCGTTCGCCTCCGCCCATTCGCCCGGCGGGTTCCCCCGCACCGGCGACGCGGTGCGCGCGCTGCGCGCCGACGGGGTGCACCGGGTCGCCGTGGCGCCGTACGTCATCGCGCCCGGACGGCTTCCGGACAGGATCGTCGCGGGTGCCGCCGAGGCGGGCGCCGACGTGGTCTCCGAGGTGCTCGGGGCCTCCCCGGCCCTGGCCCGGCTGCTGCTGGCGCGGTACGACGAGGCACGGGCGCCCCGGGCGCTCCCCCTGTCGGCCTGACCGCGACCTCATCGGGTTCGTCGGCCTGACCGCGACCTCACAGGCCTCCTCGCGGGCCTCCTCACAGGCCTCCTCGCGGGCCTCCTCGCGGGCCTCGTCGGCCGGAAAGCGTCCCCAGGTGGCCGGCCCGGCTCCACGTCCACATCCCGGACCGATAGGGTCCACAGGTCGGATGCATGGATGTAAGGAGCAACCATCGTGACCACGGCCCCCGTCGCCCGCCCCCTCTCCTTCCCCGCCGGGCCCTCCCCCGCGGAGCCGGTACCGGTGATCCACGCCGACGAGGTCGCGGTGGTCCGTGACGGCAGGGCGATCCTGGACACCGTCTCGCTCACCGTCCGGCAGGGCGAGCACTGGGCGCTCCTGGGTGCCAACGGCGCCGGGAAGAGCACCCTGCTGGGGCTGCTCGGCGCGGTCACCCACCCCACCCGGGGCACGGTGCGGGTGCTCGGCAGGACACTGGGCCGGGTGGACCTGCGGGAGCTGCGGACACTACTCGGGCACGTCAACCCCCGCCACCCGCTCCAGTCAGCTCTGACGGTACGTCAGGTAGTTATGACGGGTCTCACCAACTCGGTCGAACCGTTGCCGCGTTGGTCGCCGAAGGCCGAGGAGCGGGCACGGGCGGACGAGCTGCTGGCGATGCTCGGGATGGGCGGCAAGGAGGCGTCGCGCTGGCCTTCGCTCTCCCAGGGCGAGCGGGGCAGGACGCTGATCGCGCGCAGCCTGATGCCGAGCCCCCGGCTGCTGCTCCTCGACGAACCGGCCACCGGCCTGGACCTGGCGGCCCGGGAGCAGCTGCTGGACAGCCTGGACGCCCTGCGCGAAGAGCATCCGGAGCTGGCGACGGTGCTGGTCACGCACCACCTGGAGGAGCTGCCCGCGTCCACGACGCACGCGATGCTGCTGCGCGGCGGGAGGTGCGTGGCGTCGGGGCCGGCCGACGAGGTGCTGACCACGGACCGGGTCAGCGACTGCTTCGGCCACCCGGTGCGCATCACGCGTACGGAGGGCCGCTGGAGCGCGCGGGCCCAGCGGGTGGCGCGCCGCTGATCCTGGGCGCGCCCAGGATCAGGCCTCGTTCGTCAGGCCTCGTTCGTCAGACCTCGTTCGTCAGACCTCGTTCGTCAGGCCTCGTTCGTCAGGCCTCGTTGAACGGGTCTGCGACGAACGGGGTGGCCTGGTGGAAATAGAGCTGCCAGCCCTCGTCCGTTTGCCGCCACAGTGAACTCCGGTGCGCACGCCTCCCTTTGTGCTCGGTGTCGAAGGTCAGGTGAACGAGACCGGGGCTGAGCTCGACGCCCTCCATCCGGGAGGCGGTCAGCGGGCCGGGGCGGGTGGTGGCCTCGGAGGTGAGTTCCGCGATGATCGCGGCGCGGTCCCAGAGCCGGCCGCTGGTGCCGATCTCGCGGAACTCGGGGTGCAGCACCGCCGCGAGGAGCGGCGCTGAGCCGCGTACCTCGGGGTCGAGCAGGCGCAGCTCGTTCTCGATGGCCTCGGCCACCGGGTACGGGAGTTCAGTCACGGGTCAGCTCCACGAGCTTGACCACGGTGTTCCAGTTGCGGCTGGTGGCGACGAGCCCCCTGGTGACGGCGGGCCGGGCGAGTGCGACGGCGAGGTCGGAGCGGCCGAGGCCGTCCGGGGCGTAGAGGTAGAGGGCGCGGTCGCCGAGCCGGAACTCCTCCGGCAGGTGGGCGGCGGGGTCCACCCGGGCGAAACGGTCCTCGGTGACCGGCTCGTCGTAGAAGGTGACGTGCAGCTGCTTGCCCTCCAACTCCGCGGCGGGGAACGGGCACGCCTCGGCGACGGCGCGGAGGTAGGAGCCGGAGCGGACGAGGCAGTCGACGGCGAACCCGAAGCGCTTCTCGACGGCCCGCTCGATCTCCGCCGCGACCTCCTTCTCGTCGTCGCTCGCCGCGGTGAGGACCGCGTTGCCGCTCTGCAGGTACGTGGTCACACCGCTGTGGCCCAGTTCCGTGAGGAGCGCGCGCAGTTCCGGCATGGGCACCTTGCGGTGGCCCCCGACGTTGATGCCGCGCAGCAGGAGTGCGTACGTCGTCGTCATGGGGCTCACCTTAAGGGCTGTACGTTCCCGGGCCCCGCCGGGACGGCCGCGCGGTGCGCAGTGGCCCCGGCTCCAGCGGCCCACCGTGCTGCCGGCTTCCGACCCGGCGGGGTCAGCGCTGGTAGCGCGCGAGGACCCGGTTCCCGTCGTCCACCAGCCGGTCCGTCAGTTCACCGAGGCCGATCGTGCCGCTGTAGTACTCCTGGAGCGCGGGGGTGGCCACCTTGTCCTTCCACTCCGGGTAGCCGCGTACGGACTGGGCTGGGGCCGGACGGAGCTGCTGGGCCAGGGCGGTGCCGGTGGCCCAGCCCTGGTCCTCGGTGTGCAGGGCGGGGTCGGCGAGCGCCTTCGTGCCGGTGGGCAGCATCCAGTCGCCCTTGGCGAGGCGGACCGTGTTGGGCGGGTCGAGCAGGAAGTCGATGAACTCCACCGCCTCCTTCTTGTGCGGGCTGTCCTCGGAGACGGAGAGGGTCTGCGGGCTCACTCCCTGGGCGGTGCCGTCGCTGCCGGCGGGTGCGGGCAGCACGCTCCACTCGAAGCCCTCGGGGGCCTGCTCCACGACCTGCTGCCGGTAGGCGAAGCCGAGCGGCACCATGGCGTACTTGCCGCCGAAGAACCCGGGCAGGGTGTCCGAGCCGCCCATGCCGAGGGCGGTCCGGGCGGCGCTGTGGTCGACGGTGACCTGGTCGTGGATGGTCCGGGGCACCACGGAGTCGCCTTCGCCGAAACGGAGGTCCACCTTCCCGTCCTCGCCCCGGTGGAAGAGCTGCCCTCCGGCCGAGAGCCCGAGGTTGAGGGTGACGGAGACGGGCTCCTTGAGCGGCCAGGCGACCCCGTACCGCCCCTTTCCGGTGAGCTCCTTGGCGACCTGGCGGAACTCCTCCCAGCTCCACGGCCGCTCGGCGGTGGGGATGCGGACGCCCGAGGCCCTGAGGATTTCCGTGTTGGCGATGAGGACCTTGGGTTCCTGGAGGAACGGCACCCCGTAGACACCGCCGTCGAAGGTGGTGGTGGACCAGGAGGCCGCCGGGATGTCCTCGGTCAGCCGGTCGGGGAGGAGGGTACGGAGATCGGCGAGATAGCCGCCGTACGCGAAGTCGGCGAGGTCGTCGGAGGCGTCGTGGATGATGTCGGGCGCCTCGCCGCCCTCGAACGAGGTGAGCAGCTGGTCGTGGACGCTGTCCCAGCTGCCCTGGACGTAGTCCACCTGGATGTCCGGGTGGGTGGTGTTCCACTCCGCGACCAGTTCCTTGTTGGCCTTCACGGACTCCGTCTGCCAGGCCAGCGACTGGAAGCGCAGGTGCACGGTCCCGTCGGCACCGGTGCCGTCCGCCCCGCCGCCGGAGCATCCGGCGAGCAGCAGGGTGAGCGCGGTGGCCGCCGCTGCGGCGGCCCTGGTGAGCGCGCGCATCAGCTCTTCACCGCCCCGGCCAGCATGCCGCCGGTGATCCGGCGCTGGATGAAGGCGAAGAGGAGGAGCGAAGGCAGGGTGGCGAGGAACGCGGCGGCGGCGAGCGGACCGAGGTCGGCCGCGCCCTCGGCGCCGATGAAGTGGGTGAGGACGACCGGCAAGGTCTGCTTCTCCGGGGTCTTGAGCAGGACGAGGGCGAAGAAGAACTCGTTCCAGGCGGTGATGAACGCGAAGAGGGCGGTGGCCACGATCCCGGGGGCCAGCAGCGGGGCGGTGACGGAGACGAGGGTGCGCAGGCGTCCGGCGCCGTCGACGGAGGCCGCTTCCTCCAGTTCGGCGGGGACGGCCCGGACGTAGCCGACCAGCATCCAGAGCGCGAAGGGCAGCGACCAGACGACGTAGACCATGATCAGCCCGGCCAGGGAGTTGATCAGGTGCAGGTTCTTCAGGATGAGGAAGAGCGGGATGATCAGCAGGACGAAGGGGAATGCCTGGCTGATCACGACCCAGCCGGTGGCGGCGGCCGAGAGCTTGCCGCGGTGGCGGGCCATCACGTAGGCCATCGGGGTGGCGATCAGGACGCAGATCACCCCGGCGCTGACGGCGGCCAGGACCGAGTTCCCGGCGGCCTGGAGCAGGGGTTGCTCGTCGAACGCCTGGCGGAAGTTGTCCAGGGTGGGGTGCTGGGGAATCCAGGTGGGGTGCAGCGAGCCCAGTTCACGGGCTGGTTTGAAGGCCGTGGAGATCAGCCAGAGGAACGGGAACGCCAGGAAGACGAGGTAGCCGGTGAGCGCGAGGTACTGCCCCGTGCGGGTGGCGCGTCCGGTGCGCATGCTCACTTCTCGTCCCCTCCCCGGAGCCGGCCGGCGAGGTACACGGCGAGGATCACGGAGATCACCGCGACCATCACACAGCCCATCGCCGCCGCGTAACCGAACTGTCCGTAGCGGAAGGCCTCTTCGTACGCGAAGAGCATCGGCAGCCGGGTCCGTCCGCCGGGTCCGCCGCTGGTCAGGACGTAGACCAGGGCGAATGAGTTGAAGTTCCAGATGAAGTTGAGCGCCGTGATGGAGAGCGCGACGGGTTTGAGCGCGGGCCAGGTGACGGTACGGAAGCGGCGCCAGGCCCCGGCGCCGTCGAGGGCGGCGGCCTCGTGGAGTTCGTGCGGGGTGTTCTGGAGCCCGGCCAGCAGGGCGACGGTGGACTGGGGCATCCCGGCCCAGATCCCGACGACGATCACGGCGGGCAGCGCGGTGCCGAAGCCGGTGAGCCAGTCTCGGCCGTCGCCGAGGCCGAGGTCGCGGATGGTCTCGTTGAGGATGCCCGCGTCGGGGTTGTAGACCAGCCGCCACATGATGCCGACGACGACCTCGGGCATCGCCCACGGGATGATCGCCAGCGCGCGGGCCAGCCAGCGCATCCGCAGGTTCTCGTTCAGCAGCAGGGCGAGACCGAGGGCGAGCACGAACTGGGGAACCGTGACGCCGACCGCCCAGAGCAGTCCGATCCGGAAGGAGTCCCAGAAGAGGGTGTCGTGCAGCAGGTCCTGGAAGTTCAGCGCGCCGATCCACTGGGTGGAGCGGGTCCGGCCCGACTGCGCGTCGGTGAAGGCGAGCCCGATGCCGTAGAGCAGCGGTCCGACGCTGAGGACCAGGATCGGGATGAGCGCGGGCAGCACGAGGAACCAGGTCGCCCGGTCGCGGGCGGCACGTTCGGCGCCGCGTCCGTCCTCCGTGCGACGCTGTCCCGGCCACCGGCCGCCCGTCCGCTCCGTCGCGGCCGGAGTCGCCAATGTCACTTTCTGCCCTCTTTGTCTCATCTGATCGTCTTTCCGCCGCTCTGGCCGTTCAACCGGCCTCCGTCATGGTCCTGACGAGCCGACCGTTCGTCAAGGTGGCCTGCATGAATGCGAAAATCAGGCCATGAACGAAGAGCGAGCACGCGAGGTACTGACCGCTGCGGGACTGGCCGGAAACGGCTCTTCCGGTCCCGCCTCCGGGGCGGAACTCCTCGCGCTGGGAGAGAACGCGGCCTTCGCCGTGGGCGATCTGGTGGTCAAGGTCGGCCGCGACGCGACGCACCACCCGGAACTGCGCGAACGCGCCGAACGCGAGGTCGCCGTCGCCGGCTGGCTCGCGGACGCCCACGTCCCCGCCGTGCGCGCCGCCGAGCCCGCGCCCCGCATGACGGAGGGGCATCCGGTGACCCTCTGGCACCGACTTCCGGACGCGGTCCGGCCGCCCGAACCGCGTGATCTGGCACCGCTGTTGACCTTGGTGCACGCACTTCCGGCGCCCGAGGGGTTCACCCTGCCCCGCCGCGAGCTGCTCGGCGGAGTCGAGCGCTGGCTCCACCTCGCGGGAGACGCGATCGACCCGGCGGACGCCGATTATCTGCGCGCACGGCGGGACGGCTTCGCGGCTGCCGCCGCCGCCCTCGTACCGCACCTGACGCCGGGCCCCGTGCACGGCGACGCACTGCCGCGCAACGTCCACGTCGGCCCGGACGGCCCGGTCCTGGTGGACCTGGAGACCTTCTCCTTCGACCTGCGCGAGCACGACCTCGTGGTGCTGGCGCTCTCCCGCGGCCGGTACGGGCTGCCCGCCGACGCGTACGACGCGTTCACCGCCGCCTACGGCTGGGACGTACGGGAGTGGGACGGCTGCGCCGTACTGCGCGGGGCGCGGGAGACGGCGAGCTGCGCGTGGGTCGCCCAGCACGCTCCGGCCGACCCGAAGGCGCTCGCGGAGTTCCGCCGCCGGGTCGCGTCGCTCCGGGACGGCGACCCGGAGGTGCGGTGGTACCCCTTCTGAGGCGCGGCGGTCGGCCCACCGGTTTCCTGCCGGACCAGGACTGCAAAGGTTTCTTTGCGAACAACCCTTTGCGAAGAGCTCTTCGCGGTCTACGGTGGGTGCCATGACCGATGCCACAAAGAGAGCCGACGGCTCCACCGAGAAGAACTCAGTCGTCCTGGACGCCAAGGGGCTTCGTGCCCTGGCGCATCCGCTGCGCGTGCAGCTGGTCGAGGTGCTCCGCAGTCACGGCCCGTCGACCGCGACCCGCCTCGCGGAGCGGCTGGGGGTGAACTCCGGGACGGCCAGCTATCACCTGCGTCAACTCGGTGCGGCCGGATTCGTCGAGGAGGACGCGGAGCGCGGCAACGCACGGGAGCGCTGGTGGCGTTCGGTCCATCGGACGACCGAGCTCAGCGACCGGAGCCTCGTCGACCAGGAGCCGGAGGCAGCGCTGGCGTATCTGCAGTCCGTCGCGGCCACCTACACCCTGCGCACCCAGCGCACGCTGAACGAGGTGCACACGCTGCCCGAGGCGTGGCGGGGGACCTTCGACATGAGCGACTGGTCCCTGCGGCTCACCCCCGCCGAAGCCGTCTCACTGCGGCAGGAGTTGAGGGCGGTCGTCGCCCGCTACCGGGCGGACGGCCCGGACGCCGTCGCGCATGCCCCGAAGGGGGCGCAGCGGGTCGACCTCATCACGCACATCCTGCCCGAACCGGACACGTACGTCCGGCCCGAGGGGCGCACCGGCCACGGGGCCACGACACCGGCGCCGTGACGGGGGCAGCCCCGGCCGCCGGCGGCATGTCCGGCGGGCGGTCCTTACGTCCGCTGGGTGGGGTGCTCGCGGCCATGGCCGTATCGCTGACCGGTACGCGCGTCTCGGCCGTGGCACTCCCCTGGTTCGTGCTGGTCACGACCGGCAGCGCCACCCGGACCGGCCTGGTCGCCTTCTGCGAGATGGCTCCGTACGTCGTGGTCAAGGCGCTCGCGGGGCCGGTGGTGGACCGCATCGGCCCTCGGGTCGTCTCCTGGACGACGGACACGGTCAGTGCGGTCGCCGCTTCTCTGGTCCCCCTCCTCCACGCACTGCATCTCCTGTCCTTTCCGCTCCTGCTGGTTCTGGTCGCGGTGGTCGGCGCTGCCCGCAGTCCCGGCGACCTGGCCAAGGAAGTCATGGTGCCCGAGGCGGCCGAGCGCGCCGGAGTACCGCTGGAGCGTGCCATGGGCGTGTCCGGCGTGATCGAGCGCCTCGCGTCCACTCTCGGGCCGGCCGTCGGCGGTTCCCTGGTGGCGCTGCTCGGCCCGCTCACCGGACTCGCCCTCAACGCGGGCTCCTTCGCTCTCGGATCGATCATCATCGGGGCTGCTCTGCCCCGCGGCGTCGGGCGGGCGGCCGACCCGGAACCGGTGGCGGCCGGCTCGGAGGGACCGGGCTACTGGCAGCGATTCGGCGAAGGCCTCACCTTCCTCCGCGGCGAACCCCTGCTGCTCACCGTCATCGTCACGGTGGGCGTCACCAACCTGCTGGACGCCGCGGTCAACTCCGTGCTCATCCCCCTCTGGGCCCGGGAGGCCGGCCATGGTCCGGCCGCGATCGGCCTGGCCGGCAGCGCGATGGGCGTCGCGGCGGTCGCCGGAAGCCTGATCGCCGCGGCCGGCGCCCACCGGCTCCGGCGCAGGCCGGTCGTCCTCGGCGGATTCCTCCTCATCGGGGCTCCGAGATTCCTGGTCCTCGCCTCGGGCGCCCCGCTGTGGACGGTCATGGCCGTCTTCGCCGTCGCCGGCTTCGGCGGGGGCTTCATCAACCCCGTACTGGGAGCCGTTCTCGTGGAGCGGGTGCCGCGCCGCATGCTGGGCCGGGTCAACGCGCTCGGTGACTCACTGGCCTGGGCCGGCATCCCTCTCGGCGGACTGCTGGCCGGGGCGGCCGTGACCGCTGCCGGGCTCACACCGGTCCTGCTCGCCTGCGGGGCCCTGTACTTCCTCACCACGAACCTGGCCGGACTGCGGCCGGAATGGCGCGAGATGGACCGTACGGGCCGGCGCGGAGCTGTGGAGCCGCCGGGCCCGGAGGACGTCCCGCAGAGCCGTGCGGGTGCGGCGACATGACGCCGGGGACCGGCCGCCGACGAACGTCATCCCCTGGTCACCGCGGTCCGCCGGACGGCGACGGCGTCCTGCGCGCGGTGGCGGACCGAGCCGACGGCGAGCGACCGGGAGTGGGGCGTTCCGAGGACGCTCCGGCGCGGACAGATCGTCACCGGCACGGTCACCGGGGACCTTCCTCGGCATCGGATCACGCTCTCCCACCGGCGGGCGCTCGCCCCGGGGACGCACCGACCGGGGGCGGTCAGCGCTGCCGGGGGCGGTCAGCGCTGCCGGGGAAGGAGCGGCCAGGCGGGCTCGACGACTGCCGCCGGGTCGGCGGTACGCCGCAGATAGGCCTGCAGGGAGACCGACTGTTCGGCCGCCGCGCGCACCTGGAGGTCGTGCAGGTCCGCCAGCGGCATCGCCCCGACCGGCAGGTGCCTCTCCGCCATCCGGCGCACCACCAGGGCGGCTGCCACGGCGTCCGCCTTCGCGTCGTGGGCGGCGTCGAGCGGCACTCCGTAGTGGGCGCAGAGAGCGTGGAGGGCCCTCTTCCCCTTCCGGTACTTGTCGACGTGCTTGTCGATCACGAGCGGATCGATGACGGGCGAGGGTGCGCCGCCCAGCCGCTCGCTCACCGACTCGACTCCGTACCGGCGGCACTCCCGGTCGAGCAGGGAGAGGTCGTAGCGCGCGTTCATCACCACCAGGGGCGTCCCCGAGCGCAGCCCGTCGGCGACGGTCCGGGTGATCTCCTCGACGGCGGCAGCGGCGGGCAGTCCGCGCTCACGGGCGTGGTCCGTCGAGATGCCGTGGATCGCCGACGCCTGTTCGGGTATCACCACGCCCGGATCGAGCAGCCAGGTGCGTTCCTCCGCGACCGTCCCGTCCGGATCGAGCCGCACGACCGCCGCCGTGACGATGCGGTCGGTCTCGACGTCGGTGCCCGTGGTCTCCAGGTCGAAGGCCACCAGCGGCCCACTGATCCAGCTCATCCTGTACCTCCTCCGTGGTGCTTACTCCCAGTGAGGGACACCCTGCCACGCGCCACTGACACACCGGTCGGCGGGCGGCCCGGCCCGGTGGCGGCGGGAAGCCGGACCGGGGTCCGTCGGAAGCTGGTCGGGGGTCCGGACCTCGGGGAGCCTCAGGAGACCGGACGGGAGTCGGTCCACACCGACTCGAACTCCTCGCGGTACGTCTCGAACAGCCCGTGCTCGGCCTCCTGCCCCGCGCGGACGACCGCACGCCCACCGCCCCTCAGGACCAGCACAGGTGCCTCCATCCCGCGTGCGCGGCGCAGATAGGGCTGGACGACGCCGACCGCGTCGGGGCCGTCGCCGTCCACCAGGTAGGCGGTGAAGCGCGGGGTCTCGTCGAACACCTGGATCTGGAAGGCTCCCGGGTCGCGGAGTCTGGCGCGCACGCGTCGCATGTGGAGGATGTTCATCTCCACCGAGCGGCTCAGCTCGCCCTTGCGGAGGTTGAGTTCCCGTTCGCGGCGGCGGACCGCGCTGCTGGCCGGGTTGATGAAGAGCAGCCTGATCCGGCAGCCGGTCTCGGCGAGCCGGACCAGCCGTCGCCCGGAGAAGTTCTGGACGAGCAGGTTGAGCCCTATACCGATCGCGTCGAGCCGGCGGGAGTTGCCGAACAGGTCCTCGGCGGGCAGCTGGCGCTGGAGTCTGACCCGGTCGGGATGGACGGAGACCACGTCGGCGTACCGGTCGCCGACCAGAGATTCGACGGCGTCGACGGGCAGCCGGTCGGCGGAGGGCATGGCGGCCCCGCCGCCGAGGATGGTCAGGAGCCGCTGGGAAGCGCGCTCGGCCTGGGCGTGGACGGCCTCGTTGAGGGCGCGGTTGCGGGAGACGACGTTCCGCGCGACCTCCAGCTCGTCCAGGGCGAGCTCCACGTCCCGCCGGTCGTCGAAGTACGGTTCGAAGCACGGCCAGTGCTGGACCATCAGTTCGCGCAGCTGGGGCAGGGTCAGGAAGCTCAGGACGTTGTCGTCGGCCGGGTCGAGCAGATAGCCCTTCCTGCGGGACACCTCGCGCACCGCGACGGCCCGCTGCACCCACTCCTGCCCGGCGGGCCCTGCGGCGGCCACCACCCAGTCCTCGCCGTTGACCGGAGCGTAGACGGGGCGCAGCACGGCGGCGACGACCGCGCGGAGCCGCTGTTCGACGAGATTCAGCCAGATGTACGCACGCCCGGCGCGCTGGGCGCGTGTCCGCACCTCACCCCAGTCCTCGGCGCTCCATCCCAGCTCCGCACCGATCTCCAGGGGTTGCGCCAGGGATACCGTCCCGGGCGGTCCGTCGTTCGGCTCCCCCTCGTGACCCACGTCACCCGGAGGCAGCTCGAACCCTCCCGAGCTCACCCGTGCACCGCCTTCCACTCCCCCACCCAACGATCACGGAAGGGTACTCCGCGAGCACGGACCCGTGCAGCCCCCTGCCGAGGACGCTCCGTCAACTGGTGTACCGAAAGGACGGGTTCCCTGGCGGGGGCCAGGAAGGAGTGAGCTGATTCATAGTGAGGTGACCAGCGGGTGGCCCGTGTTCGGGCCGGCGGCGAGGGTCCGCGGGACCCGTCCGGGCCGAAGGAGTGTCGCGCGGTGCGGCGTGTTGACGGCCCGCGCCGGGGTACACGGCGTATCGCGACCCCGGTTCGCGACCGCACCGGCCGACGTACTAGGTGTGCGCGCCTCTTTCGGGGATTATCTGGCTGAAGAACCGCACCACACCCGGATCAGAAGTGGAAGAGTCATATCTATGCAGGTCTGGCCGGGACAGGCGTATCCGCTCGGCGCCACGTACGACGGCGCCGGGACCAACTTCGCGGTCTTCTCGGAGGCCGCCCACCGCATCGAGCTGTGTCTGCTGCACGATGACGGTTCCGAGACGGCGGTCGAGCTCCGCGAGACCGACGCCTTCGTCCGTCACGCCTATCTGCCCGGCATCATGCCGGGTCAGCGGTACGGCTTCCGCGTGCACGGGCCCTACGAACCCCAGAACGGGCAGCGGTGCAACTCCGCGAAACTGCTGCTCGACCCCTACGCGCGGGCCGTCGCCGGGAAGATCGAATGGGGCGAGGCGGTGTACGGCTATCCCTTCGGGCGGCCCGACGCGCGCAACGACCTCGACTCGGCGCCGCACATGATGAGCTCGGTGGTGGTCAACCCGTACTTCGACTGGGGCGACGACCGCAGGCCGCGTACGGACTATCACCGCACGGTGATCTACGAGGCCCACGTGAAGGGCCTGACGATGCTCCACCCGGGTCTGCCGAAGGAGCTGCGGGGCACCTACGCGGGCCTGGCGCATCCGGAGGTGATCGCCCATCTGACGGAGCTGGGCGTCACGGCGATCGAACTGATGCCGGTGCACCAGTTCGTCCAGGACCACCGACTGGCCGATGCCGGCCTCGCCAACTACTGGGGCTACAACACCATCGGCTTCTTCGCCCCGCACAACGCGTACGCCTCCTGGGGCGACCGCGGGGAGCAGGTGCTGGAGTTCAAGCAGGCCGTCCGGGCGCTGCACCAGGCGGGTATCGAGGTGATCCTCGACGTGGTCTACAACCACACCGCCGAGGGCAATCACCTGGGGCCGACGCTCTCCTTCCGGGGGCTGGACAACGCCTCCTACTACCGTCTGACGGACGACCAGCGCTATTACATGGACACCACGGGCACCGGGAACTCGCTGCTCATGAGGTCCCCGCACGTACTCCAGATGATCATGGACTCGCTGCGGTACTGGGTGACCGAGATGCACGTGGACGGGTTCCGCTTCGACCTGGCCGCGACGCTCGCCCGCCAGTTCCACGAGGTGGACCGGCTGTCGTCCTTCTTCGACCTGGTGCAGCAGGACCCGGTGGTGAGCCAGGTCAAGCTGATCGCAGAGCCCTGGGACGTCGGCGAGGGCGGCTACCAGGTCGGCAACTTCCCGCCGCTGTGGACCGAGTGGAACGGCAAGTACCGCGACACGGTGCGCGACCTGTGGCGGGGCGAGCCCCGGACGCTGGCGGAGTTCGCCGGGAGGCTGACGGGCTCCTCCGACCTCTACCAGGACGACGGCCGCCGCCCGCTGGCCTCGATCAACTTCACCACCTGCCACGACGGTTTCACCCTGCACGACCTCGTCGCGTACAACGACAAGCGCAACGAGGCCAACGGCGAGGGCAATCGCGACGGCGAGAGCCACAACCGCTCGTGGAACTGCGGTGCGGAGGGCGAGACCGACGACCCCGGGGTGCTGGAGCTGCGGGCGCGGCAGATGCGGAACTTCATCGCCACGCTGATGCTCTCGCAGGGCGTGCCGATGCTGAGCCACGGCGACGAGTTCGCCCGTACGCAGAACGGCAACAACAACGCCTACTGCCAGGACAACGAGCTCTCCTGGGTGCACTGGCCCGATCCCGCGCGCAAGCCGGGCGAGACCGGTCCGGACGAGGAGGGGACGGGCGGGGCCGACGGGACGGGGGCCGTACGGAGGCCGGGTGACGGGCTGCTGGAGTTCACCCGGGCCATGGTCTGGCTGCGCCGGGACCATCCGGTGTTCCGGCGCCGCCGCTTCTTCCACGGACGCCCCGTCGAGGGCACCCACGACGAGCTCTCGGACATCGCCTGGTTCACGCCCGAGGGCGCGGAGATGACCCAGCGGGACTGGCAGGCCGCGCACGCCAAGGCCATGACCGTCTTCCTCAACGGGCACGCCATCTCGGAGCCCGGACCGCGCGGTGAGCGGATCTTCGACGACTCCTTCCTGCTGATGTTCAACGCGGGCGCGGAGACACTGGACTTCGCGGTGCCCGTCAACCACGGCGCGCAGTGGGAGGTCGTGGTCGACACGGGCCGCCCGGAGGGGGTACCGCCCGGGAGCGGGCCCAAGGTCGCGGCGGGCGAGCACCTCTCGCTGATCGGCCGGAGCCTCACCGTCCTCAAGCGCCCCGCCTGAGCGCCCGGACGGCGGGGGCGGGACCGGTGTCCCGCCCCCGCCGTCCGGGTGAATCTCCCCGGGTGCATTTGTGCGGTCACGGGCAACCGGGAGCGCGGCGGATGAGACGGACGGGCCGCGAGTGGGTACTCAACCGGTCATGACGCCCACCGCCACGTACCGGCTCCAGCTCCAACCGGACTTCACCTTCGCGGACGCCGGGGAGGCGGTCCCGTACCTCGCTTCGCTCGGAATCTCCCATCTCCACCTCTCCCCCGTCCTGGAGGCGGTGCCCGGGTCGCGCCACGGGTACGACGTCACCGATCCCGGCCGGGTCCGCGCCGAGCTGGGCGGTGAGGAGGGGTTGCGCGGGCTCGCGGCGACGGCCCGCGCGCACGGGATGGGGCTCGTCGTCGACATCGTGCCGAACCACATGGCCGCCTCTCCGCGCCACAACAGGGCGCTGTGGGAGGTGCTCCGCGAGGGGCCGTCCTCGCCGTACGCCCGCTGGTTCGACATCGACTGGGAGGGCGGCGGCGGAAAGATGCTGCTGCCCGTACTCGCGGGCCCGGTCGGCGGTGAGCTGGGGCGGCTCGTCGTCGACGGGTCGGTGCTGCGCTACGGCGAGCAGGAGTTCCCGCTGCGCCCGGGCACCGAGGGGCTGGCGCTGCCCGAACTGCTGGACGCCCAGCACTACCGGCTCGGCTGGTGGCGGCTGGCCCGCACCGAGCTGAACTACCGGCGGTTCTTCACCATCTCGGACCTGATCGCCGTGCGGGTCGAGCACCCAGAGGTCTTCGACGCCACCCATGGCAAGGTCCTCGAACTCGTCCGGGACGGCGTCGTCGAGGGGCTGCGCATCGACCATCCGGACGGCCTCGCGGACCCGGCCGGATATCTGGAGCGGCTGGCCGAAGGAACCGGCAGCCGGTGGACGGTGGTGGAGAAGATCCTCACGGGCGAGGAGACCCTCCCGGCCGGCTGGGCGGTGGCCGGGACCACTGGCTACGACGCGCTGCACCGCATCGACGGCCTCTTCACCGACCCGATCGGTTCGGCTGAACTCCTCGGCCATTACCGTGCGTTCGCCGGCCCCTCCGCCGACGAGGGCGGCTCCTGGCCCGAGACCGCGCGGCGGGCCGCACGGCACGTCGTCGGCCACGACCTCGTCGCCGAGACGGCCTGGCTGACCCGGCTGGCCGTACGGATCTGCGCCCTGGACCCCGGGCTCCGCGACCACGCCCCGTGGGCACTGCACACCGCCGTGACCGAACTGCTGGTCCGCATCCCGGTGTACCGGCCGTACGTCGCGGCGGGCGGACCGTTCACCGAGTCCGCCGAAGCGGCTCTCCCGGACGCGGCGGTACGGGACGCGAAGGCCGCGTTCTCCGTGCCCGAGGAGGCCGCAGCGGTGGACGTGGTGCGGAAGCTGGCGCTCGGGAGGCTGGGGGACGGTCCCGAACAGGCTTCCTTCTGCGCCCGGTTCGCCCAGACCGCGTCCGCCCTGCACGCCAAGTCCGTCGAGGACACGGCGTTCTACCGGTACGTTCCGCTGATCTCGGCGACCGAAGTGGGCGGCCGGCCGGGCAGGCCGGCGGTGGAGCCCGCCGCCTTCCACGCGTTCTGCGCCCGGCTGGCGCGTGACTGGCCGACCACCGGCACGGTGCTCACCACGCACGACACGAAGCGCAGTGCCGACGTCCGCGCCCGCATCGCCGCTCTGTCCGAATGCCCGCCCCGCTGGGCCGAGTTGGTGCGTCAGGCGACGGGGATGACCTCGGCGACGGCACCGGACGCCCAACTCGCCTGGCAGGCGTGGCAATCGGCCTTCGGCTGCGTGGACCTGCCAGCCTCCGAGGTGGCGGGCAGGCTGGAGCCGGCGCTGCTCAAGGCGGTACGCGAGGCGGGCCTGCGCACCACCTGGACCGAACCCGACGCCTCCTACGAGCGTGCGGTGTCCGACTTCGTCGCGGCCGGCCCCGGCCGCGCCGGGGGGCCCGTCCGGGACCTCCTCGCCGCCTTCGCCCGCTCGCTCGCCCCCCAGGTGCGGGCCAATGTGCTGGGCGCGGCGCTCGTCCATCTGACGATGCCGGGGGTCCCCGACCTCTACCAGGGCACCGAGCGGGAGTACCTCGCCCTGGTGGACCCGGACAACCGGCGCCCCTTCACGGAGCCGAAGCCCGGCGCGGGAACCTCCGCGACAGCAGGGGCATCGGGCACTTCCGGCGAGAAGGCCCGCCTGACCGCCACCGCGCTCCGGCTCCGCGCCGAACTCCCCCACGTCTTCGGCGAATCGGGGACGTACACGCCCCTCACGGCGCGGGGGGCGGCGGCGGAGCACCTGGTGGCGTTCTGCCGGTCGGGCGAGGTGGTCACGGCGGTGACCCGGCTCTCGCTCCGGCTCTCCGAGGCGGGCGG
Organism: Streptomyces sp. NPDC008125; assembly: GCF_042957125.1. Taxonomy (NCBI): domain Bacteria; kingdom Bacillati; phylum Actinomycetota; class Actinomycetes; order Kitasatosporales; family Streptomycetaceae; genus Streptomyces; species Streptomyces sp. NPDC008125. The sequence continues at coordinate 128,694 of NZ_JBIBHR010000001.1, forward strand.
CTGGGCCGACACGGTCCTGCCGCTCCCGGACGCCGGCCCCTGGCACGATCTCCTCTCCCCGGAGGGGGAGTTCGGCGGCGGCGAGGTGAAGGCCGCCGAGCTGTTCGCCACGCTCCCGGTCGCGCTGCTCAGGAGGGGGCCTCGGAGGTAGGGGACGCGTGGGCGGGGGTGGCAAGGTCTCAGAGGGTCGGCAGGTCACCGGGCGGCAGGGCGGCCGGCCGGTCCGGCGGGAGGGGCGGGGGCGCGGTCAGCCGGAAGGTCATGTGGCCGAAGCTCACCTGGTCGCCCTCCCGGACGGGGACCAGGCCGACGACCCGCCGGCCGTTGACGCAGGTGCCGTTGGTCGAGCCGAGGTCGCGGAGCAGCCAGAGCCGCCCGCGCGCGGTGAGCTCCGCGTGGTTGCGGGAGACCGTCTCGTGGTTGAGCCGCAGTCCGTTACCCGGGTCGCGCCCGATGAGCAGCGGGTACGGTCCGGGGGCGGGGAGCAGGAGTTGGGGCAGCTTTCCGGCCCGCCAGGCCATCCGCAGCCGCCCCGGGAAGCCTGAGACTCCGCCCACCGCGCGCAACAGCCCCTGGCTCCAGACGCGTTCCCGGCGCAGGTCGGCTGTGAGAGCCGCCAGGTCCTCGGGCCGGTGGGCGGCGAGGGCGAGTTCCATCCGGCGCAGGAAGGTGTCGTGGGAGAGGCGGCCCTGCGCGGCGCCCTCTCTGAGCACGCCGAGGACACGGTCGCGCTGGGCGTCGGACACCCGCGCGGGATACGTGTGGAACTCGGAGGAGGACGTCACAGGGTGATTGTCGGTCCGGGTGGCCCGGGGTGTCCAGACGGGACGGTGGCGAACCGCTCAGCGCGCGGGGGCCTCTCCCGAACGCTCCGGGTCGAGCGCGACGGTGCGCACGGCGTCGACGAGGGGCAGCAGCTTCCGGCCGAAGGGGGTGAGGTCGTACACCGTCGACTGCTTGCTCCTCGTGGTGGTGTCCACGCGCAGCGTCCCGGACCACTGATCCGCACACCGGGAAGGAATGGCCGCGCGTGCGCGTCCGGTGCACTGCTATCGTCTGCCGCCGCGAGCGCCCGGTGATCACCGGGGCCGACGATCCCCTGGAGCAACGTGACACCCGCCGTACCTGGCCCGACCTTCCGTCCGCTTTCCGGACCCGCCGAACTCCCCCTCTTCCAGAGCCTGTCGTACGTCCTCGACCACGAGGTGGCCGGGGACCTGGAGGCGGGGCGGCGGAGTCCGTCGTGGCTCTGGGTGGCCCTCGACGGTGACCGGGTGGTCGCGCGGGCCGGGTGGTGGAGCGGCTCCGGTGCTGCTCCCGCGCTGCTCGACTTCTTCGACGTGGACGACGCGCTGCCCGCCGCCGAACGGCTCCGGGTCGGTGCCGCCCTCCTGGAGGCGGCCACGCCGGCCGTGGTGCCGCCGGACACCCCCCGGCCGGAGTACGAGCGTTTCGTGCCGCCGGACTGGCGGGAGGACCCGGCCGCGCGTGCGGTGGTCGAGGCGCGGACCGGGGCCCTGGAGAGGACCGGGGCGCGGCTGCTGGTGGAGCGGCTGAGGCTGGAGTGGCGGGCCGGCACCCCGGTGCCCGAGGACACCGGACGCCTGCGGTTCCGGCCGGTCAGGGACCGCGAGGACCTGCTCGCGCTGATGACCCCGGTGATGGAGGGCACCCTCGACGCGCACGGGAAGCAGGACCTGGCGGCCGGGATGTCGGCGCGCGAGGCGGCCGAGCGGCACTACGACGAGGAGCTCGCACGCTACTCGACCCCCCGCGACTGGTGGCGCGTCGGCGAGCTTCCGGGCGGTGAGCCCGTCGGGTTCGTCGTCCCGGCGCGCAACAACTACAACCCGGTCATCGCGTACATCGGGGTGCTGCCCGGCCGTCGGGGTCAGGGGTACGTCGACGATCTGCTCGCCGAGGGGACCCGGGTGCTCGCCGCGCAGGACGGGGTGGAGCGCGTCCGGGCCGCCACGGACCTCGGCAACCAGCCGATGGCCCGGGCGTTCCGGCGGCTGGGGTACGTCAACTTCGAGCGGGCGCTCAACATGGTCTGGGACTGAATGGTCCGGGACCGAATGGTCCGGGACCGACCGCCCGCCCCGTGATCAGCCGGTCGTCTCCGCTTCGGCCGTCCGGTCCTGCGCGAGCCATTCCAGCCGCAGCAGTTGCTCGTCGGGGATGGCGGCGTCCTCGCCGCGCGGTCCGACGTTGAGCAGCAGGTTGCCGCCGTCGGCCGCGGTGTCCCGGACCAGTGCGCCGAGGGTGTCGCGGCCGAGGAAGGCGTCGGGCGGGGAGTTGCGGTTGTAGCCGAAGCTGTGGTCGATGCCGCGGGTGATCTCGTACGGGTCGGGGCCCGTGTAGCGGGCGAACTCCGGTGTGCGGAAGTCGTAGTAGGGCGGCTTGCGCGGGACGAACCCCTCGTCCTGTGCGACCGTCCGCCGCTCCCAGCGGTCGTACAGCGCCCCGGCGCCCGGGAGGGCGAAGGTGCGCCAGAGCGGCGAGCGTGGCAGCAGCCGGTCGTTGACCACGCCGTGCGGGACGGTGAAGCGGTAGAACTCGATCAGCCGGCGGATCTCGGGGGTGCCGGCCGGCCAGGCGATGTCGTTCCAGAGGATGTCCGGACGGTACCGCTTGACGAGTTCCCGCAGTTGGGCGTCGGCGTAGGCGGGGTACGCGCCGCGCGGTACGGAGGCGAGCATGTCGGCGGCGGTGCCGACCGGGCGGCTGTCGAAGGTCCAGTCGAGCCCGCCGGAGTAGTACACCCCGAAGCGCAGTCCCTCGGCCCGGACCGCTTCGGCGAACTCGCCCACCACGTCACGGGCGGTGTGCCAGCCCGCCCGGTTCGGGTTGCGCACCTCGGAGGGCCAGAGGCAGTAGCCGTCGTGGTGCTTGGTGACCAGGACGGCGTAGCGGGCTCCCGCGGCGCGGAAGGCGCGTGCCCACGCGGCGGGGTCCCAGCCCGCCAGCCCGTCCTCGAACTCGCGGCCGAAGTCCGTGTACGGCTTGTCGCCGTAGGTGGCCCGGTGGTGGGCGGAGACCGGGCTGCCGGGGAAGCGGAGCCCGTTCTCGTACCACTCGGCGTACGAGGTCCAGGCGAGCGGGGCGGCCCGTCCGGCCGGCGGGAGTTCGGCGGGCGCGGTGTGGGGCGGGGCCCAGCCGGGGACCGACGCGGGCGTCCAGTGCACGAATATCCCCAGGCCGGCCTGGGTCCACCATGGAGCAACCATGGCGAGAAGTATCGGTCACCGGGGCCCGGCCGGGAAGCCCCGCCCGGGTCAGCGCGGCCGTACGGCGGTCTCCGCGCCGGCCTGTTCCGCGGCCCCGGCGGCCGGCTGTCCGATGATCTCCATCCCCGGCGGACTCTGTTCCGCCGGAACGGTTCCGGCCGGTGCGCGTTGGGCCCTGATGACGTCGCGGTACCAGGCGTAGGACTCCTTGGGAGTCCGGCGCAGGGTCTCGTAGTCGATGTGGACGAGCCCGAAGCGCTTGCTGGCGCCCTCGGTCCACTCGACGTTGTCGGTGAGCGACCAGGTGAAGTAGCCGCGCACGTCGACGCCTTCACCGATCGCCCGGTGCAACGCCTCCAAGTGGGCTTCCAGGAAGCCGATTCGACGGGTGTCGCTGACGGCGTCGTCCACCGCGCAGCCGTTCTCGGTGATGTAGAGCGGCGGCAGCCGGTCGCCGTAGCGGTCGCGGAGTTGGACGAGGGTCTCGCGCAACCCGTCCGGGACGACGGGCCAGCCGAAGTCCGTCTTCTCGTATCCCTCGATCTCCCGTATTCCGAAGGGGAGTTCGGAGGGCATCTCGAATCCGGCGAAGGAGTCGAGGGCTTCGGGGCGGGGGGCGCCGACGAGGGTGGGGTTGTAGTAGTTGACGCCGTACCAGTCCAGCGGGGTGGAGATGGTCTTCAGGTCGTCGGCGACCGGGCCGGGCATCAGCGCGGCGAATCCCTCGTCGGGGTAGCGGCCGGCGAGCAGCGGGTCCGCGAAGAGCCAGTTGGTGAGGGTGTCGTACAGCGAGGCCGCTTCCCGGTCCTCGTCCGAATCGCCGGCCGTCCAGACGGGGCTGTGCGAGACGGCGATGCCGATGTTGGAGGCTCCGGCGGCGCGCAGCGCCCGGACGGCCAGTCCGTGGGCGAGGAGCTGGTGGTGGGCGGCGGGCAGGGCGTCGAAGAGGAGGGCGCGGCCGGGCGCGTGCTGGCCGAGGGCGTAGCCCAGCAGGGTGACCTCGGCGGGCTCGTTGATGGTGATCCACATGGGGACGCGGTCGGCGAGCCGTTCGGCGACGATGCCCGCGTACTCGGCGAAGCGGTAGGCGGTGTCGCGGTTGAGCCAGCCGCCCTCCTCGTCCAGCGGCAGCGGGGTGTCCCAGTGGTAGAGCGTGGGGGCGGGGGTGATGCCCCGGGCGCAGAGCTCGTCGACGAGCCGGTCGTAGAAGTCGAGTCCGGCCGGGTTGACCGCGCCACTGCCGCCGGGCACCACGCGGGGCCAGCTGATGGAGAAGCGGAAGGCGTCGGCGCCGAGACCGGCGAGCAGGCCGACGTCCTCGCGCCAGCGCTCGTGGAACCCGGTCCCCCGGGTGGTGTCGGTGCCGTCCTTGATGCGGCCGGGCACGGCGGCGAAGGCATCCCAGCCGGAGAGGCCCTTGCCGTCGGCCTCGACGGCTCCCTCGGTCTGGAACGCGGAGGCGGAGGCTCCCCAGAGGAAGCCGGGCGGGAACTTCGGCACGGTCATTTCGGCCTCCATCAGCCGTACGTCGGCGTACGTATGAGCAGGATCGGGCAGGGCAATGATCAGAGCAGACCTTAAGGGGTGATCCGTACTCCTGTGCGCGGATGCACGGAACACGGGGCATCTCTCTTCGGTCGCCCCCCGGGGTGTGTTTCGAACGTGGTGCCGTCCGCCCCGAGGGCAGGCGGGACTTCCGAGACGCGGCCCGGCGGAACCGGTCCAGTATTCCGGGCGGGGCGCGCGACTTCAGCCGATCATGAAAGCTGGTCCGGGCTTCCCCCCGGCGCTTCCGGCTTTTCATACGGATCACTGACACATGACGGACGGGGAGTGGCGGATGCGGTTCGAGGTGTGGGCCCCCGGGGCCGGTTCGGTCGGACTCCAGCTGTCGGGCGACCGGCTGGCGATGGGGCGTGACGGGTCCCGTGCGGGCTGGTGGACGGCCGAGGCGGACGCGGCCGACGGCGACCGGTACGGCTTCTCGGTGGACGGGGGGCCCCTGCTCCCCGACCCGCGCTCCCGGCGCCAGCCGGACGGTCCGGACGGGCTGAGCGCGGTGGTCGGCCAGGACGCGTACGTCTGGCGGAGCGACTGGCGGGGGCGCGGGCTGCCGGGCGGCGTGCTGTACGAGCTCCACGTCGGTACGTACACCGGCGAGGGCACCTTCGACGCGGCGGCGCGGCGGCTGGGCCATCTGGCGGAACTGGGTGTCACGCACGTGTCGTTGATGCCGGTCTGCCCGTTCCCCGGCGCGCACGGCTGGGGGTACGAGGGCGTGTCGCTCTGGGCCGTCCACGAACCGTACGGCGGCCCGGCGGGACTGAAGCGGTTCGTGGACACCGCGCACGGGCTGGGTCTCGCGGTGCTGCTGGACGTCGTCCACAACCATCTGGGGCCGTCCGGCAACTACCTCCCCGCCTTCGGCCCGTACTTCACCGACACGCACCACACCCCGTGGGGCGCCGCGGTCAACCTGGACGCCCCCGGGTCCGACGAGGTGCGGGCGTATCTGCTGGGCAGTGCGCTGGCCTGGCTGCGCGACTACCGGCTCGACGGACTGCGGCTGGACGCGGTGCACGCGCTCGCCGACACCCGGGCACTGACCTTCCTGGAGGAGCTGGCGGCCGGGGTGGACGCGCTGGCGGGCGAGGTGGGCAGGCCGCTGACGCTGATCGCCGAGTCGGATCTCTGCGACCCGCGCACCACGACCCCGCGCGCGGCGGGCGGGCTGGGGCTGCACGCGCAGTGGAACGACGACTTCCACCACGCCCTGCACACCGCCCTCACCGGCGAGGCGCAGGGCTACTACGCGGACTTCGCCGCCGCGCCGCTGGCCGCGCTGGCCAAGACGATGACCCGGGCCTTCTTCCACGACGGCACGTACTCCAGCTTCCGGGGGCGGTCGCACGGCCGCCCCGTCGACGCCACCCGCACCCCCGCCCACCGCTTCGTCGGCTACGCCCAGACCCACGACCAGATCGGCAACCGCGCCCTCGGCGACCGGCTCGCCGCCTCCCTCTCCCCCGGCCTCCAGGCGTGCGCGGCGGCACTGGTGCTGACCGGTCCCTTCACCCCGATGCTCTTCATGGGCGAGGAGTGGGGCGCGCGGACCCCGTGGCAGTTCTTCACCGACCACACCGACCCGGAGCTGGCCGAGGCGGTACGCAACGGCAGGCGGCGCGAGTTCGGGGCGCACGGCTGGGCCGAGGAGGACATCCCGGACCCTCAGGACCCCGCGACCCGCGAGCGGTCCTGCCTTGACTGGAGCGAACCGGAGCGCGCACCGCACGACCGGCTGCACGCCTGGTACCGGGAGCTGATCGCGCTCCGCCGGGCCGTGCCCGACCTCCACGACCCGGACCTCGCCGCGGTGAAGGTCGCCTTCGACGAGGAGGCCCGGTGGCTGGCGCTGCGCCGGGGCGACGTGCGGATCGCGGTCAACCTGTCCGGCCGGCCCGCCACCGTCCCGCTGGGTGGCGGGCGGAACCGGACCGGTACCGGACGGGTGCTGGCGTCGTGGGAGCCGGTGGAGGCACCGGGCGCGGACGGACTGCTGCGGCTGCCCGCCGAGTCGTGCGTGGTGCTGGCGGACGGGTGACCGGGCGCGCGGAATGTCCGCCTGCCCCGCCCGCGTTCCCTATCCGACGATCGCCAGCTCGCGGGCGGTGGAGTTGAGCCGCTTGCCGCCGTCCTCGGTGACGGTCACGATGTCCTCGATCCGCACCCCGAACCGCCCCGGGAGGTAGATCCCCGGCTCCACGGAGAAGCACATCCCCGGTACCAGCGGCTGCTCCTCGCCCTCGATCATGTAGGGCGGTTCGTGGGTGGTGACGCCGATGCCGTGACCGGTGCGGTGGATGAACCGGTCGCCGTAGCCGAACTCGGTGATGACGGCGCGCGCCGCGCGGTCGACGTCCTGGCAGGCGGCCCCGGGCCGCACGGCGGCGCACCCCGCCGCCTGGGCCTCCCGCACCACGTCGTGGACACGCTGCTCCTCGGCGGTGGGTTCGCCGACGTGGACCGTACGGGAGGTGTCGGAGCCGTAGCCGTACCGCAGGCCGCCGAAGTCGAGAACCACCATGTCGCCGTGCTCGATGACCCGCTCCCCCGCCTCGTGGTGCGGGTTCGCGCCGTTCGGGCCGGAGCCGACGATGGCGAAGTCCACCTGGGAGTGGCCGAATCCGATCAGCAGCTCCACCAGATCCGCCGAGACCTCGGTCTCCCGCCGCCCCGCGAAGGGGACCTTCAGGATCTCCTCGTACGTGGCGTCGGCCGCCGCGCCCGCCGCCGCGAGCCGCTCCAGTTCCGCCGCGTCCTTGACCGCCCGCAGCATCGGCAGCACCTGGGTGAGCGAGGCGTAGGAGGTGCCGGGCAGCAGCTGCTGGAGCCCGAGCAGGTGCATGGCCCAGGCGTTGTCGCTGATCCCGTACCGGCCGGCGGTGTCGAGCAGGGGGGCGGCCACCTCGTACGGGTTCCTGGCGTCGGTCCAGTCGCGCAGCGTAAGGGCGGGAGCGCCGGTCGCCGCCTCGGCGTCGGGCGCCTCCAGGGTCGGTACGACCAGCACCGGCTCCTGACCGGGGGTCAGCACGAGAAGGGTGAGGCGCTCGGTGCTGACGGGCTGGTAGCCGGTCAGGTGGACGAGGTCCGGGCCGGGCGCCACCAGGACACCGGCGAGCCCGGCCTCGGCGGCGGCGTCGGCCGCACGGGCCATCCGGGCCCGGTAGACGTCGGCGGTGAAGGGCTCGGGCGGGTTCGGACTGGTCATGCGGGGGCCTCCAGAGGTGCTGCCGGTACGGCTGCCGGTGACGGCGCACCACTGCGCGCGCCGCACGGAGCATCCTGCCGCCGCCCGTCGCGGGACGCGAGCGCCGGGCGGGCGTGGCGGGGCCGGCACCCGCGAAATCATGATCCGAAACAGGTTGCCGGGCCGCCCCGCTTCCTGGTTCCCTACCGGGGCGCGGCCACGGTCCGGGCAGCCCCACCAGCACCAGCACCAGCACCAGAGCGAGGACTCCCCATGCGGCCGGGATACGGAATACGCGCGCCCCTCGAATCCGACCTCCCGGCGATCCTCGCCACCGTGAACGCCGCGGGCCGGGCCGGGGACGCCACGGCGGCGGCCCGGACCGTGGACGAGTACCTGCGGGTCTGGTCGCGTCTGGACCGGGAGCGGGACACGTGGATCGCGACCGCTCCCGGCGGGGAGATCGCGGGCTACGGGCACCTGGCCGCCGAGCCCGGCGAAGGCCGCGCCCACGCCGACGCGTACACGCGTCCCCACCACGAGGGAGCGGGCGTAGGCACCCGGCTGCTGGAACTGGCGGAGACCCGGGCCGCCGAGCCGGCGGCCGACGCCGGCCGGACGCTCCACCTGGTCAACCACGTCTACCTCGGCGGCGCTTCGGAGCGGCTGCTGCGCTCGCGCGGCTACCGCCGGGCACGGGTCCACCAGCGGATGGCGATCGCGCTGGACGAGCCGCTCACCACGCCGGTGTGGGCGGACGGGGTCACGCTGCGACCGTGCACCGGGACCGCCGAGGAGTTGCGGGCGGTGCATGCCTGCTTCGAGGACGCGTTCGGTGACCGCTGGGGCGGCGAGCCGCGCCCGTACGACGTCTGGGCCGACGACCTGCTGTACGACGGCTTCGACCCGTCGCTCTGGCTGCTCGCGGAGCGCGAGGGCGGGATCGCGGGGGCCGCGCTCTGCCGGTTCCGCGAGGTTCGGGGCGAACCCGCGGGCGAGGTACGCCAGTTGGCGGTACGGCGGGAGGACCGCCGCCTCGGGATCGGGCGGTCCCTGCTGCTCTCCTCCTTCGCGCTCTTCGCCGAGCGCGGTGCCTCCTCGGTCGGGCTGGACGTCGACAGCGAGAGCCTGACGGGCGCGCATCTCCTGTACGCCCGGGCGGGAATGGCGGTCACGGTCTCCATCGGCCGGTTCGAGCGCGAGGTGTCCGGTCCCGTCGCCGACGGTTTCGACGCGCGGAACTGAACGGGAGGGTCCCGCGGGTCAGGCGGGAGCTGCCAGGGCGCCGATGGCCCGGCCGAGAAGCTGTTGCTCGTCCTCGGGCAGCCACCGGGCGGCGTGCACCATGTGCAGGGCGGTGGTCAGCCGCACCCGGTCCTCCTCCGTGCCGAGATCCGCGAGGTGGGCCGGGAGGATCAGCCCGAGGGCCTTGAGGTCGCCGCGCGCGCAGAACCCGGCGAGCAGGGCGGACAGGAGTCCGTCGGCGTCTCGCCGGACGGCCGCCCCGGTGGCGCGCAGCCCCTCGGCGATCGCCACCCTGGTCCAGTCGGCGTACGGCCCCGGCGGCACCGCGCCGATACGGGCGGCGGCCAGCCGGAAACTCCCGCGTGCCTCGTCCGGCTTCCCGAGGTGCTGGTGCGCCTTGGCCAGGCTGACGTACAGGGAGGGGTAGAAGGCCGCCACCCGCTCGTCGCCGACCAGGTCCGCGCGGTGGAGGCTCTCCCGGTTCCAGTGCAGGGTCCGCTCGGGCGTGGGCTGGTGGCGGGCCAGGTAGTGGGCGGCGACGCAGGCCTCGTAGTCGCCCGTGGCGCTCTCCCACGCCTGCAGGAAGAGGCGTTCGGCGTCGGTGTCCCTGCCTTCGGCTTCGGCCTGCATGCCCTGGGTGCAGAGTCCGACGACGGGGTTGCCGGTGTCCATGTCCATGGTCTGGCTCTCCGTGGGTGGGGTGAGTGGGGGTGAGGGGCGGGGCGGGTGGGTCAGGTCCCGGGCCGGACGTCGTGGACCGGCATGACCAGGGTGGTGAAGCTGCCCTGGTCGGCGGAGCGGACGACCACGGGCCCGTCCGGGGCGGAGACCTCCAGCAGGACGTCGGGTCCCACGCCCGCGTCGAGCGCCGCCAGGAGGACCGTCGGGTCGAAGGCGACGCACAGGGGCGGCCCGGTGCAGAGGGCGGCCGGTGCGGCGGTGGCCGTGCCCCGGAAGGCGACGGTGAGCCGCTGCCCGTCGGTCCGCAGGGTGACGGGCCCCTCGTACGCGTCGGCGCCGACCGCCGCGCGCAGGGCGGTCCTGTCCGCGATGATCCGGTGGTGCGCGGCCGGCAGGCCGTCCAGGATCATCCGGTAGTCGGGGAAGGTCCCTTCGGCGGTCACCGGCTCGCGCACCTCGCCGTCGGTGCCGTGCAGCCGTACACCCTCTCCGTCCACCTCGATGCCGAGGTCCGGCAGGCGTACGGCCCAGGCGGCGACGTCCCGCGCCTGCGCCGCGTCGAGGAGGAACCCGCACGCCTCCCCCTCGACGGAGGCGGAGGAGGGCCGCAGGGCACGGACCGCCAGCCGGTAGCGGTCCGTGGCGACGAGCCGCACTTCCTCGCGCCCGACTTCGACCAGGACACAGCCGAGAACCGGGAACTCCTCGGACGCGGCTCCCGACGCCACCGCCGGAACGACCTGCCGGACCGCACTGGCAAGCTCCGCCCCGCCGATCCTCGCCGTGGCCCGGGGCGGGCCGCCCGGCAGGTCCCGGAGGATCTCCCCGATCGCCGACCGGGCCGCCTCGGCGGACTCGCGGGCCCTTCTGGCGTGGGCTTCGAGTGCGGCGCGGGCCTCCGCGCGGGTCCCGCCGAGCACCACCGTGGCGCCGGTGAGCGGCATCCCCGCTTCGCGCAGCCGCCGCACCAGGACCGCGCGGGCTTCCTGTGCCTCGGAGTAGTAGCGGTAGCCGGTCGCGGCGTCGACGTGCGCGGGAGGCAGTACGTCGCAGTCGTCGTAGAAACGCAAGGCGCTCGGAGCCAGGCCCACCCGGCGGGCGAAGGCGCCGATGCTCATCAGCGCGTCGTTGTCGTCCATGGGCGCGATTGTCGGCTCTCAAGCGGCTTGAAGGTCAAAGGGAGCGAGGCCGCGCCAAGGGGAGCGAGGCCGCGCCTCCTGCCGGGAGCTCCCGTCGTTGGTGGAAGGTGGCGCCGGCCGGCCGATCCGTAGGAGAGTGGCGCGAAGAGCGCCGGTCAGGGGGGCGGCGCCGGACGAGGTGGAGGTATGCGGTGGGGGTTCCGGCAGGAAGACGGATACACGGTCCGGCCCGGCTGGCTCTCGTGTCGGCCGTGCTGATGGTGGCCGGCTGCACGGGTGGGGGCGGCGCGGAGCCGGAGGACACCATGGCACCGAAGGCGAGGGCGTATCTCACGTCCGCCCTGGACCTGATGGAGGAGCACTCCCTGATGAAGGCCGAGGTGGACTGGCCGAAAGTCCGCCGGGACGCGTTCGCCCATGCGGCGAAGGCGCGGACGCCCGCCGAGACGTACGGGCCGATCCGGCAGGCGCTGCGGGATCTGGGCGACGGGCACAGCACCTTCCTCGACCCGCAGGACGTCGCTCGGACCCAGGACGCGTCGGCCGATGACCTGATGCTCCCCGAAGGACGCCGCCTCCCGGGTGGCATCGGCTATCTGATGCTGCCTCCGGTCGCCTCCGACGAAGTGGCCGCCCCGTACATCCGCTCGGCCCGCTCCACCGTCGAGGGGATCGACGACGAGGGGGCCTGTGGCTGGGTCGTCGACCTGCGGGGCGAGAGCGGCGGGGACATGTGGCCCCCGCTCGCCGCCGTGGGACCGATCCTCGGCGACGGGGAGGCCGGCGCCGCCGTCCACGCGGACGGCCGGAGGGAACCCTGGGCCGTCCAGGACGGTACGCCCAGCCAATACGTGGACACCTGGGGGCCGGCCACTCCTCTCGCCCGGCCGCTGCCGCCCGTCGCCGTCCTGACGAGCCGTAGAACCGCGAGCGCCGGAGAGGCCGTGGTCATCTCCTTCCTGGGGCGCCCGGGCACCCGCACGTTCGGGGAGGCGACCACGGGGGTCCCCACGGCGAACTCCGCCTACCGCCTGTCCGACGGTGCGATGGTCGTCGTGACGGTGGCCCGCGAGGCCGACCGCACCGGGCGCGTGCACGACGGGCCTCTCACGCCCGACGTCGAGGTCCCCGAGACGCGCGGGCAGGACAAGGCCCTCAAGGCCGCCACGAGCTGGCTCTCCGCCCAGAAGCCCTGCCGTTCCTGAACGTCGGGCCGTGAACCGGATGCCGCTCCTGAGCCGTCGGCCGCAGCCCGTGGACCGCCTGCCCCGCTCAGCCCTGGCGCGGGCGTGGGCGCGGCCCGACGACCAGGTCGGCCCGGGCGCGTCCGGCCTCGACCAGCCGGGCGTTCGCCTCGTCCGGGCCCGCCACCCACCGCTCGGCGTACGGCCTCGGCTTGCCGAACCGTACGTGCCGGTCGACCAGCCTCCGCACGCGTACGTCCGGACGCACGTCCAGGTACCAGACCTCGTCGAGCAGCCCGCGCACCGGGGCCCAGGGCCCCTCGTCGTGGAGGAGGTAGTTCCCCTCGGTGACGACGAGCGGGACACCGGGTTCCACCGCGACGGACCCGGCGATCGGCTCCTCCAGCGCCCGGTCGAAGGCGGGGGCGTAGACCGTCTCGCCCCCTGTCGCCGCGTGCGCCGGGGCGCCGCCGCTGCCCGCCTCGCGCAGCCGTCGCAGCAGCGCGGCGTACCCGGCGGCGTCGAAGGTGTCCGGCGCGCCCTTGCGGGCGGCCCTCCCGAGCCGTTCCAGTTCGGCCCCCGCGAGGTGGAAGCCGTCCATGGGGACGAGTACGGCGGTGCCCGCGAGCTCCTCGACCAGAGCGGCGGCGAGGGTGGACTTTCCGGCACCGGGCGGCCCGGCGATCCCGAGGATCCGGCGGCGGCCGGGGACGATGAGGGACCGGGCGCGGGCCGCGAGCGGGGCGAGGTCGTACGTGTCCATGGGGGCATTCTGCGGGCCGACGCGGCACCCTCGTTAGTGTTACGTATAACTGGAGCCATTCCCCGACCTGCCGAGGAGCCGAGATGCCGCACATCGCCCTGACCACCCTGGTCGTCCACGACTACGACGAGGCCATCGCCTTCTACCGGGACGCCGTCGGCTTCGAACTGGCCGAGGACACCGACCGGGGCGACGGAACGCGCTGGGTCGTGGTTCGTCCGCGCGACGCCGGGGCTTCGGGTACGGGGCTGCTGCTGGCCCGCGCGAAGGACGCGGAGCAGCGGGCGGCGGTCGGGGCGCAGACGGGCGGGCGGGTCGGGTTCTTCCTGCACACCGAGGACTTCGCGGGGGACCACGCGCGCATGACGGCGGCCGGGGTGCGGTTCCTGGAGGAGCCGAGGCACGAGGCGTACGGCTCGGTCGCGGTCTTCGAGGACCTGTACGGCAACCGCTGGGACCTGCTCCAGCCCGCGTGAGGACGCGGGGCGCGCGGGCTTCGCCCCCGCCGCCCGCTCCGTACCCTTGGGCGCCCGGCAGGGAACGGCCCGGCGGGGTCCCGGCGAACCGGGCCGGCGGATCGCTCCGCACGCCCGCCGGAGCTTGATAGCGTCGCCCCCACGCGACTGCGGAACGCTCCCCGCCCCGGTCGCCGGCCGGCCCCGCGCGTCACCGGAACGGGCCTGCGCGCACGCGGGTTCGGGGACGGTCGCCGCAGGACGAAAAGGGCCCCGGGCATGAGCCTCGCGCAGTTGCACTACACCTCGGCCGCTCCGGGGGACGAGGGGACGGTGGGACGGTTCACCGCCGTCGCCCACGGGATACCCACGGCGCTGCTCTCGGAGATCGAACCCTTGCTGGGGTACGAGCCCCCGAGGGACGTGCCGTTCCTCCCCACGGACGCCGAACTCCGCTCCATGCCCCAGGCGTTCAGCTTCACCCACCTCTCGGACGACAGCAGGCTGCTGGCCCGGGGGGTGCCGCTGGCCCCGCCGGGCGGGTCCGGTGACCTCCGGTTCCACACCCATGCCGTGCTGCTGCCGGCCGGTGCGCGCCTGCCGGGCGACCGGCTGCCGATCACCGCGTGGCGCTCGCCCCGCTGGGTGTCCGTCACCCCCGGCGGCCCGATACCCGACCCGCTCACCTCGCCGCACGCCCACCCCGGCCTGGAGCGTGAGGCCCTCGGCGACTTCGCGGTCTCCCGGGGCCCGTGGCTCGCCGCCGTCTTCGCCGACCTGCGCCGCGTACGGGTGGAGAGCGCGTCGGGCGCCACGGCGCAGGTGGCGCTCGTGGAGCGGCAGAGCGAGGACGTGGCCCGCTGGATCGGGCTGGCCTCCGCGGTGCTTCCGCCGGACCATGCGGAGCAGTTGACGTTCACCACGTACTCCCGGCGGCCCTCACTCGCCCCGCAGCAGGTGGTCGGGGTGCTCCCGGAGGACGCCCACCTGCTCGACGCCGCCGAGGTCCGGGTGCACGTGTGCGGCACCCCGGGCGGTCGCCCGTCCCCGGCGTCCGGTGACGTGTGGGCCGAGACGGCCGCCCGGGTGTGGCGCAGCCGTGCTCCCGAACTCTTCGACAGAGCCAGCGCGTTGCACGGCGAGCCGTTCGCCGCCGGGCCGTTGGCCGTCATCGCGCTCTGCGCCGGAATCACCCTCGGGCCGGACGAGCGTTCCACCGCGGCCGACTGGGCGGCGGAGCGGCCGTACGCACTGGACGAGGAGCAGACCCGCAGGCTGGTCGACGCGCTGACCGCGCCCGGGCTCGACGATCGCACCGGCGGCGAATTCGACGCGGCGGGGCGGTTGTTCGGCGCCCTTGACGGAAGGTCCACGGCTGCCACGACCGCCCCGCTCGCCGCGATGCTGGTGACCGAGGCGGTACGCGGCGGCAACGGTTCCCTCGTGCTCCCCGACCGGAGCGCCTTCGCGGGCCCCGAGGGCAAAGCCGTCTCCGAGGCGCTCGCACCGGAGATCCTCGCCGAACTGGGCGGTGCGGGAGCCGCCTTCGACATCGCACGGACGGTCCAGCTCCTGCGGGTGGCGAGGCTCCTGGGCGTCGACTGCGCGGAGCTGCTGCCCGCCGTCGTGGAGCGGATCGCCCCCGCGCTGCCGGCCGCCCCCGAATTCTCCTGGGGTCCGGCCCTGTTGGAGCTGCTGGACGAGCAGTTCGACGTACGGACCGCGCTGCTGGTGGCGCTGGACCGGATCGCGCCGGACGATCCGGCCTCCATGGAACGACTGTTGGGGCGGGTGCCTCTCCCGTTCACCGGCACACAGTCACTGCCGCATCTGCGGATGTGCGCCGCATCGCATGCGATCAGGTCGAGTTGCGGCGACGACCGGAGTGCCGCGTTCGGGCGGGTGCTGCGGACCGCCGGGATCTCGCCGTTCGCCGAGCCGCTGGTGCTGCGCTCGGCCGTGGGACTCGTCTGGGCGGACCGGGGGCCCACGGCCGGGGAGGCCAGGATGCTGTGGGAGGCGGCCACCTCGGACGCGCACCGCAGCGCGGGCACCTGGTCGCATCTGGTCGGGGCGGCGCTCGGCGCGGCGGCCGACGACGCGGACGCGGCCGGCCTGGCGCACGATCTGCTGCGTGGGTTCCCGCACCAGATCCTGGGCCGGGAACGCGGGGCTCTGCTGCTGCTGGAGTTCGCCCGCGCGATGCGCGGGGCCGGTGCCGCCCCGGACGCGGACGCGGCACCGGTGCCGCCGGACGAGGCCGCGGCCGGGGAGGGCTGGGCGGCGCGGCTGCTCGCCCTGCGCCCGGCCGCCGAACCGGTGGAGCCGGGCGTCTGGGAGCACGCTTCGGGCGCGCTCGCCCGCCGTCTGCTGGCGCCGGAGCGGCCGGAGGAGGAGCTGTACGCCTTCGTGCACACCGACGACCCGGATCTGCTCGCCGCCTACGGCAGGGCCGCGCGGGAGGAGCCCGTACTCGCCCGGCTGCGCTCCGACCCCGCGTTCGCCGCCGACTGCTATCTGACCTGGAGCGCCCATCCGCACGCGGGTGCCCACTGGGCGCGTACCAGCGGCGCCCTGCTGGACGAGGTGCTGCGCCCCGCCGTGCGCGAGCTCTCCGCGGCCGGGGTCCAGGCGGTCGAGGAGGCTGTCGGGCGGGCCGGCAGCAGCGGCCGGACGGAGGCGTTCCGTTCCTGGAACCGACGTCCGGCGGGCCCCCTCGGCCGGATCGGCCGCCGACTGGCGGGCAGGGTGCGCCGTCCCTGAACGGGTCCCCGCACCGGCGCCGTCCGCCACACCGGGTCCGGCGTGCCCGGTCCGGGTCCAGGCGGACCCGGTGTGGCTTCAGGCGGACCCGGTGTGGCGGACGGCGCCGGGATCGCGTCCGAGGAAGCCCACGAACCGGTCCATGGCCGGGGCGTCCTCGGCGACCGGCACGATCTCGCCGAATGCCTTCCCCTCGCCACGGAACTGCGGCGGGAGCGTGACCCGCGCGCGTTCCAGGACCTGGGCCGCTTCCTCCTCGGTGAAGGGGACCGCCTGTCCGGTGGCGACGGCGAGGTCCCAGCCGTGCCCCAGGTACTCCATGAGTGCCATGTCGAAGACCATCGGGCCGGGCAACTCGCCCTTCATGACGCGGACCCGGCGGTCGAATCCGTGGTTCCGCCAGCCCGCGACCAGTCCCGCCGCGGCGCTCCGGAACTCACCGGCCGGGTCGTCCCCGCAGACGTGGTCCGCCGGGTCGCCCTCGTACGCGCGGTCCTCGCATCCGGCCTCGAAGACCCGGAGCCAGCCCACGAGGTGGTTGCGCAGCGCCTCCACGTCGTAGGACTCACAGGTGGTCGGCAGGGAGAGCTGGTCGGGCCGGACACCTTCGACGAGGTCTCCGGTCCTGGACAGAATGCGCGCGAGGAGATCGATGTCGCTCATGGCGGGACTCTACGAGCCCGTGGGGCGGAAGCGGGGCGGCGCCACCGGTGAATCACCCGACGCCCCGTCAACGCAAGGCCGTACCGCACGTCGAACCCGCATGTGTGAGGTGGCCGGGCCGGGGTAACGGCTGAACACCAGCCCCGCACCCCGCGCGCACGGCTCCGTACGTTTCATCTCCGGCGCGGGCGAGAAGGCCACTGCGACGAGAGAGGCGACTGCCGAGCGATGCAGAACACGACTGACTCCACCCAGTGCGTTCCGGCCATGACGTACACGCTGATGCTCGAAAAGGTCCGTTACGACGGCGCGTACCCGACCCGGGAACGGGCCGAGGAAGCGGTACGTCTCGTACTGGGCGGTCTCGGCGGTCAGTTGGACGGGGACGAACGGGAGATCCTGGCGTCCCGGCTCCCGGCGGAGGCCGCCGCCGTCCTCCTCGCCGCCAGACCCGACACGCCGCTCACCGGACGCGACTTCGTCACCTCGCTCGCCCTGGCGACCGGCGCGGGCACCGCCACCACCCGCTGGGACGCGGGCTCCGTCCTGACCACGGTGGCCCAGCTCGCCGGCCCCGACCTCCTCGCCCGGGTGCTCCGCGCCCTCCCCCAGGGGTACGCCCTCCTCTTCGGCCGCGCGGAGCTCGCCCGCGCCGCCTGACCGGCGCCCGCCCGGGGCGCCTGCCCGGCCGGGCGCCCCGGGACGGAAACGCACGGCCGCGGGGCGACCGGGGGCCTCCGGCCGCCACCCGGCCGCCCGCGTGAAAGCCCGCCGCGTCCCCCGGCCGCCCGCGTGAAAGCCCGCCGCGTCCCCCGGCGGCCCGCGTGAAGGCCGCCCTCGCGGCGGCAGCGCACTCCTCACGGCCCCGCGTGACGCCCACCACCGCACCCTGCCCCGACATCGGGGTAGGGTTTTCGGCGTGGTGCAGGTACGCTCCGCGCGCCCGCGCCACCGCACCGGGGCCGATGCCGCCCCCGGTGGAGGCCCGGTCCCACGAGGTCCCGTGCCGGGGAGAGACGGGGCTCACGCGAGCCGTGGACCCGCCGCTGCCCGTCCGGCCCGGGTCTCTCGCATCCGGCGCCGGTCCGAATCGGCCCTTCCCCGGGTCCGTCCGTTCCTCCCCGCTTCCGGTCCCGACCACGGGTCCGACCGCGAGGTGCCGTCCCGGCGCTCCGCGCCCCGACGCACGCCCTCGGCCCTGCCCGACCCGCCGGTGTGCCCGAGCACGACAGGTTCCCGCTCCTTGTCCTTCACCGTCCCCCCTGTCCCCGCCGTCCCCGCCGGTTCCCCGGCCGGGCGGCTGCGCGCCCTCAAGCCCGACTGGCTGGGCGACCCGAAGGTCTGGCGCACCGAGGTGCTGGCCGGTCTCGTGGTCGGCCTCGCGCTGATTCCCGAGGCGATCTCGTTCTCGGTCATCGCCGGGGTCGATCCGGCGGTCGGCCTGTTCTCCGCCTTCACCATGGCCGTGGTGATCTCCGTGGTCGGCGGGCGCCGGGCGATGATCTCCGCCGCCACCGGTGCGGTGTCCCTGGTGGTCGCGCCGCTCAACCGTGAGCACGGCTTCGGCTATCTGGTCGCCGCCGTGATCCTCGCGGGTGTCTTCCAGATCGTCCTGGGGGCGCTGGGGGTGGCGCGGCTGATGCGGTTCGTGCCGCGCTCGGTGATGGTCGGCTTCGTGAACGCCCTGGCGATCCTGGTCTTCATGGCGCAGGTCCCGGAGATGCGGGACGTGCCCTGGGCGGTCTACCCGCTGATCGTGGCCGGTCTGGCGCTGCTGGTGTTCTTCCCGAAGGTCACCGCGGTCGTACCGGCCCCGCTGGTCTCGATCGTGGTCCTCACCGCCTTCACCGTGGCGGCGGGGATCGCGGTGCCGACCGTGGGCGACCGGGGCGAGCTGCCGTCGTCCCTGCCGGTGCCGGGGCTGCCGGACGTACCGTTCACTCTCCACACGCTGACGACCGTGGCTCCGTACGCGCTCGCGATGGCGCTGGTCGGCCTGATGGAGTCGCTGATGACGGCGAAGCTGGTCGACGAGATCACGGACACCCGCTCCGACAAGACCCGCGAGTCGGTCGGCCAGGGCATCGCCAACATCGTCAGGCTTCTTCGGCGGCATGGGCGGCTGCGCGATGATCGGCCAGACGATGATCAACGTGAAGGTGTCGGGGGCGCGCACCCGGCTGTCGACCTTCCTCGCCGGCGCGTTCCTGATGGTGCTCTGCATCGCCTTCGGACCGGTCGTCTCCGAGATCCCGATGGCCGCCCTGGTCGCGGTGATGGCGATGGTCTCGTTCGCCACCTTCGACTGGCACTCCATCGCTCCGCGGACGCTGCGGCGGATGCCCGCAGGGGAGATCGCCGTCATGGTGGTCACCGTGGTGGTCGTGGTCGCCACCCACAACCTCGCCATCGGTGTGGTCGTGGGCTCGCTGCTCGCGACGGTGGTCTTCGCCAAGCGGGTGGCCCGTGTCGCGGACGTCACCTCCGTCACCGACCCGGACGGCTCCACCGTGGTCTACCGGGTGACCGGGGCGCTCTTCTTCGCCTCGTCCAACGAACTCGTGGGCCGCTTCGACTACGCGGGCGATCCGGAACGGGTGGTGATCGACCTGTCCGCCGCGCACGTCTGGGACGCCTCGTCGGTGGCCGCCCTGGACGCGGTCGTCGCCCGGTACGCACAGCGGGGCAAGACGGCCGGGATCACCGGGCTGAACGAGCCGAGCGCCCGTCTCCACGAGCGGCTCAGCGGGGAACTCGCCGGGGGCCACTGACCCCCGGCCACCCGCACCTGGGTACGCGAGAAGGGCCGGAGCCCCACGGCACACGGGCTCCGGCCCTTCTCGCGTACGTACCCGGTGACGGGCACGCGCCTGAGCCGTCAGGCGTCGGGCGTCAGCTTCAGCGAGATGGAGTTGATGCAGTAGCGCTGGTCGGTCGGGGTCTCGTACCCCTCGCCCTCGAAGACGTGGCCGAGGTGGGAGCCGCAGCGGGCGCAGCGCACCTCGGTGCGGACCATGCCGTGGCTGGCGTCCGGGATGAGCTCGACCGCGTCGGTGTCCTTCGGGTCGTAGAAGGACGGCCAGCCGCAGTGCGACTCGAACTTCGTGTCGGAGCGGAAGAGCTCGGCGCCGCAGGCGCGGCAGGAGTAGACGCCCTCGGTCCTGGTGTCGGTGTACTCGCCCCGGAAGGCCGGCTCGGTACCGGCCTGGCGCAGCACCGCGTACTCGGCCGGGGAGAGCTCTTCCCGCCACTGCTCGTCTGGCTTCTCGATGTCGTACGGCACGGTGGCTCGCTCCCTCACTTCGACAGCTGGTCCAGGATGCGCGGGCCGAGGTCGGTGACGTCGCCCGCTCCCATGGTGAGAACGAGATCACCCGGCTTCGCCATTCCCGCGACGACCCCCGGGACGTCCGCCTTGTCGTGCACGGCGGTGACGTCGGTGCCGGCCGCCCGGGCGGCGTCGATGATCAGCTCGCTGGTGACGCCGGGGACCGGGTCCTCGCGGGCCGGGTAGATGTCCAGCACCACGGAGGCGTCGGCGAGGGCGAGGGCCTGGCCCATCTCCGTGCCCAGCTCCTGGGTACGGGAGAAGAGGTGGGGCTGGAAGACGACGAGGATCCGGGCGTCGGCGGCGGCGCCGCGCATGGCCTCCAGGTCGGCGGTCATCTCGGTGGGGTGGTGGGCGTACGAGTCGATGACCTGGACGCCGGCGGCCTCGCCCTTGAGCTGGAGGCGGCGCTTGACCCCGGTGTACGTACCGAGGGCGGAGGCGAGGTTGTGTGCGGGGATGCCGAGGGCGACGCCTGCGGCGAGGGCCGCGACGGCGTTGTGGGCGTAGTGACGGCCGGGCACGGAGACCGTGAAGGTGAGGAACCTGCCGTTGAGCAGAACCGTGACCTCGCTGGTCAGGCCGCGCGGGGTGACCTTGTGGACGCGCACGTCGGCGCTCTCGGACTCGCCGTAGGTGACGATGTTCAGATCGGTCCCGGCGTTCTCACGCAGTCGCCGGGTGAACTCGACGGCGCCGGGCTGGTCGGCGGCGACGACGAGGGTGCCGCCGGGGGCGATCTTTCCGGCGAACGTCTCGAAGGACTCGTAGATCTCTTCCATCGAGGCGTAGTTGGCGTGGTGGTCGAGTTCGACGTTGAGGACGATCGCGACCTCGGGGTCGTACTTCTGGAAGCTGCGGTCGCTCTCGTCGGCCTCCGCCACGAAGACGTCGCCGCCGCCGTGGGAGGCGTTGGTGCCCGGTCCCTCCAGGTCGCCGCCGATGGCGTACGAGGGGTCGAGGTTCAGCGTGGAGAGGGCGACGGCCAGCATCGACGTGGTGGTCGTCTTGCCGTGGGTGCCCGCCACGGCGACGGCGCGGGTACCGGTCATCAGCGAGGCGAGCGCGTCGGAGCGGTGCACCACCGGGACGGAGAGCTCGGCGGCGCGCACCAGCTCCGGATTGTCTGCGCGGATGGCGCTGGAGACGACCACGCAGGTCGCGTCGGAGGCCAGGTGCTCCGCGGCGTGACCGATGTGGACGGTCGCCCCCAGCGCGCGCAGCGCGTCGGCGGTGCCGGACTCCTTGGCGTCGCTGCCCGCCACCTCGGCGCCCCGCTGGGCGAGGATCTTCGCGATGCCCGACATTCCGGCGCCGCCGATGCCGATGAAGTGCGGCCGTTCCATGGCGGCAGGAATACCGGGTGCCATGCGTGTTCTCTCCCTGAAGTCGGTCGTGGTGCCGGGTCGGCCCGGCACCGGTGCCCAGCCTATTCGCTGTGCGCGAAGAGCTTGAGCACCGGGACGCCGACCTTGTGGCGGGCGCGGGAGGCCCAGTCGCGGTGGAAGAACTCCTCCACGTAGTGCGGGGCGGTCAGCACGATGACCTCGTCGGCCCCCGCGTCGTCCACCACGGTCTTGAGGGTGTCCAGCGGGTGGTCCTCCACGACCTGGCCGACCGCCTCGGAGCCCGCCGCCCGCAGGGCGCGCAGGGAGTGTTCGAGGGCGAGGCGCGCGGGTTCGAGCGCGTCCTTCCCCTCGGGCTCGTCTCCCTCGCGGGCTGCGTCCCGCAGCTCGCCGAGCGCCACGTCGTCGATCGCGCGGAGCAGGACGTCGGCCTGGTCGCCGCGCGGCTGCATGAGCACGATGAACGAGATCCGCTCGTCGCCGTGGAGGGTCGTGACGAAGTCGACGTCCTCGGGGGTGAGCGGCTTCTCGATCATCAAAACGCTTGTGAACACGACGGGCGCCCTTCCGCTTCTTCATCCGGCCGGCCTCGTGGGGGCCGCTGCTGAAACCATCCTTCCCCGTGATCGCACGGAGATTGCAGAGGTAAGTGTGCCCAGCGGAAGCCAAGCGGAACGGCAAATTCCGTTAAGAGTCGGCCGGAGTCGCGCCCGCCCCCCGGGACCGCCCGGAGCCTGTTCCCCAAGGCCCCGGGGCGGCGGTACCGGTGGCCTCAGGGACGGCGGCGGTACCGGGTGAAGAGGGAGCCGTCCTCCTCCAGCAGCCCCGCCAGGACGAAGCGTTCCGGGACCGGCACGGACGGGCCGCCCGCGATCCGCTGCGCCTCGCCCGCCGTCAGCACCGGCGAGACGGTCAGGCAGAGCTCGTCCAGGACGCCGGCGGCGACGATCTGGCCGAGCAGGCGGGGTCCGCCCTCCGTCAGCTGCCGGGTCAGGCCGAGGGCGGCCAGTTCCCGGACGGCTCGCGCGGGGTCGACCCGGGCGCCCTCACCGGCGACCACCACCCGGGCCCCCGCCCTGCCCGCCGCCGCGACCCGCTCGGCCGGCGCGGCCGAGCCGGTGAGCACCAGGGTCGGGACCAGCGGCTCGGTGTAGAGCGGCAGTGAGAAGTCGAGGTCGAGGCTTCCGCTCACCACGGCTACGGCGGGCGCGGGCGACTGCCCGGCCGCCGCCCGCCGCGCGGCGAACGCCTGGCGGGCGCGGGCGGGCCGGTACCCCTCCGTACGCACCGTCTCGGCGCCGGCGATCACCACGTCGGCGAGGCCCCGCAGGGTGCCGAAGATCCGCATGTCCGAGGGGGACGAGATGGCCTGCGAGCGGCCGTCGTGCTGGGCGGCGCCGTCCAGGGTGGCGACCATGTTGGCGCGCAGCCAGGGCTCCGGGCCGGCCGGGTAGGCGTACGCCTCGGCCAGCTCGTCGAAACTCCACTCGCGGTCGTCGGCCACGGCCGGGGCGGTGGCGGTGACTGTCAGGTCCGTCACAGGGAACAGGCTTCGCATGTCAGGCAGTGTGGCATGGCCCTTAAGGTGGACCGTTGTGTCGTCCTCCACCACCGCTCCGGGGGAAGATTCCCTCTCCGGCGCGGCTCCGCTGTCCTTGTGCGCCCGTCGGCCGCACGTCCCCGCCGATCGCCTGGTCGCCGAGATGGTGCCGCCGCCGCGCTTCGATTCGGTGCGTTTCGCCACGTACGTCCCCGATCCGGCCCAGCCGAGCCAGAGCGAGGCCGTCACGGTGCTCAGCTCCTTCGCCGCCGGTCTCGGCGGTGCGTACGCGTCGGGTGAGCGCAGGCGGAGGTGGTTCGCGAAGAAGCCCGCCGCTCCGGCCGGTCCGCGCGGGGTCTACCTCGACGGCGGGTACGGCGTCGGCAAGACCCATCTGCTCGCCTCCCTCTGGCACGCCACGCCCGCCGAACCGGCGCTGAAGGCGTTCGGCACGTTCGTGGAGCTGACGAACCTCGTCGGCGCGCTGGGTTTCCAGCAGACCGTGAAGACCCTGAGCGGGCACCGGCTGCTCTGCATCGACGAGTTCGAGCTCGACGACCCGGGCGACACGGTGCTGGTCTCCTCCCTGCTCAGCAGGCTGGTGGAGGCGGGCGTCGCGCTGGCGGCGACCTCCAACACGCTGCCGGGCAAGCTCGGTGAGGGCCGGTTCGCCGCCGCCGACTTCCTCCGCGAGATCCAGGGGCTCTCCGCGCACTTCCGTCCGCTGCGGATCGACGGCCAGGACTACCGGCACCGGGGGCTGCCCGAGGCCCCGCCGCCGTTCGACGACGAGCAGGTCACCAGGGCCGCGTACGCCACCGCGGGCGCCGCGCTGGACGACTTCCCCGCGCTCCTCGGCCACCTGGCCGAGGTGCATCCGAGCAGGTACGGCGCCCTGACGGACGACGTGAGCGCGGTCTGCCTCACCGGTGTGGTGCCAGTGCCCGACCAGTCGACGGCGCTGCGTCTGGTGGTGCTCGCCGACCGGCTGTACGACCGTGAGATCCCGGTGCTCGCCTCGGGCATACCCTTCGACCGGCTGTTCAGCGAGGAGATGCTGAACGGCGGGTACCGGAAGAAGTACTTCCGGGCCATCTCCCGGTTGACGGCCCTGGCCCGGGACGCAAAGGGGCTGGTGGCGCAGTAGGTTCGTGGGGGTGACGGCGCGACTCCTCCGGGTGGCCGCGTCGTTCACCGGTTCCACGGCACACGAGGTGCCGTGGTGCCGCGCGACCGCGCACACCGTTTTTCCGAAGGGATTCACCATGGCTACCACGCGTCAGGCGCACACGGTCTGGGAAGGCAACCTGCTGGAGGGCAAGGGTGTCGTCACCCTCGACTCGTCCGGTGTCGGCGAGTTCCCCGTCTCCTGGCCCTCGCGCGCCGAGCAGGCCAACGGCAGGACCAGCCCGGAGGAGCTCATCGCCGCCGCGCACTCCAGCTGCTTCTCGATGGCCCTCTCCAACGGTCTGGCCGGCGCGGGCACCCCGCCCACCAGCCTCAACACCAAGGCCGAGGTGACGTTCCAGCCCGGCACCGGCATCACCGGCATCCACCTCACGGTCGAGGGCCGGGTTCCCGGTCTGGACGAGGCGGGCTTCGTCAAGGCCGCCGAGGACGCCAAGGCCAACTGCCCGGTCAGCCAGGCGCTGTCCGGTACGACGATCACCCTGACGGCCACCCTCGCCTGATCGTCCGTCCGGTCCCGGACCACGGTCGCCCCGGTCGCCGGGGCGACCGTGGTTCGGGCACCGCGACCGCTGCGGCCGTCCCACCCGCGACGCCCCGTCAGGAACCGTGTGGCGTCGAGGATCACCCCGCCTCCGTCCGTAACACCCGCGTAATCGCACAGCCGCACGCCCTCAAACAACGGCTGGCTCAATGCTCTCCACCGCAGTGACCTGCACAGGAGGGCATGACATGGACGTATCAGTTCCAGCTCAGGACCAAGGCGTCCATCCGGTCGACCGGCGCCCCTCCCCGGGCAGGCTCGCCGCCTTCGGTTTCCAGCACGTACTCGTCATGTACACCGGCTGCGTGACCGTGCCGCTGGTCTTCGGCGGCGCCGCCGGGCTCGACGTCTCGACCATCGGCCTGCTGATCAACGCGGACCTGCTGGTCGCCGGGGTGATCACGCTGATCCAGTCCCTCGGCATCGGCAAGGTCCTCGGCGTACGGCTGCCGGTCGTCACGGGCGCCACGTTCGCGTCGGTGACACCGATGATCCTGATCCAGGGCGAGTACGGCATGCGGGCCGTGTACGGGTCGATGCTGGCGGCCGGGCTCTTCGGGCTGCTGATGGCCGTACCGTTCGCTCGGCTGGTCCGCTACTTCCCGCCCCTCGTCAGCGGCGTGGTGATCACCGTCATCGGCCTCTCGCTGATCGGCGTGGCCGCCGGGCTGATCACCGGCAACGACCCGAAGGCCGCCGACTACGCGTCCGGCACCCGGCTCGCCCTGGCCGCCGGAGTGATCGTCTTCATCGTGCTCTTCGCTCGGTTCGTCAAGGGGTTCGCCGGGCAGATAGGCATCCTGATCGCCCTGGTCGTCGGCACGGCCGTCGCCGTCCCCCTGGACCTGACCGACTTCTCCGACGTCTCGGACGCCGACTGGCTGGGGCTGGCGACACCGTTCCACTTCGGTTCCCCGGAGTTCCCGGTGTCCGCCGTGGTCTCGATGTGCGTGGTGATGCTGGTGATCTTCACCGAGTCGACCGCCACCATGCTGGCGGTGGGCGAGGCGACCGGACGGCCCCTCGCGGACAAGGACCTGGCACGCGGACTCGCGGCGGACGGGCTGTCGGGCGTACTCGGCGGCGCGATGAACTCCTTCCCGGACACTCTCTTCTCGCAGAACGTCGGGCTCATCCGCCTCACCCGGGTCTCCAGCCGGTACGTCACGGCGGTCGCGGGCGGCATCCTGGTCGCGCTCGGCCTGGTTCCCAGGCTCGGCGAATTCGTCGCCGCGCTGCCCGGCCCCGTGGTCGGGGCCGCCGCCCTGGTGCTGTTCGCCACGGTGACCATGGTCGGCGTGAACACCCTGCGCCGGGTGGACCTGGACCGGGGCCAGAACCTGACGATCGCGGCGGTGGCACTGGGGATCGGGCTGCTGCCCGAGATGTCCGAGGGCATCTACGCGAAGTTTCCCTCCTGGGTCCAGATCGTGTTCGGCAGCGGCATCACGGCTGCGGCGTTCACGGCGTTCCTGCTGAACCTGCTGTTCCACCACACACCCTGGGGGCGTACGCCGTCCGGGACGGAAGGCACCCCGCCCGCACCTTCGAAGGAAGCCGAGCCGGTCCTGGAGGGGGCGGCGTCGGCCGATCGGGGCGCTCCGAGCGCCGCGCAGATCACCTGACCCATATAAATCATATTGTCCTATATTTTCCGTGCGTGCCTACCTCACCGCAGAACGTCCCAGCACGGAAAATCTCGCCTCCGGTCGGCCTCGCCTGTCTCGCCGGCCTGGCTGTTCTGAGTGGGGTGCTCGCCGGATGCGACAGTCCGGGCGGGCCCCCCACCCCCGCGCGGCCTCAGCACGGCGCCGCCCCCTCCGCGTCCGCGAGCCCGGCCCCGCCCGCCGCGCCGCCCACCCTCGCGCCGGGCCCCGAGGGCCGCACCCCCGTTTTCGAACGGCTGCCGAAGGAAGCGTCCCTGACGGGCGAGAAGGTCGTGGCCCTCACCTTCGACGCCGACATGACGGCCGACGAGGGGGACCGGGCGGCGGCGGGCGAATCGTTCGACAACCCGTCGCTGATCGCGCTGCTGCGCCGCCTCAAGGTCGAGTCGACCGTCTTCATGACCGGACGCTGGGCGGAGGAGTACCCGGAGGAAGCCCGGGCGATCGGCACCGACCCGACGTTCGAGATCGCCAACCACTCGTACAGCCACTACGCCTTCACCTCCCCCTGCTACGGCCTGCCGACCGTGGCGAAGGAGGACATGAAGGGCGAGGTGCAGCGCGCGTTCGCCGCCTTCCGCGACGCGGGGGCACGCAACGTCGTCCCGTACTTCCGCTTCCCGGGCGGCTGTTACGACGACGAGGCGCTGCGCGCGCTGGCCTCCGAGAAGGTCACGGCGGTCCAGTGGGACGTGGTCGGCGGCGACGCGTTCGCGACCGACTCGGACGCGGTGGCCCAGCAGGTGCTGGACGGTGTGACACCCGGCTCGCTGGTGGTCCTGCACTGCACCCGTAGCGCCGCCCCTGCCACGGAGGAGGCGGTACGCCGGATCGTCCCCGAACTCCGGGCGCGCGGCTACCGGTTCGTGAAGGTGTCGGAGCTGATGCGGCCGGCGGCCGACGGCCCGGGAAGCTGACGGGGCGGAGTACGGGCGGCAGGCGGCCCGGTCCGGGCGCCCCCGGGCCGGGCGCCCCGGGCCGGGCCGCCTGCGCCTGCCGGCCCTCCCCCGCCCGTCCGGCTCTCGGTCAGCCGGAACAGGCGGTCCGCCCGGCCTCCTGCCAGGCACAGACCGGGCAGAGCGTGGCGCCCTTCGTCGACTCCGGGTACTCCGTCGGCTTCCGGCAGAGCACGCACTCGGCGTACGGCCCGCCCGTGTCGGCCGGTACGGCGGGCCCGGGAGCGGCGGGTTCCGCGGTCGCGCAGTACGTGTCGTCGTCCATGGTGCCGAGCGTACGACGGCTCCGCGCTCCCCTGCCACGGCCCCCGGTGGCCGTCCCGCTCAATTCGACGATGCCTTCTCCGGCTTCAGCTCACTCGGCCGCACGATGACGAAGCCCTCGCCGTCCAGGCGGAGCTGGACCGCCTCGCCGGAGCCGCCCCGCACCATCGAGCCGAAGCTCTGGGAGCGGTGCAGCGAGGTGGTGAGCCGGGCGCTCCAGCCGACGACCGCGTCCGTGTCGACGCAGACCGGCGCCTGGGGCGTGACGGGTATCACGATCGGGTTGCCGTCGCAGATCAGACCCAGCTTCCCGTAACCGCTGAAGACGCTGTTGAAGAGGCCCCCGCCGGTCATCCCGGCGCCCTTCACCGTCTTGATCTCGTACACCAGCGTGGAGTCGAAACAGAGGACGTTGCGGCCGTTGACGGTGAGCACGTCGCCCTGCTCGATCTCGACGATGAAGCAGTTCTGCGCCTCGTGCGCGAACCACGCCTCGCCCTGTCCCCGGACCGCCATCAGCGGCAGCCCCTCACCGGTGACGGCCCGCTTGAGCATGCCGCCCATCCCCTGGCCCTTCCGCTCGAACCGCAGGTCGCCGCGGAACGCGATCATCGAGCCCTGCCGGGCGTGCATCTCCCCGTCGACCGCGTACTTGACCGACTTGGCGTTCTGCAGCGTCATGCCGGGGACGGTGGCCTGCTGCGCCATGTGCTCACTGGAAAACAGATCGCTCTTCATGCGTCGCATCCTCGCCGGGAACGGCCCACGAAGCCAAGGGGCCCACCGCCCGGACGGACGGGTCCCCGTCCTGTCCGGGGCGCCTGGCAGACTGGTTCCGTGAGCAGCGACGACATCCCCGCGACGGCCCCGACCGTGACCTCTCCGGCTTCCCCGGCCACGTCGGCCTCCCAGGCTTCCCCGGCCGAGCCGGCCGAGCCGGCCGGACCGCTTCCGGCGGACAGCCCGTTCCGGACCGATCCGACCCCGCGCGACGAGGCGCCGCAGTTCGTGCTGCCGCTGGTGGTGCACATCGAGAAGACCGACCCGCCCGCCCGCACGGACGCGCTCCGGACGGCGGCACGCGCGGTGCTCACCATCCTGGCCGACGACCGCGCGCTCGGTGAGGGCGAGTGGGCACAGGCGATGCGGGACTGGCAGGACGCCCGGATACGCAAGGTGGTGCGGCGGGCCCGGGGCGCGGAGTGGCGCAAGGCGTGCACGCTGCCCGGGATCACGGTCACCGGGGACGCCGCCGAGGTGCGCGTCTACCCGCCGGTCCCGCTGGACGGCTGGCCCAAGGAGCTGGCGAAGCTCCAGGTCTCCGGCACGGACCTGGACGACCCCGAGCCGCCGGCCGCGCCGGACGCCACCGGCCCCGTCCTCTGGCTCAACCCGGAGCTCGACATGTCCGCGGGCAAGACGATGGCGCAGGCCGGCCACGGCGCGCAGCTCGCCTGGTGGGAGCTGACGGACACGGAGCGCAAGGCGTGGCAGGAGGCGGGCTTCCCGCTCTCGGTGGCCACCCCGGACGCGGAGACCTGGCGGCGTCTCACCGTGAGCGGTCTGCCCGTGGTGCGGGACGCGGGGTTCACCGAGATCGCCCCGGGCTCCTGCACGGTGATCGCGGACCATCCGGCGCTGCGGGCGCGCCTGGCCGTGGGGCGGGACGCCGGGTCCGCGGGGTCGCTCCCGGACTGACGGCTGCCCCGCGGTCCGGGTCGGATCAGTCCGCTCCTGCGCCTTGCGGTGCGCCGCAAGGCGCAGGAGCGTCCGGACACCCGGCTGTACGCCGACGCTCCGACAACGCGGCGAGGTGCCGCATCCGACGTCGCGATCAGAACCTCGCGACCGGCGTCGCCCCCCTCGCCCGGATCTGTCACAGAGTGGTCACAACCGATGGCATCAGCCGCATACGAGCCGTAACTCCCGTGACATCATGGGGAGTTATGACAGACGAAGAGCGCGGGGAGCACAGCTCGATCCGCGTCGCACTTCTCGGAGACACGGCCGACGACGTCGATGTGGCCGCGCTGAAGAAGTGGCTGGAGCGCGAACGCAGCCTGGAACGCTGGGTCAACGACAACACCCTCCGCATCCATGAGCGTCCCCGGGCCGTTGCCACCGGCGACGCCGGCGTCACCATGGGCGCGGGGACGGACATCGTGCTGGTGCTGATCGGTGCTGTGACGCCCGGACTCTTCGAAAGGGTGCTGGCCGCGACCGAGTCCGGGGTCAAGGCCTGGCGGGAGAACCGCCGTTCGGTGGAGCAGGGAGCTCCGCCCGTCCCCGAGATCACCCCGCACGCGCCGCCGGACGGCCGCGCGGACGCGCCGGACCGCGACCCCGAGGCGCCGGACAGCGAGGGCTAACCCGGTGCCACAGCGGTTCGACCCACGGGGGAGGGCGAATCGGGCGCTACTCGTCGGTGTGCCCGAGTACCAGGAGATACAGCCGCGTGACCTGCGGGCCGTGAACCACAACCTGGCGCAGCTGTCGGAGGTGCTGCGTACGGGGAAGCTCTTCGAGCCGGACGAGATCACCGTGTGCAGGCCCGAGGGCGTCGACGATTTCACCCGCGCGCTCAACGAGGCGGTGCAGTCGGCCGAGGGGCTGCTGCTGTTCTACTTCGCCGGCCACGGCGCCGTCCCCGCCGCCGCGGACGAGCTCTGGCTCCAGATGCGCAACGCGCGCGTCGTCGCCGGC
Organism: Streptomyces sp. NPDC008125; assembly: GCF_042957125.1. NCBI lineage: Bacteria > Bacillati > Actinomycetota > Actinomycetes > Kitasatosporales > Streptomycetaceae > Streptomyces > Streptomyces sp. NPDC008125. The sequence continues at coordinate 159,100 of NZ_JBIBHR010000001.1, forward strand.
TCGGCCGCCGTGTTCCAGGGGTCCCAGTCGTGGAGCCAGATACTCGGCACCCTGGTGAGCAGCCCGGCCGAGCAGATCGTCGTCATCCTCGACTGCTGCCACGCCGGAAACGCCGCACTCGTCTGGGAGGCCCGCCGTGAGAAGCAGCGCGTCTCCCAGTTGATGAGCGTGCAGGCGAACAACCTGATCGGCGCGGGCCCCGGCACGCGGCCCACGCCCTTCACGGAGCAGCTTCTGCGGATACTGAAGGGCGGCGTGGCCGGCCAGGGCGGCGACGTCGGGTTCCACGCGCTCTCCGAAGAGCTCAGGGCGTACATGACCAAGCATCACAGGACGGAACGCCCCGAGCCGTGGGAGCCGCAGAGCAGGCCCGCGACCTCCGGTGTGGACGTTCTGCTGGCCACCGACCTCCCCCCTGAAGATGAGGAAGAGGACCGGCCGCAGCCCTGGTGGCGCAGAAGACGGGCCGCCGTCGTCGCCGCCGCCGCTGCCGTCGTGGTGCTCCTCGGCTGTGGCATCTGGGTCCTGCCCGGGCTCGGCCCCCCGGTACGCTGCGCGCCGCCTCTGGAGCTGCGGCTGCTGACCGACCCCGACATCGAGTCGACCGTGCGCGAGGCCGCCACGGCCTACATGGCGTCCGACGCCAACCGTACGGGCGACGGCTGCCGGCGCAGCGGAATCACCACGTACAGCGCGGGCGCCGCCGACGTCGTGGCGGCGTTCCGGGACGACACCGGGGCCTGGCAGCAGCCCGCGACCGGTGACATCAATCCGCAGCGCGACATCGGGGCCCAGCCGGACATCTGGATTCCGGCCGTCTCGGCCGATGTGGAACGGGCGAGCTCCGGGACCGGTCCGGCCTACGCGTCGATGAGTGACCTCCAGCCGCTGGCCTCCTCGCCGGTCGTCCTCGCCGTGCCCAAGAGCTTCACGCAGGCCCTGTCGCAGCGTGATGGCCGAAACCTCGCCGACCTGCTCAAAGGCCTCCGGTCGAAGTATCCCCAGGCGCAGGTGCGCCGGGCCGACCCGGAGTTCGCGGAGGCCGCCCTGCTGGCGTCGAGCGGGCTCTACACGACGGCCGCATCGGGCAGGGAAGCCGAGGAGACCGTCGCGTATCCCGGGCCACCCGCGCCCACCGCGAACGATCTGCTGTGCGACCTGGCCGAGGTGGACGAGGTGGACGACCGTACGGCGGTGCTCGTTCCCGAGCACCTCTTCACGACCGGTGGCGGATGCGAGTCGGGGAGCCGTACCGAGCGCGTGGCACAGTACCCGGACGACGTGCCGGGGCTCGACCTCACCTACGTCCGGGTGACCTGGCAGAACGCGCAGCGGGACCGGGACGCCAGGAACGAGGCCGCGGACGGATTCCGGAAGTGGCTCGTCGGTGAGGACGGTGCGGGGATCTTCCGCGGGGACGGCTTCCGGGCGCCTGCGGGCGCCGGTGCGGGTGCGACGGCCTGGGCCGTGAAGCCCGCCGCGGGCACACTCGCCGACACGGGTCCGCTCGCGGGAGCGGCGAGCGGCGACACCATGGACGCCGCACTCCGCACGTACCGCGGCGCGAACGGCCCGGGCAGTGTGCTGTTCCTGCTGGACAGCTCCGGCTCGATGGGCGACAAGTGGCATGGACCGAGCGGCGCTCCCGGCATCCTGAAGCAGTCGCTTCGCGGCCTCGGCGTCAACGACACGTACGGCGTCTGGTCGGTCGGCGAGAAGGACGGCACCTCGCACACCGATCTGCTCACGTTCGGGCAGCACTCGAACGCGGACGCGGAATCGACGATCGACAAGCACGCCAAGGTCGAGGACGTCGAGGCCGATCCGTACAAGGCCCTGAAAGACGCCTGGGAATTCATGGCGGACCAGAACACCGGCGACCAGCGTCCGCGGTTGATCGTCTACCTCACGGACGACGAGGAGAAGGACAAACTGACCGAGGGAGGGCGGCTTGCCGGACTGTTGAAGTCGGCGCGTGCGCGCAGGATCCCCGTGGTCGTGGTGTCGGTGCAGCAGGGCACGTGCGATCCGGGAAAGCCCAACGAGCTGATCGCGGTGGCCAGCGGGGGGCGGTGCCTGGACGCCAACCGGAGCGATCTCGTGCCCGCGCTGCAGGACGAGGTCGCCAGGACCGGATCGGGAGACCAGCGATGACCTCACCGCTCCCCGGGTCCCGGACGGCACCCCGGCGACGCTTCCGCGCACGGACGCCGTGGCCGGCCGTGATGCTCGCGCTCTCTCTCCTGGCGGCCGGATGCACCGGTGGTGGTGACGGCGCCGACGGCGGCGGGCAGGGTGCCGTCCCCACGTCCGACAGCAGCGGGTCCCGCGACATCTTCGTCGCGAGCGGGCGGGACGTCACCGGCAAGGGCGGTGTCCGGCAGCAGTTGATAGACGACTGGAACGCCGGACAGAGGACGGCGAACGGCGCGGGCGCCTACAGGGCCCACCTCGTCGAACTGTCGGGTTCGGCCGATCAGCAGCGCAGTCAGCTGCTCGGCGCACTGCAGTCGGGCAGCGCGGACTACGACGTGGTCAATCTCGACGTCACCTGGGTACCGGAGTTCGCCGCCGCCGGTCTCGTCCGGGCCCTGAGCGACGACCTGCTCGACGACGACGTGATCGATTCCGTCGCACGCACGGCGCGCTGGGACGGGGACGTCTACTCCGTACCGTTCAACAGCGATGTCGGCCTCCTCTACTACCGGCCCGACTATCTGAGGAGAGCGGACCTGGGGTACACCGACCTGAGAGGAAAGGTGAAGACCTGGAGCGATCTGGAGGGAGTGATCAACGACGTCGACCGGGCGCAGATGCCCCCGGAGTACAAGGCCGGCTGGACCACTCAGCTCAAGGACTACGAGGGCCGTACGGTCAACGCCGTCGAGGCGTTCGCGTCGTCCGACGACGACGGAGCCACGCTCACGGACGACGAGGGCCGCTACACGGGGAACAAGGAGAAACTGCTGAGCGGCATCAGCGACCTGCGCACCAGAACCGCCCGCGCGCTGACCCTGACGTACAAGGCGGACGAGGCCGGTTCGCTGGCGGACTTCGCCGCGGGAAAGACGGCCTTCCTGCGTCACTGGCCCTATGCCTACGGCGCGTTGAGCCAGACGTTCGACGAGGACCAGCTTCAGGTCGTCCCCCTGCCGGGCAAGGCGGTACTGGGCGGCCAGAACCTCGCGGTGACGCGCGACTCTCCGCACGCCGCGGCGGCCCAGGACCTCATTCGCTTTCTCACCGACAAGAACAGCCAATGCCGCCTGCTGCACGCCGGGTTCGCGGCGACCAGGACGTCCGCGTACAAGGGCGGGCTCACCTGCCCGGAACGCGGGCAGACCGCGGCGTCCCCGGCCGGCTCCGGCGAGAGCGCCGACCCCATGCCGCGTGACGGGCAGGGCCGTCCCGCCTACGCCTCCGGCACGCTCCTGGACGCCCTCCGCGGCGCCGCGCTGCGTCCGCGGACCCCGTACTACGGCGCCTTCACGCAAGCGGTGCGCACCGAGCTCGCGCCGCTCTTCGGCGAAGGACGTTCGAAGGGCAACGAGGAGCTGGCCGAAGATCTCGACGCGGCCCTGCGCAGGGCCATGCCCACGGCCGGCTGACGGCGCGCCGTGCCGGGCCCTGCCCCGTACGACCGGCCCGAGGGGAGCGGCGTCTCCGGAGCGGGGTACACGATCGCGCCACCACCCCCCTTCCGTCCCCCGCAACCTCAAATCCTGCTCTGAACGTCTCTCCGTTCGGGTTCGCCGTGTCGCGCCGGGGTCATCACCTCTCCACGGGCGGCGAATCCAGGGGCAGCCGGGGGAAGCGAACCCGGGGGAAGCGAACGGATCGCCCGGAGAGGGGGAACGCCATGAGGCTCGGTGTCGGGATCGGCTGGCGTCCGGAAATCGCGGACGCGGTGGAGGCGCTGGAGGGCGTCGAGTGGGCGGAGGCCGTCGCGGAGAACCTCTGCGCGGATCATCTGCCCGACTCGTTGGTACGGCTCCGGGCGCGGGGCGTCACGGTCGTGCCGCACGGGGTGGCGCTGGGGCTCGGCGGCGCGGAGCGCCCCGATCCGCGGCGGCTGGCGGACCTGGCGGCGCGGGTGGAGCTGCTCGGTGCGCCGCTGGTGACGGAGCACGTCGCGTTCGTACGGGCCGGGGGGCCGGCCGCCGGTTCGTCCGCGCTGGAGGCGGGCCACCTGTTGCCCGTACCCAGGACCTGGGACGCCCTGGACGTGCTGTGCGAGAACGTGCGGATCGCCCAGGACGCGCTGCCGGTGCCGCTGGCGCTGGAGAACATCGCGGCGCTGGTCAACTGGCCGGACGAGGAGCTGACGGAGGGGCAGTTCCTGGCCGAGCTGGTCGAGCGGACGGGGGTCCGCCTCTTGATCGACGTGGCCAATCTCCACACCAACCACGTCAACCGGGGCGAGGACCCCGCCACGGCGCTGGACGAACTGCCGGTGGAGGCCATCGCGTACGTCCATGTGGCGGGCGGCGTCGAGAAGGACGGAGTCTGGCACGACACGCACGCGCACCCGGTGACGGCCCCGGTCCTGGACGTCCTGTCGGAGCTGCGCTCCCGGGTGGACCCGCCGGGTGTGCTGCTGGAACGCGACGACGACTTCCCGCCCGCCGAGGAGCTGGCCGGGGAACTCGCCATGATCCGGAAAACGTTGGAGGCGGCGCGCCATCCTCGTAGGAGCGCTCCGACGCGAACGGCAGCGGCCGGGGCCCGGGCGACGACGGACGGTGCCCGCGAGCGCCTGGCCGGGGCGCAGAGCGGGCTGCTCGCCTCGCTGGTGGCCGGTGCGCCCGTCCCGGCCGGCTTCGACGCGGAGCGGCTGGGCGTACAGAGCCGGGCGCTGGCCGCCAAGCGGGCGGGCATCGTGGCGAAGGTGGCGCCCGAGCTGCCGGAGATCCTCGGAACCGGGTACCGCGCGGCGTTCCTCCGCTATGCCGAGGGCCGTCCGCCGGCCTCCGGCTACCGCCGGGACGCGCTCGCCTTCGCGGAGCACCTGCTGATCGCGGGCGAGCCCGCCGACACCGCGGCCCGGCTCCGGCTGACCCACTGGTGGCAGGAGCGCGCAGGGGCCCGGCCGCCCCGGCGCACGACCCGGTTCGTCCGTGCGGCGCGGGCCGCGCTCGTCACGTCCACCACCGCACTCGGGGCGTCTTCCGGGGGGAACCGATGACCATGAACCTGATCGCCCTGCTGCTGACACTCGGAATCGTGGTCTCCGGCGTCCTGCTCCTCTCGGCGCGCGCCCGGAGCGGCCCCCGGGGTGCCGCTTCCGGCGCCGCGGTGTACGACGACCACGAGGCGGCCTTCCTCGGCGGGGGTCCTGCGAGGGTCGTGGACACCGCCCTCACCGCCCTGCACACCGACGGGCGCGTCGTGATCGGCGGACCGGGCATCGTCTCCGTGCTGCGGCCCTACGCCCAGGACCCGGTGGAGCGTGCCGTCCTGCACGAGCTGGCGCTCGCCCCCAGCGGGGCGCTGCACCTCCTGCGCCTCGCGGTCATGCGCCACCCCGCCGTGCAGGAGATCGGCGACGGCCTGGCGGCCCGGGGCCTGCTGGCCCGGCCGGAGGAGCTCCGCAGGCGGCGCCGGTGGGGCGGGATCCAGAGCGTGGTCTCTCTCGTGCTCTTCCCCGTCTCGATGATCGCGACCTTCGTCCAGTACGCGGCCCTCGACGGCTACGCCGGGATGCCGTTCCCGTTCGTCGTCAAGATGCTGCCCGCGATCTTCTTCGGCGGGGTGACCGGCCTGGTGGTGGCGGTGGGTGCCCGGGCGCGGATCACCAGGGCGGGAGTGGCGGCGGTGGGGGCGTACCGCGCGGCCCGAGCCGCGGGCGGATCGCCCGCGCAGCTGGTCGCCGCGTACGGCGTGCGGGCGTCGGCGGATCCTGCTCTGCGAAACCAGCTGACGGCGGCGGCGCGGTACCGGTCGCCCGGCCAGGGCCGCCGGGGCGGGTCCTCCCCCGCGCACCCCTACGGGGGCGACGCCACGGGCGTGGCGGGGGCGGCGATGGTACCCGTGGTCTGGTGTGCGGGCGCGGGGCCGGGCGCCGGTTGCGGATCGGGGTCCGGCTCGGGGTCAGCTTCGAGCTGCGGCGGGAGCGGCTCCGGTTGCGGCGGCGGGGGTTCCAGCTGCGGCGGGAGCGGCTCCGGTTGCGGCAGCGGGAGTTCCAGCTGCGGCGGGGGCGGCTCCAGTTGCGGGTCGAGCAGCTCCAGTTGCGGGGGCGGCGGGTCGAGCTGCGGGGGCGGGAGCAGCTGAGCGGGAGAACGGGGCGGCGGGCGAGCGCGTCTCCTGCCGCCCGCCGCACGGTCAGCGGGTGTCCCGTACCGTCGTTCGCCAGTGCTCCAGGAGGTACGGATCGTCGAGACGGGCGTCACCGGCGCGGGCGCGTACGTCGGTGAGGAGCCAGCCCAGCAGCTCCGGAGTGGCGTGGTACTCGTCGTAGAAGCCCAGACGCAGGTCGGTGAAGCCGGTTCCCGCCATGGGGCCGCGAACGGCCGTCGCCCGCCGCCGGTCCCTCAGGCGTTCCATCCCTTCACGGCCTCCGCGATGCGCCCGGCGGTCTCGGCCGGCGTGAGGTGGGTGGTGTCGACGACCTCGGCCTCGCGGTGCAGCCAGGTGCGGGCCGCCTCCGCGTACGGCTCCAGGTACTCCAGCCGGAACGCGGAAGGGCCCATGACCGAGTCGCCCTCGATGCGCCCGCGCAGGGTCTCCTGGTCGGCGTGGAGGACGAAGTGGCGCACGGGGATGGCGTGCTGGGCGAGGCCCGCGCTGATCTCGCGCCAGTACTCCTCGACCAGCACGGTCATCGGCATGACCAGGGTGCCGCCGGTGTAGTCGAGCACGTGCCGGGCGGTCTCGACCACGAGCGGGCGCCACGGCGGCCAGTGCTGGAAGTTGTCCGGTCCGGGCAGGCCGGGCTCGATGTCCATGAGGGTCTCGCCGATCTTCTCGGCATCGAGCACTCGTGAGTCCGGGATCAACCGCTGCACGAGGGCGCTGGTCGTCGTCTTGCCGGCGCCGTGGGTTCCGTTGAGCCATACGATCACCGGCCCACGCTACTGCGGACGGGGAACGGCCACCGCCGAACGTCCACTTCGCCCCCTCATACGTGTCCGGATGGTGAACGAGCCGTACCGCTCACTCCTCCGCTCGCATAGAAATCACCCATGGTCTGGTTGATATGCCTGCTGATCGCATGGGCCGCGGCGGCCCTCTCCTGTCTGCGGCTCTGTCTCGTCGCCGCCAGGGCCGCCCAGCCCCCGGCCGCCTCCTCCCGTCGTCCGGACCCCGCGCCGTACGACCTGAGCCTGTACGAGACGGCCTTCCTGGCCGGCGGTCCGGAGCGGGTCGCCGATCTGGCGCTGGTCTCCATGCACCTGAGGCGGAGTCTGCTGCTGGCCCACACCGGCTGGGCCACGGTGGTGGACCCCCAGGGCCGGGACGAGGTCGAACGCACCGTGATCCGGGCCATCGGGCCCGAGGGCCAGTCGAGGATCGCGCCGGTACGGGCCGCCGCCGCGTCGGCGGAGCCGGTACGCGCGCTGGCGGACCGGCTGGTGGCGGCCGGTCTCGCGGTGCCGCACGCGCTGCGCGGCGCGACGGCGGCGGCGCTGGGCGAGGTCAAGCGCGCGGCGGTGCTGATCGTGGTGCTGGCGCTCGCCTCCGTGCTGCTGCCGGGCCGGTCGCTCTCGCCCGGTGGACCGGAGATCGTCTGGTTCGCGCTGCCGCTGGTGCTCGTGGTGGGCTGCCTGCTCATCGTGCGGATCGAGAACCATCCGTACAGCCCGTGGGCCTCCCCCACCGGGCAGGAAAGGCTCGACTCGCTGCGGGCGTCCGGTGCGGGGCGCGGCACCCACCGCCATCTGCTGGCCGCCGTCGCCGTGCGCGGCCTGCGTGCCGTGCAGGACCCGCTGCTCCGCGCCGCACTGACGGGCCGTCGTACGGGAGGGCCGGGGCACGCCTGCTGACACCGGGTGCGCCGGTCCCTCACGCGGGACACGCTCCCGCACGCCGTCCGCCGGTCCTTTACTCCACCGCCACGCACGCCCGACGATCCTCTTCCGCCCCGCAGGACGCCTGGCGGGGCACGGACGAAGGGACCGACCGGTGAGAGCATTCACGCGGTACGCGACGGCCGGGGCGTTGGTCCTCGCCTCGCTGCCCGCCGCCGCATCCGCCACGGCCGCACCCGCGGTCACCGGCGCGGCGGCCCGGGCGGACGTCACGGTGCCCGAGCCGTGGGGGACGGTGATCGCCGCAGGACGGGCGGGGAGACGGGGGATCGCCTTCGGCGAGTGCCCGGAGGGCGAGATGCTGCCCGAGTCGTTGCGGTGCGGGACCTTCTCCGTTCCGGTCGACTACGCGCACCCCTTCGGGCCGCAGATCGAACTCGCCGTCAGCCGGAGGACCGCCACCGGCGACGCCGCCGGACACCAGGGCGCGCTGGTCTACGACCCGGGCGGCCCGGGAGCGGCGAGCATCACGTTCCCGCTGGTCGGCGAGTGGACGGCCTGGCGGAAGACCGCCCGCGCCTACGACCTGGTGGGCTATGCCCCGCGCGGCGTCGCCCCGTCGCCCGCGCTCTCCTGCCGCCGCCCCGAGGAGGCGGCCGGGACGCCCACCGACTCGCCGCAGCAGCCCTCGTACGCGTACAAGCGCGAGCGGATCCTCCTCGCGACGGCCTACACCGACGGATGCGTGCGCGCCGCCGGGCCGGCGCTGCGCCACTACTCCTCGCTGGACGGCGCCCGCGACCTGGACGTGCTGCGGGCCGCGCTGGGCGAGCCCCGGCTGACCTTCATGGGCACGGACCAGGGCGCGTACGTCGGGGCGCTGTACGCGACGCTGTTCCCCTCGCACGTACGGCGGATGGTCTTCGACTCGCCGCTCGACCCGGACGCCCGGCGGATCGGCTACCGGACGGGCCTGTCCCGCTCGCGGGCCCTGGAGTCACGCTTCGGGGACTTCCTCTCCTGGGTCGCCCGCCACCACGACGTGTACGGCCTGGGAACGACCGCCGACGCGGTGCGCGGCCGGTACGACCGCGTGCGGACCGAGGTGGCGCGGAACCCTGCGGGCGGCACGGTCGGGACCGCCCAGCTCCAGGCGGCCTTCCTGAACGCCGCCTCCTACGACGACTACTGGGCCATGCGGGCGTCGGCCCTGGCCGCGTACGTGAAGGGCGACCCGCAGCCGCTGGTCGCCCAGGCCTCCCCCCGGCCGTACACGGCGAAGGGCGACGAGAACGCCGACGCGGTCCGCACGGCGGTGGAGTGCAACGACGGGGTGTGGCCCGCCGACTGGCGCGTCTGGGACCTGGACCACACCCGGGCGGCCCTCCGGGCTCCGTTCGCCGCCTGGGCGGGCGCCTGGGCGAACCTGCCGTGCGCCTCCTGGCCGCGGCCCCGGCAGGAGCCGCTGGACGTACGGACCGGGCTCGGTGAGATTCCGCCGGTGCTGGTCCTGGCGGCGGAGCGCGACGGGGTGACGCCGTACGCGGGTGCGGTGGAGCTGCGACGGCGGCTGCGCGGGGCGGTGCTGGTCACCGAGCGGGACGCGGGCTCGCACGGCATCGGCGGCGCCGACAACGCGTGCGTCAACGGCCACCTGGAGACGTACCTGCTGACGGGCCGGGTGCCCGCGCGGGACGCCGAGTGCGCCCCGCACCGCGAGCCGAACGCGCTCGCGCTGAACCGGGCCGTCCCCCGGGACGCCGGACCGCAGCGCGTCCTGCGGGGCGACCCGGCCCCCTGACGGCGACGCGCCGGGCGGCGGCTCAGCCGGAGTGCTCCATCTCGGCGGCGTACGGCGGCTGGGCGCCCGCCACCGCGCAGGTGCGGGCGGCGACCGCGGCGGCGAACTCCGTCGCGCCCCGCAGCGCGGGTGCGGTCAGGCCGTCCAGCCGGCCGCCGAGCAGCCCGTCCGCCGCGAGGCGGTGCAACAGGCCGGCGGTGAAGGCGTCCCCGGCGCCGATCGTGTCGACGACGTCCACCGCCGGCGCGGACACCCGGACGTCGAGGTCGCGGGTACGGGCGAGGGCGCCGTCGCCGCCGAGGGTCACCACCGCGAGCCCGGCGCCCGCCGCGAGCAGCCGGTCGGCGGCCTCGTCCGGCCCGGTCCCCGGCATCAGCAGCTCCACGTCGTCGGCGCTGACGCGGACGATGTCGGCCAGGGCGCACCAGTGCGGCAGCCGGGAGCGCAGCCGCTCCACGTCGGCCAGGGTGGGGCGCACATTGGGGTCGACGCAGACGGTGGCGGTGTGCCGGGCGTGTTCGAGGGCGGCTTCGATCGCGGCGGCGCCCGGCGGGAGCGCGAGGGCGAGGCTGCCGGTGTGGACGCAGGCGGAGGGTGGTTCGGCCGCGAGGGCCGCGGTGAGCTCGGCGGGTGTCCACTGCCAGTCCGCGGTGGCCTCGGCGTAGAAGTCGTAGGAGGCGCCGCCGTTCTCGTCGATCCGGGCGAGGGCGAGGGTCGCGGGGCGGGCGCTGGTGACCGAGGGGCCGAGGTCGACGCCTGCGGAGGCGAGCCGCTCGCGCAGCAGGGTGCCGAGCGGGCCCTTCGAGAGGCGACCCGCGAAGCGGGTGGGGGTGCCGAGCCGGGAGAGCGCGACGGCGGTGTTGGCGGGGCCGCCGCCCGCGTGGACGGTCAGCGGAGTCGATCCGTCCGGTGCGGTCGCCCCGAGGAAGGCGTCGGCGACGGCTTCACCGATGACGGTGACGGGCGGAAGGGGCGGAACGGGCGGAGACGTCATGACCGGGCCTCGGGCTTTCTTCTGGGGGCGGCCCGGGAGGCGGTCGCGCCGCCGCGCCCCGGCACCTCCCGAAAGGGATACGGGCGCGGGCCCTGGGTCCCGGGGCGTGCGGGTCACGGAGGACCACGCACGCCCCGGAAGGACGCCGGTGCGGCACGCAGGCTGCGAGCCGCACCCGGAGCCGGACCCGGTGTCGCTGGAGCGGCTGTCCGTGACGCTGGACGCGTCCGGACGCCGTCTGATCTTCCGGGTCGGGGGTGGCCGGGAAACGCCGGCATTGCGAGTCGGGCCACCAGGTGTGCGGGTGGCCGGCGGTCTTCCGGGAGGGCCCCCGGGAGAACGCCGACCAGAGGACCCTACGCGAGTCCCGCGACGAGGTCGGCGACCGCCTTGCGGCGACCGGTGTAGAACGGCACCTCTTCGCGCACGTGGAGCCGTGCCTCGGAGGCCCGCAGGTGGCGCATCAGGTCGACGATGCGGTAGAGCTCGTCGGCCTCGAAGGCGAGGAGCCACTCGTAGTCGCCGAGCGAGAACGACGCCACGGTGTTGGCGCGGACGTCCGGGAAACCGCGGGCCATCTTGCCGTGGTCGGCGAGCATCCGGCGGCGGTCCTCGTCGGGCAGGAGGTACCAGTCGTAGCTGCGCACGAACGGGTAGACGCTGACGTAGTCGCGGGGCGTCTCGTCGGCCAGGAAGGCCGGGATGTGCGACTTGTTGAACTCGGCGGGGCGGTGCAGCGCCATGTTCGACCAGACCGGCTCCAGCGCGCGGCCCAGCTTGGTGCGCCGGAAGAGGTTGTACGCCTCCTGGAGCTCGTCCGAGGTCTCGGCGTGCCACCAGATCATCAGGTCGGCGTCGGCGCGCAGACCGGAGAGGTCGTAGGTGCCCCGGACGGTGATGTCCTTGGCGGCGAGCTGGTCGAACAGCTCCTGGACCTCGTCGGCGTAGCCCGCGCGGTCGTCCGGCAGCACGTCGCGCAGCTTGAAGACGGACCACAGGGTGTAGCGGATGACCTCGTTGAGGTCCTTGGCCTTCTTGCCGGCGTTCGGGATCTTCTCAGGCGCACTCATACGGCTATTGTCCCGCCTCGCCTTCCGTGCCCCGAACCAGGGTCGGCGTGGCGATGATCTCCCCCGCGATCGTCTCCGCGATCTTCCCTGAAGGGGCCGTCGCGGCGGGCGCGGCGGGGGAGACCACGAGGCTCACGGCCGGCCCGTGAGCTCGGCCGCGATCTCGTCGGCGGCGCGTTGCGCGCTCCCGATGCAGGCGGGGATGCCGACGCCGTCGTAGACCGCGCCGCAGACCCGCAGGGCGGGCAGCTTCGCGACCTCGCCCCGGATGCGGTCGACCTTGGAGAGGTGGCCGACCGGGTACTGCGGGAGACCGCCGATCCACCGGGTGACCGCGGTGCCGACGGGTGCGGCGGTGAGGCCGGTGGCTGCGGCGAGGTCGGTGCGGGAGAACGCGGTGAGTTCGTCGTCCTCGCGGTGCAGGTGGTCCTCGTCGCCGTACCGGCCGACCGAGGTACGGAGCACGAAGAGGCCGGGGTCGGCGTCGGCGACCCACTGCCACTTGTTGCTGGAGAAGGTGGCGGCCTTGATCGTGCGGCCGTCGACCGGGGGCACCAGGAAGCCGGAGCGCCCGCGCAGGGCCTCCACCGCCTCGGCGTCCTCACGCCGGAACGCCATGGTGATCAGGGCCATCGAGGCGTACTCGACGCCCGCGAGCTCGGCGGAGGCCGCCGGGGACTCGGCGGCCAGCAGGGTGGAGGCGGACCAGGCGGGGGTGGCCAGGACGATGCCGTCGGCGGCGATCACCCCGGCCTCCGTACGGACGTCCCAGCCGGCCTCCGTACGGGACAGGCCGAGCACCGGGGTCGCGGTGAGGATCTCGCCGCCCTGGGCCCGCACGGTGCCGGCCACCGCGTCCGGCAGGGTTCCGAGGCCGCCCGCGATGCCCTGGAAGACGGGTCCGCCCGCCTGCCGCGCGGCGGCCCGCTCCTGGACCCGGCGCACCCCGTCGAGCAGGGGTCCGCCCTGCCGGGCGATGTCGAAGAGCTGCGGTACGGCGGCGCGCAGGGAGATCCGGTAGGCGTCGCCCGCGTACACCCCGCCGAGCAGTGGTTCCACGAGACGGTCGACGACCTCGCGGCCGAGCCGGTCGGCGACGTACGCACCGACCGCGACGTCGTCGCCCACGGCGGTCGCGGTCAGCTCGCGTTCCTGGGCGATACGGGCGATGCCCTCGGGCGAGAGCACCTCGCGCAGCGCCTCCGGGTCGCCCGGGACGCCCATCATGTGGCCCTTGGGCATCGGGCGGAGCGCGTCGCGGGTCCAGAGGGAGGCGGCGGCCGTGGCGGGCGGCTGGAGGCGGTCGCCGAGTCCGGCGGCGCGGGCCAGGCCGACCGCTTCGGGGCGCCTGGCGAGCATCGATTCGGCGCCGAGGTCGACCTGGACGCCCGCGACCTCGCCCGTCATGAGCTTCCCGCCGAGCCGTGCCGAGGCCTCCAGGAGAGTGACCCGTACCCCGCTGCCGAGCAGCCGGTGGGCGGCGGCCAGTCCGGCGATCCCTCCGCCGACCACGACGACGTGCGGTGTGTTCGCGTGCGCGTGCTGTTCGAAACCCTGCATGGGTCCACTCTCTCAAACCCGGAACGAGTCCCGACCGTGACTGCTTCGAAACCGCTTCCGGGAAACCCGACGAGCGGCCGGTACGTCCAAGGGCACACATCGACTCACCGACCGGGGGGACCAGTCATGCAGTTCACGCAGAGAGCCCGACGACGGCCGGAGCGCCCGCGCCTCCGTAGCCGGGGGGCGGGTGTCGCGGCCGGGGCGCTCGTCGTCCTGCTCGCGGTGGCCGGGTGCGGCGCCGACGACAGCGGTGGCATGGGCGGGTCCGCCTCCGACAGCAAGGCGGCCGGCGTGCGGGACGAGGGCAGCGGGGCGGAGGTCGCGGCCGACTCGGGGGCGTCGGACGGCTCGCGCCCCGCAGCGGGCGGAAAGGCGGACGGGAAGGCGGCGGAGAAGACCGCGACGGCCGCCGCCCGCGTCATCCGCACCACGGAGATGTCCGTCGAGGTGAAGAGCGTCCCGAAGGCCGTGGCCGCGGCCCGGTCCGCCGCCGAGGGCAGCGGCGGGCTCGTGGAGAGCGAGGCGACCGAGCGGGTGGACGACGTCCACGACGCCTCGCACCTCGTGCTGCGCGTCCCGGAGGACCGGTACGAGGACGTGCTGGGGCGGCTGACCGGTGCGGGCCGGCTGCTGTCGCGCACCTCGGAGGCGAAGGACGTCACCGACCAGGTGGTGGACGTGGAGAGCCGCGTCGCGACCCAGCGGGCGAGCGTCGACCGGGTGCGCGCCCTGATGGAGAAGGCGGAACGGATCAGCGATGTCGTGGCCCTCGAAGGGGAGTTGAGCAGCCGTCAGGCGGACCTGGAGTCCCTGCTGGCACAGCGGGCGAGCCTGGCCGACCGCACCTCGCTGGCGACGATCACCCTGGATCTGTACGAGCCGGACACCTCCGCCGCGGCCGACGACGAGACCGGTTTCCTGGACGCGGTGACCGGTGGGTGGGACGCGTTCGTCACGACGCTCCGCTGGATCGCGATGGCGATCGGCGCCACCGCACCGTTCCTGGCGGTCGTCGCCCTGGCCCTGGTGGTCTGGCGGCTGGTGGTGCGCCGTCGCCGGGTCCCGGAGGCCGGTACGGCCGCCGTCCCGGCCGCCGCGGAAGAGCGGGCGGAACCGGGCACGACACCCGTTCCCTGAGACTGCCGGGGGGATCCCCGCGAAACGCCGTTAGCGTGGTCGGTCGGCACACACCGCGGCGAAGGGACCTGGCATGACGGAGCGACTGGTGGTCATCGGGGGCGACGCGGCGGGCATGTCCGCCGCGTCGCAGGCCCGCAGGCTGAAGGGGCCCGAGGAGCTGAGCATCACGGCCTTCGAGCGCGGCCACTTCTCCTCGTACTCCGCCTGCGGCATCCCGTACTGGGTGGGCGGGGACGTGGCGGAACGCGACGACCTGATCGCCCGTACGCCCGAGGAGCACCGGGCCCGCGGCATCGATCTGCGCACCCGCACCGAGGTGACGGAGATCGACGTCGCGGGCCGTCGGGTGCGGGCGGTGGACCTGGAGACCGGTACGTCGGCCTGGACCGGGTACGACAAGCTGGTGATCGGCACCGGGGCCCGGCCGGTGCGCCCGGCGCTGTCCGGTATCGACGCCCCGGGCGTGCACGGGGTGCAGACGCTGGACGACGGCCAGGCGCTGCTGGACTCGCTGGACCGGGTGGGCCCCGGACGGCGGCGCGCGGTGGTGGTGGGCGCGGGGTACATCGGGGTCGAGATGGCCGAGGCCATGCTGAACCGGGGCTTCGAGGTGACCGTGCTGAACCGGGGTGAGCAGCCGATGGCCACCCTCGACCCCGACATGGGGCGCCTGGTGCACGAGGCGATGGACGGCCTCGGCATCACGACGGTGAACCGCGCGGCGGTCACGGAGATCCGCACCGGCCCCGACGGCCGGGTGTCCGGGGTGGCGACCGGGGCGGAGACGTACCCGGCCGACGTGGTGGTGCTCGGCATCGGGGTGGAGCCGGAGACGGAGCTCGCCCGCGCGGCCGGGCTGCCGCTCGGGCCGCACGGCGGTCTGCTGACCGACCTGTCGATGCGGGTGGTCGGGCACGAGGACATCTGGGCGGGCGGCGACTGCGTGGAGGTGCTGGACCTGGTGGCGAAGCGCACCCGGCACATCGCGCTCGGCACCCACGCCAACAAGCACGGCCGGATCATCGGCGCCAACGTCGGCGGTGGTTACGGGACGTTCCCGGGCGTGGTCGGTACGGCGGTGAGCAAGGTCTGCGACCTGGAGATCGCCCGGACCGGGCTGCGGGAGAAGGACGCCCGGGCGGTCGGGCTGCGGTTCGTGACGGCCACGATCGAGTCGACGGGCCGCGCCGGCTACTACCCGGGCGCCGCGCCCATGACGGTGAAGATGCTCGCCGAGTACCGCACCGGCCGACTGCTGGGCGTGCAGATCGTGGGCCGTGACGGCGCGGCGAAGCGGGTGGACGTCGCGGCGGTGGCGCTGACCGCAGGGATGACGGTGGAGGAGATGACCGCCCTCGACCTGGGGTACGCCCCGCCCTTCTCCCCCGTCTGGGACCCGGTCCTGGTGGCCGCCCGCAAGGCGAGCACGGCGGTACGGGCGGCGGGCGCGGCGTGACGGCGGAAGCCGGGCCGCCCGCTCCGCGCGGGCGGCCCGGTCCGTTCAGCGCGCGGTCTGCTCGTGGACGTGGCCGACGAGCCGGGTGAGGGCGTCCGGGTCCATCGACGGCATGACGCCGTGGCCGAGGTTGAAGATGTGGCCCTCCAGGCCGGCGGCGGCGTCCAGCACCTCGCGGGTCTTCTCCTCGACCGTGGCGGTCGGGGCGAAGAGCACCGCCGGGTCGAGGTTGCCCTGGAGCGCCTTGCCGGGGCCGACGCGGCGGGCGGCCTCGTCCAGGGAGACGCGCCAGTCGACGCCGACGACGTCCGCACCGGCCTCGCCCATGAGGCCCAGCAGCTCGCCGGTGCCCACGCCGAAGTGGATGCGCGGGACGCCGTAGGAGGCGACCGCGTCGAAGACCTTGGCGGAGGCGGGCAGCACGGAGCGGCGGTAGTCGGCGGGGGACAGCGCGCCGACCCAGGAGTCGAAGACCTGTACGGCCGAGGCGCCCGCCTCGATCTGGACCTTCAGGAAGGCGCCGGTGATCTCCGCGAGCCGGTCCACGAGGTCGGCCCAGAGCTCCGGGTCGCCGTACATCATGGCCTTGGTGTGCTCGTGGTTGCGGGACGGACCGCCCTCGACGAGGTAGCTGGCGAGCGTGAACGGGGCGCCCGCGAAGCCGATGAGCGGGGTCTCGCCGAGCTCGGCGGTGAGCATGCGGACGGCCTCGGTGACGTACGGGACGTCCTCGGGCGTCAGATCGCGCAGCCGGGCCAGGTCGGCGCGGGTGCGGATCGGGTCGGCGATCACGGGGCCGACGCCGGGCTTGATGTCCAGGTCGATGCCGATGGCCTTGAGCGGGACGACGATGTCGCTGTAGTAGACGGCGGCGTCGACCTTGTGGCGCCGCACGGGCTGCAGCGTGATCTCGGTGACCAGTTCCGGCATCGTGCAGGAGTCGAGCATCGCGATGCCCTCACGGACCTTCAGGTACTCCGGCAGCGACCGGCCCGCCTGCCGCATGAACCAGACCGGGGTGTGCGGCACGGGTTCACGTCGGCACGCCTTCAGGAACGCCGAGTCGTGGGTGGCGGAGGTCGTTGTCAGCTGGCCCGGGGGGCGGTCGTTGGCACTCACGCACAGAATCTTCGCACGAAGCCCCAAGGAGCACGGTCCCACCAGGGTGTCTCTCCCTGCGCGCGGCCCGCGTTCCGCCTACTCTTCCCCGCATGGCTCCGGCGCAGGAACAGTTCTCCGATCATTCCGACCACACCTCCCAGAAGGACGGTGCGGAGAGCAAACCCACTCCGCCCGGTTTCCGGTCGGCGGTCGAGGCGCTGCGCTCGGCGCGGCTCCGTCCCGAGCTGGAGGTCGAGGCGACCCGGCCGCCGCAGCGGCTGGCCCCGCACGCCTACGCCCTGGAGGCGGTGGTCGTGGACGGCGAGGAGGACCTCGCGGACGGACGCCTGGTACTGCTGCACGATCCGGCCGGTCACGAGGCCTGGCAGGGAACGTTTCGCCTGGTGACGCTCGTACGGGCGGAGCTGGAGCCGGAGATGGCCGCCGACCCGCTGCTGCCCGAGGTGTGCTGGTCCTGGCTGACGGGCGCCCTGGAGGCGCGCGGTCTCACCTACGGGTCGGCGGGCGGCACGGTCACCCGGGCGGGGTCGCACTACTTCGGCGAGCTGGGCAGCCGCCGGCCCGCGACCCAGATCGAGATCCGCGCGTCCTGGACGCCCGGCGACGGTCCGGGCGGGGTGCCCGACACGGCGGGGCACCTGACGGCCTGGGGGGACCTGCTCTGCCAGATCGCGGGCCTGCCGCCGTCCGGTCCGGCCGACGCGACGGTGGTCACCCTGCCGCAGCGCCGGGGGCCGCAGGCCTGATGGCCGCCCCGCGCCTCGCGGCGTTCTCGTCGGTCGACGACGCTCCCCCGGCCGGGTCGGCCGACCATCGGCCCTATGGTCGTACAATCGATCGCGCGTCCGATTTGTCCGAATTGTTACTCACCAAATCGTGATCTTCCTCTAAAGGAGGACGGGTCTGCTGCCGAAGAGGTCAATGACCCTTCAAGCACGGTTCGCCCCGGCTTCATCCCCGAGCCGGCCCGTCCCGCCACTCCCCCAGGAGGCCTGGTGTCCGTTCTCCTAGAGCAGCCCGCAAGCCTGGTCGCCTACCGCCCGAACAAGCCGACGGCCATGGTCGTCGTGGCCGACCCGCGCGTCCGTTCCACCGTGACCCGCCATCTGTGGGCCCTCGGAGTTCGTGACGTCATCGAGGCGTCGTCCATCGCGGAGGCCCGCCCCCGCGTCGGCAACCCGCGCGACATCTGCGTTGCCGACGTCCACCTGCCCGATGGTTCCGGGCTGACCCTGCTGTCCGAGACCCGAGCCGCAGGCTGGCCGAACGGTCTCGCCCTCTCCGCCGCCGACGACATCGGTGCCGTACGCAACGCCCTCGCGGGCGGCGTCAAGGGCTACGTCGTCACCGGCACCCGTACCAACATCGGCCACCCCAACCGACCCGGCGTCGCCCCCATCGGCGCCAACGCCGCCCGTATGCACCGCCGGCCCCCCGGCTCCCCGAGCCACCCGGGCGGCTACCGCGAACTGTCCGGCCGCGAGGTGGAGGTGCTCCGCCTGGTCGCCGAAGGCCAGTCCAACAAGGCCATCGGCGTCTCGATGGGCCTCTCCGCCCTCACGGTCAAGTCCCACCTCGCCCGCATCGCCCGCAAGCTCGGTACCGGAGACCGCGCAGGAATGGTCGCCGTCGCCCTGCGGACCGGCATCATCCACTGACCACCCCCGCCGGCGCCCGCGCAGGCGGGGATGCCGAATCCGGCCGGTTTACGCACCCGACACCCGACGACGGAACGTTCCGTCGTCGGGTGTCGCGCATACACGGATACCCTTGACGGGTGACCGACGCCCAAGAGACCGCAGCAGACACGACACTGCGAACCACCGGGGGCGCTCCCCCGGACGACGTCGCCCCGGCGCCGATCCCCTTGCTGGAACCGCGCGAGGGCATTCCACCGGTGGTGGCGGACGACGACGCCCTCGCCCGGGTGATCGCCGCTTTCGCCGCCGGCAGTGGCCCGGTGGCCGTCGACGCCGAGCGCGCCTCCGGCTACCGCTACGGCCAGCGCGCCTACCTCGTCCAGCTGCGCCGCGAGGGCGCGGGCAGTGCCCTGGTCGACCCCGTGGGCTGCCCGGACCTGTCCGGTCTCGGCGAGGCCCTGACCGGCACCGAGTGGATCCTGCACGCCGCCACGCAGGACCTCCCCTGCCTGCGCGAAATAGGCATGCTCCCCACGTCCCTCTTCGACACCGAGCTCGCCGGACGACTGGCCGGATTCCCCCGGGTCGGCCTGGGTGCGATGGTCGAGAACGTCCTGGGGTACGCGCTGGAGAAGGGCCACTCCGCCGTCGACTGGTCCACCCGGCCGCTCCCCGACCCGTGGCTGCGCTACGCGGCGCTCGACGTCGAGCTCCTGATCGACCTGCGGGACGCGCTGGAGAAGGAGCTGGACCGCCAGGGGAAGCTGGAGTGGGCCCGCGAGGAGTTCGACGCGATCGCGTCGGCGCCGCCCGCCCCGCCGCGCAAGGACCCGTGGCGCCGCACCTCGGGCATGCACAAGGTGCGCAGGCGCCGGCAGCTGGCCGTCGTACGGGAGCTGTGGGAGACGCGCGACCGGGTCGCCCAGCGGCGCGACGTCTCCCCCGGCAAGGTGCTCGGCGACGGAGCGATCGTGGAGGCCGCGCTCGCGATGCCCGCCAACGTCCAGGCGCTGTCCGCGCTGCCCGGTTTCGGGCACCGCGTGAACCGGCGCCAGTTGGAGCAGTGGCAGGCCGCCGTGGACCGTGCGAAGGCGCTGCCGGAGTCCGAGCTCCCGCAGCCGGGCCAGCAGCTCGCGGGCCCGCCGCCGCCGCGCGCCTGGGCGGACAAGGACCCCGAGGCGGCGGACCGGCTCTCGGCCGCCCGCGCCGCCGTCTCCGAACTCGCCGAGCGGCTGCACCTGCCGCCGGAGAACCTCATCACCCCGGACACCGTGCGCCGGGTCTGCTGGGAGCCGCCGAAGAGCGTCACCCCGGGCGCGGTCGAGGACCTGCTCGCGGGGTACGGCGCACGGCGCTGGCAGATCGGCCTCGTGGCCCCGCTGCTGCTGGACGCCCTGAACACCAGCGCGACTTCCTGACGTCCCGGCCCGGCGCCCCTGCGGCACCGGTCCGGCACACGAAGGCATTCGACACCGCACGACGACACCCGACACCCCCGGTCACCGGATTACACGGCCGCCGGGGGTGCCGTCGTGTCGGGAGCCGGGGTGCCCGTGCATTGGCCGTGCGTGCCGCGAGGATCGAATTCGCGCCAGGTTGGCGGCCTCGCGCGAGGCCCTGAGCGTGTGTGACCTTCGACGCTCCGGCCACAGGGGGTGGGCAGTCTGGTTACCCGCAAGTAGCATGAGGGCGGGCAGCACGCTTCCGGGCGTGCCCCGCAGCAGTGCCATCCCGCACCCTGGAGGAGAGCCATCGTGCCTCGTACCATCCGGGACGTCGTCTTCGTCGACGGCGTCCGCACCCCGTTCGGCAAGGCGGGCCCGAAGGGCATCTACCACGAGACCCGCGCCGACGATCTCGTCGTGAAGGCCATCCGGGAGCTGCTGCGCCGCAACCCGGACCTGGACCCCGCGAGGATCGACGAGGTCGCCATCGCCGCGACCACGCAGATCGGCGACCAGGGCCTCACCCTCGGCCGGACCGCCGGAATCCTGGCCGGTCTGCCGCAGTCCGTCCCCGGCTACTCGATCGACCGCATGTGCGCCGGTGCGCTGACCGCCGTCACCACGACGGCCGGCTCCATCGCCTTCGGCGCCTACGACGTCGTCGTGGCCGGCGGTGTCGAGCACATGGGGCGCCACCCGATGGGCGAGGGCGTGGACCCGAACCCGCGCTTCGTCTCGGAGAAGCTGGTCGACGAGTCCGCCCTCTTCATGGGCATGACCGCCGAGAACCTGCACGACCGCTACCCGCAGATCACCAAGGAACGCGCCGACGCCTACGCCGTGCGCTCGCAGGAGAAGGCCGCCAAGGCGTACGCCAACGGCAAGATCCAGCAGGACCTGGTGCCCGTCTCGGTGCGCCGCACCAACGCCGAGGCCGGCGAGACCGGCTGGGGCCTGGTCACCGCCGACGAGCCGATGCGCCCCGGCACCACGATGGAGTCCCTCGCGGGCCTCAAGACCCCGTTCCGCCCGCACGGCCGCGTCACGGCCGGCAACGCGGCGGGCCTCAACGACGGTGCCACCGCCTCGCTGCTCGCCGCCGAGGACGTCGCCCGCGAGCTGGGCCTGCCGGTCCGGATGCGTCTCGTGTCGTACGCCTTCGCCGGCGTCGAGCCGGAGGTCATGGGCTACGGCCCGATCCCGGCGACCGAGAAGGCCCTGGCCAAGGCCGGTCTGGCCATCGGTGACATCGGTCTCTTCGAGGTCAACGAGGCGTTCGCCGTGCAGGTGCTCGCCCTGCTCGACCACTACGGCATCGCGGACGACGACCCGCGCGTCAACCAGTACGGCGGCGCCATCGCCTACGGCCACCCGCTCGCCTCCTCCGGCGTCCGTCTGATGACGCAGCTGGCCCGCCAGTTCGAGGAGCAGCCGGAGGTCCGCTACGGCATCACCACGATGTGCGTGGGCTTCGGCATGGGCGCCACGGTCATCTGGGAGAACCCGCACTTCGACGCCGACGGAGGCACCAAGTGAGCTCCACCACCGAGCTGCTGAAGGGAGCGGCCGAGCTCTTCCCGGGCGAGGTCGTCACCCAGGCGCACGTGCGTCACCTCGACCTCCCGGCGGGCGCGGGCCGGTTCGCCCTCATCACGCTGGACAACGGCCTGGACCACACCAAGCCGACCACCTTCGGCCCGCAGTCGCTGGCCAACCTGGACGAGGCGATCGACCAGGTCGAGAAGGAGGCGTCCGAGGGTTCGATCGTCGGCGTCGGCATCACCGGCAAGCCGTTCATCTTCGCCGTGGGCGCCGACCTCAAGGGCCTCGAAGTCCTCAAGAACCACGAGGACGCGGTGCGGATCGGCAAGGGCGGCCACGACGTCTTCCGCCGCCTCTCCGGCCTCGCGGTCCCGACCTTCGCGTACTACAACGGCGCGGCGATGGGCGGCGGGGTCGAGGTCGGCCTGCACTGCTCGTACCGCACCGTCTCCAAGGCGCTCCCCGCCTTCTCGCTGCCCGAGGTCTTCCTCGGTCTGGTGCCCGGCTGGGGCGGCTGCGCGCTGCTGCCGAACCTGATCGGTGCCGACCGCGCGGTCTCGGTGATCATCGAGAACTCGCTGAACCAGAACCGCCAGCTCAAGGGCGCGCAGGTCTTCGAGCTCGGTATCGCCGACGCGCTCTTCGAGGGTGCGGACTTCCTGGAGCGGTCGCTCGTGTGGACGGCCGGCGTCCTCACGGGCGAGACCGTGGTCGAGCGAGCCGCGATCGACCGCGGCGACGCCTGGGACCAGGCCGTCGCGCGCGGCCGGGCCATCGCGGACTCCAAGGTGCACGGGGCGGCCCCCGCCGCCTACCGCGCGCTGGAGATCATCGCCGCCGCAAAGGACGGCGACCTGGGCGCCGGCTTCGACGCCGAGGACCAGGCGCTCGCCGACCTGATCATGAGCGGTGAGCTGCGCTCCGGGCTGTACGCCTTCAACCTGGTCCAGAAGCGGGCCAAGCGCCCGGCCGGTGCCCCGGACAAGAGCCTGGCCCGTCCGGTCACCAAGGTCGGTGTCGTCGGCGCCGGTCTGATGGCCAGCCAGCTCGCGCTGCTCTTCCTGCGCCGCCTGGAAGTACCGGTCGTCCTCACGGACATCGACCAGGCGCGCGTCGACAAGGGTGTGGGCTACGTCCACGCCGAGATCGACAAGCTGCTCGGCAAGGGCCGCATCAACCAGGACAAGGCCAACCGCCTCAAGGCCCTGGTGACCGGTGTGCTGGACAAGGCGGAGGGCTTCTCCGACGCCGACTTCATCATCGAGGCCGTCTTCGAGGAGATCGGCGTCAAGCAGCAGGTGTTCGCGGAGGTCGAGGCGGTCGCCCCGGCGCACGCGATCCTCGCCACCAACACCTCCTCCCTCTCGGTCACCGAGATGGCG
The DNA here is from genome assembly GCF_042957125.1 of Streptomyces sp. NPDC008125. Taxonomy (NCBI): domain Bacteria; kingdom Bacillati; phylum Actinomycetota; class Actinomycetes; order Kitasatosporales; family Streptomycetaceae; genus Streptomyces; species Streptomyces sp. NPDC008125. Next base: position 182,222 of record NZ_JBIBHR010000001.1, read on the forward strand.
TCGAAGCTGAAGAACCCGGAGCGGGTCGTCGGCTTCCACTTCTTCAACCCGGTCGCGATCCTCCCGCTGCTGGAGATCGTGCGCGGCGAGCGGACGGACGACGCCGCACTGGCGACGGCGTTCGGTGTGGCCCGGAAGCTGAAGAAGACCGCGGTGCTGGTGAAGGACGCCCCGGCGTTCGTCGTCAACCGCATCCTCACCCGCTTCATGGGCGAGATCCAGAACGTCATCGACGAGGGCACCCCGGTCGCCGTCGCCGAGCGCGCCGTCGAGCCGCTCGGTCTGCCGATGTCGCCGCTGGTCCTGCTGGATCTGGTGGGCCCGGCGATCGGTCTGCACGTCTCCGAGACCCTGCACCGGGCCTTCCCGGAGCGCTTCACGGTCTCCGCGAACCTCGCGGCGGTCGTCGAGGCGGGCAAGCGCGGCTTCTACGTCTACGACTCCGGCAAGCCGGAGCTCGACCCCGAGGTCGCCGCTCTCCTGGAACAGGGCGACACCGTCCTGACCGAGGAGCAGACCCGGGACCGCGTCCTGGACGCGGTGGCCGAGGAGATCGGCCTGATGCTCGACGAGGGCGTCGTCGCCGAGGCGCAGGACATCGACCTCTGCCTGATCACCGGTGCGGGCTGGCCGTTCCACCTGGGCGGCATCACGCCGTACCTGGACCGGGCGGGTGTCTCCGCGCGCGTGAACGGCAAGCCGTTCCTGGCGCCGGGCGTGGCGAGCGTACCGGCGTAACGCAGTCGCTCGACAACGCGCCTGGGCCGCACGGGAGTTCCCGTGCGGCCCAGGTGCGTTTTCACACCCCGTCGCGGAAGCCGGGCCGGCCGGGGGACGGGCCGGCCGGCCGGGACACCGCTTAGAGGATGCCCTCGTCCTTCACGAACTCGCCGAGCCAGGCGCGGAATTCGGGCCCGAGGTCCTCGCGTTCGCAGGCGAGGCGGACGACGGCGCGCAGGTAGTCGCCGCGGTCGCCGGTGTCGTAGCGGCGGCCACGGAAGACCACCGCGTGCACGGGGCCGCCGATGGACGGGTCGAGAACCAACTGACGCAGAGCGTCGGTCAGCTGGATTTCTCCGCCGCGGCCGGGCGGAGTCTTGCGCAGGGCCTCGAAGATCTGCGGGGCGAGGACGTACCGCCCGATCACCGCGAGATTGCTGGGGGCGGTGCCGGGTTCGGGCTTCTCGACGAGATCGGTCACGACCAGTACGTCGTCCGCCTCGTCGCCCACGGGGGCCACGGCCGCGCATCCGTACAGGTGCGTCCGGTCGTCCTCGACCTCCATGAGTGCCACGACGCTGCCGCCGCGCTGCTCCTGGATCTCCAGCATCCGGGAGAGCAGGGCGTCGCGCTCGTCGATGAGGTCGTCACCGAGCAGCACCGCGAACGGGGCGTCGCCGACGTGCGGTTCGGCGCAGAGCACGGCGTGGCCCAGGCCGAGCGGGTTGCCCTGCCGCACGTAGTGGACGTCGGCCAGTTCGCTCGATTCACGGACCTGGCGCAGCTTGCCGTGGTCGCCCTTCAGCTCCAGCAGGTGCTCGAGTTCGTAGGCGCGGTCGAAGTGGTCCTCCAGGGCGCGCTTGTTGCGACCGGTGACCATGAGCACGTCGTCGAGTCCGCTGCGTACGGCCTCCGCCACCACGTACTCGATGGCGGGACGGTCCACGACCGGGAGCATCTCCTTGGGCGTGGCCTTGGTCGCCGGAAGGAATCGGGTACCGAGGCCCGCGGCCGGGATGACGGCCTTGCGGGTGCTGCGGTGGTGCGAAGGCATAAACGTGTTCTCCACAACGGATGGCGGCCAGTCGGCACGAGGGAAGGGAGATCCGGGCCCGGGGCCGCGGATTCGGGACTGTACGGAAGAGGGTCAGGACTTGTCGGGGCCGGCGGTGAAGGACAGCTCGTTGCCCGGCGTGAAGAAGACCCTTCCGCGCGCCGGGCCCTGCGTCGGGTGGTGCCAGCGCTGCGTGGGATAGACGTCGATCCGCTTGCGCTCCAGGATGTCGTCGAAGAAGCGCGCCAGCCGGATACCCGGCCGGCCCGATCCGCGCTCCAGCAGAAGGTCCCAGTCGTCGTGGCCGCCCGACGACGCGGCGACCACCCCGGCGAACGGCAGATGGGCCTCGAACGTGCCGTCGTACCCGACGGAGGCGCTGCCCGACACCGTGGACGCGGCGCTTCCCTTGCGGGGTACGGCGACCAGCCGCAGCCCGGAGAGGTCGGTGCCCGCCGGAACGACCAGGCTGCCGCGCACGAGCCAGCCGTCCTGCCCCACCCGCACGGTGTGCACCTCGGCGTGCGTCACGCGGTGGCGGACGAAGACCGACAGATGGCCGTCCGCGGTGCGGTAGGGCACGGGCCAGTACGCGGGTCCCTCGGCAGGTATCCGGCGGACCAGCAGGCCACCGGTGTGGACGTTCTCCACGGCGAGCGGCCGACGGCGTCCGTCCGGCAGCTCCAGGTCGATGTCGTAGCGGCCTTCGGCGAGGACCGGCGGTTCGACGGGTATCACGTACACCGCCCGCGGAACGCCCGTCGTCCCGTCCACGGCCGTGCCCACGGAAGCCAGTCTGACCAGGGGCGACTCGGTCCTGCGGAGGGTGACGCAGAGCGCGGGGGGCTCCGTGTCGGAGGGCAGCGCGGCGCGGACCTCGATGGAGCCGTCGCCTCGGACCAGCACGTCCGCCGGGACACCGGACGGGACGACGGGCGGGGCCACGGCGGTGCCGTCCTTCACCACCGAGGCCGCGACGTCCCGCAGGAACGCGTCGTAGCGGGAGGCGATGCGCTCGGCGCTGTAGAGCGGGGCGGAGGCGTAGGCGCCCTGGGAGAGCTTCTCGCGCTCGGCCGGCTGTTCGATGAGGTAGTGCATCGCCTGGGCCATGGCATCCTCGTCGCCGACCGGGACGAGGATGCCGTTGTGGCCGGGGACGACGATCTCGCCGGGGCCGAAGGGCGCGTCGGCGGCGAGCACCGGGAGCCCGTGGTGCATGGCCTCCACCAGGGTCAGGCCGAAGGACTCGCGGCGGGCCGCGCTCACCGCGAACGCGGCCTTGTCCCACTCCGAGGTGAGGTCGGGTACCGCGCCCATGAGGCGGACGGAGTCGCTGAGCCCGTGCGCGTGCACGAGGTCCTGCAGTCGCGCCTGTTCGGGCCCGCGGCCGAAGATGCGCAGCCGCCACTGCGGGTGGTGCGGGGCGACCTTGGCGAACGCGTTGATCAGGGTGTTGAACCCCTTGCGCGGTACGAGCTGTCCCGCGGCGGCGATCAGCGGCAGCCCTCGTACGGGGGCGTGCCGGACCGGCGGCGGCACGATGTTGCCGATGGCCGCGAGCGGGGGCGCCTGCTCGCCGAGCTGTCGCTGGTAGTTCTCCACGTCGGCCCGGGTGAGGCAGACGACACCGTCCATCTCGCGGTAGAGCTCCAGGGTGCGCTCGCGGAGTTCCTGGGAGGGCACCATCGAGCCTTCGTGGTCGATGACCACGCGCCCGTAGCGGTGCCTTCCGTGGGCGACGAAGTACGCGCCGAAGGTGGGCCGGGCGGCGACCACGACATCGGCGTGGGTGGTGCCGAGGTGAGCCAGGATCAGGTCGTCGACCTCCTGGGTGTAGCGGTCGGCCCAGTCGTCCTCCCGCGGCATGATCCTGGACGGTTTGGCGTCCTTGGCCGTGGGCGCGCCGTCGCGCTGGTCGGCCAGGTAGCGCACGGTCACGTCGGCGGAGGGGGCGAAGGACGGACGGTCGGCCGTCCTGAAGATCGAGACGATCTCCACCTCGTGGTGGACCGCCAGTGCGGTGGCCAGACTGCTGGTCGCCCGCGGCACCCCGCCGAAATTGTCGATGCTGTGGAGCAGAAAGGAGATCCGCACAAGTGTCCTTCGGGAAGTCGAGGTCCGTGAGAGGCCGCTGTCAGTGATGCTCGGTCACCACGAGCGAGAGTTCGTTGTCGGCGGTGAAGTAGGGGCGCAGTCCGACGACGGCACGCCCGGCGTCGGGACCGAACAGGTCCGTCGGCTCCTCCCGCACCAGCTCCGGGAAGCGCTGGACGTCGCGTCGTACCACCTGGTCGTCGGCGATGCGTGCCACTCTGACCGGCGCGCCGCCGGTGCCGTCGGTGAGCAGCACGTCCCAGTTCTCGCGCATGAGCAGCCGGGACCTCATGGCTTCGCTCATGTTCAGCTCGGCTCCGAACCAGCCGTTGTCGAAGCGCACCCGGCCGGCCGGCAGCGTGCGCGCGGGCTCCTGGCGCCGGCGCAGCAGCAGCAACGGCTCGCCTCCGGGCTGCCACTGTCCCTGCAGCCAGCCGGTCAGTCGCAGACGGTCGTCGTCGTAGTCGACGGTCATCAGCTCCGCGTGGCTCGGCCGGGACCAGACGCGCAGGCGCAGGTAGCCGCCCTCGGACGCGTACGGCAGCACCCAGTGGAAGTGGTTCAGGTCGCCGAGGTGTCCGACGTCGCGTGCCCCGCCGAGCGTGCACCGCCCGTAGCGCAGGCGGCTCTCCTTTCCGCGGCCGTCCACGGCGTAGAGGTCGGCACGGCCCTCGCCGAGCACGGCGAGCGCGCGGGCGTCGATCCGGGCCTCGGTCCCGCCGTTCCCGACAGGGAAGTCGACCGTGTTCTCGCTGCCCCTGACCTGTTCCTTGACCCGCACCGTGCGGGTGCCGGAGACACCCCGCAGGGTGATCTCCCACATGCCGTCCGGCAGGACCCGGCAGTCGGCGGTGGGGAGTCGGCGTTCCTCGGTGGGCGCTCCTCCACCCGTGCGCCGGCGCTGTCCCCAGCGGCCGCGTGCCCCCGCCTTGATCTCCGTGAGGAGTTCCTCGTAGGCGTCGCCGATCTGTTCCGTACCGGCGGGCCGGGCGGTCCGCAGCGCCTGGGTCCGGTGCGCGGTGCGCAGGAGTTCGTCCCCCATGTAGCGCTCCAGGGCGCGGGCCGTGGCATCGACGTCACCGACGGGCACCAGCAGCCCGCCGTGCCCCTCGGAGAGCACCTCCGTGGCCCCGTAGGGCACGTCGGTGGCGACCACCGGCGTGGCCTGGGCCAGCGACTCCAGCACGGGACGAGCGCTGTCGAGGCGTTCCGCGGTCACCAGGGCGATGTCGGCGTCGTAGTAGTCGCCTTCGCCGGCCTCACGGTCGAACAGCAGCACGCGGTCGTGGAGTCCCAGCGCCGTGACCAGTTCGCGGGTCTCACGGCGGAGCGGTCCGGTACCGAACACCCTGAGCTGCCAGCCGGGCTGGGCGTCGTGGGTCCGGGCGAAGGCGTGCAGCGCCAGGTCGACGCGCCGGTGCGAGACCAGCCGTCCGGCGTTGATCACCACTCCCGTCGACGGTTTGGCCGGGCTCTCCGCGAGCAGCACCGGCTCGGCGATGTGGCGCACCTCGACGCCGGCGCCGCGGAGCGCCTGGTACTCGGGGGCGGCGGCGTCGCCCTGGCTCAGCGGGACGACGGCGTCGAGTTCGCGGTAGAGCTCCGTCCAGCGGGCGCGCACCGATTCCGGGAGCCGCTCGACGGGTGCGGGCTGGCGGGCGATGCGTCGCGCGTGCGGTGTCCGGCACTGGGCCAGTACCGCGCCCAGCGCGGAGCTGAGGGCGACGACCGCGTCGGCACCGCTCCCGGACAGGTGCTTGCGGAGTCGTCCGTCGTCGGCGCGGTTGTAGCGCCGGAACTCGGGGTCGCCCGCGATGACGAGTTGCGAGGTGGAGTCGTCGTCCCTGTCGCCGGCCCCGACCGAGGGGGCCAGGGCGAGGACGCCGACGTTCCCCGGGAGCCGCAGCGCCGGGTGCGGTGCCGCGGCGCCGCGTGCGGCGACGACGGTGACCCGGTGCCGGGTGGCGAGGGACTGGGCGAGCCGGGCGGCAGCCCGCGCGCCGATGGAGTCGGTGGCCAGGGTGTGGACCAGGATGTCGATGTTCATGTCTCAGGCCGCCGGCTTCTCGTACGGGCTCGGCACCGGGTAGAAGGCTTCGAGGAACCGGTGGAGCAACTGGCTCTGGTGCTCGATCTCGGCGGGGTCGCTCGCGGAGTCGTTGAGGCAGAAGGTGTCCCTGTCCCGGCGCAGCAGCAGCAGTTCCAGCTTGTGTTCCAGCTCGGGGTCGTCCAGCGCGAAGTAGCCGTACCGGAGGTCGCCGGGCAGGCTGAGCCCCGAGTAGTAGCCCCAGTAGTGGTGCAGCGAGGACGCTATGGACAGGTCGGAGACGCTCCGCACGGAACTGGCGGAGGTGCCGCGGTGCTCTTCGGGGAACTCCCGCTCGATGGCTTCGAGGACGTCCCGGTTGAGCGCGTACGGCACGTGCTTCATCTTCTGTACGAGCGTGCGGCCGAACCGTTCCTGGATGAGCCGGCGGTTGTTCTTCGCGGCGACCGAGGTGGGCACCTCGTCGGGCTCCGGGGGGCCGTAGGGGACCTGCGCCGGGGACGGGAAGAACTTGGCGATGCCGTTCGGGTGGAAGAACGCGGAGGGGGTGAGGGTCCGCCCGATGAACATGTCGTCGTTGAAGTAGACGAAGTGGCGCGACAGTCCGGGGATGTGGTGCAGCCGGGACTCGATCGCGTGGCTGTTGAAGGTCGGCAGGTGGGAGGGGTCGTCGAAGATCTCGCGGTGGTCCACCACGCGGGCGCGGCCGTCTCCGTCGGTCCACCAGTGCGGAACCTGCTGGTCGGTGACGACGTAGATGTTCCGCACCCAGGGCATGAACATCCGTACCGAGCGGAGGCTGTACTTCAGCTCGTCCCGGGAGACGTAACGGGCCAGGCTCGCCGCCTCGGCGTGGAAGACCTCGCCCCGGCTCTCGGCGCGGCGGCGCTGCCAGGCGGGGTCGTCGCCGTCCACCCAGGTGTACACGACGTCGATGGGGAAGGGGTGCTCGTCGGGGAAGGCGATGTCCAGTTCGGGGCGGGTACGTGTCGGACGCAGCGGCGGCGCCTCGGACCCGTGGGAACGGCCCACGAGTCGGGTCATCTGCTCCCCGGGGACGACGAGTTGCTCGTTGACGAGGGAGACGTGTTCGCTGGCGCGGTTGCGGCGGGGGGCGACGAGGCGGTCGACGCCCCGGCCGGGCACGCTCTCCCCGGGCTCCCAGAACTCGATGTCGCAGCCCGTGTCGGCGCCGTGGGTCAGGTGCCCCTGTTCCGTGGTGCGGAACCAGAAGGCGCGTACGACGGAGAGGCCGCTCGCCCGCTCCCAGGTCTTGTCCGACGAGCCCTCCCACGCGCCGTCGCCGGGAGCCATCCCGACCTTGGGGCGGGCGAGGTATCCCTTGCTCCTGGACAGGCGGGTGCGCAGTGCTTCCAGGGCCTGGGGGCGTTGACGCGCGTCAACCCCGACCGCTGAGGCGGTGTCGTCGAGGCCCGGCACCGCGAACCAGTCGATCTGCCCGGCTTCCAGGGCCCGGCGGACCTCCAGGTTGTTCAGTTCGCGCGCGGCGAGCGGGGTGAGGCGGTCATGCACCAGCGCGACGCGCTTGTGCATGTCCACGACGACCTGCCGCTCCGTCCGGCTCCTGCGCAGCTGTGGCGGCGCGGGCTCCGGGCGGGGGGCGGAGCCCAACAAGGTCTCGCCGGCCGTCTCACGCCCGGAGATGTCAATCACGCGCTTCACTTTCGTTACGGAGGAATGGTGCCTGCGGCAGGAGGAGCGGTTCGGTCACTGCCTGATCTCGGCCTTCTGCGACCGGCTCACGTTGAGGTACTCGTCGGAGCCCACGCGCTCGAAGCGGCTGGGGACGGGGAAGTACGCGTCCAGAAAGGCCCTGACCATGCGCTCCTGGGCATCCGGATCGGGATGCTCGACGGTGTCGTTCAGGCAGAACGTGTCGAAGTTCCGGTGCGCGAGGAGGTTGTCCAGACGCCTGCGGGCCTGGTCCGCGGCGAGGTCGATGTACTGGTAGCGCAGGTTTCCGGTGGTCGTACGGCCGGTGTGGAAGCCGTAGTAGTGGTGCAGGGACGAGGCGATGGGGACGTCGTCGGGCGACCGGAACCGGGAGTGCTGCGTGCGGTGGTGCTCCTCGTTGTAGACCAGCTCGATGTCGGCGAGGATGCTGCGGCGCAGCGGATGGGGAGTGTGCTTCATCTTCTGCGCGATACGGGTACCGAAGGACCGCTCGATCAGTGCCCGGCTGTTCTTGCCCGCCGCGTTCACCGGCAGGTCGTCCGTGTCCACGGGGCCGCTCGGAATGAGCGCGTTGGACTGGAAGAACTTGGTCAGGCCGTTGGTGTGGAAGAAGCTGTCGGCGCCGAGCGGCCGGCCGAAGAACACGTCGTCGTTGAGATAGAGGAAATGCTCGGACAGGCCGTCGATGTGGTGCAGTTGGCTTTCGATGGCGTGTGAATTGAAGGTGGGCAGCGCGGTGGCGTCGGAGAAGATCTCGCGGTGGTCGACGACCCGCAGGCCCGGGACCTCGGTGTCCAGCCACCTGGGCACCTGCCCGGCGGTGACCAGGTAGACGGTGCGGACCCACGGGGCGTACTGGTGCAGGGAGCGCAGGGAGTAGCGCAGTTCGTCGCGGCTGGTGAAGCGCGCGTCGTTGGCCGCCTGGGCGTGCAGGGCCTGAGGCGGATCGCCCGGCCGTCCCGAGCGGACCGCGTCGCGTTCGGCGCTCCACTCGGGATCGGAGTCGTCGACCCAGGTGTAGACGACGTCGATGGGGAAGAGGTGGTCCTCCGCCAGGGGCTGGGTGAATTCGGCCACGGTCTGCGCGTTGCCGGTGGTGTAGGCGCCCGGCACCAGGGCGAACAGGGCCTGGGGGACGGTGTGGCGTGGTGCGTCCACCGGTACCTCGACGACCACCCGGTTGGGGCGGGGCGCCTCCAGCGTGCCCTTCCGTTCCGTCCAGAACTCGAGGTCACAGCCCTGGTCGGCGCCGAACACGAGCTCCAGCGTGGGGTCGGTGACGTACCAGGCGACGCGGAGGGAAGCCTGCTTGCGCAGGTGGCGCCAGGACTTCTCGTCGTCGCCGGGGCGCATGCCCGACTCCGTCGCGGTGTCCGCGCCCACGTAGCCCGGGGTCTGCTCGAAGGCGATCCGGAGCATCTTCTCCGCCGCCTCGCGGAACCGCGCGGGCACCGCGACCGTCGGGACGTCCTTCTTGGTGCCGCGGACACAGAAATACTCGATGTCCCCGGCTTCGAGCGCGGCAATGAGGATGTGCAGGTTCCGTGCCCGGGACGCCCACGCCGTGGCGCCGTCCACGACCAGGGCGTGCATGTGGCGGCCCTTGACGCGTACCACTCGGCGCGTGTAGGCCGCGCTGTGCCGGGGCATGGCGCGGCGGCCGCCCATGGCCCAGACGACCGTCGCGGACCGGATGGCGTCCACGGAGGCGAACGACGACTTCACGGCCGAGCGCACCGGTGCCGGCACCTTGCTGACGATGCCCCTCCGCGCGCCCACCGGCACCACGGACCGATACGCCGAAACCAGCGATCCGGCCTCCGGATTACCGGAACCGACCACGAGGCATCCACCACCCACGCCATGCGGTCCAGCGCCTGCCGCGTCCGGACGCCCCATCGCGCCCGGAAGACGGACGGCATGAGACCGAAACCTGTCATTTTCCTTGAAACCGCCGCTTTGGACGGTCACACTCGCTCGCGCGCGAGCAAGTCACAGAACCTTCACATAAAGAGGCGATCAACGTCCAGTCAAAAAAATAGACATACGCGACATGTCATCGAGATGAATCCCACTGTGAATTCGTACAACCTCTAACGACTTCACGGAAACACCACATGAAATCCAGATGACCCACCGGTTCCGCCGGGGCTCCGGGAGGCGCCTTCGGGTCAGAGCCGGTGCCAGTCCGGTGACAGCGTGAGCCCCGGGCCCGGTTCCTGCCGGGCGACGGACACCGTGCCGTCCGTACCGCACACCGCCACGACGACCCGGCCGAGCCCGTCGAGGGCGAGCGCAGGATCTCCCACGCACTCCTTGGTGGTGTCCGACCACCAGACGCCGCTTTGCTCGCCCTCGGTGGTGCAGACCCCGACCAGCAGGGTGCCGCCCGCTCCCCGCTGTGCGAGGACCGTGCAGTCGTAGCCGTCGAGCGGGGTGCGCAGGGCCACGAGGGCTCCGTCGCCGGGGTATCCGCCCACCGGCACGGGCCAGGTGCCCGCCCGGTAGGCGATGACCCCGGGCGCGTTCGCGTCGGTCCAGTAGTAGGTGAGGCGGTCGGGCGCCGTCTCCAGCGCTGTCGCGGAACCGTCCAGCACGTGGAGCCGGAGGGCGGAAGGGACGCTCAGCAGCGGGCCGCCCGGAACGTCCTGACGCCACCACGACGCCCCGCCCTCACCGGTCGCGAAGACTTCGACCAGCCCGCTCGACGTCACCGACGGCACGATCGCGGCGGCCGGCCAGGAGCCCTTGAGATCCTGCCAGGCCTCCCAGGTGCCGCCCTTGTTCTCGCGGCGCATCCGCAGTCCGCCGCCCGCGTCGCGCGCGAAGACGGAGACCGCCCCCTGCGCGTCGACGGCCCCGGTCGGCACACCCGCCCGCCGACCCTCTTCCCGGTCACGGTGGAAGTTGCCGAGGGAGCGCCACTGGGTGACGGGACGGGCGGTCTGGTACTGGATGGCGTGCACGAAGTCCACGCTCGGTCCGCCGGAACCACGGCGCTCGCGCCGCCCGAGGAAGTGCGCGTAGGCGTCGGCACCCTGGACGACGGTGAGGTCCGTCAGGTCCGCGACCGGCACGAGATCCGGGCCGTCCCAGTGCTCCCCGCCCGGATTCCGCTGCGTCCAGCGCAACAGGCCACCGTCGGCGAGGGCGTAGAGCGTGAGCCTGCCGTCCTTGCCGAGCGGCATCCAGCGGCCACGCGGCACTCCGCGGACCTCGGGGCGCCCGGACGACGGGACGAGAGGGGAGGTGCTGTCCGCGACGTCCGATCCCCTTCTCCGCACGCGCCGTGACACCCTCTCCCCTTCACCGGTACTTCAGCCCGCCCACACGTGGCCGACAACATCATATGCCCAGCTTCGACCGTGTCGTTCGGGCCGCGGGCGGCCCGCTCCACGCGACGGCGGCGGCACCGGCGGCGACCCGCGTGCGGTCGAGCGGGCCCGGCCCGGGCGGTGGACGGCTCCGGGCCGAAAACCCTTTCGCCCGATCCTCTGTTCTATAGTGCTCGGTCAGTCATGCATTCACGGACCGGTCACCCCCCACCCGAGTCCCCGCGCTTCACCGCCCGCCGCGGGCCATGAGATTTGAGGACTCGAACCGATGAGCCACGACGCCATGCCGCCCGGCCATGGGCCCGAAGGGACACCGGAAGGCGACTCCCGGCAGAGCTCCCGCCGCAAGGCCCCCCGCAAGCGCCGACGAGGGCTCAAGATCACCCTCGGTATCGTGCTCGTCCTGCTGATCGCGGCGGGAGGCACCGTCTACTGGATGTACCGCAACCTCGACAGCAACATCAAGGCCGTCGACATCGACTCCAAGCTCGACGAGAAGGAGCGGCCGGAGAAGCTGCCGACCTCCGGGCAGAACATCCTCGTCCTCGGGTCGGACTCCCGCGCCGGGGCCGAGAACAAGGCGCTCGGCGGCGGTGGCGGCGTCAGCGGCGCGCGGTCGGACACGGCGATGGTCGTGCACATACCCGAGGGCCGCACCGAGGCCGTGGCGGTCTCGATACCCCGCGACACCCTGGTGACCCGGCCCGAGTGCGTCAAGAACGACGGCTCCACGATGAAGTCCGCCGAGCGCGTCATGTTCAACTCGGTCTACTCGCAGGTGGGTCCGGCCTGCGTCGTCAAGACCGTCGAGAAGATGTCCGGCGTGCGGATCGACCACTACCTGGAGATCAACTTCGCCGGCTTCAAGGGGCTCGTCGACGCCATAGGCGGTGTCACCGTCGAGGTCGACGAGCCCATCAAGGACAGTTCGTCCGGGCTGAATCTCACCGCCGGTACGCACAAGCTCGACGGCACCCAGTCGCTCGCCTTCGTCCGGACCCGCCACGGCATCGGGGACGGCAGTGACCTCGGCCGGATCGGTCTCCAGCAGCAGTTCCTCTTCGCGCTGCTGAAGGAGGTCAAGAAGCAGGACCTGCTGGGCAGCCCGACCAAGTCGTACAAGATCGCCAGTGCCGCCACCGAGTCGCTGACCACCGACTCCAGCCTCGCCTCGCTGACCTCGCTGGCGGAGTTCGCCCGTTCGATGAACGGCGTCGACCCGTCGACCATGGAGACGATCATGCTGCCGGTGGCGTACGACAAGGTGGACCCGAACCGGGTGGTGGCCGCCCATCCGCAGTCCGACGACCTGTGGAAGGCGATCCGTACGGACGCGACCATCCCCGAGTCGGCCAAGAAGTCCCCGGCGACCGGCGGCTGACGGCCCCTCACGGACGCGGGGGGGGCGGGGGCGGGGGGGGGGGGGGCCGGGGGACGAGAAAGGCCCAACACAGAACCCCCCCCCCACGAACCACACAGCCCCGCAGCCCAGCTCTGGT
>NZ_JBIBHR010000001.1:194675-663131 GCF_042957125.1 Streptomyces sp. NPDC008125
GCCCCCCCCCCAACACCCACCCCATAATCAAACACGACTAAACCCCCCCCCCCAACCCAACCGGCACCCCCCCCCCCCGCCCCGCCGGCGGGGGGGGCGCCGCGCCCCCCCCCCCCCCCCCGCGCCCCCCCCCCCCCCCCCCCCCCACGGCTCACCTCCCGCCGGTGGCCAGTCGGCTGTGCTTGCGCCCGTACACGAAGTAGATGACCACGCCCAGCGCCATCCAGATCGCGAACCGGAGCCAGGTCTCCACCGGCAGGTTGAGCATCAGCCAGACGGAGGCGGCCACCGACAGGACCGGGAGCACCGGCACCCAGGGAGTACGGAAGGCCCGGGGCAGGTCGGGGCGGGTGCGGCGCAGCACGATCACGCCGAGGGCGACCACCACGAACGCGAAGAGCGTCCCGATGTTCACCAGGGTCGCCAGCTCGTCGATGCTGGTGAATCCGGCGACGATCGCGATGACGACACCGAGCAGGATCGTCGGGCGGTACGGGGTGCCGTACTTCGGGTGGGTCACGGAGAAGAACCGGGGCAGCAGCCCGTCGCGGCTCATCGCGAAGAAGACGCGGGACTGGCCCAGCAGCAGGATCATGCAGACGACGGTGAGCCCGACGGCGGCGCCGAAGCTGATGACGCCCGCGTAGAAGGGGTGGCCGACCGCCTTGAAGGCGTCCGCGAGCGGGGCGCTCACGGAGAGTTCGGTGTAGTGCTGCATGCCGGTGACCACGACGGAGACGGCGACGTAGAGCACGGTGCAGATGAGGAGTGACCCGAGGATGCCCCGGGGCATGTCCCGCTGGGGATGCCGGGTCTCCTCGGCGGCGGTGGCGACCACGTCGAAGCCGATGAAGGCGAAGAAGACGATGGAGGCGGCCGTGAAGATGCCCATCACGCCGAAGTTGGTGGGCGCGTAGCCGAACACCGCCTGGACCAGCGGGGAGTCGAGCCCGGTGCCGGACGGCTGCGGCTCGGCCTCCGGGATGAAGGGCGAGTAGTTGCCGGAGTCGATGAAGAAGAGCCCGGCGACGATCACGACGAGGACGACGGCCACCTTGATCGCGACGACCACGGTGGTGACCCGCGCCGAGAGCTTCATGCCGAGCACCAGGACGGCGGTGAGGACCAGCACGAGGAGGAACGCCAGGAGGTCGAAGCCGAAGCCGGACGCCACGTCGGTCCCGGAGAGCACGTCGGGCAGCGCCCAGTCCGCGTTGTCCAGCAGTGAGCGTACGTACCCGGACCAGCCGACGGCCACCACCGCCGTGCCCAGCGCGAATTCCAGCACCAGGTCCCAGCCGATGATCCACGCCACCAGCTCGCCGAGCGAGGCGTAGGAGAAGGTGTACGCGGAGCCCGCGACGGGGACCGTGGAGGCGAACTCGGCGTAGCAGAGGGCGGCCAGCGCGCAGACCACGCCCGCGACCGCGAAGGCGATGGCGGTCGCGGGGCCCGCGGTCTCCTTGGCGACCTTGCCGGTGAGGACGAAGATGCCGGTGCCGATGACGACTCCGACGCCGAAGACCGTGAGATCGAGGGCGGAGAGCGACTTCTTGAGCGCGTGCTCGGGCTCCTCGGTGTCGCGCAGGGACTGCTCGATCGTCTTGGTCCGGAACAGCCCGTCCCGGCCTGGGGGTGTCCCCTGCTCCACGCTCACCTGCGTACCTCCACGCACTCGTCGTGGGCGCCATCATGGGGAGGTCCCCCGGACTCGGGGCGCCTTGCGGGGCATGTCGCGCGAACGGGCCGGTGCCACCACCCGTACAGGGAGGCGGGACCGGCCCATTCGGCGGTACACGGGGGGGGCGCCGGACGGGGTCCGGATCGGGTCGTCACCGGCGTCGGGGCCGGTCGCGGGGGCCGGCCACGGAGGTCGGCCGCGGACCGGGGTCAGTCGCGGGCGGGCTCCGCGTCGCGGGTCTCGTAGCGGCCGTCGAGCTTGGCGACGAGCCCGGTGACCTGGCGGGCGATGTCCGGGGCGGTGAGGCCGATCTCGGCCATGACCTCGTTGCGCGAGGCGTGGTCGAGGAAGACCGGCGGGATGCCGAAGTCGCGCAGTGGCAGGTCGACGCCCGCGTCGCGGAGCGCCTGGGCGACGGCGGAGCCGACACCTCCGACGCGGCTGTTGTCCTCGACGGTGACGACGACCCGGTGGCGGTCGGCGAGCGGGGCCATGGCCTCGTCGACCGGCTTGACCCAGCGGGGGTCGACCACGGTGGTGGAGATGCCCTGGGCGTCGAGCAGGTCCGCGATCTCCAGGCACATGGGCGCGAGCGCGCCGACGGAGACCAGCAGCACGTCGGGCCGGTCGGTGCCGGGGACACGCAGCAGGTCCATGCCGCCGACGGTGCCGACCGCCTTGACGGCCGGGCCGACCGCTCCCTTGGAGAAGCGGACCACGGTGGGCGCGTCGTCCACGTCGACGGCCTCGCGCAGCTGGGCGCGGACCTGGTCGGCGTCGCGCGGGGCCGCGATCCGCAGCCCCGGCACGCACTGGAGGATCGACATGTCCCACATGCCGTTGTGCGAGGCGCCGTCGGTGCCGGTGATGCCGGCCCGGTCCAGGACGAAGGTGACGCCGCACCTGTGCAGGGCGACGTCCATCAGGACCTGGTCGAAGGCGCGGTTGAGGAAGGTGGCGTACACCGCGAAGACGGGGTGCAGTCCGCCGGTGGCGAGGCCGGCGGCGGAGACCGCGGCGTGCTGCTCGGCGATGCCGACGTCGTAGATGCGCTCGGGGAACTCTTCCTCGAACTTGCCGAGGCCGACCGGCTGGAGCATGGCGGCGGTGATCGCGACGATGTCCTCGCGCTCCCGGCCGAGCTTGACCATCTCCTCGCCGAAGACGGAGGTCCAGTCGAGGCCGGAGGTGGCGATGGGCAGCCCGGTGTCGGGGTGGATCTTGCCGACGGCGTGGAAGCGGTCGGCCTCGTCCTGGAGGGCGGGGGTGTAGCCGCGGCCCTTCTCGGTGATGCAGTGGACGATGACCGGTCCGCCGAAGCGCTTGGCGCGCAGCAGGGCGGACTCCAGGGCCTCCAGGTCGTGGCCGTCGATGGGGCCGACGTACTTCAGGCCGAGGTCCTCGAACATGCCCTGGGGGGCGATGAAGTCCTTGAGGCCCTTCTTCGCGCCGTGCAGCGTCTCGTAGAGCGGCCGGCCGACGACGGGGGTGCGCTCCAGGAGGTCCTTGCCGCGGGCGAGGAAGCGCTCGTAGCCGTCCGTGGTGCGCAGGGTGGCGAGGTGGTTGGCGAGGCCGCCGATGGTGGGCGCGTAGGAGCGCTCGTTGTCGTTGACGACGATGACGAGCGGGCGGTCCTTGGCCGCGGCGATGTTGTTGAGCGCCTCCCAGGCCATGCCGCCGGTGAGGGCCCCGTCGCCGATGACGGCGACGACGTGGTCGTCCTTGCGCAGCACCTCGTTCGCCTTGGCGAGGCCGTCGGCCCAGCCGAGGACGGTGGAGGCGTGCGAGTTCTCGATCACGTCGTGCTCGGACTCGGCGCGCGAGGGGTACCCCGACAGGCCGCCCTTGCTCTTGAGCCGGGAGAAGTCCTGGCGGCCCGTGAGCAGCTTGTGCACGTAGCTCTGGTGGCCGGTGTCGAAGAGGACCTTGTCGCGGGGCGACTCGAAGACCCGGTGGAGGGCGATGGTCAGCTCGACCACGCCCAGGTTGGGGCCCAGGTGCCCACCGGTCTTGGACACGGCGTCGACCAGGAACGTACGGATCTCCCCGGCGAGCTGTTCCAGCTGGTCGAGGCTGAGCCGGTCCAGGTCGCGCGGTCCCTCGATGCGGGTCAGCAGGTCCACCCGTGCCTCCTTGCGTATGAGCTGGTCGAGCGTGCCGATTTGGACGAGTCTAATGTTCCGGCCCGGGGCCGCAGCATCGGGCGGTGCGTTCCTTCTCACGCCCGGAGTCCCGCCGGGCGTGGCGCCCGGGGGCGCGCACCCGTCGCGGCTCCGCGCTGGATGCTCCTACCCCGGGAGCGCCGGTCGTCCCCCGGGACCGGCCTCGAACACGGTGGGAACACGCGCCGCACACGGACGCGCGGGTGCCCGGCACCCCCTGAGGGACGCCGGGCACCCGCGCGGAGCCGTGGTTCAGGCGCGGCCCGCCGTCTTCTGGGTCTTCCGGGTGACGGAGTCGATGCAGACCGTCGCCAGGAGGACGGCACCCGTGATCATGTACTGGACCGGGGTGGCGATGCCTTCGAGGTTCAGACCGTACTGGATGGAGACGATCACCATCACGCCGAGGAGGGCGTTCCAGGTGCGGCCCCGGCCACCGAAGAGGCTGGTGCCGCCGATGACGGCCGCCGCGATGACGTTCATCAGCAGGTCGCCGGTACCGGCGCTCTGGTTGGCGGACGCGATCTTGGAGGCCCAGAACAGGCCGCCGATGGCCGCGAACGTACCGGCGATGGCGAACACCGAGACGCGGATCGCGGTGACGTTGATACCGGCACGGCGGGAGGCCTCGACGCTGCCGCCGAGGGCGAAGATCTTCCGGCCGTACGCCGTACGGCGCAGCACGAAGTCCGTGATGACCAGGACGGCGAGGAAGAGGACGAACGCCAGGGGCAGACCGCGGTCCTGGTTGAACATGAACGCGGCGGCGAAGGCGAAGACCGCCAGGACGGCCGTGCGCACGATGATGTCGGCGAGCGGACGGGCCGGGACACCGGCCGCCTCGCGGCGACGGCTGTCGAAGAAGGCCGACAGGAAGAAGATCACCACGCCGACCAGGGCGAGGCCGTAGGCCGCGGCGACATCGGTGAAGTAGTACGTCGTCATCTGGCCGACGACGCCTTCGCTGTCCAGGTTGATGGTGCCCGTGTCACCGAGCAGGTTGAGCATGAAGCCGAGCCAGAACAGCAGGCCTGCCAGGGTGACGGCGAAGGCCGGGGCACCGATCTTGGCGAAGAAGAAGCCGTGGATCGCGCCGATCACCGCACCGCTGACGATGGCGATGAGGATGGCGAGCCATTCGTTCATGCCGTGCGTGATGGTCAGCACCGCGATGAGGGCGCCCGAGACACCACTGACCGAGCCGACCGAGAGGTCGATCTCACCGAGCAGCAGCACGAAGATGATGCCGACGGCCATCATGCCGGTGGCGACCATCGTGACGGAGATGTCGGTGATGTTCTTCGCGGAGAGGAACTCGGAGTTCATGCTCTGGAAGACGACGCAGATGATGATCAGACCGAGGATCACCGGGAGCGAGCCCAGGTCACCGGCACCGATCTTGCGCTTGAACTCACCGAAGTAGCCGCCGAGGCCCTGCTCGCGTACGAGCAGCCGGGGGTCGACCGCGGTGGCGGCGCCCGCGGCGGCCTCCTGGTTGACGACCGGCTTCTCCGCCGCGGCGGTGGAGGTCTTGTCCGTGGTCACTTCGAAACCTCCGCGGTGCGCGCCGCACGACGGGTCACGGCGTTGTCCGTGGCACCCGTGATGGCAGAGATGATCTCTTCGTGCGAGGTGGTCTTCACGTCGAAGACGCCGTTGTTGTGGCCGAGACGCAGGACGGCGACCTTGTCGGCCACCGCCTTGACGTCGGCCATGTTGTGGCTGATGAGGATGACCGCGAGACCGCGCTCGCGCAGCCTCTCGACCAGGTCGAGGACCTGGGCGGTCTGCTCGACGCCGAGGGCGGCCGTCGGCTCGTCGAGGATGACGAGCTTGGGCTCACCGAGCATCGAACGCGCGATGGCCACCGTCTGACGCTGACCGCCGGAGAGCGAGGCGATCGGGATGCGGACGCTGGGGATGCGGATGGAGAGCGTGGAGAGCAGTTCGCGGGAGCGGCGCTCCATCTCCACCTCGTCGAGGATGCCGAAGCGGCGCAGTTCCCGGCCGAGGTAGAGGTTGCCCACGACGTCGAGGTTGTCGCACAGGGCGAGGTCCTGGTAGACCGTCGCGATGCCCAGACCCTGGGAGTCCTGGGGGCGGTTGATGTGGACCGGCTTGCCCTGCCACTCGATGACGCCGTCATCGATGGGGTGGACACCGGCAATGGTCTTGACCAGCGTTGATTTACCGGCTCCGTTGTCGCCGACCAGGGCGACAACCTCTCCGGCGTGGACCTCGAGGTCGACTTCGGTGAGTACCTGTACGGCACCGAATCGCTTGGAGATCCCTCGCAACGCCAACACGGGCGTAGCGGACACGTGAACCATCTCCTTCGCCGCCTGACCGGCGGGGATGCCGCGCCTGGGGGGAGGCGCGGTGGTTGAGCAGAAGAGAAAGCGAGGAAGCGTTTCCGTCCGGCGCCCCGCCCGTTAGCGGGGCTGGTGAAGGGGCGGGGCGCCGGACAGGCTTCGGGCGGGCGGGCCGCTGTGCGGCGGGCCCGGGGCCGGCTGCTCCGCCGGTGCGGGGCCGGTCCCTGCCGGGGCCCCGCCGGCCGCGTGGACGCGGCGGCGGGGTCCGGCGGGTGGGGCTACTTCAGGCCGATCGCGTCGCAGGCGGCCTTGAACTGGGTGGTGCAGATCTGGGCGGCGGTGTAGACGCCGTCCTCGATGACCGTGTCCTTGATGTTGTCCTTGGTCAGCGAGACGACCGGGACGAGGTAGGTCGGGACACCCTTGGTGGTGGGGCTGTCCACCGTCGAGGTGGCGACCGACGCGGCGATCTTCTCGCCCTTGGCCAGCGAGACGGCCATGGTGGCGGCGGCCTCACCCTCCGGGGCGTACGGCTTGTAGACGCTCATGAACTGCTCACCGGCGACGATGCGCTGCACGCCCGCGAGTTCGGCGTCCTGACCGGTGACCGGCGGGAGGGTCTTCAGGCCGGAGGCCTTGAGGGCGGTGATGATACCGCCGGCCATGCCGTCGTTGGCGGAGTAGACGCCGACGATCTTGTCCTTGCCGAGAGCCGTGATCGCCGCCTCCATGTTGGCGTTGGCGTTCTCCGGCTTCCACTCCTTGGTGTCGTACTCCTTGCCGACGGTCACCTTGCCGTCCAGGACGGACTTGGCGCCCTTCTTGAAGAGTGCGGCGTTCGGGTCGGTGATGGCGCCGTTCATCATCACGATCTGCCCCTTGGAGGCGTTGTCACCCAGCGCCTCCAGCAGGGCCTTGCCCTGGACCCGGCCGACCTCTTCGTTGTCGAACGAGGTGTAGGCGTCGATGGGGCCCTCGGCGAGGCGGTCGAAGGCGACGACGGGGATGCCCGCGTCCTTGGCCTTCTTCACGCTGTTGGCGATCGAGGCGGAGTCGACCGCGTCGATGATCAGGGCGTCGACCTTGTTGGTGATCATGGTCTCGACCTGCTGCGCCTGCAGCGTGGCGTCCTGCTTGGCGTTGCTGTAGATGACCTTCGCCTTGCCGCCGGTCAGCTCGCCGATCTTCTTCTCGATGATCGGCTTGTCGAACTGCTCGTAGCGAGCGGTGGCGTTCTCCGGAAGGAGCAGACCTATCTTGAGGTCGTCGCCCTTCTTGGCGGCCGACGTGTCGTCCGACTTGCCACCGGACTCCTTGGCGCTCCCACAAGCGGCAAGCGAGACCGCCATGGCGGTGGCGGCAACGGCGACAGCGGCACGGCGCATACGCGTGTTCATAACTCGAACCTCCCTGACGAGGCCGCGACGTTGCGGCCGAGGTGGACGGAAGTCAACTCGGCCGCACGGGCGGCGTCAAGGAGTAAATACTTAACGAGATGACAACGGTGCCATTCGTTATCTAAGTGAAGGCAGGAGTCCCCGGCGAAAGAGTCGCCTCCAACAGGGTCGAATCACCCATCTCGCTCAGCACGAGGGCCAGCGCGCCGAGCACCTCGGCCCGGCCGCCGAGCGCCCCGGGAAGCACCGAGAGCTGTCGCGCGGCGCTCGGGATGGAGTAGCGCGCGACGGAGTCGCGGATGGGCCCGAGGACCAACTCCCCTGCCTCCGCGAGCGATCCGCCGAGTACGACCCGGCTGGGGTTGAGGAGGTTGCACAGGTTCGCCACGCCGCTGCCGATGTGCCGGCCGACGTCGGCGATCACCCGGCGGCACCCCGGGTCGCCCTCGCGGGCCAGCTGGACGACCCGGTCCATGGTCAAGTCCGGTCCGTGGCTGGGCCGCAGGAGCGGCAGGACGTACCGGGCGGCGGTGAAGGTCTCCAGGCACCCGCGGTTGCCGCAGCGGCAGACCGGACCGGCCTCGTCGAGGGTGATGTGGCCGATCTCCCCGGCGGTCCCCCCGGGGCCCCGGTAGATCGCCCCGTTGATCACCAGACCGGCGCCCACCCCGCTGGCGACCTTGATGTACGCGAGGTCCCGGACCCCCCGCCCGCTCCCCCAGACCAGCTCCCCCAGGGCCCCGAGATTGGCGTCGTTGTCGACGTAGACGGGCACGCCGAGGCGGGTGGCGAGCTCCGCGCTGGGATTGATGCCCGTCCATCCCGGCAGGATCGACGTGGAGCCGAGGGTGCCCGACTCCACGTCGATCGGGCCGGGCACTCCGAGCCCCACCCCGATGATCTTGTCCTGCCCGATCCCGGTGGTCCGGATCAGCCGGTTGACCAGCGCTTCCGCCCGCCCGAACCCCTCCGCGGAGGAGGCGTCCACGTCCATCGGTTCGGACTCCTCGGCGAGGACCTGGTGGGCCAGGTTGCCGATCGCCACCCGGAGGTGCGTATGGCCGAAGTCCACCCCGATCACGACACCCGCGTCGCCGCTGAGCGAGACGCTCCTGGCCCTGCGGCCGCCGGCCGAGGTGGGGGTCACCTCGACGGTGCCGCCGTCCTTCAGCTCGCGCACGATGTTGGAGACGGTGGCCGCGGAGAGGCCGGTACTCCTGGCGATTTCCGCCTGGGTGAGTGACCCCGCCATGCGCACGGCACGTACGACCCGCTCGAGATTGGCCCTATGCAGAGATGTCTGCGACCCCGGAGTCTCCATCGACTCACTCACTCCTGCCGTTTTCTCTAACATGTGAACCAATAGCTGACCGTTCCAAGGTGTGCCCCGTCAAGACCTTGAGCGTGCGGAGCCCGTATGAGCGCGGCACCTCCCCACATGAGGCCGGCCGAATTCGGGGGAACACGGACGAAACCGCCCAACGGCCGGAGGCGGCAGGGCGGTTCCGTGGTGAAGCCGGGGTGAAGCGCAGGTGCTACTTGAGTGCTCCGGCGGTCAGACCGGCCACCACCTGACGCTGGAAGACGATGTACGCGGCGAGGACGGGGAGCATGGCGATGACGAGTCCGGCGAAGAGCCCGGAGTAGTCCCCCTTGTACCCCTGGCTGGTGGAAAGCTCCACCAGTCCCTGCGCCAGCACCCGCTTGTCCGGGTCGGTGTTCAGCACCGTCGGAAGCATGTACTGGTTCCACTGCCCGAGGAAGTTGAAGATCCCGACGCTGATCAGACCGGGCTTCGCCATCGGCAGCATCACCTGGAAGAAGGTCCGGGTGTGCGAGGCGCCGTCGATCAGCGCCGCCTCCGCGACCGACGTCGGCAGGGTACGGAAGAACGACGTCAGGAAGAACACGGTGAACGGCAGCGAGTACGCGATGTACACGAGGATCAGGCCGTGGATCGTGTTCAGCAGCCCCATGTTGTCCATGACGTAGAACAGCGGGACCAGCGCCAGCATGACCGGGAAGCTCATGCCGCCGACGAACAAGAAGTAAATGAACCGGTTGCCGGGGAACTCGAACCGGGCCAGTACGTACGCGGCCATCGAACCCAGCACCAGCGTGCCGACGAGCGATCCCCCGACCACCAGAACGGTGTTGAGGAAGTACTCGCTCATGTGCGCCTGGTCCCAGGCCCGTCCCCAGGCGTCGAAGCTCAGGGAGTCGGGCAGCGCCCACGGGGAGTTGAAGATGGCCTTGTCCGACTTGAAGGCGGACATCACGGCCCAGAACAGCGGCAGGATCACCAGGATCGCCCAGATCACGAGCACACCGTGCGAGAACACGTTGAGGACGTGTCCCTCACCGCGCTTCGCACGGGTCGTGCCCGCGGAGCCGGCCTCGGCGGTCCGCTGTCCGGGGACGTCGGCCTCCTGGCGGAGGGCGGGCGGGGTGTCAGTGGTCTTCATCAGTACTCCAGCCGCTCGCGCCGGCCCAGCTTCATGACGACGGCGGCGAACGCCAGGGTCACGAGGAGCAGGGCGACGCCGATCGTGGTCGCGTATCCGGCCTGTCCGTCGCGGAACGCCGCCTGGTAGACGTACAGCGGCAGGACGGTGGTCGAGTAGTCGGGTCCGCCGGGCCCGACGCTCATGATGTTCACCACCGCGAAGCCCTCGGCGCCCAGCGCGAGGATGCCCATGTAGACCCAGCCGGACTGCACGGTGTCCCAGAGCAGCGGGAGCGTGATCCGGAAGAACGTGGTGAACCTGCTCGCCCCGTCCAGCAGCGCCGCCTCGTAGAAGTCCTTCGGGATGGACGCCATGCCCGCCGAGAAGAGGACGACGAAGAAGCCGGTCGTGCACCAGACGAGGACCGCCATGATGCACCAGAGCGCGAGCTTCGGATCGCCGAGCCAGTTCGGCAGGTGCTCGAAGCCGAACGCCTTCAGCGAGCCGTTGATCATGCCCTGGGCGGGGTCGAAGGCGAACTGGAACAGGATCGCCACGATCGCGATGGAGAGGACCTGCGGGAAGAAGTAGGCGATCTTGTAGAAACCCGATCCACGCACGCCCGAGATGACCGCGCCCTTTCGGCGCCGCCCGCCCACATTGAGCATGAAGGCGAAGAAGAGGGCGAGCCCCAGCGTCACCAGCGGCAGCAGCATCGCCAGCAGCACACTGTGCTCCAGCGATTTCCAGAAGACGTCGTCCTTGAACATCTTGGTGTAGTTGTCGAAGCCGACCATCTCGAAGTCGGGGCTCAGCCCCGTCCAGTCCGTGAACGAATAGTAGATGGACTGGATGAAGGGCCAGACGACGAAGATGACGTACAACGCCATCGGGGCGATCAAGAACCCGACTATGAACCGGTATTTACCGTGCTGCATCGTTACCGACTCCGACCTTCCTGCCGTGCCGCCGCTGGTGACGCGTCGATCACTGGTGCTTGAAGTGCTTGATGGACTCGTCCTTGGCCGCCGCGTCCGCGTAGCCCTGGATCTTCTTGATCGTCTCGGCGGGGGTCGCCCGGCCGGCCATCATCTCGCCGAGACCGGAGACGCCGATCTGCTCCTTCTGGAGCTTCACGTACCAGTCCTGCATGCGCGGGTTGACGACGTTGGTCCCGGCCTTCTCCAGCGCGGCGACACCGGACTTGAGGCCGTCCGACAGCTCGATGCCGTCGGTGCCGCCGTTGTAGGCGGACAGGGATTTGGTGCTGGTGGTGAAGGACTTCGAGGAGGCCTCGCTGAGCATGATGCGCAGCTGCTCCATGCCGCCTTCGGCGTTCTTCGCGTTGGCCGGGACGACGAAGGGCTCACCGCCGGACGCCCAGATGGTGCCGAACGGCATCTTGTCCGAGGAGTCGAGGCCGGAAGGCGCGCCCACGGACAGCTTGAAGTCCTTGGGGATGATGGCGGCTTCCTCGTTCTCCACCCAGGAGCCGTTGGGGATGAAGAGCGCCTTGCCGTTGGCCCACGCGCCCTGGGAACCGCGGTGGTCCAGGCCCGGGGTCCCCTCCAGGACGTAGCCCTTCTTGTAGAGCTCGTAGTACGCCTCGAACGCGGCCTTGACGGCGGGGTGTTCCCACGCCTTCGGCTCCAGGTTGTCGATGGCGTCGAGCACCTCGGCACCGCCGATCTTGGCGATGAAGGGGTAGAGCGAGAACGGCAGGTAGTAGGGGTACTTGCCGGCGTAGGTCCAGCCGGCGATCCCCTTCTTCTTCGCCTTCGCGCAGAGCGCGAGCATGTCGTCCCAGTTCTCCGGGTACGTCGCGTCGAGCTTGTCGAGGGCGGTCTGCGAGTACCAGACGCCGTACACCGTGTAGGCGTAGTACAGGATCCAGACCGGGTCGCCGTCGAACTGGCCCATCTCGACGATGCCCGGGCGCAGGGTGTCGCGCACCGTCTTGCTCGGGTCGTCGATGGACGGGGCGTCGAGCAGCGGAGTCAGGTCCGCGAGCTGCTTCTTGCCGACCAGGACGCCCATGTCCATCTGCTGCGCACCGGAGTTGTCGATCAGGTCCGGCGGGGTACCGCCGTTGAAGCGGGGCTGGAGGACCGACTGGATCTTCTGCGTCTTGGAGAACGTGACCTTGGCCTTGGGGTACGTCTTCGCGTAGACGGCCTTGGCGTCCTCGGCGTACTTGGTGCCGAACCCGCCGTCGAAGATGACCAGTTCGAGCGGTGCGCTCTCGTTGACGGCCAGCGGGTTCTCCGCCGACTTGGTGCCCTTCTCGACCTTCTCGTCGGAGCCGCTGTCACCGCTGGCGCAGGACGCCAGGAAGCTCATCGTGGGAACGGTGATCACGCCGAGAGCGGCGGACCGCTTGATCAGATCGCGACGGCCGAGACCCTCATTGTCGTGGGCGGAGGTCGATCCCATGCTCAAGTCCTCACCTTCATCAGGACTCAGGCGGTGTACCGGTCACCCGTCGAGATCTCGCCTCAGGCGAAGGGCCCCGCCACCGCGCGGTCGGTTGCGCTTGGGTCATGCAGAGAGACGTACCGGATTGCCTGGCTCGGCCCGGCGTGCCGGAAGAACGTACAGCGAAGCAGCTCATGGCGTGCCTCGTCCCGCTCCCCCGCACTCCTCCGAGTGCGCAGCCGTGTGGAACGGCTGTGCAGACGCCGACAGGTATAGTCCACTTGCGGCCGACGGAGCAAGATCGAATGCAGGTTTGCCCGGGAGTCTTTCCCGAGTTGAGACCTCGCCGATACGTCGGCACCGTGCGCCCATCGCCCGACGGCAGCATTTCCGGTATTTCGACGATTCGCCCGGCACGCCTCCTGTAACCGCCTGGAAACGCGGGACCGCCCGGCCGTCGCGCGGGTCCGCACGGGGCGCCCGGAGTGCCCGTTTCGGGCTGGATCCCCCGCCGTCCGGGTCACAACAAATGGCGTCAAACACCGATCCGGACGGGAAACACGGCCGATATCCGCCCGGAACGCGAGGAATTCGATCCGGGCGAATCGGTCGAGTTCAGGCCGTACACCCGCATCACCGGTGCGCCTGTGTTCAATTCCCGAACGTGCAGGAAATGAAGGCGACAGGACCGTACGGACGGGCACGGAACGGCCCGGAGGAAAGCGGAACGGCCGGCACCGTGTCCTTCGGGTGCCGGCCGTTCCGTATCGGGCTCGGGGTGCGGTGTGCCGTATGCGTGACCGCCCGCTGTCACACGGCGACCGCGGCGCGCGGGCGGGTCAGCGGTCCCGGCGGACCTCGCGGACGAGGCTCTCGGGCAGCGCCAGGTTCCACGCGGTGATCACGGGCTGCCCGTGCTCGGTGCCCAGCCGGGAGATCGCCCCGGTGGCCAGCTGGAAGAGGTTGCCGCCGGCCGGGGGCAGCTCCAGATAGCGGGCGGTGAGCACGCGCAGGAAGTGGGAGTGGGCGACGAGCACGATGTCCTCGTCGCTCGCGAGGCCTTCGGCCGTCGCGCGTACCCCGGCGAGCACCTTGTCGGCCCGCTCGCCGATCTCGGCCGGGCTCTCACCCGGGTGCGCGGTGGGACCGGCCTCGACCCCGTCGGTCCAGAGGTTCCAGAGGGGGCGGGTGCGGTGGATGTCGACGGTGGTGATGCCCTCGTAGCCGCCGTAGTCCCATTCGCGCAGCTCCGGGATGATGCGGGGCGAGGTGAGCCCGGCCAGTTCGGCGGTGCGGCGGGCGCGGACCGAGGGGCTGACGAGGCTGAGCCCGATCTGCCGGTCCGCGAGCAGCGGGACGAGTGCGCGGGCCTGGGTCTCGCCGAACTCGGTGAGCGGCAGATCGGTGTAGCTGGTGTGCCGGCCGTTCCGGGACCATTCGGTCTCGCCGTGCCGGATCAGGATCAACTCGCCCATGGTGCGTCCGTTCTTCGTGCGTGTCGCTGCGATCATGCAAACCCGCCGGACCACGATCGCATTCCGTGCGGACCGCCGCCCCGCGACGCGCCCGCCCACGAGGGGCCCCGCGGCGCACCCGCCCGCGCGCACCGCCCCCGGTGACGCGCGGGCGGAATGGGCGCGTCACCGGGGGCGGCGGTCCGTACCGGGGCGGCTGTCGCCCCCCGGTCGTATACGAATCAGTCGCGGACCACCTGCAGGGAGTCCTCGCCCACGAGCTCGACGGTGTACGGGCGGGCCGTGTCCGAGGTCACACGCACCACGTCGCCCTCGCGGACCACCCGGAAGGTCGCCGCGGGGGCGCCGGTGAGGTCGGGAACGGTGACCGTTCGGGTGAAGTCACCGGTTCCGGCGGGGGCGTACACGCGCAGTTCGAGGCCGTCGAGCCAGTCGCCGTCCGGGCGCGAGACGTCCGCGCCGAGCGGCAGGACCGCGCCGGGGCGGACCAGCAGCGGGAGGCTGTCGAAGCCGTGCACCTCCTGGCGCCAGGCCGGTCCGGTGACGGTCTCGCCGGTGAGCAGGTGGGTCCAGGTGCCCTCGGGGACGTAGTACTCGACCTGCCCGTCCTCGGTGAAGACCGGGGCGACGAGGACGTCCCCGCCGAGGAGGTACTGGCGGTCCACCGTGCGGGTCGCCGGATCGTCCGGGAACTCCAGCAGCATCGGGCGCATCACCGGGACGCCGGTGCGGTGGGCCTCCACGGCGGCTCCGTACAGGTACGGCATCAGCCGGTGCTTCAGTTCGGTGAACTGCCGGGCGACGTCCACCGCCTCGTCGCCGAACTCCCACGGCACGCGGTAGGACGAGGAGCCGTGCAGCCGGCTGTGCGAGGAGAGGAGGCCGAAGGCGAGCCAGCGCTTGAAGACGGCCGGGTCGGGGGTGCCCTCGAAGCCGCCGATGTCGTGGCTCCAGAAGCCGAAGCCGGAGAGGCTCAGGGAGAGCCCGCCCCGCAGCGACTCGGCCATCGCGCCGAAGGAGGACCAGCAGTCGCCGCCCCAGTGGACGGGGAACTGCTGGCCGCCGGCGGTCGCCGAGCGGGCGAAGAGGACGGCCTCGCCCTGGCCGCGCTCCTTCTCCAGGAGCTCGAAGACGGCCTTGTTGTAGAGGTGCGTGTAGTAGTTGTGCATCCGCTCGGGGTCGGAGCCGTCGTGCCAGACGACCTCCGTGGGGATGCGCTCGCCGAAGTCCGTCTTGAAGCCGTCGACGCCCTGGTCGAGCAGCACCTTGAGCTTGCTCTGGAACCAGGCGGTCGCCTCGGGGTTGGTGAAGTCGACCAGCGCCATGCCGGCCTGCCACTTGTCCCACTGCCAGACGTCGCCGTCGGCGGTGCGGACGAAGTAGCCCTTCTCGGCCCCTTCCGCGTACAGCGCGCTCTTCTGCGCGATGTACGGGTTGATCCAGAGGCAGATCCGCAGGCCCCGCGCCTTGAGGCGGGCGAGCATGCCCACCGGGTCGGGGAACACCTCCGGGTCCCATTCGAAGTCCGACCACTGGTACTCGCGCATCCAGAAGCAGTCGAAGTGGAAGACGGAGAGCGGGATGCCCCGGTCCGCCATGCCCTCGACGAACGAGGTGACGGTCTTCTCGTCGTACGAGGTGGTGAACGAGGTCGTCAGCCAGAGACCGAAGGACCAGGCCGGCGGCAGCGCGGGGCGGCCGGTGAGGGCGGTGTAGCGGGCGAGGACGTCCTTGGGCGTCGGGCCGGCGATGACGAAGTACTCCAGCGTCTGGTCCTCGACGCTGAACTGCACCTGCCCCACGGCCTCGGAGCCGACCTCGAAGGAGACCTTGCCGGGGTGGTTGACGAAGACGCCGTAGCCGCGCGAGGAGAGGTAGAACGGGATGTTCTTGTACGCCTGTTCGCTGCTGGTGCCGCCGTCCGCCTGCCAGATGTCGACGACCTGGCCGTTCTTCACGTACGGGGTGAAGCGCTCGCCGAGCCCGTGGATGGTCTCGCCGACGCCGAGGGCGAGCTGTACGGCCATGTGGTGGCCGCCGTCCGGCACGGTGGCGAAGGCGGTGCCCTTGCGCCCTGCGGCGGTCAGCAGGCGGCCTTCGCCGTCCAGGAAGTCCAGGCCGAAGGCGCCCGAGTCGGAGAGCCGCAGGGTGAGCGGGCCGCTGGTGAGCTCGGCGGCGCCGTTCTCCCGGCGGGTGGTGGCGGTCGCGTCCCCGGTGGCGCCGGGCAGGCCGAACTCCGGGCCGGGGTTGCGCTTCCCGGCGAGGTGGGTGACCCGCACGCCGATGACGCCCTCGGCGGGCGAGTACGCCTCGACCGTGATGAGCGGGGCGTTGAGCGTGTCGCCGCGCCGCTCGACGCGCTTGACCGCGGCGTAGGCGGTGAGCCGGTCGGTGTCCAGGCGCAGATCGCGGAGTTCGGTGGCGTACGAGGCGTCCACACCGTCCCGCATCTGCCAGAAGCCGTCGGTGAACTTCATGGGGGGTCCTTAGCCGTTCTGCAGTGGTTCGGAGGATCGGGGGTCCGCGGGTCCGGGCCTACGGCGGCCCGTTCCGGTGGACCGGGGGACGTTCGCGAGCCGGCCGGAGAGCCGGCACCCGGTCCTGGCGATGGGGTGAGCCGCGCGCGCGGTGCCCTCGCGGACGGACGCACAGGGGCCTCGGCCTGGCCCCATCCGTATCGCTCCGGACGGCACGGCGCACCTCGTTCCCGGGGAATCTCATTTGATCGTACACAAAACAAATACGCGGTGATTGCTGTGGATCGGGCACGAAAATCGCCCCTCCGGGCAGTGTGCACCGGCGTGGGCGGGCAAAGTTGCCCCGGAGTGACCCTTCTGTCACAGAAGAGGTCTAGCGCCACATCGACTTAAGGGGTATTAGTACTTGCACTGAACAAATTGGTCGGTCGGCAGAGCAGCCGTCCGGGCTCGTCGATCACGAGGCAGACATGTCTGACCGCTTCACTCCCCCGTCCGCGTGCAGGTCCGTCTCCGGTCTCCTGCCGGCGGCCGGACGGGACGATGCCCTCTTCGGCGTGCCGGACCGTCCGGCCTCGGACCGCCCCCCGGGCGTCCACTGACCCCGACGCCGGGGCCACCCCGCGCACGGTCGCGCGGGTCAGCCCCGCCGGATACGGAACCAGCCGGACCCGTACCCGGATCACACACCCCTCCGCGGGACACCGGTGTCCCGCGGAGCCCGGCCCACTCCCCACGCAAGGGCACCTCCGTGACAGCACACATAACGGACGGACCGCGCCAGCGGCGCCGCCGTCTCGACCGGCGGGTCGTCGTCCCGCTCACCGTTGTCTCCGCGCTCGTCGGCGCCGTGGCCCTCTCCGGCTGCGGCCAGCAGCGGGACACGAGCGTGTTCACCGTCCTGAACTCCTCGACGGACGACTCGTACCACGGCTGGGACGCCGCGACCCTGAAGCGCTGCAGCAAGCAGCTGGGCGTCACCATCGAGCAGCAGTCCGTACCGGCCGCGCAGGTCATGACGAAGTCGCTGCGGATGGCCTCCTCGAAGTCGCTGCCCGACATCATCCAGTTCGACGGCTCCGAGATGCCGACGTTCGCCGAGACCGGCGGGCTGCTGGACCTGAAGAAGCTGGGCGTCTCCACCGCGGACATCCCCCAGGGCATCCTCGACTACGGCTCGTACAAGGGCACGTACTACGGGGCGGCGCGCACGGTGAACACGCTCGCGCTCTTCTACAACAAGGACATCCTCGACAAGGCCGGACTGCCGGTGCCCACCACCTGGGCCGAGATGCAGGCCACCGCCAAGCAGCTCACCGGGAAGGGGAGCTACGGCATCGCGCTCAGCGCGGGCGGCGCGGAGGACGGGGTCTACCAGTTCACGCCGTTCATGTGGTCCAACGGCGGCGACGAGACCGACCTCGACTCGCCGCAGGTGGTCGAGGCGCTGGACTACTGGAAGTCCCTCATCAAGGACGGCTCCCTCTCCAAGTCCACCGTCAACTGGACCCAGGCCGACGTCAACGACCAGTTCATGGCGGGCAACGCGGCCATGATGATCAACGGTCCGTGGCAGGTCGAGACGCTCAACACGAAGAAGAACCTGCACTGGGGCATCGCGCAGATCCCCGTGCCGAAGTCCGGCGACGACTCGGTGGGTCCGCTGGGCGGCGGGATGCTGACCATCCCGGACGTCGGTGACACCGCGCGGGAGAAGACCTCCGCGAAGATCGTCAACTGCATGACCAGCGAGCAGGAGGAGGTCACCTACGCGCTGAACAGCTGGATGATCCCGGCCAACGAGAAGGCGGCCGCCGTGTGGCGGAAGAAGGTGCCGTCGCTCAGTTCGCTCGCCGACCAGGTGGCCACCGCCCGCTCGCGCACCGCGCAGCTCGGCTCCGGCTGGACCTCCGTGTCCCTGGCCCTGCAGAGCGCCTTCCAGTCGGCCCTCACCGGCCAGTCCAGTGAGTCGGCCCTCCACCACGCCCAGCAGCGTGTCGCGAGCGGGAACTGAGGTATCCGAACATGTCTTCAACCGCTGCTTCCGCACCCGCTGCCGCGTCCGGGGCGTCCGCCCCCGCGGCGGTCCCCGCGGCCAAGAGCCCGAAGCCGGGCTCGCTGGGGCGCCGCCGCACCCTGGCCCAGTGGGGGTTCATCGCCCCCGCCGTCGTCTTCATGCTGCTGTTCTTCGGCTACCCGCTCGTCCGCAACGTCGTGATGAGCTTCCAGCACTACACGCCGTCCACCTTCTTCACGGGTGAGGCCCCCTTCAACGGGTTCGACAACTGGAAGAACGTCTTCCAGGACGACCTGTTCGGCAAGGCGCTGTGGCAGACCATCCTCTTCACGATCGGCTCGCTGATCGGGCAGTTCTGCATCGGTCTCGCCCTCGCGGTGTTCTTCAACCGCCGCTTCCCGCTCAACGGGATCCTGCGGTCGCTGATCCTGCTGCCCTGGCTGGTTCCGATGGTCGTGTCCGGTGTCGTCTGGCGCCGCATCCTCGACCAGGACACCGGCGTGCTCAACTCCTTCCTCGGCCTGTTCGGCGCCGGAGACACCCCCTGGCTGAGCAGCACCGGCATGGCGCTGATCTCGGTCATCATGGTGAACATCTGGATCGGCATCCCGTTCAACATGGTGATCCTCTACGGCGGCCTGCAGGAGGTCCCGAAGGAGATGTACGAGGCGGCCTCGCTCGACGGCGCCTCCGCCTGGCGCCAGTTCCGCTCCATCACCCTGCCGCTGCTGAAGCCGGTCATCACCGTGGTGCTGGTGCTCGGCTTCATGTCGACCGTCAAGATCCTTGACCTGGTCCTCGCCCTGACCGACGGCGGCCCCGCCGACTCCACCCAGACCCTGGGCACCCTGACGTACCAGAACTCCTTCGCCCAGCTGGACTTCGGCGCGGGCGCGGTGGTCGGCAACATCCTGATCCTGATCTCCGCCGTCTTCGCGGTGTTCTACCTGCGGGCCAACCGCAACGAGGGGAAGTGAACGGCATGGCGACCACCACTCCCGCCGTTTCGGCCCGCACTCCGGGCAGCCCGGCCGAGAACCGGCCGAAGCGCCGCTGGGGCGCGACGATCATCGGCATCGTCATCCTCTGCGTGATGCTCTTCCCGCTCTACTGGATGGTCAACACGGCGCTCCAGCCGGAGTCCGGTCTGCTGGAGGTCTCCCCGGTCCCGCACAGCCTGGACTTCTCGGGCTTCAGCTCCGCGTTCAAGGAGCAGGGCGGCCACCTGCTGACCTCGCTCGGCGTCGCGCTCGGCGCCGTGGTCATCTGCCTCGCGTTCTCGGCGCCGGCCGCCTACGGGCTCGCCCAGTTCAAGCTGCGCGGCACGAAGACCGTCGTGTTCGGCACCCTGATCACGCAGATGGTCCCCGGCATCGTCATCGCCAATGCCCTGTACAGCGCCTACGTGGACCTCGGGCTGGTCAACTCGTACGCCGGTCTGATGCTGGCGGACGCCTCGCTGGGCATCCCGTTCGCGATCGTGCTGATGCGCTCGTTCATGGTCGCGATCCCGCGCGAGGTCATCGAGGCGGCCGAGGTCGACGGCGCGGGCAAGTTCCGCACCTTTGTCCAGGTCGTTCTGCCGATGAGCCGCAACTCCCTGATCACCGCTGGACTGTTCTCGTTCCTGTATGCCTGGAGCGACTTCATGTTTGCCCTCACACTGAACACAACGGACGACGTGAAGCCGATCACCCTCGGCATCTACCAGTACATCGGTGCGCACGTCGGAGACTGGGGCTCGGTCATGTCCGCGGCGGTGCTGTCGGCGATCCCGGCGGCCGTGCTGCTCGTCCTGTCCCAGAAGTACATCGCTGCCGGGATCACCGGCGGCTCGGTCAAGTAAGGGCTTTTCATGAGTGAGTTCCCTGTCTTCCCTCCGGGTTTCGTGTTCGGTGCGGCCACCGCGTCGTACCAGATCGAAGGCGCGGTGGCCGAGGACGGCCGCGGCCCCTCGATCTGGGACACCTACAGCCACACGCCGGGACGTACGGACGGCGGCGACACGGGTGACGTGGCCTGCGACCACTACCACCGCTACCCCGAGGACGTGGCGCTCCTGCGCGACCTGGGCGTGGACTCGTACCGTTTCTCCATAGCCTGGCCGCGCATCCAGCCGACCGGCAGTGGCCCGGCCAACGCCAAGGGCCTGGACTTCTATTCGCGTCTGGTCGACAACCTCCTCGAAGCGGGCATCGAGCCGGCCGCCACCCTCTACCACTGGGACCTTCCGCAGGCCCTGGAGGACAAGGGCGGCTGGCGGGTCCGCGAGACGGCGGAGCGCTTCGGCGAGTTCACCTCGATCGTGGCCGAGCACCTGGCCGACCGGGTGCCGCGCTGGATCACCCTCAACGAGCCCTGGTGCAGCGCCTTCCTCGGCTACTCCGTCGGCCGGCACGCCCCGGGCGCCAAGGAGGGCACCGGCGCGCTGGCCGCCGCGCACCATCTGCTGGTCGGCCACGGTCTGGCCATGAAGGCGCTGCGCGCCGCGGGCGTCCGCGACGCGGGCATCACCCTCAATCTGGACCGCAACCTCCCGGCGGCCGACACCGACGCGGACCGCGGTGCGGTGCTCCGCGCGGACACCCAGCACAACCTGGTGTGGACCGAGCCGATCCTCGCGGGCCGTTACCCGGCGAGCGACGAGGAGACCTGGGGCGAGCTGATCACCGGCCAGGACTTCCGCCTCGACGGCGACCTGGAGCTGATCTCCCAGCCGCTCGACTTCCTGGGCATCAACTACTACCGGCCGATCGTCGTCGCCGACGCCCCGTACCGCGAGGCCGACCCGGCGCTGCGGGTGGCGACCGACAACCGGCTCCGCGAGACGGAGTACCCGGACGTCCGCCGCACCGCGATGGGCTGGCCGGTCGTGCCGGAGACCTTCACCGATCTGCTGACGGATCTGAAGAAGACCTACGGCGACGCCCTGCCGCCCATCCACATCACGGAGAACGGCTCGGCCGAGTACGACACCGTCGACGCGGACGGCGCCGTGCACGACACGGACCGCGTCGAGTACCTGCGCGACCACCTGACGGCGCTCAAGGCCGCCATGGACGCCGGGGTGGAGGTCCAGGGCTACTACGTCTGGTCGCTGCTGGACAACTTCGAATGGGCCCTCGGGTACGCGAAGCGGTTCGGGATCATCCGGGTCGACTACGACACCCAGGAGCGCACCCCGAAGGACAGCTACCGCTGGTACCAGGAGCTGATCAAGGCGCACCGGAAGTAGGGGCTTCCTCTCCGGTCCCGGTCGGGCCGGGCCTCCGAACGGGGTCGTCCCGCGTGTGCTGAACACGCGGGGCGGCCCCGTTTCCCGTATGCCCTGTGCCCTGCGGCGGCGGGGATTCAGGGACGGACCAGCTCCAGCGCCTGCTTGAGGTTGTACTCGGCGATGCCCGCCATGAAGGCCCGGTCGGGGAAGTCCCCGTCGAGCAGGCGCAGCGGGCCCGCCGTCAGCGAGAGCCGCTGGGCGAGCAGGTAAAGCGCGAGCCGGTCCTCGTCCAGATCGTCCGCCTCCAGCGGCTTGTAGGCCTCGTGCAGGCGGATGCGCAGGAACACGTGCTCCCACTCGACGTCGAAGTACATCACCCCCTCGATGTCGATCACCACGGGGTTGCCGTCCACGTCCACCCGCACGTGGTCGGGGCCAAGTTCGCCGTGGACGACCGCGTACCGCGCGCGCGGCCGCACCGCCGACGCCAGGCCGAGCAGCCGCTCCTCCAGCCGGTCGCGGGCGTCGGCGACCCGGGGGTCGCGCGAGGCGGCCTCGGTGAGGTCGCGCAGCGCGCGGGCGAGGACGACCTCCTCGCACGAGGACCCGCGCGAGGTTCCACCGCCGTCCACCACGGCCACCTTGCCGTACGCCGGTGCCCGGTGGCCCCGCATCGCCGTCAGCGACTCCGCGAGCCGGTCCATGACCGGACCGGCCGCGTGCCGGTCGCGCGCCAGCAGCTCTTCCAGGCTCTCCCCCCGGAGGTCCTCGACGATCGCGAGACCGCCCCCGCCGTGGGCGCCGTCGCGGTCGAGGAGGCGGAGCGCCGGGACGCGGACGCCGAGGGCGTCCAGACGCGCGTGCGCTGCGTGGAACAGATCGATCCCGAGGCCGGGCGAGAACGGGTCGGTGAGGTCGTCGTCGCCCTCGGCGGCGGGCCAGTAGTTCTCGGCCTCGTCCCACAGGTAGGCGACCGCCGTCGTCGCGTCGTCCATGAGCAGGCGGTACACGCCCTTCTTGCTGCCGCCCGTGACCCGCTCGACCGCCTCCAGCCTCCGCGCTCCGCCCAGTACGGCCCGCGCCGCGCCCGCCAGCCGCTCCCGTATCGACCGCTCCTGTGCCACTGTGCCGGGTTCCACGTTCCGACCGCCTCTCCGCCGCGGCGTCGGCCGCGGCAACCGGCGCGCACCCTACGGGAGATCGACAGGGACGCGGAAGGGGCCGCACCCCCGCCGGACTCTCGTCCGGGGTGGTGCGGCCCCTTCGTCGGCTTCACGCGGCGCGCGGTGCGTGCCGCTCGGGCCTACTTGCGGATCAGGCTGCGGAGCACGTACTGCAGGATGCCGCCGTTGCGGTAGTAGTCGGCCTCGCCGGGCGTGTCGATGCGGACGACGCCGTCGAACTCGACACCGGTGTCGGTGGTGACCTTGACGGTGCGCGGGGTGGTGCCGTCGTTCAGCACGGTCACGCCGGTGAAGGAGAAGGTCTCCTCGCCGGTGAGACCGAGGGTCTCGGCGGTGTGGCCCTCCGGGAACTGCAGCGGCAGGACGCCCATGCCGATGAGGTTCGAGCGGTGGATGCGCTCGTACGACTCGGCGATGACGGCCTTGACGCCCAGCAGCGCGGTGCCCTTGGCGGCCCAGTCGCGGGACGAGCCGGAGCCGTACTCCTTGCCCGCGAGGATGACCAGCGGGGTGCCGGCGGCCTGGTAGTTCTGGGAGGCGTCGTAGATGAACGACACGGGGCCGTCGGCCTGCGTGAAGTCGCGGGTGAAGCCGCCCTCGGTGCCCGGCGCGATCTGGTTGCGCAGGCGGATGTTGGCGAACGTGCCGCGGATCATGACCTCGTGGTTGCCACGGCGCGAGCCGTAGGAGTTGAAGTCACGACGCTCGATGCCGTGCTCCGTGAGGTACTTGCCGGCCGGGGTGTCGGCCTTGATCGCACCGGCCGGGGAGATGTGGTCGGTGGTGACCGAGTCGCCGAGCTTGGCGAGCACCCGGGCGCCGGTGATGTCCTCGACCGGGGTCGTCTCCATCGTCATGCCCTCGAAGTACGGGGGCTTCCGGACGTAGGTGGACTCGGAGTCCCACTCGAAGGTGTTGCCGGTCGGGATCGGCAGCGCCTGCCACTGGGCGTCGCCCGCGAAGACGTCCTGGTAGGACTTGTTGAACATGTCCTCGCCGATGGAGTTGGCGACGACGTCGTTCACCTCGGCCTCGGACGGCCAGATGTCCGCCAGGAAGACGGGCTTGCCTTCCTGGTCGACGCCGAGGGCGTCCTTGGTGATGTCGACCTTCATCGAACCGGCGATGGCGTACGCGACGACCAGCGGCGGGGACGCCAGGTAGTTCATCTTGACGTCGGGGTTGATCCGGCCCTCGAAGTTGCGGTTGCCGGAGAGCACCGAGGTGACGGCCAGGTCGTGCTCGTTGACCGCCTTGGAGACCTCTTCCGGCAGCGGGCCGGAGTTGCCGATGCAGGTGGTGCAGCCGTAGCCGACGAGGTTGAAGCCGACCTTGTCGAGGTACGGCGTCAGGCCCGCCTTGTCGAAGTAGTCGGTGACGACCTTCGAGCCCGGGGCGAGGGTGGTCTTGACCCACGGCTTGCGGGTCAGGCCCTTCTCGACCGCCTTCTTCGCCACGAGCGCCGCGGCGACCATGACGTACGGGTTCGAGGTGTTGGTGCAGGAGGTGATCGCGGCGACGGTGACGGCGCCGTGGTCGATCTCGTACGTGGTGCCGTCGGGGGCCGTGACCGTGGTCGGGTTCGACGGGACGCCGTTGGAGGCGGCCGGGGCGTCGGAGGCCGGGAAGGACTCCTTGCCCGACTCCTCGTCGTCCGAGACGTAGTTGCGCACGTCCTGGGCGAACTGCGCCTTGGCGTCGGCGAGGACGATGCGGTCCTGCGGGCGCTTCGGGCCGGCGATGGAGGGGACGACCGTGGAGAGGTCGAGCTCCAGCTTCTCGGAGAAGTCCGGCTCGGCGGCCGGGTCCAGCCAGAGGCCCTGCTCCTTGGCGTACGCCTCGACGAGCGCGACCTGCTGGGCGTCACGGCCGGTCAGACGCAGGTAGTTCAGCGTCTCGTCGTCGATCGGGAAGATCGCGGCGGTGGAGCCGAACTCCGGCGACATGTTGCCGATGGTGGCGCGGTTGGCCAGTGAGGTGGCGGCGACGCCCTCACCGTAGAACTCGACGAACTTGCCGACGACGCCGTGCTTGCGCAGCATCTCGGTGATCGTGAGGACGAGGTCGGTGGCGGTGGTGCCGGCCGGCAGCTCGCCGGTCAGCTTGAAGCCGACGACGCGCGGGATGAGCATGGAGACCGGCTGGCCGAGCATCGCGGCCTCGGCCTCGATGCCGCCGACGCCCCAGCCCAGCACGCCGAGGCCGTTGACCATCGTGGTGTGCGAGTCGGTGCCGACGAGGGTGTCGGGGTACGCCTGGCCGCCACGGACCATGACCGTACGGGCCAGGTGCTCGATGTTGACCTGGTGCACGATGCCGGTGCCCGGGGGGACGACCTTGAACTCGTCGAAGGCGGTCTGGCCCCAGCGCAGGAACTGGTAGCGCTCCTTGTTGCGGCCGTACTCCAGCTCGACGTTCTGGGCGAACGCGTCGTTGGTGCCGAACTTGTCGGCGATGACGGAGTGGTCGATGACCAGCTCGGCCGGGGCCAGCGGGTTGATCTTCGCCGGGTCGCCGCCGAGCTCCTTCACGGCCTCACGCATGGTGGCGAGGTCCACGACGCAGGGAACGCCGGTGAAGTCCTGCATGATCACGCGGGCCGGCGTGAACTGGATCTCCTGGCTCGGCTGGGCCTGGGAGTCCCAGCCGCCCAGCGCCCGGATGTGGTCGGCGGTGATGTTCGCGCCGTCCTCGGTGCGGAGGAGGTTCTCCAGCAGCACCTTCAGGCTGTACGGGAGGCGAGCGGAGCCCTCCACCTTGTCCAGCCGGAAGATCTCGTACGACTCGTCGCCCACGCGCAGCGTGCTGCGGGCGTCGAAGCTGTTCGCCGACACGACAGTCTCCTTCATCAATGTGCGCGTACTACCGCGCCGCGCCTCACTCACGGCGGGCGCCGTGTGGTGCCGCCTACGACCTCTCGCCGATCCGCTAAGGTAAGGATTAGTTAGGTAACCCTTACCGAACGGCGGCTGCGGTGCGCCTCGGCAGATATCTCGATGTCGAGATAACTCTAGTACATCGCCGTCGAACGGTCATGCCCGGGCGCCCGTGTTCACCGGGTGCCCGATCCCGGCGTCCCCTCGCGTTCGGCCCGGAAACCGGCACCCGCCGGTCGAGGCCGACGCCGGACCCGGTCGTTCCGGTCCCGTCGGCGGTGACGATCCGCCGTCCTGCCCGGACCCGGCGGCCGGCACCCGATCCCGGGACCGTTCCGGAGGCGAAGCCCCGGCCCGCGCTCAGCCGGACGCCCCGGCCGGGGACGACACGCCGAACCACTGCTCCGCGCCCCACTCCTCGAACCGCCCCACCTCGGTGAACCCCAGCTTCGCCGCGAGGCGCATCGAGCGGTCGTTGGCCGTCCGGGTGCAGAGCACCACGGCTCGCCGGGAAACGCCCCGGCGAACCAGCGGAGGGCAGCGGCGCACGCCTCGGCGGCATATCCGCTCCCCCACGCCTCCGGCAGGAGTATGTAGCCGAGCTCGGCCTCCCCGGCGTCCGGACCGAGGTGTCCCGGACGCTCCGCGTCACGCCGGTCGAGCGAGACCGTGCCGATCATCGCTCCGCCGAGATCGATCACGAAAAGGCCGGGGCGACGGCCGGGCAGTTCCGGCACCGCGCGTTCGAGCTCGTCACGGGGCCGAGGCCCACCGAGGTGCGTGCGCACCTCCGGCGAGGCGAACAACTCGACGAACGCCGCACGGTCGCGGGGCTCGGACTCGCGGAGCACGAGCCGCTCGGTCCGAATCGGGGCAGGCGGCCAGGGGACGGGTCCCAACGCAGTCATGACGGGCAACCTACCGGCCGCCCAGGAGTGTGATCCGGCTGAGAGGTCCCGGGCTGGAGATCCTAAGCGCTTGCCGGGAAATAACCTGCGGGTTCTGCGACCTGCGCTCGCAGGTCAGCGCACTGTTGGCCCACATGTTGTTCTCCGGCAAGCCCTTAGGGTGCGGGACCATGGACACTGCTGAGCTCGAACGTCAGATCCGGACCCTGTCCGGATGCATACCTCCGGCGGTGGTCACCCGCCTCCTCGAACTCGGCCACGAGGGAGCAGTGGAGCTCCAGGCCGGTCGCGGCGAGTGGTTCTGCGCACGGGAGTGGGCGCGGCTGCTCGGAGCGCGGGGAGAGCGCGAGCGGGCACTGGAGACACTCGCCCCCTATGTCGCGACAGGCTGGTGGCCGGCCGCCCAGGTCCGGGCCGAGCTGCTGGAGGGCTGGGGAAGGGCCGAAGAGGCGATTGCGCTGTGCCGCCCGTACGCGGACACCGGGGACAGGATCGTCCTGGACTTCCTCGCCCGCCTCCTGGCCCGCCACGGCCGGGGCGCCGAGGCGTTCGCACTGCTGCGGCCCGGAATCGAGGACTGGTTCCTCGCGGACTGCCTGGTCGACGTCGCCGCAGCCGCAGGCAGCGACGAGGAGGCCGCGGCACTGCTGGAGGCCCGGGTGGAAGCGACCGTCCCGGCCTGCGACGACCCCGACTGCGGGAACGTCCGGACGGACCCGTGGAACGCGCTCTCCCTGCTCGCAGCGGTGCGGGAACGGCAGGGCAGGATCGAGGAGGCGATCGCCCTGCTGCAGCGACGGAGCATCACCTCGGTCAACGACCGCGACGCGCTGGCCGACCTGCTGGCCAGGCACGACAGGATCGACGAACTGCGCGCGTACGCCGCCGTGGAGGACCATGGGCACGCCGCGAAGCGCCTGGCCGAAGTGCTGGAGCGGCACGACGACGTGGAGGGGGCGATCGGCGCCTACCGGACGTTCGCCGCCGAGTCCGGCGGCATGGGGCACGTGGCCTTCCCCCTGTCCCGACTCCTGGTCCGGCAGGGGCGGGGCGAGGAGGCGATCGAAGTGGTTCGCGAGCTCGCCGACCGGCCCGGCGGCGCGGACGACTGGGTCGTCGACATCCTGTGCGACCTCTACGCCGACCAGGGCCGTCCGCGCGACGGTCTGGCGTACCTCGACGCCGTCAAGGCGCGCCACGGCTCCAGGGAGGACTGGGACTTCTTCCGCATGCGACTCCCGCTCATGGCCGGCTGCGGCCTGCTCGACGAAGCGATCGAGCAGGCCCGTGCGCACCCCGAGGGCGGTAGCTGGTACGCGGCTCTGTCCCTGTCGGACCTGCTCGCCGACGCGGGCCGGACCGAGGAAGCCGTGACGGTGCTCGAACAGCACCCGGCCTCCAACGCCTCACGGCGCGCGGAGCACCTCATTCGCCTCGGCCGTATCGAGGAAGCGGTGGAAATCCTCCAGCGACGCCCGCAGACCGGACCACCCGAACCGATCGACGCGCCCTGGGCCGACGCCTTCACCGCCGAACCACCCTTCTGACACTGTCACCTCGGCCCGGCTCACCGGTGCACGCCGCGGCGGGACTCCCGTGAGAACCCGAACTCCCCGCCGCACCAGGCTTTTCCGCCCGTGTCCAAGGTTCCGCCATGGCAGTCCCCGAGCTCATCCCCATCGCCCGCGAGCCCGGCCACCGCACCGGGACCTGGGGCGGTACGCGGAAGGCCGGTCCTTCGCTTCGATCACCTATGCCTTCCCGGCCGGGGTCGGGCGCGGGGACGGGTGGGAGGAGAACAAACGGCTCTACGCCGTGCTCCGCCGTTTCGGCTCTGGGGGCCGGCACGTCGGCTCGGACGTCCGGTGCGCGGGCACGTGGGCCGAGCAGCAGCGGCGCCCCTGCGGCGCGGACTCCGTCCCCTCCCGGGCGGAGGGACGGATGGCGGCGCTTCTCGACGGCCTTTCCCGGCGCGAGTACGGGGACATCGCCATCCGTCCGTTCCGGCCGGCCGCTGACGGCGTGGTCTTCGGCCCGGTCACCGAACGCCACGAGGACGGCGAAGGCGAGAACGACCGGGCCGAGCTCCACCCCGGTCGCCTCGGTTTCTCCGCCCCTTGGGGCGGTCGGTACGCCACCTGGCGCCACTGGCCGGGCCCGTACGGTCAGCGCAGACCGAAGCGCTCGGCCCAGGCGGTCATGTCGGCGGCGGACGCATTGCCTCCGCAGACCACCAGGCCGATCCTGGCACCCCCGCCGACGCGCTCCAGCACCTGGCGTGCTGCGGGCAGCAGGCATCCGGCGGCGGGCTCGGCCCAGAGCTTCGCGTGGTCGGCCAGGTCGAGAACGCCCTGCACGGCCTCGGCGTCGGTCACCGTGAGGACGTCGGTGACCAGGGCCGAGACATGCTCGTAGGTGAGCTGCGAGGCGCTGGGGGCGCTCAGGGTCGAGACGATCGACGACAGCTTGACCGGCACCGGTCCGCCGGAGGCCAGGGCCGCCGACATGGCTCGCGCGCCCTCGGTCTCCACGCCCCAGACCCGTACACCGGGACGGCGCGCGTGCAGCGCGGTGGCGATCCCGGCGATGAGCCCCCCGCCGCCGATGCTGACGAGTACGTCGGTGAGCTCCCCGGCGTCCTCCGCGAGCTCCAGGCCGACCGTGCCCTGCGCGGCGATGACGACGGGGTCGTCGAAGGGGTGGACCAGGGTGAGCCCCTTGGCCCGGAACTCGTCCACGAGGGCGAACGCGTCGTGCATGGTGTCGGCGAGGACGACGCTCGCCCCGGAGGCCTCGGCGATGTCCACGGCGCGGCCGGGGGCGGACCGCGGCATGACCACGGTCGCCTCGATGCCCAGCGCGCCGGCCATGACCGCGACCGCGATGCCGTGGTTGCCGCCGCTCACCGCCACGACGCCGACGGCCCGTTGTGCCCCGCCGAGCGTGAGCAGCTTCGCGGTCGCGCCGCGCGCCTTGAAGGAGCCGGTGCGCTGCAGGAGTTCCAGTTTCGCGGTGACGGGCGCGCCCAGGAGTGCGGACAGCCCGGGGCTCGGCACCGTCGGGGTCCGTACGACATGGCCGGCGATCCGTTCGGCCGCGGCTTCCACGTCCGGGACAGTGATCAGCACGTTCGCCCTCCGTCGGATGGTCCCGGGCCGGGGTGACCGGGTTCCGCATCCTACGCCGCCCGTACCCCGGTCGCCCCGGTGGTCTTCGGCCCGCCGCCGCCCGTCCGCCGTCACCCCAACGGCTCAGCCCGGCGTACGGTCCGGGACCGCCCCGGCGACCGCATCCCCGGCCCCATCTCCGATCGCCTCCCTGATCCGCCGCCCGAGCCGCCGCTCGTCGGCCGGGGAGCGGCGCAGCACGCCGTTCTCGGCCATCAGGGCGTGGAACTGCTGCTCGGCGTACGGAACGCCGGGCGGCAACCCGGCGACGTGCCAGTGGACGTGCGCGTTGCCCGCCGGGGCGAGCACCGCCGGGGCCGGCACCGCCGGGGCGGGCACCGCCGGGGCGCTGCCGCAAGCCGGCGGGCCGTGCCGAGGCCCGGCGGCCCGGGACACGGGCGACGCGAATCCGCCGGCGTCCCCGTGCTGGGCGGGTGGCCATGCGTTCATGGAGCGTTCGTGCAACCCTGACGGCGGGTCACGTTCACCCCTTGGGCGGCGGTTCCCCCGCGGCGGGGACCCGGAATCCCGGGCGGGCCCGTCCCGGTGCCACGGACGGCCGTGCGACACCCTTGTCACCATTTCACCCGAACGCCCCGCCCGAACGTACGCACATCTCATATGTGAGATAGCCTGCCGACATGTCAGACGACTACCTCGTACGCATCGGCAAGCTCATCCGTGACGCCCGTCAGCACCGGGGCTGGACACAGACGCAATTGGCCGAGGCTCTCGCCACCAGCCAGAGCGCCGTCAACCGCATCGAGCGCGGCAACCAGAACATCAGCCTTGAGATGATCGCCCGCATCGGCGAGGCTCTCGACAGCGAGATCGTGTCGCTCGGGTACGCCGGGCCCATGCACCTGCGGGTCGTCGGCGGCCGACGGCTCTCGGGCGCCATCGACGTCAAGACGAGCAAGAACGCCTGCGTCGCCCTGCTCTGCGGCTCTCTCCTCAACAAGGGCCGCACCGTGCTGCGCCGCGTGGCCCGCATCGAAGAGGTCTTCCGGCTCCTGGAGGTCCTCAACTCCATCGGTGTCCGCACCCGCTGGATCAACGACGGCGTGGACCTGGAGATCGTGCCGCCCGCACGGCTGGACATGGAGGCGATCGACGCCGACGCCGCGCGCCGCACCCGTTCGATCATCATGTTCCTGGGCCCGCTGCTGCACCGCATGGACCAGTTCAAGCTGCCGTACGCCGGCGGCTGCGATCTCGGGACCCGCACGATCGAGCCGCACATGATCGCGCTGCGCCGCTTCGGCCTGGAGATCGCGGCGACGGACGGCCTCTACCACGCGCAGATCGACCACACGGTCACCCCCGGCCGCCCCATCGTGCTGACCGAGCGCGGCGACACGGTGACCGAGAACGCGCTGCTCGCCGCCGCCCGGCACGACGGCACCACCGTCATCCGCAACGCGTCCTCCAACTACATGGTCCAGGACCTCTGCTTCTTCCTGGAGGCCCTGGGCGTACGGGTGGACGGGGTCGGTACGACGACGCTGACCGTCCACGGCGTGCCGCAGATCGACGTGGACGTCGACTACTCCCCCTCCGAGGACCCGGTCGAGGCGATGAGCCTGCTGGCCGCGGCCGTCGTGACGGAGTCGGAGCTGACGATCCGCCGGGTGCCGATCGAGTTCCTGGAGATCGAGCTCGCCGTACTGGAGGAGATGGGCGTGGACTGCGCCCGTACCACCGAGTACGCGGCGGACAACGGCCGTACCCGGCTGGTGGACCTCACCGTGCGGCCCTCCAAGCTGGAGGCGCCGATCGACAAGATCCACCCGATGCCGTTCCCCGGCCTGAACATCGACAACGTGCCGTTCTTCGCGGCCATCGCCGCCTCCGCGCACGGCCAGACGCTGATCCACGACTGGGTCTACGACAACCGCGCCATCTACCTGACCGACCTCAACCGCCTCGGCGGCCGCCTCCAGCTCCTCGACCCGCACCGCGTCCTCGTGGAGGGTCCGACCCGCTGGCGCGCCGCCGAGATGATGTGCCCGCCGGCACTCCGTCCGGCTGTCGTCGTGCTG
This sequence comes from Streptomyces sp. NPDC008125, assembly GCF_042957125.1. NCBI lineage: Bacteria > Bacillati > Actinomycetota > Actinomycetes > Kitasatosporales > Streptomycetaceae > Streptomyces > Streptomyces sp. NPDC008125. The sequence goes on from NZ_JBIBHR010000001.1 coordinate 226,453, forward strand.
CTCGCGATGATGGCGGCCGAGGGGACCTCCGTACTCCGCAACGTCTACGTGATCAACCGCGGTTACGAGGAGCTGGCGGAGCGGCTCAACTCGGTCGGGGCGCAGATCGAGATCTTCCGGGACATCTGAAAGCCTGCAAAAGTGACACCGTCACACCCCTTCTGAGCTGCACAAATGCGAGTCGAGGCGGGGTGTGACGGAGTCCCTGGGACTTTTCTGGGACTTTGAACCAGGAGCGACGTCTTCCGTGCACCGCGCTCTTCATTGGGAGTCATCGAAAAGATGTCGGCCTGAGCACGCGACACAAAAGCCCAGGTCAGAGACCACTCCCTCAGCTCGCTGTCCTACGTGCGGCTGCCTGGAGCGTCAAACAAGCACCATGGCCGACAGCCGGCGAACGGGCCGCCCAAGGCATGTCACCCATCGGGTCCACCCCGCCGGCTCCGGCCGCCAGCCCACCGATCCCTTCAGCACCTTGCCGTCGACGGTGATCGCTCGGCGCATCCGACCCTGTCCCCAGCCGCCTCGCGCCGGCCCATGGGGTAGGCACCGACCGCCCGGCCGGGGGCGTCACCAAAGACAGTTGACAGCACCCGGCCGCCCACGGCCCGAGAAGCCACAGCGCCACTCAAAGCTCCAGTCGACAGCAGGCAAGGCCCGCGAACGAGGCGTATCTTTCGCTCCCCCGCCAGCCGCCACAACCACGCCGGCCTCCGGACAGAAACCCAGGCTTGGCCGACAGCTCTCCGGGTGTTCAACTACCGCCTCCAGGACAGGACGGCGTGTTCACGCCAATCGCCCACCGTGGGACGCCCGGTTGACCCCGTGACCAGGGGACACTCCGGGCACCGTTCGGCGCTACACGTCGGAATCCAGCCCCACCCCCCGTCGTGCGTTAGTTCGATCCGCTTTTGGATCAAGCATCACCCCGACTCTTTTCACGACTTACTCACGGGTGATGCACTGTGCGCACACAAGCGCGAAGACTCCTCACGACACTCCTGGCTCTGGCTCTCCTGGCTGTCGCAGGGGTCATCCCCTCCTGGGCCTCCCCAGGAGGCCAACAGACCTCCATACCCCCATCGGCTGCCATACGGACGGCCGCGGCGAGAACCGCGAAAGACCTCCCGAAGCCGCCCAAGGCCATGACGCTGGCCGAAAGACGCCAGCAGGTGAAGCGGGACCGGGACGAGCTGTCGCCCGTGCACAACTACATCGACCCGCGCGCAGAAAAGCCGACCGGCACACCGCACCCCCGTCCCACCGAGCCCGCCGAGCGGGGCCCGGCCGCCGGCAAGTTGGCATCGCCCTTCGGCGCGCAGGCAACGGGAAATCCGTCTTGGGTCAGCGCGTACGCCACCGCCTACCCGGCAATGCTGTCGATCGGCGGGCAACTGCAGCTGCCGACGGGCACGACGGCATCCCAGGTGTCCGGGATGTGGCTCTATGTCCGCGACGAGGCGGGGAACTACGTCCACCAGCAGGAGATCAAGCGCGCCACCGGTGACCCTTCGGGCCGCTATCTCGACAACGGTGCCTGGTGCTACGGGTGGTGGCCGAGCAACGCCTATCCCGCCGACCAGTGCTTCTGGTGGAGCGGCAGCACGCTCGGGGGGCATCTCGAGGACGGTAAGAAGTACTACGCCTGGATCTTCCTCACCGGCACGGACGGGTCTTCGAGTCCGGGCGGAACCACCTCGCCGCTGGTGGAAGCCTTCTACACGCCCGACATCCCTGGAGCGCAGGCGGGCATCTGTACTTGCTATGCGCAGGCTCACCGTGCGGACCCGGTCAACACGGCGACCGGCATGTTCTTCGAACAGCTCACCGACGCGTCCCTGGTCGGCCCAGGTGTGCCCTTTGCCCTGGAGCGGACGTACCGTTCCGACTCGACCGTAGCGGGCCTGCTGGGACGCGGCTGGGCGACACCGTTCGACTCGAAGCTCACAGTCGCGACGGGAAAGGTCACCTACCGGGCGGACGACGGGGCGTCGTTCGTGTTCACGCAGAACAGCGACGGGACGTACAAAGCTCCGGCCGGGTCGGCGGCCAAGCTGGTCAAAGGCACCGATGCCTACATCCTGACCACGCCCGACCACACCAAGCGGACCTTCACCAGCGGTGGTCAGCTCGTTTCCGTCGTGGACAAGGCAGGAAAGGGGCTGAACCTGACGTACGTGTCCGGCAAGCTCGCCTCCGTCAAGGACGCCGCCGGACGCACGACGACGTTCACGGTCGGCACGGACGGACTCCTGACCAAGGTGGCCCTGCCGGACACGACGTCGGTGTCCTACGGCTACACCGGTGGTCTGCTGACCTCGGTGACCGATCCCGCCGGAAAGACCTCTTCCTATACGTATGACGCGAACAATCGGCTGTCGTCCTACACCGACCCCGCAGGCGGCAAGGTCAGCAACACCTACGACACCGCAGGCCGGATCACTTCCCAGACCGACCAGAACAGCAAGACGACCACGTTCACCTGGGACGGCCGTCGCGAGTCGCACACCACGGCGCCCGACGGCGGCGTGTGGACCGACGTGTACTCCGGCAACGTCCTCATGTCGACCATCGACCCGTACGGCAAGAGCATCACCTACGACTACGACCGCAATCTGCGGCCCGTGGGCATCACAGACCAGCGCGGCAACACCACGTCGATGACGTACGACAGCGCCGGCCGCATGCTCACGCGCAGTTCGCCGTCGGGGCTCGGCTACAAGGAGATCTGGACGTACGACTCCTCGGGCAACATCACCAGCCATACCGACGGCCGCGGCAACAAGACGACCTACGCGTACAACACGTCCAACCAGCTGACGACCACCACCGACCCGCTCGGCGGCACCACCGTCTACACGTACACGACGCTCGGCGCCATCCAGACGGTGAAGACGCCGCGGGGCAAGGTCACCACGTACGGCTACGACACAGCCGGGAACCGCACGTCGGTGACCACGCCCCTGGGTGAGAAGGCGACGTTCACCTACGACGCGGCCGGGCGGATCCTGACGAAGACGGACCCGCGTGGCAACGCCACCAGCGCCGACCCCACCGCCTACACGACGACGTACGCCTACGACGGGCGAGGGCTGCTCAGCTCGGCCACCGACCCGCTGGACCGCACCACGACCTACACCTACAACGGTGCGGAACAGCTCCTCACCGCGAAGAACCCCGACGGCGACACCACTGCATTCGCCTACGACGACGCCGGGCACCTGACCCGAACGACAGACCCGGCGGGCACGTTCATCACCCGCACCTACAGCGCCGCCGGACACCTCGCCTCCGAGACGGACGCCGCCGGCAACAAGACCACCTACACCTACGACAAGGTGGGACGCCTGCTCACCAGCGTCTCGCCGCGCGGCAACGTCACAGGCAACGACCCGGCCGCCCACACCACGAACTACGCCTACGACGCCGCAGGGAACAGCACCAAGGTCACCGGCCCCACCGGCGCGTTCACCACCACGACCTACGACGCGATCAACAGGCCACTGGTGAACACCGACCAGCTGGGCCACACCACCGCCTACACGTACGACGCCAACGACAACGTCACCAAGGTCACCGACGCCGCAGGCAAGACGATTCTCTCCGTCTACGACAAGAACAACCAGCTGACCAGCAGCACCAACCAGCTGAGCAAGACCACCACCTACACCTACGACGCCGACGGGCACCTGCTCAGCAACACTTCACCCCTGGGCAACAAAGAGAGCTGGACCTACGACGACGACGGCCGCCAGGCCACCGCCGTCGACCCACGCGGCAACGCGACCGGCGCCTCCCCCGCCCAGTACACCACCACCTACGACTACGACCCGTCGGGCAACCCGACCACCGTCACCGACCCGCTCGGCAACGCGACCAGGACCGAGTACGACGCCGTCGGCAACGTCACCCGAAGCACGGACGCCGACCAGCGCGCCACCACCTACAGCTATAACAAGCTCGACCAGCTGACCACCGTCACCGCTCCCGGCGGCGCGGCCACCACCTACGGCTACGACACGGTCGGCAACATGACCGGTCGCACCGACGCCAACAGCCATGTCACCACTTACGGTTACGACGCGGCGCACCGCCTGACGTCGGTCACCGACCCGCTGGACCGGGCGACGACGTACGCGTACGACGCGGACAGCAATCCGGTGAAGGTGACGACGCCCCGCGGCTCAACGACCCGGACGTACGACGTCCGCGGCCTGGTCACCAAGATCGACTACTCGGACGGCACGCCGGACGTCACCTTCGGCTACGACGACGCCGGACAGATGACCGCCCGCGCCAACGCGAGGATCTCCGAGGACTTCGTCTACAGCACGGTCGGCGACCTCACCAAGACCCGCGGCTTCGCCTACACCTACGACGCCGCCGGGCAGATGCTCACCCGCAAGTACTCCGACGGCAACACCATCGGCTACACCTACGACAACGACGGCCGCACCGCCACGATGACGGCCGACGGTGCCACCACCACCTACACCTCGGACGCTGCCGGCAACCTCACCAAGACAGCGCTGCCCAACACGGAGACAGAGGAGCGCACCTACGACCGGGCGGGCCGCGTCACCGCCGTCACCTCCGCCAAGGCGGGCACGACGGTCACCAGGACCGCACTGACCCTGTCGGCGGCCGGCCTGCCCACCCGCGTCGACGTCACCCGGGCCGGAGTCGGCACCGGCGGCTACGACCAGACCTACGACACCGCGGGCCGCCTCACCTCCGGCTGCTACCCCCAGCCCTGGATCACCGGCTGCGCCGCCACCCGCACCACGTCCTACACCTACGACAAGGTCGGCAACCGCCTGACCTCCACCCTCGGCGCGACGTCCACCAGTTTCGCCTACGACGACGCCGACCAGCTCACCTCCACCACCGCCGGTGCCACCACCACCGCGTACGAGTACGACGCGGAAGGCAACCAGACAAAGGCCGGCGCCAACACCTTCACCTACGACCTGGCCGGACAGATCTCCGCCGCCACCGTGGCAGGTGCCACCTACGCCTACGACCACGACGCCAGTGGCAACCAGGTCGCGACGCTCAAGGACGGCGCGGTCACCAGCCGCACCCAGTGGGACCCCAACGCCCCCCTGCCGATCCTCGCCACCGAGTACGACAGCGCCTGGACCGTCAAGCAGTCGTACCGCTACGACCCCCTCGGCCAGCCCGCAGCCACCAAAACCGGCACGGGCGCGGTCTTCTACTACCACCACGACACCCAGGGCTCCCCGCTCGACGTCACCAGCAGCACCGGCACCCTCCACCAGCGCTGGGCCTACGACCCCTACGGCACCCGCGTCCTGGGCACCGTCACCGGAGGCGCACCCTCAAGCACCCCCTCCTACACCGGCGCCCGCTACGAGACCACCACCGGCAACCTCGACCTCCACGCCCGCCAGTACACCCCGGCCACCGGCCGCTTCACCAGCACCGACCCGGCGCCCCGAGGCGCCTCGACCCCCTACATGTCCCCGTACGCCTACGCCGACAACCAGCCCACCCTGCTCACCGACCCCAGCGGTCTCACCCCCGAAGACCCCAACAGCCCGGGAGCGATCCTCGGCGACTTCGGCTCGGGCTTCCTCCAGGGGCTGAAGGCACCCTTCCAGTTCCTCGGAGACGCCTACGACGCCGTCACCGGCCAGAACGGCGGCGCCGGCGCCTTCCTCGACAAGTACCTCCCCGTCCGCCCCGCCTACCGCCTCTACCGCGCCGAGTACATGCTCCGCCAACAAGGCTGCGACGCACTCGCCGACCTCTACGCCGAAGCAGCCGACGAACTCACCCAACAGCTCGCTGTCACCGGACTCGGAGGACTGACCGGGTGGCGGCGAAGTGTGTACGAGACCGAGACGTCCATCATGAAATCTGGGGGTCTGGGGCCGAAGCGCGGCAAGCTCGACCTCAGTGCCAAGGCGTTCAACGACGCCGAAGGGCGCATCGCCGAACTCCTCGTGTCCGAGGGCAAGAACGTGAAGGCACTCAAGGAATCGACCGTGCCAGGAGTGAGGACCGCCGACTCCGAAGTGAACGGGGTGCCGACGGAGTTCAAGAGCTTGGTTCCGGGAGCCGCCGCAAACACGGTGAAGAACCAGTTGAACTCGGCGAAGGGCCAGGCCAGGCATGCCATCATCGACGCACGCGCGAGCGGACTGAGTGAGTCAGCGGCACAAGAGGGGCTGGGTAAGTTCCTGCGCAACAATCCGCCCGGACGGATGGACTTCATCCGCATAGTCGGCGACGGCTACGACATCACCTACCCCTGAGGGAGCTGAACTGTGACCTCCCACCACAGCATCTTCATCCACCCCGGTCACCCTGTGGAAGCCCTCGTCGCAGACGTAGCGCTGGCTTGTGGGGGGAGGCTGCGGCGCGCCGTGAACGTGCCCGCGGATTACGTCGCAAGCCTGAGCGACGCAACACTTGAACTAGAAATGGAGCATGAGTACGAGGAGGACAAAGGCATCCCGTTCGAGCGCTACCAAGTTGTTCTGACTGTGCGGGAATCCAACAGCTCGATGGAGCAGGAAGCAGTCATCTCCCGACAGATCTTCCACGAACTCGCGACTCTGCGGCGGTACTGGCTGGTTCTCGTCTTCGACCTCCAGACAGTCATCGGCACGGCTGCTCCGCCTGGCCAGAGCGCATTCCCGTCTGCCAGAAAAGAATAACGGGGGTGGGGATGGATGGCAGTGCACTGCCATCCATCCCCGCAGAGGGAAATCGTCATACTCACCAGCACCCGTCTTGCCGCTGGTTACCAACCAGCGGCAGGTATCCCTGCCCACCCGGGGACCGCTCTTTGACCGACCTCAACTGTCTGCACCGCGGGACCCGAAAGCCCCGAGACCGGCCCGGGAAGACCTCGGCAACGGCTCAGGACAAAGGCCCACGTGCAGCCCAGTGAACGGTCGTGGGCTGCAGGGACCTCGACCACCAGTACCTCGAGCGGTGCCGACCGTCATGACTCCACGGTATGCAGGGCGGCGGCGCGTGTCCTATTCCACGGCGAGGCTCGGTCGGTTCAGGCCCGCCTTCCCCACCAGGCCGAACAAAGTCGACAGCCAGGCTATCCCCTGCACGAGCCCTGCGATGAGGAAGAGCACAGCCGGGGGGAAGGCGGCGACCATCCAGCCACCGAGCAGGGCGGCCGGGAGGATGGCGGTGAACGACATGGCCCGGTTGACCGCGACCACCCGGCCCATGTACTCGGCGTCCACGACCTTCTGCCGGTAGGTGAACCAGCCGACCACGATCAGCGAGGTCGCCGCTCCGGCAACGGCCCAGGCCGGGGCCAGTACCAGGACGTTCGCCGTCGTCATGGGCAGCAGCAGCGCCACCGCGAGTGCGCCCATCCCGACGGACAGCAGCGGGCCCTCGGCGAACCGGCGCATCAGGCGCGGGACCACGGCGGCGCCCGCCACCGCGCCCGCACCCTGGGCCGCCACGGTCAGGCCCAGGGCGAACTTGGACTGGCCGGTGACCTCCGTGACGACGTACACCAGGTTGGCCTCGACCGCGTGCACGGCGAAGTTGGTCAGCGTCAGCAGGATCGTGCCGGATCGCAGCACGGGGTCGGCGAACAGCAGCCGGAAGCCGGTCAGCAGGTCGGGGGTCAGGCCGCGCAACGCCTGGCGAAGGGGCGTCGTCAGGGTGGTGACCGGGGATGTGGCGGTGAGGACGATGCACAGGGCGGACAGGGCGAACGCCACCGCGTTGACCGTGCTGGCCGCCGCCGGGCCGAGGAAGGCGACCACGCTGATGCCGACGATCGGGCCGAGCATGTTCAGCAGGCTCTCGGAGCCCTGCACCCACGCGTTCATCACGGCCCGCCGCTCCTCGGGCACCCGGTCGACCAGGAAGCCCTGGAACGCCGGGAAGTAGAGCGGGCGCACGCACGACAGGGTGAACGCGGCGACGTAGACCGCTACCACGGGAGGCCGCTCCATCAGACAGAGCAGCGCGATCCCGCCGACCACCACCGAGGAACTCAGGTTGCAGCCGATCATGAGCTTGCGCCGGTCCATCCGGTCGGCGACCACCCCGCTGACCAGACCCACCAACACGTACGGCACGAATTCGAGCGCATAGGTGAAGGCGGCGAAGAACGCCGAACCGGTCAGGTCGAGCACCAGCAGGGGCAGGGCGAACCGGAACACCCATTCACCCGCTGTCGAAACGATGAACGCCGCTCGCAGCAGCGTTTCATCACGACGCTCAGGCAGCACCGGAGCCCCCCAGCGGCAGCAGCGGATCGGCCACGACCGCTTCCAGCAACTCCACGAGACGGTCGAGCAGACCTGAGATGAAGTCCGCGGACAGCCGGTCGGCCTGGTAGTACGCCGAGAGGGTCAGCTGTTCGGCGTCCGATTCGCCCACGAGCATGAGTTCGCTGCGGGGACGGAAGCCCTCGTCGGACAGCGGGAAGGGGGTGGTCGTGCTGGGTGCCAAGTCCAAACCTTGGCCGTGGAGTTGTGCGTAGAGCATGTTGAGCACCACGCCGATGGGCGCGTCAGGGTGGGCGTACTGGTCCGGGTTGAACGCCTTCACCAGTTCGGCGAAGGGAATCTCGCCGTGCTCCTGTGCGTCGAGGCTCGCCTCACGCACCCTCCGCAGCGCGTCACGGAAGGTGTCCGTGCCGGCCAGGTCGGTCCGTACCACGAGCAGTTCCGCGAGGGGAGCCACCAGGTTCTCGCGGCCCGCGGTCTCGCGGTTGTAGACGTTGACCGCCACCGCCTGGTCGTCGTTGCCGGTGCGCTCCCGCAGCGCCACGTAGAGCGCGCACAGAACGAGCATGAAGAGGGTGACCCGCTCGCGGGCGGCGAACCTCTGCACCTCGCGCACCAGCGTGGCGGGCAGCGAGCGGGTCGAGTAGCCCCCGGCCGGCTCGGCACCCGGGGCCTGCTTCGGCACGTCCAACCGGGGTATCGCCCCGGATCCGGCGAGCCGCTCGCGCCAGAAGGACATCATCCGGGCGCCGTTCTCGCCCGTCAGCAGGTCACGCTGGTCGCGTACGTAGTCCTGGTAGGCGTAGGCGGTCTCCGGCAGCTTGGGCTCCCGGCCGGCGTGGAGCGCGGAGTAGATCGCCGACAGTTCCTCCGTCAGGACGCCTCGTGCCCACCCGTCGACCACGAGGTGGTCGAAGGTCAGGACGACGAAATGGTCGTCCTCGGCCACGCGCACCACGCTCGCGCGCAGCCGCTCCGGCCGGTCGGCGGGCAGGGGGCGCTCCGCCTCGGTCCGGACGCGCTCCACCGCGCCCGCCTCGTCGTCCGCCCGGAACACCTCGCTGCGCACGGTGGTGACCGCGTGCAGGAGCTGGTCCCGCGGATTGGTGAAGCGGGTGCGCAGCGCCTCGTGCCGCTCGGCCAGCAGGGCCAGCGCCCGGTCGAGGACCGTCAGGTCCAACGGGCCGCGGACCCGGTACGCCTGCGGGATCGTGCGGATCGACGGCACGCCCAGGGCGCGGCTGCGCTCGTCCATCAGGAGTCTGCCCTCCTGGTAGCTGAGGGTGGGCAGCGGCAGCGGTGCGGACATGTGCGATGGCTCCTAGGCGGTCTGCGGGGCGGTGTCGAGGCGCTGGGTGACCAGGTCGGCGAACTCGCCGAACTCGGCGTGGTCGAGGACCTCGCGCATGGAGACCTTGACGCCGAGCGCGGTCTCAAGGCGGGCCACCATCTGGGTGGCCAGCAGGGAGTGGCCACCGAGGAGGAAGAAGTCGGACTCCTCGTCAATGGGGGTGCCCAGTACCTCGGACCAGATCTGGGCGACGGTCTGCCGGACGGTGGTGCTCATCGGGGCTCGCTCTCTCCGGCCAGCAGCCGGGCTCTGTCGGTCTTTCCGTTGACGGTCAGCGGAAGTCTTTCGGTGACGACGTAGCGGGCGGGCACCAGATAGGCGGGCAGCGAGTCCCGCAGCGCCGCGCGCACGGCTTTCGCCAGTGACGTGTCATCCCCTGCGATGTGGGCGGCGAGTCGCTTGCCCCCCAGGGCGTCGGTCTCCACCAGGACGCAGGCGCCGCGCACGCCGGGCTGGGCGAGGATGGCCTGCTCGATCTCCCCCGGCTCGATCCGGTGACCGTTGACCTTGGCCTGGCCGTCCTCGCGGCCGAGGAACTCCAGGATGCCGTCGGCGCGGAAGCGGGCCAGGTCGCCGGTGCGGTAGCAGCGCAGGCCCCTCAGGCGCCCGGACTCCGGGACGCGGAACCGCTCGGCGGACTGTTCGGGCAGACCGAGGTAGCCGGCCGCGAGCCCGGCGCCCTCGGCCCACAGCTCGCCGGGGACACCCGGTGGCACCGGGTGCCCGCCCCGGTCGACCAGGAAGACCCTGGTGTTGTGCACCGGGGTGCCGATCGGTACGGTCGCGGTGCCCGGGGGCAGCGGCTCACGCATCAGGTGGCAGCAGGTGAAGGTCGTGTTCTCGGTGGGTCCGTAGCCGTTGACGACGGTGAGTCCGGGGTGCCGGGTCAGCAGGCTGTTCACGTGGTGCGGGGAGACGACGTCGCCGCCCGAGAACAGCCGGCGCACGGACGAGAAGGCGTCCGGTTCGTGCTCGGCCATCTGGTGGAAGAGCCCGGCCGTCAGCCACAGCACGGTGATCCCTCGCCCGGTGACGACGCCGGCCAGTTCGCCGAGGGTCAGCGGACCGGCCGGGGCCACGTCAAGGCGCGCGCCCAGGGCCAGCGCACACCACACCTCGAGGAGCGCCGCGTCGAAGGTCGCGGGCGCCAGGTGCAGGACCACGTCCTCGGGCCCGAAGTCGATACGGTCGTCCGCGGTCAGCCGGGCGATGCCGCGGTGGGTGAGCTGGACCCCCTTGGGGGTGCCGGTCGATCCGGAGGTGTACATCACCGTGGCGACCTCGGTCTCGGCCGGCTCCAGCGGTGCCACCGATGGCTCGATGCCCTCCATGACCAGCGCGGTGCCGACCGGTACGCGCCCGGCGAGCGCCTCGCTGGTGAGGGTGGTGCGGACTCCCGGACCGGACATCATCAGCCGCAGACGCGGCTCGGGGTAGGCGGGGTCGAGGGGTACGGCCGTCGCCGCGGCCATCGCCACACCGACCATCGCGGCGACCGACGTCAGGCCGCGGTCGAGCAGGATGCCCACGGGATCGCCGGGGCGCACGCCTCGCTCCGCCAGTGCGCGGGCGATGCCGGTGGCGTACTCCAGCAGTTCCCGGTAGGTGAGCTCCGCATCGTGCGTGGACACCGCCACGGCGTCGGGCTGCTTCTGCGCCCACGCGGCGAACATCCGGTGGACCGGCTGCTCGACCGGGGGCCGGTCCGGCCCCGACCAGGCGGTGAGGAGGGCCCATTCGGTGTCGTCGACCAACTCGACTTCGGAAAGGGGCCGTTGAGGCTCGGCGAGCGCGGCGGCGACGAACCCCTCGATGCGGGAGTCGAGCGCTTCGGCGACGTCGTGGGGTACGGGGCCGACGACCACATCCGCGCCGCCGTCGGGCAACAGGGCCACCGGCAGGGGCTCGCCCCCGGCACCGTCCGTGCGGCACAGGCGCGCGACGAAAGCGGCGCACGCCAGACCCAGGACGCGCTCGGCCGTCGTGCCCGTGGCCGAGGCGAATTCCGCGGCGGCCGTGACGACTTCTTCACCCAGCCGCACCCCGCGGGCAGTGGGCCCGCTCACAGCGTCCCGCATGGTTCCCACCCTCCCCTAGGATCAAGATCTCCGAGCGCGTACGACCAGGAGAGCAGGCCATGAGCACCTTGATCGTCTTCGATATCGACGGGACGCTGCTGGACAGCGTGGCCCCGCACCAACTGGCCTTCCACAGCGCACTGCGCGACTGCGGACTCGAAAAGATCGACTCCGCCTGGGGCGGTTACGCCCACCACACGGACTCGTGGATATTCCGGGAGGTCTTCCGGCGCAACAGGGGACGGCTCCCCGACGAGACCGAGACCCAGTGGTTCGCCGACCGGCTGCACGCCCGGTTCGTCGCCGCCACCGAGCTCGAGAAGGTCGAACAGGTCCCCGGCGCGGCCGCGTTCCTGCGCGGCCTTGAGGCGTCGGGCGGCTACACGGTGGCGTTCGCGACCGGCGGCATGCGCGAGGTCACGGCGGTGAAGCTGGCTCCGTTGGAAGCGTCCGGCCCGGTGTCCACGGCCAGTGACCACACGTTCCGGGAACACGTGGTCCGGGAGGCGATCCACCAGGCGGGCGAGGGCTTCGACCGGGTGGTGTGCGTCGGCGACGGGCCGTGGGACGTGCGGGCCGCCGTGGCCACGGGCAGCCAGTTCATCGGCATCGGCGCGTCGACGAAGCCGTTCGGCGCGTGGTTCCCGCGTACGCACCTGTTCGGCTCCTTCGACGAGATCGACCCCGCCGCGGACTTCTCGCTCGCCCCGCCCGCAGGGCAGGTCGAGGCCGCGCCGGACGCCGACAAGGCGTTCTCGGAACGGCCGGCGCCCTGCGCCTGCTGGAGCTGACCGCACGTTCACTCCCCGACCTGTTCGGCCACGACACGGCAGAGCTGGTCGAAGCGGCCCGTCGCGGTGAGGCTCTCGGCGGGCAGGCTGATGCCGAACTCCTCCTCCACGGCGAGCACGACCTGGATCTGTCCCAGTGAGTCCCAGCCCGGAGTGAGTCCTACGCCGCCGCCTCGCACGTCCACGTCCGGGCCGAGGACGCGGCGGACGGCGGCCTCCACCCGCTCCGTGTGCCCGCTCACGACCGGCCTGCCCCGGGGCGCGGATGCCTGAGCGGCCGGCCCGGAGGCCGACGCGGCCTCGTCCTCCGGGGCGGCGCCGCCGTCCAGGGCGTACCTGGTGACCCCGTCCGTGGACAGCCACACCCGGCGCGCGGGGGCTGCCGCGTCGGACACCTCGGTGACGACCAGTTCCGCGACCTCCTCCGGCAGCAGACCGAGCGTCCCGGCAGGGCGGACGTCGGCGGAGTACCGGCCCTGGACATAGCCGGGTTCGACGACCACCGCGCGCACCCCGTCGACTCCGTGGTGCCGGTCGATGCCGCGCAGTACGCTTTCGGCCGCCGCCTTGGCGGCGACATAGTCGGACCAGCCCTTCGGGTGGTGGCGCGAGGCCTCCGACCCGAGCAGCAGGACGCACCCTTGCTGGCGCAGCAGCATGCCGTCCAGCACGGCGTCGGCCAGGTCCCGCAGCCCGGCGTAAGCGGTCTCGAAATGTTCCTGGTGCCCGGCCGCCAGGGGTGCGGCGGCGGCGTGCACGAGGGCTGTGGGCGCGAGTGCGGCAAGCTTCTCCGCGGCTGCGGCGCGGTCGGCCGGCACGGTCACATCGGCCATCACCGAGTGGACGGTGACGCCGGTTTCCTCGCACTGGCGGGCCACGTCGTCGATGCCGCCCCGGTGTACGAGGGCGAGGTCCCATCCGGCCTTGGCCAGTGCCCGGGCGACCGCGGCGCCGATGTCACCGGCGGCGCCGGTCACCGCGGCGAGCCTGGGCGCGTCGGCGGGCAGGAAGCCGCCCCCGGGGTTGTCGTCCGGCCGGGGACGCGGCGCACGTACGGTCGTCTTCACCTCGCCGTCCAGGACCAGCTCGCGGTCCTGATGGGCCCGTACCCGGCAGGTCAGCACCCCGGTCCCCGCGCTCTTCGAACGTAGCCGCAGGGAGTAGTTGACGGGCCGGTCGAAGGCGACGGCGCGCACCGGGCGGAACGCCGTGTCGAGGATGACCGCGCCGGGGCCGGGCAGGACCATCCCGATCAGGGCCGACACCGGCCCCAGCACCATGGTCAGCGGCACGATGGGCGCACCGAACTCGGTCTGGGCCGCGTGCTCGGGATCGTGGTGGATCGGGTTGTGGTCGCCGGTGGCCGCCGCGAAGGCGGCGAACTCCTCCCCGGTGAAGGTGTGGCTGCTGTGGGCTACGGCGCCCGGTTCGAGGTCATGCATGGTCGGTCTCCGCGTCCGTGTGGTCGACGACCCGCAGCCAGCCGGGGGTGCTGTGGTCGCCGGTGAGATCCAGGTGCCAGCTGCCGTCCGCGTCGTCCGGCGTGTAGCCCTCGTCGGCGAACACGGTGCGGCAAGGGGCGTTGCGCTCGGTCGGCAGCACGAGGCCGTGCAGGCGGGTGCGCCCGTCGGCAGCCAGGCCGGCCGCCAGCCAGCGCAGCACACCCGTCTCGACGCCCCGGCCCAGGACACGGCAGGACAGCAGGTAGGAGTCCACGGTGGTCTCCGTGCCGTGGTGGGTCAGCACCACGACGCCGAGTTCCTCGCGGTCGCTGAACCGGTCGGCCACGCTGAGAACCAGCACGTCCGAGTCCGGCGCGGCGGCCAGCCGGCGCAGTTCGGCACGGGACTGGCGCCGGGTCGTCGTGTTGAACTGGTTCGTCTTGGCGCACAGTTGGGCCGCGCGGGCCACGTTGCCCTCGGTGAGCGGGCTGATGTGCAGCTCGGTGCCGAGCGAGGCGTAGAAGTCCTCGATGCGCTCGTAGCCGCGCCGCTGCCGCTCGGTCTGTTCGCGGGCCCGGTACTGCTCGGTGCGTCGGCGGTCGGCGTCGGTCACGTTGAACACGGTGACGAACGGGTCGCCCAGCAGTGCGTGCGCGTAGCCGGACGGGTCCTCGGACAGTTCCGGCACGACGACCTGCGGCAGGAACTCGCGCACCCGCGCGCGCTCCACGGGGTTGTCGTCGAGGAACAGCACATTGGCCAGGCCCACGTTGAGACGCGAGGCGATGTCGGCGATCGCCTCCGGCTTGGGTCGCCAGCCGATCTCCAGGGCCACGAAGTCGTCCTCCCGCAGCACCATCCCCGAGTGCTGCCGGATCGCGCGCAGGGCCAGGTCCTCGTCGTTCTTGCTGCACACCGCGAGCGCGATGCCCCGCTCGCGCAGCGACTTCAGCACGAGCTGCAACTTGCGGTGGGCGTTGCCGGGGTGATCGGTGCCGACCTGAATACCGTCGATGCCGTCCTCGCCCACGACGCCGTGCCACAGGGTGTTGTCGAGGTCGGTGACGATGACCCTGGCGGTGCGGCCGAGTACCGAGAGCGTCAGGCCCCACAAGCGGCGGGCCAGTGCGGCGCTCAGGGCGACACCGTACGGGATCCGGCCCACCTGCCACAGCCGCGCGTCCACCAGCGGGCCGCCGCCCGAGCGCGCGACGACCTCGGCCAGGTCGACGACGTGGATGTGCTCCTGGCCGCGGAGTCCGTCGCGCAGCAGCCGGTTGGCCTCGGTCACGATCCCGCTGATGTCGATTGCGGACGGCTGAAGCGGCGCGAAGGACAGCACGAACACCGGCTGGTCGGTGGTGGCGGCGTAGGAGCTCACCAGGCCGGTGTAGTGCTCCACGGCTTCCCGGAGCCGGCCGTCGACGCCCTCGTCGAGACCGTCGACGGAGAGCACGTCCTCCAACCGGTCGGTGAAGAAGGTCGCGTGCGCGTCGAAGCCGCGCAGCGCGGAGGCCGGGTCGTGGATCTCGCGCGCGAGCAGACCGTACTCGGGTACATGGACGGCATGGGGCTCGTGGCCGAGGACCCGTCGGCCCTCGGCGGCCACCTCGGCGGCCAGGATCTCCTGGTTCCGCGAGCCGAGCAGCGCCAGCCGTACGGGCTCGCGGGCCAGTTCCCGCGCCCGGTGCTCGATCACCCTGGGCTCGCGCAGCAGCACCCACGGGTCCTCGGCCAGCATCTCGCCGCAGACCTGGGCCAGGTCCGTCGTAGACACCGACTCCAGGGCGGTCCCCCACAGCCCGGCGCTCGCCATCCGGCCGGTGTCCCGGAGACGGTCGAAGACCGGCGTGAAGTCGAGGGTGGAGTCCAGCGCCGTATCGCGGACGATCATCGTCAGGTCGAGCCCGGCGGGCCCGTCGCCGAAGTCGGCCGTACCGGCGACCTTCATGTGGTGCCGGTAGGGGACCTCCGCCAGTTCCTCGTAACGGTGCACCTGTGTGCAGGAGTTCCAGCTCGCGCCGACCGTGACGATGCGGGCCGCCTCGCGCTCGAAGACCTCGAAGACGGTGTCGGCGCCGAACGCCGTGTCCGGCCGGCAGGCCGTCAGCTCTTCGGCCAGCGGTCCGGCGACGGCGAACGAGTACACCGGATGCGGGGTGCGGCGCACCTCGGGAAGGTCCAGGAACCACTCCACCAGCACGCCGGTGTTCGGGACGGAACGGCGGTGGTGGTACTCCTTCGTACGGCAGAACTCGAAGGTCACCGCGGGCAGTGCCAGGGTCACTCCGTCGGCGAGCAGGCCGCGCAGCGCGGCCAGCAGGTCGCCGCGCAGCCCGTCGGCCGGGGTCCGGAAGGCGAAGAGGGACGAGTGCAGCACCACCAGCCGGTCCGCCGGGTCGATGGCGGACCGCAGGGCGGCGTACAGCTCGTCGCGCCGTGACGTGCCGCCCATCAGGACGCTCCGCCCGCCGCCGGGGCGGCGACGGCCACACCGAGGACGGCCGCCAGCGCCTCCACCAGGCGCCGGTTCTCCTGCGGAGTACGGCACGCCACCCGCAGGTAACGGTCGCCGTCCGGCATGGACTTCCCTCCGCAGTCCTTGACGAGGATGCCGTGCTCGGCGAAGACCCGGCGCACGACTGCCAGCGCGGAGGCGCCCTCCGGCAGCCTCACCATCACGTAGTTGGCGTCCGGCGGATAGACCGTCAGGCCGGGCAGTTCGGTGAGCCACGCGGCCAGTTCGTCGCGGTCGCGCCGGACCTGTTCGCAGCTGGCGGCGAAGGCGTCCTGGTAGCGGGGCAGCAGCCGCAGGAAGCGTTCGGCGAGGCCGTTGACATTCCAGATCGGCAGCCCGGCGCGGACGTCGGCGACGAAGTCGAGGTCGGCCGAGGCGAGGTAGCCGAGGCGCAGGCCGCCGATGCCGTAGACCTTGCTCATGCTCTTGATCACGGTCAGTCCCGGCAGTTCGGCCAGGTCCGGTTCGAGGCTGTGGCCGGGCTCGCAGAAGTCCACGAAGGACTCGTCGACGACCAGGCGGATCCCGCCGTCGGCAAGGAGCCGGGCGAGGGTGACCAGGTCGGCCCGCGGGACCGCCATCGCCGTCGGATTGTTGGGCGAGGTGATGATGACCGTTGCGACGCCGGCGCGCAGCGCGTCCTCGGCGACCGCGGCCGGGTCCATGGTGAAGGCGGGCGCGGGCAGGCGGATGCGGTGGATGTCCTGCTCGGTGAAGACGGCCTCGTACTCGTTGAAGCCGGGCACCACCAGTGCGACCCGGCCGAGCAGACCACCGAGGATCTTGATCAGTTCCGATGCGCCGTTCGCCACCACCAGCCGGTCCGACGGCTGGCCGATCGCCGCGCCGAGGAGCGACTGCAACGCCCTGTGGCCGACCGGGTAGTGCACCAGGGTCTCCCGGAAGTCCTCCATCAGCTGGTCGATCAGCCGGGCCGGGGGGAAGTAGAGGTTGTACAGCAGGCGGTGGTCCACCAGGTCGTAGCGCCAGTAGCCGCCGTAGAGGCCCTGGAGCATCTCCAGGCGGTCGTCGGAGCCGCGGAAGAGGTACTCCGCGGCACTGTGGTCGGTCAGGTCGTCGACCTCGTACCAGCGCAGGTCGCCGCAGTTCACGCCGCTGACCGGGAACCGGCCGGCCGCCACGGTCTCGGCTATGACCAGCTCGTAGTAGGCGTTGTGGCCGCCGCCGGCTATCAACGACCCCAGGCCGGGGACGAACTCCTCACGCAGGTAACGCTCGCGAAGCAGGTGCACGTTGACGGTCTTGTAGGTCTGCGTCAGGTCGCTGCCCCGCTCCTGCTGGGCGGGCAGGATCATCGCCGAGACCGTCTCGTCGGCGTCGAGGGTGACGACGGTGCCGTCCATCTCCCGCCGGTACGGGGCGACCGCCGTCACGGCCTCGCCGTCCGCCGCCGCCAGTCTGCCGAGCAGTTCGCCGTCGAACACCACGTCGCCCTCGACCAGGTAGACGTCCTGGTCGAGATGCTTGTGGGCCAGCCACAGCGAGTAGGCGTTGTTCGTGGTGCGGTAGGCGTCGGACTCCACGTAGCCGATGTCCAGGCCGGCGAACTCCTCCCCGACGGCAGAGCGCACCTCGTCGGCCAGGTGGCCGACCACCAGGACCACCTCGCGCACCCCCGCGGCCGCCAGGTTCTCCAGCGTGCGGAAGAGAATCGGCTTGCCCGCGACGGGGATCAACGGTTTGGCGTCGCCGAGTCCGAGCCTGCGGCCCAGACCGGCCGCCAGGACGACCGCTTTGGTCGGCGTGCTCATCGTTTCGTCTCTCCCTCTGTCGTCACCTGGCTCAGCAGGTCGTCGAGGATGACCTCGCCTATGTCGTGCTGGTACAGCCACACGCCGTCGGCTCTGCGGGTGTAGCTCGGCTCACCGCCGACCTCCTGGGACGGGGCCAGGCCGGCCCCCAGGCCGTAGGCGACGAGCTGCGGGTACGCCGTGCCACGCGCGTCGACCAGGTGTCCTCGGTCGTTGACGACGGTGCCGGTGGGGCCGGTCGCCGCCGTGAACGGCATGCCGTCGGCGTAGTGGATGGGCGGGAGGTCGGCCTCGAAGCCGTTGGCCATGACGATGGTGTCGGCTTCGGCGAGTGCCTGTGCCGCCGCGTCCCGGGCGGCCGGGGTGTCCACCTGGACCAACCGCACCGGCAGCGGGTCGCTGCCGGGCAACCGCAGTGCGGCACGGGCCAGTTCGTGGGCGCGGCCCCGCAGGCCTCCGTAGCGGTTGACCCGTCCGTTCATGGGACAGACGTCGAGCACGGGATCGAAGACGTATCCGTCGGCCTCGGCCCGGTCGGCGCTGTCGTAGAACAGGCGGAGGCCCGTGCGGTGGATCACCGTGATTTCGTCCGCGGCGGGGAGCAGCAGATGGACCACCGACCAGGCGCTGTGCGACCCGCCCACGACGACGACCTTGCCGCTCGCCTCGGTGTCGTCCTTGCGCGTGTCGACGAACGACTCCGAGTGTCGGACACGGTCCTGATGAGGCGCCAGGCTCAGGCCGGGGACGATCTCGGCCTTCGCGAAGTCGGCCTGGGGGCGTCCGCCGGTGGCGATCACCGTCCGCTGGGCGGTGAGCTCCCGGCCGTCGTCGGTGCTGACTCGGACTCCGTCTTCGCACAGGTCGATGCCGGTGACCTTCTGCCGTACGACGGCGCAGCGCGGGTGTGCCTCCAGGAGGCCGGCCACCACCTCACCGAGGCGGGCGAGGAAGGGGGCGACCACCGACAGGGGCGGGTGCTCGTCGGCGAGGGCGCGCAGTCGGCGGGTCACGGGCAGGTCGCGCAGCGCGGCGAGCGGCGTCCCGGCCTCCAGGCCGTCGAGGCACTCCATGAACGGCCCGCCGAGGGAGTTGGCGCTGATGCGGTAGTGCGCCAGGCCGCCGGGGCCGATCGGCCCCGGTTCGACGAGGGCGATGCCGCGATCCAGCAGGGCGTCGAGCCGGCCGCTCCTGCTCGCTGTGACGATGGGCCCGAGCGCGGCGGGGCCGCCGCCGCAGAATACGAATCCGAAGGCATTGTCGTCGGACGGCAAAGAATCCCCCAAAAAAAAGCCGACGGTTCCCGCGTCATGAACACACGCAAGAAACTGCCGGTCGATTTGCACTGTGCGATCGGGCGACAGAACCGGTTGCATGAGCGATCCAACATGCGCATGGACGAAAGGTCAAGCTCGGGTGAACATATGTGTTTCATGTTGCCAACGCTGGTGACGTGCAACCTGCTTGGCGGGTTGCACGTCACTGGGTGAGCAGGGAGAAGAGGGAAGCGGAATGGGAAATGTCAGCATCTGCATACCGGTGTACAACCGGGCGCAGGAGATGGAACGGGCAATACGTAGCGCACTGGAACAGACCTACTCGGATATTGAGGTCGTGGTGGTGGATAACGCCAGCACGGATTCAACTTGGGAGGTTCTGACGAAACTGGCCGCGTCCGATCCCAGAATTCGGGCACACCGCAACGAAACAGTGCTGCCACGAGTGCAGAACTGGCGCCGGGCGGTCGAGTTGGCCAAGGGGGACTACGTCAAGTTGCTCTACTCCGACGACTGGATTTCGGCCACCGCGGTCGAGCGCTCGGTCGAGGTGCTGGAACGGGAGCCCGACGTCGGTTTCGTCTACACGGCGATGACGTGGCACTACGAGGTGCCCGAGACGTGCTACCGCCGCGGCGCCGGGCGGATGTCGTCCCTGGAGTTCCTGGTGCGGTCGGCGACCGTGGAGGATCAGGTGCCGGTCAGCACCTCGTGCACGCTGATGCGCCGGACGGATCTGCTCGACGCCTTCCAGGACGAACTGCCGACGAACCTCCCCTTCGACTTCAGTCACGGCCTGGGGCTCGACGGCACCCTGCTGTGGCGCGTCGCCGACCGCTACCCCTCCCTCCACCACATCCCTGAGGACCTGGCCCACTCCGCCGATCCGCACGCCGGTGAACCCAACACCCGTATGCAGATCGGCGCGGAGAAGCACGAGATGATGTGGTGGGCCTACCGCAACGCCTTCGCCCAGTCCGTCCTGGCCTCCCGGCGGCCGGCCGCCGAGATCCGTGCGCTGCGCGCGGCCCTGCTGGTGTCCTGCGTGCCACTGCGTCCGACGGCGGTGGCGCGCCGCAACCTCCGGCTGTACAGGCTGCTGTTCCCCGGCCGGTGGTGGGCCGCGACCCCCTTCGCGGCCTCGGTGCGGGGGTTGGTGTGGCGGCGCGTCGGACAGCCGCTCGATCCCACGATCCCGCTCTGAGCGTTCGCCCCGGCCGGCTGTGTCACGCGGATTCGAGGACGATCGTGGATTCGATCGCGGCAACCGCGGCACGCAGCCGGTCGTGGTCCGCGGCCGTGCCGTGCACCGTGCCGAGGTGTCCTTCCGTGCCGTTGCGCCAGTCCAAGGAGCGCCCTGCGGCCGCCTCGGCCTTGACCTGCCACACGCCGTCGAGGCCCGCCACTTCGTCCAGGCCGTGCAGGGCCGTCAGGGTCTGCCCGGAGTCGGCGGGCGGCGTCACGAAGTAGACGTACTCCACGGAGGCGAAGGACAGTTCAGGCAGCTCGACCGGGAGGGACAGGGCTTCGCGCAAGGCCGCGCGCAGCAGGTCGAAGCGGGCCAGCCGCCGGAGCAGCGCCCCGACGTAGCCGCCCATCCGGCCGTTGACCTCGATCAGCCGGGGGCCGTCGGGGGTCAGCTTGATCTCCACGTGAGTGACGCCACCGGTGATGCCGAGGGCGTGGATCGCGGCCTCGGTCAGGGCGAGCACCTCCGAGCGCAGCGCCGGGGACAGGCTCGCCGGCTGGAACATACCGGTCTCCCGGAAGGGTTCGGCCAGCGGCAGCTTGCCGGTGACGCACACATGGTGCACGACGCCTCCGGAGGTGACCGATTCCACCGACACGTAGTCCCCGAAGCCCGCACCCGCCCCGTCGGGATCCCCGACCAGCAGCTCCTCCAGAACGTACTCCGCGGCGCCCCCGGCCGTGAACTCCTCGGCCAGCGCGTTCAGTTGACCGAGGTCGTCGACCCGGCAGGTGTTCACGCTGCCCGCCCCGCTGCGCGGCTTGAGCACCGCGGGCAGGCCGACCCGTGCCGCGGCCTCGGGCACGTCGTCGACCGACCGCACCACCTCGCACCGGGTTGACTGGACGCCGGCTACGTGCAGGCGCGCCCGCTGCCGCTGCTTGTCCACCAGTGCGCCCACCACCTCCACGGTGTGGAAGGGCAGCCCGCACACCGCCGCCAGCTCGGCCGTAGCGGCCAGCCGGTACTCACTGAACGTCACGATGCCTCGCACGTTCAGGGCCGACAGCGCGGCGCCCGCCTCCTCGGGAGACATCCCGGTGACGTCGAGGACCTGCGCCAGTTCGCCCAGTTGCCGGGCCGTGCCGGCCGCACCGGGCGAGCTCTCGTCGCAGACGAAGACGACGGAACACAGCTTGCGGGCCGAGGCCACGATCTCGACGGCTCCGGCGGACCCGCGGTCGTACACGACGGCGAGGAGGGGGAGATTCGGCATGAGGGGCACCCTATCCAGGAATTGATCTTGTTCTCCGGTGACCGCCGAACCCGGGCGGGCGGCGGGGCAAGGCGTCACGCGCTCGCCTGCGCGACGGGTGCGATCCCGGTCCGCCGGGTGCGCTCGGCCCAGCGCGCCACCGCCGGCGCCGCCAGACCGGCGGCCGCCGGCAGCGCGCCCATCACCAGCCGGCCGATCCAGCCCTGCCGCACGATGAGCAGCGCGGTGACCGCGGGGGTGATGGCGGTGCCGAGCTGGGTGGTCAGGCCGAACAAGCCCTGGCCGTGTGCCGACTGCATGCCCTTGGTCGGCGCGCACCAGACGCTGAACGCCTTCGGGTACTCGTAGGTCCACAACGCCTGGTCCTGGTGCAGAGCCACGGCGGTGCCCACCAGGGCGGGCGTGAGGAACGCCGGGTGGAAGACGACCGCGGCCCCGTCGCCGACGACCTCGCGGGCCAGCTCCGGGACACCCGCGCGGTTCAGCATCGGCCCCCACACCCGCGGGTCGTTCCACAGCAGCCGGCGGAGCTTGCGCAGCCGACGGACACCGTCGGCCTCGTCGTACTCGGGCTCATAGGACGAGGCGACCTCCGCGGCCCCGTCGAGGTGGTCGAAGAAGCCCACGGCACGGCCGATGTCCTCCTCGGCGAGGAGGCCCGGCAGCAGCTGATAGCCGTCCCTTTGACAAGTATCGAGGTCGATGCCAGGCATACGAAACCTGCCTTCTGGTGAGAAGTCGGTGCCGAGTCCTCATGCGTCAAAGAAGGAATGCGGACGGGCAGCGAAGACCGGCTGACCGACCTCGGCCCGGATCGAACCACGAGGCCGCCGACAAGAAAAGCGGTACGACCAAATCAAAAAGACCGTACGACATCAAGACCGGATAATCGAGCAGGCCGGAAAGCGGAATCTCATGGCCGACGGGAGCGAACCGAGCGTTTCTCCCAGGTTGCCCGTCGGTGGCGTTCAGCCGAGTTCCGCGACGGGACGACCGAAGGCCCCGGGCGTCGCGCCGACGGGCCAGACGCCACCCCGGTAGCTGCCCGCGGCCACCGCCCCGTACAGCGAGGAGTAGTGCTCGGGCAGCTCGGACTGCCCTCGAAGGCGAGCCACAGGCGCAGCAGCAGCCGGCCCCGGCCGCCGCCCTCCTCGAACGCGGACCGCGCGTGCAGGATGTGGAAGTTGTTGATGAGCTGGAGGTCGCCCCGGCGCAGCTCCATGTCGAGGGAGACCCCCGGCCGCTCGAGGATCCGGTCGAGCGCGTCCATCGCGGCGCTCTGGCGTTCGGTGAGCCGCGGCGCACGGTCATGGCGCTGCGAACCGGCGATGAACCGCCGGACGTAGCGGACCGCGAACGAATCGCCGGTGCGGCTGAAGACCGGGATCCCCGACCAGGGAGACTCCCCGGGCTGCTGCTCGCCCCGCCTGTCATTCGGATACGGCCGATACAGCTCGGCCAGTGCGTCCGGGGGCTCCTCCAACAGCAGGTCGTGCACGGATTTGGAGGACACGATCCGGCTCAGCCCGCCGGATTCCGCCGGACGTATGCACAGCAGGCCGATGACATCGGTGCGGTCCACGTGGAACGGGAGCGCGGCGGAGCTCTCATAGCCCCGCTGGACGGGGCTGGCGATGTCCGCGCCGCGGTCCTCGACGCGGCCGAGCAGATCACCCGTGCGGCTCTGCGAGACCGGGCGCCCCGCCAGCAGCCCGAAGAGCCAGTGGGCCATCTCGGTCTCCAGCGGGTCGTCCGCGCCCACGGGGAATCCCGTGACCACCGCGAAGCCCGGCTGTCCGGCCAGGCAACGCCGCAGTTTGGTGGCGAACTCCTCGGTGAGGCCGAGTCCCGCAGGCCTGCGGGAGATGAGGTCGGGCCGGCGGCCCGCGGCCACGGCGGCCCGTGCGGCGGCCGTCAGTTCGGCCGCGACGTCCGGCGCCACCGCGATGCGCCACTGCTGTTCCTCATCGGCCAGCGATGCCCCCAGCCAACCCTTTCCCACTCGAGAAATCCGCGGTTCCCCCGGAGAAATCTCTACCCGAACAGGAGTAGGCAAAATTTTCACCCCACTCAATTGGCTACATCAGGCGGGCCAGCTAATTAGCGCTCAATTGATTACAGAAAAAAGCATGATCCGAACCCTAGGCTTGGCCGCCGGAATAGGTCAATGTGATATGGACCACACCCCCGTCCGCAGGAAATTGCCATACCTCTACTTGACTATTTGACCAACGCCCGAAAGGTCACGCGCATTACGGCCGAGGTGTTTTCAACTGAGCAATTTCGCACCCATTTCAGTATTCGCTGGGGATTTTCGGGCCAATTACCGATCACGGTCGGCAAACGTGACATGCATCACGCTGATGGCGTATTTGGTCAAGGGTATGGTGCAGCCGTGGCGGGCCGGCAGCCGCAGCTGACGCCCACCCCGAGGGGGGTTCCGTGGCCTCACCGGCCGAGCCGACGAGGCCACCCGTCGCCTTCTCGCGCCTGCCCTGGGCGATCCGCTCCCGCCCGGATGTCTCGGCACACACATGAACCCGGCCGTCTGACTTACTGTCACACCCTGGAGAGCCATGTCCCGTCGACCGTTGACCTCCGCCCGGCCCGTCGCGAGCGCCCCATGAACCCGAGGCGGCCCTCGCCCGCGAACCGGTCCTCCGCTCCGCCTCGGTGGCGCTGCGGAGGACCGTGACTGCTTGTTCCCCCGCGCCCTCGACGGCATCGACCCGCGCTGACACCCCCTCCGGGACCAGAGGTTGACATGACATCCACATCACCGGTGCCCGTGCCGGAGCAGGAGGCCCGAAGCACCCTCGTCGACGTGTTCGCCGACAGCGTGGTCCGGCATCCGGACGGCATAGCCGTTTCCGACGGGACCGCACAGCTCACCTATCGCCAACTGGATACGTGGAGTCGGCGCATCGCCCGGCGGCTGCGGGAGCGCGGTGTGGCCCCGGGTGACCGGGTCGCGCTGCGCATGGAGGCGGGCTGCGAAGCGGTCGCCGCCATCCTCGGCATCCTGCGCTCGCGAGCCGCCTACGTCCCGCTCGACCCGCGCAACCCCGCCGAGCGCAACGAGTTCGTCGTCGCCGACAGCGGGGCCTGTCACCTCGTCGGTGAGCCGGCCCCCTCCTGGGGCGCCGGGCTCGCTCGCACCACCACCGATGAGGTGGCCTCGCTGCGTTCCGGCCCCGGGGCCGGGCCGCCGGAGACCGAGCCCGTATCACCGCAGGCCGCGCCCACCGCGGACAGTCCCGCGTACGTCATCTACACCTCGGGAACCACCGGCGTGCCCAAGGGCGTACCGGTCCGCCACGGCAGTGTCGTCACCCTGCTCGACACCACCCGCGGGCTGTTCGACTTCGGGCCGTCGGACCGGTGGCTGCTGTTCCACTCCCTTGCCTTCGACTTCTCCGTGTGGGAGGTGTGGGGAGCGCTCTCCATGGCCGCGACCCTGGTCGTCCCGCCGCAGTGGGTCACCCGCGCGCCCGAGCAGCTCCTGGAGCTGCTCGCCGACGAACGGATCACCGTCCTCAACCAGACACCGACCGCGTTCGCCATGCTGCTGCACACCCGCGGCTCCGACGGCCGTGACCTGCCCGACCTGCGGTACGTCGTCTTCGGCGGCGAAAAGCTCACCCCCGCGGTCCTGCGCGGCTGGGCGGACGCCCACGGCCTCGACCGACCGCAACTGGTCAACATGTACGGCATCACCGAGGTCACCGTCCACGCCACCTTCCACCGCGTCACCCGCGCCGACGCCGACGGCGACGCATCCGTCATCGGCGCGCCCCTGCCCGGCTTCACGGTACGCGTCGTCGACCGGAACGGATCCGAGGTCCAGGACCCCGGCGCATGCGGTGAACTCTGGCTGGCCGGGCCACAGGTGACGGTCGGTTACCTGAACCGTCCGGAGCTGGACGCGGAACGCTTCGCCGTCTTCCCCCCGGGCCCGGAGGGCATCCGCTACTACCGGTCGGGCGACCTGGTCAGCCGTACCAAGGACGGCGAACTCGCCTACCACGGCCGCGCCGACCTCCAGGTCAAACTCCGTGGACACCGCGTGGAACTGGGCGACATCGAGAACGCGGTGCGCTCACACCCCGGCGTCGTGGAGGCGATCGCCTGGCCCCGTGCGTCGGCCGGCGGGGCGCAGCGCCTGTTCTGCGTCCTCCTCGCCCGCGAGGGAGAGCTGCCGGACATCCGCGAGCTGCGCCACCACGTAGCGGCGAAACTCCCCTCGTACATGCAGCCGGCCCGGTACCAGGTGGTCACCGCGCTGCCCCGCACGGTCAACGGAAAGACGGACCGGGACGCCCTGATGAAGGAGTGGGAGGAGAACCATGGCTGAGCCGGACCTCTTCCCGTCCACGCCCTACCTCACCGCGGTCGACGGGGTGGCCCTGCTCGCACACGACATCATTCCCGGTCGCCCCGGCGTCCGGGGGACGGACTCCCCTCTTCTGCTGCTCCACGGGCTGGGGGACGACAGGGCCCAGCTGCGCTTCCTGAGCGACGCCCTGTGCTCCGAGGGCGAGATCGCACTGCTTCCGACCCTGCGCGACCACCCGTCGAGCCCCGCTCCTGCCTGGGGTTACTCGCCCCTGGACTACGCGGCCGACGTACACCGTGTCACCGACGTCCTGCCCTCGCCCGCCCACGTGATCGGCTATTCGTACGGCGCCTTGGTCGGCCTGGTCCACGCGGTGGCCATGGGACCGGCCCGGGTCCGCAGCCTCGTCCTGCTCGACCAGTCCCTGGAGCGGCGACCGCAGCGGATCGAGGGCGGCGAATGGGCGGAGTCGAGCTTCCTCACATGGGAGTACGACTACACCCACCTGCTCGGCATGCTGACGGCTGCCGGGATCCCCGTACTGATGGTCGTCCCGCGGGACAGCCATGTGGTCCCGGAGACGGAGCGAGCCGCGCTCCGCGCGCGTCGCGACCCCCTTTTCTCCTGCGTCCTGATGGACGGCGTACACGCCGATGTCGTGCGCCCCGACGGCCCCGTCACCTCGATCATCAAGGACTTCTACGCGCAGTACTGCCCGGCCCCCCTCAAGGAGAGCTGATGTCCCTCGCAGCAGAACCCGACCACACGGCGCTCCATGACGCCGTGCTCGGCATCCACCGCGCCGTCCTGGAGGACGATTCGGTCCTGGCCGAGGACAACTTCTACGACATGGGCGGCGACAGCATCCTCGCCCTCCAGGTGCTGGGCCGCATCGAGCGCGAACTCGGCGTGAAGGTACCCGCCCAGGCGTTCTTCACCGCGCAGAGCATCGGGGACGTGGCCGAGCGGGTCACGGCGGGGCAGTCCCTCGGCACCGGGGCGGCGACCGGCCGGGACACCGCCCACCGCGGCCGGGCTGCCATGGCCCAGGAGTGGGCCCTGCTGTCCGCGCTGCGCGATCCGCAGGCGCCCCTCCTGCAGTTCCACGTCGTGTACCGGGTCACGGGCCCGCTCGACACCGACCGGCTTGGCGCGGCGCTGCGCCAGGTGGCACAGCGGCACGAGTCGCTGCGCACCTCGTTCCGGGCGGCGGGGGACAGCGCGCTGCTGACGGTGGAGCCCTGTCCTGAGGTCAGCCTGGAGACGAGGGACGACGAGGGGATACCGGACGCGGAACTCGACGAGTTCCTGCGCGGTTACGTGCGCCGGCCCTTCGACCGCTCGCGGGCCCCGCTGTGGCGGACCCTCACCGTCCGCCGCGAGGCCTACGTACACATGCTGGTCTTCGTCTTCGACCACATGATCGCGGACGGCTGGTCGCTCGACACCTTCGCCAGAGACCTGTCGGCCGCTTATACGGCCGGTGAACTCCCCGCTCCAACCGCCGGATCCGGCGCCTACGCGGAGTGGGCCGCCGGGCAGTGGCAGCACTGGGAGAGTGGCCGGCAGCAAGAGCTGACCTCGTACTGGCAGAGCCAACTTCCCTCGGATGCAGCCGACTTCGGGCTGCGACTGCCCGGCCATCAGGGCACCGGGGAGCTGACTCAGCCTTCCTCGCTGGTCCTGGACGTGGCACCGCAGACCGCCCGGACGCTGCGGGAGGCATCCCTGGCCCTGCGGGCCACGCCCTACTGCGTCTCGATGGCCGTGGTGAAGGCGCTGGTCGCCCACGTCACCGGACGGCCGCGCGTCACCCTGCTGACCACCAACGCGAACCGGCTGGACGGCGCGTACCAGGACACCGTCGGCTGGTTCGCCAACGGCGTCTTCCCCACCACCGACGTGGACCTCTCCGGCTCCTTCCGGGACCTGGTCGGCGCCGTGCGGGAGAGCATCCTGGGCGCCACGGCGCACGGCGACATGCCCGCCATGTACGTCCGGCGCGGGATCTGGCCCCAACTGCCCGCCGGCTTCCGCAAGGACCCCGGGGTGTACTTCATGTACAACGACGTATGGGGCTCCGGCCTCGGCTTCGGCGACGGCGTCGAGGTGAGTCCGTATCACCTCGTGGAGGACGCGGACTCCCCCGGCCTGCACATGTGGCTGCTGCGGGAGGGCGAGACGCTGCGGCTCCAGGTCCTGCACTACGCGTCCGAGTACCCGGCGGCGTGCGTCAGCGACTTCGCCGGCCGCCTGGTGACAGCGCTGGGCCTGCTCACCGGGCAGCCGGACCGGCCGCTGTCGGAGCTCCTGCTCACTCTGTGACGGTGGGCGCGACCTCGACGCTTCCGGCGAACCAGTCGGCGAGGTCACGCATCCGGGCCGTCACCTCGCTGTCGTCCGCACCCCGGACGACGGCGAGACCGGCCCTGAGGTGGGAGGCGGCGGTGACGTCCGGCATCACCTGGCCGGGCGCGATGTCGAACTGGGCCCGCACCACACCCGGTCGGGCCAGCACCTCGTCCAGGCCGGGCATGGCCAGGACCCGGCCCGCCGGGGCGGGCAGGTTCATGCCGCCGTAGGCGCCCTCGGTGGTGTGGGAGGCGGGCGCGGCCAACGCGGAGGGGCTGCCGAGCATCAGCCGGGCCCACTCGGATCGGAGGTTGACCCCGAAGGCAAGTTCCATCACGTCGTCGGTGCGGCCCCCGCCCACCCGGGCCGCGCACTCGCCGAAGACGATCCGCCCGCCGGCCGTCTCCTGGAACACCTCCAGATGGAACGGGCCGTCCTGGTACTCCAACGCCTTGAAGGAGGTTTCCGCAACATCCCGAATTTCCTCGTACAACCGCGGGTATTCGGCGGGCGGCAGCGCCACATGGGCGACCATTCCGCCCTCGTGCACTTCGATGAGATTCTGCAGATAGCGGGAGACTGAAAGGGCCTTTATTTCACCATTCCGGACGAGCCCGTCCACCTGGAACTCGGTTCCGTCGATGTATTCCTCCAGTAGCCATGGCCCTTCGCCGCCGACAGCAGCCAGGGCCATGCATTCGCGCGCGCTTTTCTCGTCGGTGAGCACATAGGTGTGCCGGGCGCCGCCACCGTCGAGAGGCTTGAGCACCTTCGGGAACGTGAGGGCAGCCGGGTCCGCCGCCGCCAGCGACTCCAGCACCTCGCTCGTCGCCGCGGGCACCCCGGCACCCCGTACCAACTGCTTCTGTACGTACTTGTCGCGCATGGCCAGCGTGCGCAGGGCCGCACCCTGCGACCGCCCGGCCAGCTCCTGCAACACCGCGGCCGGGACCAGGCAGAACTCCAGAACGCTGCAGATCACGTCGTAGTCGGCGAGGGCCAGGCCGTCGCGCGCGAGCCCGGAGAGCACGCCCTCCACCTGCGAGGGCTGCGGCACGACGACCGTCGCCGCGCCGGCCGCCCGGGCGGCCACGGCATCGGCGGGGGCGACGGCGCAGGTCACGTTCGCACCGGCCGCGATGAGCGCTGCGACGGCCCTGGGCATCCATCCGACGTGAAGAACGGCAACGGGCTTCTGCATGGATTGCTCCTGTGAGGAATTATCGGAGAATGCTTCTTCCATTCGTTCGCGAATGTATCGATCGGACCGCACGACTGCCATGTGACGTGCTTCACTTTTCGACTCATTGCCATGGCCATCGACTGCGGGTACCTTCACGTCCGTTGATCAATTGAATTTCCCGCACATCCGTTCCGTACGCACAGAACCGGAGGGCTGCGTGTCCACTGAAATAAACCCGGACTTCGGACTGACGGCCGAGGACTGCACCCGTCACCGCGCCGGCTTCCCTCCGGAGATCGTCGAGCGGCTCGCCGCCTCGGAGCCGAGGTGCGGGACCGGGACGTGCTGGACCTCGGCATCGGGACCGGCAGTCTCGCCCGGCTCTTCGCCCGGGCCGGGGCACGGGTCACCGGAATCGGCCCACGCCGCCGCACTGCTCGAACAGGCACGGGGACTCGACCGGGAGGCCGCCGTGGAGATCGCGTACGAGGTGGCCACGGCCGAGGACACCGGGCTTCCCGACGCCTCGTTCGACGTGGTGTCGGCCGGCCAGTGCCGGCACTGGTTCGACGCTCCCAGGGCCACCGCCGGCTTCGGCGCCATCGAGACGTTCCCCTTCGATCTCGACGTGCCGTACACCCCGCAGGCATGGACCGGGCGGATCCGGGCCGGCGTGGGCGCGAGCCTCACCGCTGAGCGGGTCGAGGCGTTCACCGCCGATCTGGGCGGCATCGTGCGTGACCGCTTCCCCGGTGACGTCCTGCGCGCCCCGCATCGCACCTGGGCCGTGGTCGCGGTCAAGCCGGCCGAGGAGGCGGGGCGTTGACCGGTACGCCCCTGACCGTCGCCCCCGGCCCGGCGCGGCCCGACGCCGCACCAGCGGGCCCCACGCTCGGCGAGGCGATCGGCGCCTTCCAGCCGGCCGGGCCCCCCGACTCCGGGACGCGCGAACGCCGCCAGGAACTGGCCGAGTTCGTACGGGAGAACGAGCAGCGGGTCCACCGGGCCCCGGCCGCCGAAAGGGACGAGGTACGAGCCCTGCTCGGCTGGGACGACGGCTCCCTGCACCGATTCATCAACTCACCGATGGTGGTGCACAGTTCCACCCATGTGAGCATGAACGCCTTCGCCCCCATGGTCACTTTTCCCTGGTTCTGCCTGCGGCTGCTGACCGCCACCGCGGGCAGCGCCGACGGCGGCGAGGGATCACACCTGCGGACCCAGCTGACCCACAACAACCTCAGCGACAACCGCTGGAAGCCGCACGTCTGGTGGCGGCTGAACGCACGGGGACGGCTCGCACGCACCCAGCTGTTCAGCAAGCAACCCCGCTTCAAGCACCGGGTTCTGCTGACCCAGCCCGTACCTGGTCAGGCCACGGGCACGGAGGCGCCCGAGGGCGGGGAACTCGCGCCCTGCGACGCACGGGCCGTGCGACTGGCCCGGCACGCCACCAACTTCGCCTACTTCGCGATGATGTACCGGATGGCCCTGGAGCGGGAGGTGGGCCTGCACCTCCCGCACGGAACCGTCGAGATCCCCGTCGACCTCATGAACGCGTTCTCCCTGCGTCAGGGGCAGTTCCCCCGCTGGCACGAAACCCTCTACCGGCAGGGCTTCACACTCCGCAGGATCGGTCCTGACCACCTGCTCCAGGAACTGACCGCCGACGCCGCCGGACAGCTGGGCGCCCCCGATCCGCTGCGGCCCGAGACCACCCTGATCTGCCCGAACTACATCAACGTCGGGCATGCCCATCGGATGGGCCCCTCCGCTGCCATCGGCGCCGACCGGATGGCGTCGTACGAGCCGGAGATGACCGGTGTCCTGTCCCGGTTCTTCGCGGAGCTCGGCGAGCCCCACAAGCCGCCGCAGTTCCTCGGGGTCGCCGGCATCAGCCTCGACCGGCTGCTGCCGCTGCCCGGAGAACTGGGCGCGGCCCTCACCGAACAGGGCGGCCAACCATCGCTGCCGCTGTACGCCGGGCTGTACGGCGACCGGCTCGTGCCCGCCCTCGACGCGGCCCTGGACCGGCCCATGGGCGAGTTGGCGTCGATCGTCACTCGCCACGTGTCGGCACCCTGATCCGCCCACCCTGTGTCCCACTCCACCGAGAGGAACCACCATGGCGCAGCACCCTGACTTCGGCCTGATCATCCGCCGCAAGGAGCTGAAGTTCACCGAGGAGGCCGGCTGCCTGATCAGCCGTCCCGTGGGCCCGCACGTCGGAGCGGAGTACGTCTCCGTCGACATCGTACGGATCCCGCAGGGCGCCAGCTGGAGGCCCGACCAGTACACCACCGAAGAGACCACCGCCATCGTCTTCGAGGGCCTGGGACGCGCCCAGGTCGGCGGCGAGACCACCGACGTGAGCGGCGGCTCCACCGCCTACGCGCCCACCGGCCGCCCCGTCTCCTTCACCGCCACGAGCGAGGAGCTGACGGTGTACTTCTGGCGGGCTCCGCTCCCCGAGGGCGCACCGCGCGGCACCGCCCCCACGCTCTTCAACACCGTGCACGATTCGACCTCGGCCATCCGCAAGTTCGCCGGTACCGGCGAGATCGCCCCGGTCGACAACGAGTCCCGCGCGTACATGAACTTCCCGCACTGGCCCGGTAACGGCTGCGCCCACCTGTGCATCAACAGCGGGGTGGCCGCTCCGGGGAACACCTTCAACATCCACGGACACCCGGGCGCCGAGGATGCCCTGTTCGCCCTCGTGGGCCGCGGCCAGTTCTTCCTCGGTGACCAGTGGCTCGACATGGAGCCCGGCGACGGCGTGTACGCCCGCTCCGGGGTCCTGCACGGCACCCGCAACCCCGACGGCCCCGACGCGGCCCCGCAGTTCATCTCCGTCGGCGGCCCCGTGCCGTACGACGCGAACCTCTACATCGCCGCGGGGCTCTCGCCCGAGGTCGTCTGACCCGTCGTCCGGCTCGCACCGGCGCTCCCGCGCCCCTTCTCCCGTACCCGCCCCATGGAAGGCCCTGCCATGCCTGTTGTCACCGTCGACTGGTGGAGTGGAACCGAGCACGAGCAACGCCGCGAACTGATCGAGGAGGTCACCGCTTCGGTGTCCCGCATCGCCGGCTGCCCGGCCGAGGCGGTCACCGTGATCGTCCGTGATGTGGAGCGGAGCCACTGGGGCAAGGGTGGCGTCCCGGCATCCGAGGAGGGTGCCGGATGACCGCCGAGCGAGCGAACGGGGCCATAGTCCGGGCGGCCGGACTGGAGTTCCGGCCGGAGAACGGATGCGACGTGGCCACCGCCGTGGGCCCCGGCCTAGGCGCACGCATCGTCCGCCTCGACGTGGTCCGGGTGCCGCCGGGCGCCGAGTGGCACCCCCGGGACGCTCCGGACGAGGAGAACGTCGTTGTCGTCTTCGACGGCTCGGGCACCGCGACCTCGGGCACCGAGAAGGCCGAGATCGCGCGAGCGAGCGCCGTGTACGCGCCCACGGGGGACTCGTACTCGCTCACCGCGCACACGGGCGGCACTCTCACCGCGTACGTATGGCGCAGCCGACTGCTCGACGGGCGACGACCGGGGACGGACCCCCGCCGCTTCAGCACGCTGTGGAACGAGGAAACCCAGCTGCGCGGCTTCGGCGGCACCGGCCACGCCGCGGCCTCCGACCGCACCGCCACGATGAACTTCCTCTTCTGGCCGGGCACCGGCACGCCCCAACTCTGCCTGCACTGCGGGGTGATGAGCCCGGGCGAGTACTTCAACGTGCACATCCACCCCGAGAGCGAGGAAGCGTTCATCGTCATCGAGGGAGAGGGCCAGCTCTACCTTGAGGACCGCTGGTACGACGCAGCACCCGGCGACGTCCTCTACGCCTCCCCGGGCGTCCCGCACGGCACCCGGCACGACGGCGCGGATCCGGCCGGCCCCCGGTTCGCCACCTGCGGCGGGCCGACCCCCTTCGATCCGATGCTCTACCAGCGGGCCCGTGTGTCGCCCGAGGTGAGGTGAGTCCGGCATGTGCAGAATCTTCGGTCACTTCGATGCCCAGGTGTCCCGCCACGAGCTGCGGACGGTGGCCGCCGTCCAGCAGCACGGCGGCCCCGACGCCCAGAGCTGCGCCGTAGGGGCGGGCTGGGCGCTCGGCGCCAACCGGCTCGCCATCACGGACCCGTCCGGCGGCGCCCAGCCGTACCGGCTGGGCCCGCACCTCGCCGTCGTCTTCAACGGCGAGATCTACAACCACGCCCAGCTGCGCGCACGCCTCGCCGCGCTCGGCCACCGCTTCGACGACTCCTGTGACGGATCCGTACTCCCCGCGCTGTACGCCGAGTACGGGCCGGACTTCACCCAGCACCTCGACGGCATGTACGCGATCGCCGTGGTGGACCTGCGCGGGGAGCCGACCCTGCTGCTGGCCACCGACGAGGTGGGGATGAAGCCGCTGTACTACCACTGGGACGAGCGCACCGCGCAGCTGTGTTTCTCCTCCGAACTGCCCGCCCTGCTCGCCTTCCCCGGAGTCCCCGCCCGCGTACGGGAGGCAGGTCTGGACGAGTATCTGTCCACCAAGACCCCCTTCGGCGAGCGCACGATGTTCGAGGGGATCAGGGTCCTGCCGCCCGCCACGACACTGACCGTCACGCGCTCCCGGGGACTGCGTCCGATCCGCCGCCCGGCGCCGCCGGCCGCCGATGCCCCCGCCACCCTGGCGGAAGCCGCCGCCCGGGTACGCGAACTGCTGCGCCTCGAGACGGAACGCCTGATCCATGCCGACGTACCGGTTTCGGTGATCACCAGCGGTGGCCTGGACTCCGGCCTGGTGACCGCCCTGGCCGCCGAGTCGGCCCCGCAACTGCACAGCTTCAACATTGCCTACACGGGCGAGTGGCCGCACGACGAACGGCACTTCGCCCGCGAGGTCGCCCGGCGCAGCGGGACCCGCCACCATCAGGTGGAGATCGACCCGGGAGACTTCCCCGCACTGCTCCAGGACGTCGTCTGGCACCTCGGCCAGCCCAACGCCGACCCGATCACGCTCTCCACGTACGCGCTGTTCACCGCGGTGCGGGACGCCGGATTCCGGGTCGCCCTCACCGGCGACGCCGCGGACGAGCTCTTCTCGGGCTACGACCGGATACGGACGGCTCTCGACGTGCCGGCCGACGGCGACTGGGTGACCGGGTACCTCGACGCGCTCGCGGCCGTGCCGCGTGCCGTGCGGGAGAACCTGTACTCACCCGCCTACCGGGACTTCATCCGGTCCCGGCGGTCCGCGTCCGACCGGATCGCCGACACGCTCGGCTCGGCTGATGGGGACCGGCTGGAGGTCCTCACGGCATTCGAGACCGGAAGCCGGCTGCCCGCCTACCACCTGCGCAGGGTGGACCACTTGAGCATGGCGGCCTCCGTCGAGGCCCGGCTGCCGTTCTGCCAGCCTTCGGTGGTGCGCTGCGCGACCGGCCTGCCCACCGCGTTCAAAGTGCGGGACGGCCGGGTCAAGCGCGTGCTGTACGCGGCCGCCGAAGGGCTGCTGCCCGACTCCGTGCTGGCACGGCCCAAACAGCCGTTCACGCTGCCCATCGCCGCGATGCTGGTTCCGGGAACTGCTGTGCACACCTTCGCCCGGGACCTGCTGGAGCCGGCGCGGCTGCGCCGGCACGCCCTGCTCGACCCGGTTGCGGTGGACCGGCTCTTCGCCGAGCAGGCCGCCCGCCCCAACGACCGGTCGGCGCTGGCCCTGTGGTCGCTGTTGGTCCACGAACTGTGGCTGGAGCAGTTCGCTCCGGCGACGGGTTCCGGAGCGACGGGACGCACGACGGCCGCCGCCCTGAGCGGTGGGCTGGCTGCATGATCGGATACCTCGCCGAAGCGTCGGGGGCGCCGTGTCCGACCCTGGTGCTCGACGCCGAAGGCCTCCCCCGAGCCGACCACCTGCTGCGTCCGCTCCTGACCGAGGTGCGCCGTCAGCTCGTGCGCGACGGGCACCAGAACACCCTGAAGATCGCACTGATCTCGGCCTCGCCCCATCCCCTGTTCGACCTCGACTACCGGTTCGTCCAGTGCCTGCCCGAATCGCTCGACGCGGTTGACTTCCACGGCAGCTGCGGCCACTCGATCGTGGCCTCGGTGCTCGTCGCCGGCGCCCGACGGCTGGTGGCGCGGCCCGCGCCGGGAGACCGCGTACGGCTGCGGGTCCTCAACAACGGCGACCACATCGTCTGCGAGGTGGACGAATCCCGCCGCGGCAGCGGCAGCTTCACCCTGCACTTAGTGCAGCAGCCGGGCACCGCGCTCAGCAGCGTACTGATGACGGGTCGCCCGCTCGACCGGGTGACCGCGGCCGGGGCGGAGTACGACGTCTCACTCGTCTCACTGGGAAACCCCTACGTCTTCGTCGACGCCCAGGATCTGGGACTGCACACCCGGGCCGCGTTGTTCGGCGCAGGGCGCGAGGTCTTCGAGGAGATGCAGGGCATCAGGCGGGCCGCCTCGGCGATGCTGGAGATGGACCCCGCCGGTGTCTTCCCCAAGGTCGCGGCCGTGGGCTCGTACGAGCAGAACCGGCTGTCCGCGCGGGCCATCTCGGTCCCCTCCTGGCATCCCACCCTCGCGCTGACCGGCACCACGTGCCTGGCCACTGCCGCGACCGTGCCGGGCACCGTGCCCGGGCGCCTCCACCGCGGGACGGCTCAGGATTCGGCCCGCATAGAGATCGACACCGCCGGTGGCCGCGCGGTGGCGGAGGTCAGGTCCGATCACCAGCAGCCCGAAGCGCTCCTCCAGTGGGTGAGCGTCAGGAGGAAACAGGCGCGGCTGCTCTCGGGTCCGTTCGCGATCGGACCCGACGCCCCTCTCACCGACCTTGTTGTCCACCCCTACGACACTGCTGAGGAGGCCACCTCATGGACGCCATTGACGGTGTGACCGCACCACCGGCCGTCACCGACCGCACCGTACTCGGCCGGCGGTACGCCGCCCTTTACGACGTACTGCACGCGCACGCGGCCGAGGCCGACCGCGCAGGACGGCTACCGCGGGCCGTCCTGGACGCCCTGCGCTCATCCGGCATCCTTGCCACGGCCGTGCCGCGCGAGTTCGGCGGTGACGGCGGCGGGGCCCTCCTGGTGAACCGGGTCGTCGAGCAGGTCGCCGGCCTCGATCCGTCCGTCGCCATCATCCTCTTCCAGCACTTCGCGGTCACCTCCCGGATCGCCGAATGGGCCTCCGACGAGCAGCGCGCGCACTGGCTGCCGCGCCTCGCCGACGGCCGTTGGCTGGCCGCGTCGGCGTGGAGCGAGACGGGCGCGTCCGCGGACAAGCGCAACATCGCCACCGAGGCGGTTGCCGTGCCGGGCGGCTGGGTGCTCAACGGCTCCAAGAGTTTCACCACCGGGGCCGGGCTCGCGCAGGTGTACCTCGTACTGACACAGACCTCCCGGCCCGGTTCCACGGACACCACGTACGGCAGCGACGGCCAGAGCTTCTTCCTGGTCGAAGCGGACACACCGGGGCTGGTCGCGGACATCGACATGGACCTGGTGGGCATGCGGGCTTCTGCCACGGGATCCGTCGAACTCGACGGCTGCTTCGTCCCTGCCGGAGCCGCTCTCGGCCCGCTCGGCAAGGCGGCGTCCATCATCGCCGGGGTCCGCGAGACGGGTGCGACCCTCGGAGCCGTCGCCGTCGGGATTGCGGACGCGGTCCACCGGCTGGCCGAGGTTCACGTCCGCAAGCGCGGCGCCGACCCCCTCGCCGTCCGGCACCTCGCCGAGCTGGCCGGACGCGTGGAGAGCGCACGCGCCGCGGTCGAGAGCGCGGGCCGCCGCGACAACGCCCGCCCCGGTCTGGCGACCCTGCACAGCAAGGTGATCGCGTCGACCGTCGCCGAGGAGGTCTGCCTGCTGACGCAGCGACTGCTCGGCAGCGCGGGCTTCCTGCGCGACCACCCCGTCAACCGACTGGCCCGGGACGTTCGCGCTGTCGGCCTGATGGGTCCCACCAACGAACTCTGCCTGAAGCTGATTACCCAGGAGGGCTTCCCGCCATGACCGACAATCGCGAACCGGACCGGCTGGACCTGGTCCTCCACGGGGGACAGCTGGTCACCCCGGAGGGTGTGCGCACGGGCACGGTCACCGTACGGGATGGCCGGATAGCGGCGGTCCTCCCCGCGACCGCTCCTCTGCCGCCCGCCACGCGCGTGATCGACGCCGCCGGACGCCACATCCTGCCCGGCCTGATCGACTCCCACGTCCATTTCCGTACCCCGGGCCTCACGCACAAGGAGGACTGGGAGCACGGCAGCCGGGCGGCTGCCGCGGGCGGGGTGACAACGGTGATCGACATGCCCAACACGCGCCCGCCCCTGCACGACACGGCGGGCGCCTTCCGCAAGGCCGCCCTCATCGAGGGCAGATCTCTGGTGGACTTCCGCTTCCACATGGGGGTACGTGCGGAGAGCGTGGACGCTCTGGCCGACCTCGACCCGCGGGTGGCGACCTCCGTCAAGGTCTTCATGGCCGGCCACCACACGGCCCCCGATGTCATCCACGACCACAGCGTGCTCAGCAAGATCTTCTCTGTGGCCGCGGACCACGGCATCCGTGTCGTGCTCCACGGAGAGGACGGCGGTGTCTTCTCGCTCCTCGACACCTATCTGCCGCCGCCGCTCTCGTACTCCGCGTACGAGCCGGCCCGCCCGCGCAGCGGCGGAATCGTCGCGGCGGCCCGTATCGCGGAACTGGTCCGCCGGTACGGCACCGCGGCCCACGTCCTGCACGTCTCCTCCGCCGAGGAATGCGACCTCCTGGCAGCGGCCCGGCACTCCGGCCTTCCCCTCACCTTCGAGGCGACTCCGCATCACCTCTCGTTCACCCGGACGGACACCCGGCGCCTGGGCGCCCGTATCAGGCTGAGCCCCGCGATCCGGGAGGAGCACGACCAGAGCCGCCTCTGGGAGGCGCTGCTCCACCAGGATCTGGCGACCCTGGGCAGCGACCACGCCCCCCACACGGCCGAGGAGAAGACACTCTCCCCCGCCGACGCCCCGCCGGGCCTGCCCGGCGTTCAGGAACTGCTGCCCGCGGTCTTCACGGGAATGCGCCGCCGCTGGCCGGACCGTACGCCCGACGAACTCCTCGGTCTCATCGCACGCCTCTGCTCGCAGCACCCCGCGGAGATGTTCGGCCTCGGCTCACGCAAGGGCCGCCTCGATGTGGGGTACGACGCTGATTTCGTCGTCTTCGACAGTGCGGCGACGTGGTTCATGACGGCAGACCAGGTGCAGTCGAAGTGCGGCTGGTCCGCGTACGAGGGATCCACCTTCACCGGTCGCCCGGACGTCACGATCAGGCGGGGCGAGATCATCTGGGACCGGGCCGCGGAAGCTTTCGGGGATCCGTCGGGGGTGTGGCTGGCCTCGTCGTAGCGCAGCCCCACGGAAGTTCTTGGAGGAGGCTGCGGGGCGTACCGTGTCAGACCTCGGGCCGGGTACGCCCCGTCATCCGCTACTCCGCCGTACGAGACTTGGCGTACGCCTCGATGATGGTGCGCTCCTGGTCGAAGAGATTGTCGGGCAGCCGGCCGACGTCGAAATAGGAGAGTTCCAGAACCTCGCTGAGATCGGGGCGGACCTCGCTCGGCAGGAGTGGCGCCGAATAGACGATCGTGACCTTGAAGATTTCGTCCCCGTTGGGGTACTTGTAGTAGAAATTCTGCCCGGAGAAGATTCCGACCAGTTCCAGGTCGCCGACCTCGATGTTGGTCTCCTCCCGGACCTCTCGCCGCGCCGTGTCCTGGATGGTCTCACCAGGCTCCATGTGACCGCCGGGCAGACTCCACTCACCCGTGTCGGTGCGCCGGGTGAGGAGGATCCTTCCGTCTTCCCTTTCCACGATGACGAGTGCTCCGGGAAGAAGCAGAGGCCTGGTTCCCACCAGGTTGCGCATTTCCTTGATGTAGTCCATAGCTCAACTCTCCGCGCTCGTAAGGTAGGCCAAGGCGATCCGCGCAACTTCTTCGGTGAATTCATGTGCCAGTTCGGGCAGCACGATATGGCGGGCGCGCCGACCATATCCCGAGTCCAGATCCGCGCGGACCGCGTCGTGCCGCACGAACCGGTCGCGCCCTCCGGTCACCACCAGGACGTCAGGTCCTGCGTGCCCGGTGTCCGGAGCCGGTATCCGGCCGCAGGCCAGCACGGCGCGCTCGCACAGTGACGAGCCGGCCAACGCCATGGCGGCCACCGAAGCGCCCTGGGAGAACCCCACGACACCGGTATGCCGCGCCGGTACCCGGTGGCGCTGCTGCATCCGCGCGATGTATTCGGCCACGGCGGGGGCGGCCCGGCGGGACCGCTCCGCGATCACCGAAGGCTGCGAGGAGATTTCGAACCAGGCCTGCCCCTCCCGGGCGAACCTGGGTGTGCACGGCCCGTCCGGGCCGACGACCACCGTGCGGATGTCCTGGCCCTCGCTGTCGTCCGCAGCCGCGGCCAGGACTCCGGCGATCCCCGCCCCCGTCCCGCCGTACCCGTGCAGCGCGACGATCAGCCGGCGGTGTCTAGACACTGACCGACGCCTCGCTCCTGGCCGCGGAGTCATCCAGCCAGCAGAACCACTCCACGGTGGACAACAGCGCGAACGCCAGGGTGGAGGCCACCGCGTCACCGGCGGCCAGACGCTCACGCAACAGCAGCATTCCCGCAGGCCGCACACCCAGGCGCTGGTGCAGCGACTCGGTGGCGTCGGCCAGAGTCCGGTCCACCCGCGGCAGCAGGCCGCCCCGTAGCCACTCGCGAACGGGGGCGCGGAAGGGCAGCTTCGGCTGCACGCTGTAGGACGGCGGGAGCAGGTCGGCGAACGCCTCGCGCAGCGCCACCTTCGTCAGGCTGCCACGCACCAGCGAATGCGCCGGGTACCGCCTGGCGAGTTCGGCGACTCCACCGTGCAGGAAGGGCGTTCTGCCTTCGATGCCCTCGGCCATCAACAGATGGTCGGTG
Source organism: Streptomyces sp. NPDC008125 (assembly GCF_042957125.1). Taxonomy (NCBI): domain Bacteria; kingdom Bacillati; phylum Actinomycetota; class Actinomycetes; order Kitasatosporales; family Streptomycetaceae; genus Streptomyces; species Streptomyces sp. NPDC008125. The sequence goes on from NZ_JBIBHR010000001.1 coordinate 267,230, forward strand.
CGACGCAGCAGCGGTTCGAGGCTGTGCTCGTACTCGTGCTCCCGTACCACATCGACGACGCCGGGCTCGATGCCGTGGCGTTCCGCGGCGGCCGCCCGCGATCGGCCTATCGCCCTCCTCAGCTCTCCGGTGGCGTCGGCACACGCGTCTCTTCCGAGGAGTGCGGTGACAAGTTCCAGCCGCTCGTCCGGGAGGTAGAAGTCGACGGGATCCGTGAACGCACCGGCGTAGAGCGCCCGGTAGCGGTGGTAGCCGGCGAACAGCTCGTCCGCTCCTTCACCGACCAGCAGCACCGTGATCCCACTGGCCTTGGCCAGCTCCGCCAGCGCCCGGTACATCGGCAGGCTCGACATGGCCACCGGTTCACCGATCGACCGGACTGCGGCCGGCAGCCCGGCGAGCAGGTCAGCCGGGCCGAACGAAGTCGAGCGGTGCCGCCAGGTTCCGATGACGCCATCGGAAAGACCCAGGTCGCTGAGGTCGCTGACCCCGTCGCCGGTGTCCTGGGGCCGGACGCTGACCGTGGGCAGATCGCGGACGCCGCGCCGCGCGAGCAGCCGGGCCACCAAGGTGGAATCCAAACCACCGCTGACGGCAAGACCCACCTGGCGGTCGGTCAGCAGCATCTGATCGACGGCCGTCTCGAGGGCGGCCCGCAGCTCCGCCGGCTCGGGCATGCCGGGGGCAGAAGGCCTCGGAGGTGTCAGGACCGACTGCATGATCCGCCCGTCGCGCAGGGTCAGCCGCTCTCCTGGCCTGACCGCTCTGATCCCCTCGAAGAACGATCCGCCGTCGACGACTCGGCGCCCACTGAGCAGGAACTGCGCGAACGCCGCAGGCCTGACCGGAGCCCGGCCGAAGACATCCACCAGTGGCCCCACCTCGGAAGCGACAGCGACGCCGTCCGGTGATTCGCGCAGGTAGAGAGGTTTGATGCCCAGCGGATCGCGCACGGCCCGCAGCGTCCCGTCAGGGCCCCCGCTGACCACCGCGTACATCCCGTCCACCGCGGTTGCCGCGTCCGGTTCGCCGGCCCGCCGGGCCTCTTCGAAACCGCCCTGCGGCACGCGGCCGTCGGCACGGTAGACCTCACCGTTGAACGCGAAGACGACATCCGACCCGGCGAAGGGCACGGAGTCCTGCTGTCTGCTCCGGATCCGGAGCCGGGCCATCCCCAAGGCCGCGGTTCCGTGATCGACGAGGCCGCAGCCGTCCGGCCCGCGATGCAGTAGCTGCTCCAGGATCCCGGCTGCGACTTCGCCGGCCGGCCGTTGCCCCGTGTGCGGTGTCAGCGAGACACCCACCACGCCGCACACGGTCAGTCCCCGCTGCCGGAGACCGGCGGATCGAGGAGACTGCTGTTGTAGTCGCCGGCCAGGACGTGGTTGAGGTAGGTGCCGGAACCGGCGACCACTTGGTAGCTGTGCCGCACCCCCGAGGGGATGAACACCGCGGCCGGGCTGAGCACCCGGAACGACTCCTCGCCCAGGTGCACGTCCACTTCGAGACCCTGGTACTCCTCCTGGGTACCGAGGAAGACGAACAGGCTGTCGCAGTGGTGCACATGGCCATCGACGTGCCCGGCACCGTAGTTGTCGAGTTCGGGGATGCGGCGGGCGATGCAGTACTGGCCGGCGCCGGCCACGAACCTGTCGTCCACCAGGACGAATCGGTCGCCGGGTCCTGCGCGGTGGTGACGCAGTTCCGTCGCGGACACGATCGGCGGCTTGACGATCCACTCGGCCGCGGTCCTCGGCAGTCCGTCACCGCCGATGAACCGTTCGGCTCCGAACAGCTCAGGAGCAATCCACTCGTAGGAGGAGGGATCGCGTTCCACCGCCATGAGATGGAGTTTGGACACATGGCGGAATGCGTTCTTGCCCATGACGGGCCGTCGGTCGTCCGGCGCCGACCGGGAGTAGGCGCCGACGCGACGGCTGAGGTCGCGCAGCCGCTGACCGTCCGCACACGTGCGGCTGCCCCTGTGGTGCAGGTTGGCGAGCAGCGCGCCCAGATCAACGATTCCGGAGCGCTCTCCGAGCCCGTTCACCGAGGTGGAAACCCAGGTGGCGCCGGCGTCGATGGCTGCGAGTGCGTTGGCGAGGGCGAGACCTCTGTCGTCGTGCAGATGCACCTCGATCTCGGCGTCGAGGCCGCTCGACACCAGCCTCCGCACGAGTTCGCCCATGGCCCCCGGTTCCAGCACCCCTACGGTGTCGGCGATACAGATCCGGTCAGCGCCCGCTTTGACCGCTCTGGTGTACGTCGCCACCAGTAGGTCGAAGTCGGTACGACTGCTGTCCTCGACGGTGAACCGCACTTTCAGGCCCAATTGCCGTGCGCATCCGATGGATTCGTCGATCTTGCGGTGCACGTCGTCTCTGCTGTAGCCGGGGAGCCTGCTGTTGAGTGAAATCTCGTTCACCCCGAGGAAAATGCCCACCCAGTCGGCACCGGTCTTGGCCACCGCATCGACGTCGTTGTTGTTCGCCCTGGCGTGTGCGAGAACAGGCACCGCACCGCTGGCTTCCACTACGGCTGCCACCCGAAGCTGCTCTTGGTGGCCGATCGCGGGGTGCCCGCATTCCACCATGTCGACGCCGCACGCTATGAGAGATCGAGCCACTTCCACGCTCTGCTCTGTGGTGAAGGCGCCGTTGGCAGCCTGCATTCCTTCCCGCAGCGTGGCGTCGACGATGCGCACCGCCCGGTCATTCATGGTCGCCCCTCTTCGTTGCCCGAGTCAGACCAGCACCTGCCGCACACACCCCGCCCCGGTACGCGCCGCCGGTGGTACTGCCGTACATGTCGGCGTATGCGGGCGGCAGGGCAGGACTGTCCGCGAAGGAGAGCCACAGCCGCAGAAGCAACCTGCCCTCGTCAGGACCTGCGGCATCACGGAAGGCGCTCCTGGCGTGCAGGATGTGGAAGTTGTTGATGCATTGAATGTCGCCCGGCCGCAGTTCCATCTGCAGCGCCACTCCCGGCCGGTGGAGCAGCTCGTCCATGAGATCCATGGCGGCGACCTGCTCGGCGGTCAGCCGCGGTGCCTGCGCATGACGCTGGGAACCCTCGACGAAGCGCCGCACATAGCGGGCTGAGAAATCCCCTGCGAACTGGCTGAACACAGGAAGGTCACACCAGTCGGGACGACCAGGAGGCGCCTCGCCTCGCTGGTCGTGCGGGAACGTCTGGTACAACACCGCCAGCAGCTCGGGACGTTCGCGCAATATGAGGTTGTGGAGGGCTTTGCTCGAAACGAGTTGGCTGTGTCCACCCTCGGCGGCGGCGCGGATGCACAGCAGTCCGACGACGTCCGTACGATCAGCGTGAAACGGGAGGGCGCTGGAACTGTGGTGGCCACGCTGGGTAGGAACTGCGATCTTCGCCCCTCGGTCCTCGACCCGGGCGATGAAATTTCCTGCACGTGTCTGCGAAACGGGCGTACCGATCAACCTGCCGAACAGCCAGTACGCCGCTTCCACCAGTTCGGACTCGCCGTCCACCGGGAACCCGGTGAGCTGGACGAAGCCGGGGAAACCGGCCAGACGCCGCTGTACCTGCCCGACCAGGGAACGCGTTGCCGGCCCGACCGGGGGAGGCGATGCGTCGGGGCTCTTCTCCGCTGCCCCGTCAAGGAAATCGCGGGCCAACATGAGCAGTTCGTATGCGACTTCCTGCGGAACCGGGAGACGCCACTGTTCAGGGTCAGCGGACAGGTCCGCTTCCAGCCAGTCCCCCGCTACTGCTGTCGGTGCACTGTGTATCTCGGTCATACACCACTTCCTGCGCGGCAATCAGTGGTGACGTCCGAATGCCCCTGGCCGGACCGGCACCGTCCAGCCGGATCACCGCGCTGGACGGATGCGGACATGGACAGATAGTCGCTGTGACGCTCATGGGTGTAATCGGTGAACTCACCGGCGATGAGCGAGTCCCTTATCTCCCTGATGCCATCAACGACCTTCATGTCCGGACGAAACCCCAGGTTCTTCTCCATGCGCTCGAAGCTGACCCGGTAATCACGTACGTCGGTGACGGAATCCAACGTGACGACTTCAGATCCTGGCACCTCGGCCGCGATCTGCCGGCCTATGTCACCGAGTTGGTAGCAGTCCGCATCGGAGCCGCAGTTGTACACCTGCGGCACGGAGGGTGTGGCGCCTGCTTCCATTGCCAGTTGCAGCGCCTTCGCGGCGTCGTTGACGTGGAGGAATGGCCGCCATTGTTTTCCACCATGGACTTCGACCTTGCTGTTACGGACCGCGTGCGCCGTCATCACGTTCACCGCAAGGTCAAATCTCATACGGGGCGCCAACCCATACAGCGTGGCGAGGCGCACAATAACAGGCGTGAATCCGACATCCTGACTCACCAGGAGATGGTGTTCGGCGCGGACCTTGGATTCCGCGTACACCGACTGCGGTTGCAGAGGTGAGTCGATGTCCGCCACATCGTCGACGACGCCGTAATTACTGCAGGTAGAGGCGAAGACGAAGCGGGCCACCCCTGCCTTACGGCACTCCGTGGCCAGCCGCACGGTGGCAAGGTAGTTGACCTCCCAGGTCAACTCGGTGTTGATGCTGCCTGCCGGATCGCCTACGACTGCTGCCAGATGAACCACGCAGTCCACGTTCTTCAGCACCGCCGACCAATCATCGATATCACGCACATCGCCTTCGATGTAGTCAACGGGGCCTCCCTCCATGCGCCAGCCCTCAATCAGTCCATTGTCGAGAACGGTCACGTGATATCCGCCGTCTCGCACCAGCCTGCTCACCAGGGCAGATCCGACGTACCCGCAGCCGCCGGTGATCAGAACCCGCCGTCTCACGCGCCCTCCTCAGATTCTCCGGCGCCCTCGCCCTGGGGCTCGATGACAAGTACGTCAGGAACAACGGCACCCGCATACCACGGCTGCGCTCGGCGCAACTGGGCCCGCAGTTCCTTCTCGTCCGGCACGCCGCGCACCGACAGCCGCGCGTGCAGCACCAACGAGCCGTCTTCTGTGTGCCGGGGAGTCAGTTCGCAACCTGTGACGCCACGTACGGAAAGCAGCAACCGCCTGGTCATCTCCGGATCGATGGCGACCTCGCTTCGGTGCCCGTACAGCAGCGAGCTCCGCGCGCCGAGTTCCGGGATCCCCAGCTCCGCGATGGGCAGGTCGGGATTCTCGCCCAGCGCCTCCAAGAAGGTGAGTCCGTGGTCCAGGATCTTCCGGGCGTCCCGCTCCGCGCACAGCGGTCCGCGCACGGTGAGCAGGAGGAGCGGATCCGGCAAGTGGCGAATGGTGAGGGCGAGATCCGGCTTGCCCGCAGCCGGGTCGTAACGCATCGCCACGTTCCGCAGCCGCTCCGGGGCCGGTCCGTAGAGGAACGATGCGTGTGCGCGGCGGATCGTCGGCACGTAGTTCACTTCGAAGGCGGGCTGGAACACCGCGCCACTTGAGCGCTCCTCGGAATTGATCCAGTCCAGCAGCGCGTTCGCGTCGTACATGGTGTTTCCGGTGCCCGCGTCGAGCGCCTTGCCCGACTTCTCCAGTCGCGTGCGGAGGGTGTCCTCAAGGTCACCGTCCACGACAGAGAAGAAGGGTTGTGCGATCTGCGCAACCGCCCGGAATTCCGCCGGCAGCGCACGATTCCCGTGAGTGGTCTTGAACGTGTGCCGATGCTGGCCCGACAACAGGCCGACCACCGTGCTCAGCGCGGCCACCCACGCCGTCTGCGGAGACACGCGCAACTTACGGTAGGTCGCCACCAGCCGGTCCGCCGTACCCCGGTCCAGCGGCACCTGACACACCTGAGCCTGCTCGGTCTCCGGCCGCTCTCCCGCACCGTATGTGCAAGACCGCGGCGCGGTCGCGAGCACTGATTTCCAGTACGCGGTGCTCTCTTGAACATCCGGGTGCTCGATGCCCTGCGCATAGGTGCTCGCCTGCGGTGTGATGCTGTGCGCGGCGTTGCCGCTCTTCCGCAGCAACTCGGCGAGGTGGGCGGCCACCGCCTGCTTGCCGAGCGCATCGACGAAGACATGCGAAAGGCTCAGCTTGATCGCGGATACGTGATCCCCCGTGACGTAGAACACCGCTTTGACCGACGACTCCCGTGGCTGAACCAGAACCGTGGTCCAGAGGTTCTCGTCGGGGTCGTAGGGCCTCGTCTCGATGCTGTCCTGGATCGTGGCGAGTGCCTCACGTGCCGATATCACCCGCTGCCGCGGGATTCCGTGGTCGTCGTGGCACAAGCGGCTGCGGAGTCCCTCGTGTGCACTGATCAGTTCGCTCAGTGCCTGCGTTGCGGCGTCCAGGGAAGTGCGCTCAATCGGCGACACGACGAGCGTCTGAACTCGCTCTGGCAGCTCGGCATCGGACCAATTGCGGTGGTTTCGCAGCTGGGACGGATTGAGTTCCAGTAGTTCGTTGTCGTCGTTCATATCTCATCCAACTTCCTGCAGTACGACGGCTTCTCAGCGAAACGACGGTTACTCAGAGAACTCGATCAGGACGGCAGTAGCGTCATCCGAGGCCTTCCTGCGGGGAAACTCGGTAGCTGCTTCATCGGCCAGCTCCAGCGCCCTGGTCTTGTCGATCACCTCTTGGCAACTGGTCGCCTTGAGCGATCGGTAGATTTCGCGGCGGTCACTGTGGCCGAATATGTCGGTAATTTGCGTCACGCCGTCCGTTAGCAGCGCGACACCGGCGAGCTCCGCCATCGAGAAGCGTCCGCTGACTGCCTCCGCGGCCACACTCGGATCGGCGGCCACCGTGAAGAAGCCCTCTTTTGAATTGCGGAAGGCGTCACCAAACTTCTGGTATTCCTTGGTGGTGCGCTCCCACTCCTCGGATCCGATGGGAAGGGCATCGAGCCGAGCCCGCCAGCGCCGCATGTCCTCTCGTTCCCTGACGGCCTCTACGCGCGTGTCACGGAGGAAGTGCACCTCCGCCGCAGCTGCCGCCGTGGTCTCGACCATCGCCTCGCTGTCACCGAGAACCAGGTACTCGAGATGGTCCATGTCCCAGCGGACCGCCGCCAGCGTCGCCTGTGGAGTGCGCGGATGCCCGAGATCGCATACTCCGAAGTGCTGGTCGGTCGTCCTGGCGATCGCATCGGCCAGACACTGGGCGAAGGGCCGGTCCATCCTGGCCGCGAGCTCCAGCAGGCTGCCCCCGACCGAAGTGGTGAACCACGGCGTGCCGTGTGAGCACCCCGTTCCAGGGGCGACAGGCGCGCTGACGCCGTCGAGCACGATGGCTACGCCACCGCGCCCCACGGCCGGCAACGCCGCAGCGGCAAAGTCCTCATTCCACGCGGCTCCGTGGGAAGCCCTGCTGGCGATGTCAATGCGCATATGTGTCCCCCACACTCGTTCCGGAGAGATTACGGACCGCAGGCAGCAGCAGAAGAACAAGACAAACCACGATGCCTGTGCCGGTCGCGAAATGGAGTAGCTGAACAGCACCTACGACTCCGGCCACAGGGCCGGCCAGCGCCTGCCCCACCGGCTTCATCATCAGCGAGCCCGCCGCGTCATAGGCGTGCACTCGACCAAGGAACTGGACCGGTATGTGCGTCTGTACGCTGGTGTGGAACATGACGCCCCAGAACGCCATGCTCGCCCCGCCAACGCAATAGAAGGCGCCGAGCATCGGAGCCGACAGGTCGAATGTCGAACTCAGCGGGATCAGCACGTAGCCGAGCATGGCGATGGTGGCCGCACGAAGCGGTCGCGTCGGACGCAGTTTGATCGCGATCACTCCGCCCAGGACGCTGCCGAGTCCCATGGCGGACATGACCAACCCAAAGGTCGAAGCGCCGAGTCGATCGACCAGGATGCCGTTGGTGAGGGTCAGGGTCGGCCCCCAGGAACCCAGTTGGAACAACGTCCAGACCGCTACGACTTGCCACAGCCACCGCCGCGCCACGAACTCACGCCAGCCCACGACGAGATCGCTGCGCAGTGATCCCTTCGGCCCGTCGGTCTCGGGCAGTGGCGCCAGGCGCAACAGCAGCAGACAGCAGCCGCTGGCGCCGAACGTCAGGGCGTCGAAGGCCATCACAGCGGCGGGCTGCATCAGTGCGAGCAGCCCGCCCGCGACAGCCGGGCCGAAGACGACGGTGGATGACTCCGCTATGCGCAGGGTGGCGTTGGCTCGCTGCACGTCGGACGCGAGCCTGGGAGTCACGCTGGCCACGCCCGGCTGGAACAGTGCACCGGCGGTGCCGAGCATGGCCAGCAGGGCGAGGATCACCCAGAGGTGCGGTTTTCCGGTCAACAACAGGGCGGCCAAGATGAGTTGCACGGCCAGGCGCACGAAGTCCGCGAAGATCATCAGTCGCCGTGCGCCGAGCCGGTCCGACAGCACCCCGCCGAAGATCATGAATCCCGCGAACGGCGCCAACTGCGCGGCCAGCCCGTATCCCACACCCGAGATGCCGTAGCCGGCCTGCAGCATGGCGGCAGTGATCGCGACCGGGAGCGCCGCGTCCCCCAACAGCGACGTGGCCCGGGCCGTGAAGAAGAGTCGGAACCCCGGAACCCAGAGTGTTGGCTTGGCGTTCCGCTCTTCGACCTGGACCCCGTCGTTGGTCACGCTGAGTCCGACTTGGCTCCAGCCCCGGCGAAGGAACGTATCTGCTCCAGCGTCATGACGTCACGCTCCTGGAAATTCGCCGCGGCGCTGTCCGCGAAGACCACGACCATGCCACGGCGGTCCTCGTCAGAAGTGTTCGGTTCGCTCCCGTGCACAAAAGTGGCTTCCCACATCGCGGCATCGCCCGGCTTGAGCACGAAGTCGTGCCGCTTGCCGAGTTCGGGCACCTTGTAGCTCAGGGTCTCGTGCCACGGGTGCTCGGGGTCCTCGCGGTGTTCGATCACGCCATGGACATGCGAGCCCGGAAAGCCGTGCAGACCTCCGTTGGCAGGCGACACGTCGGTCAGAGCGACCCACATGTTGAACACGCCGGGGAGGTGGCGCTCCCACAGAGCCTGATCCTGGTGAGGAGCGACGTGGGTGCCGATACGGGCCGGCTTCAGGAATGCCGCATGGAGGATCGCCACGGCACTCGGACCAATGAGCTTCTCCGCCAGGTCGACCGCCCCCATCCGCTGGAGAATCGGCGCGTAGAGCTTCTTGTCGTTCCACAGGAGCCGACGCAGTTTGCGCAGCCTGCGCGCTTCTCCCTCCTCCTCGTCGTACTGCGCCTGATAGCCCGGAGGAATTCGGTCCGCGGCATCCAGCTTGTCGAAGTGCTCGAGCACGGCCAGCCGGTCACTTTCACACAGGCGAGGTCCGAGTTCGAGGAATCCATTGCGTCGGAACTTCGCCCAGTCCAGGTCGAATTCTGTTGCGGTCATGTTCACTCCTTGGCGTCAGTCGAGTTCAGCGCATTCCATCGCGCTTGGGCAGCGCGACGGTCGATCTTGTGCTGTGCCAGTCGAGGAAGTGGTTCCGTCGTTTTGATGATGCGGCGTGGTGCCCGCTGGTTCCCCAACTCCAGAGCGAGGTGCTTACGCAGGTCTGCGGTCCCGGTTTCTGCATCCTGCCCCGGTGCCACTCGCACGAGAAGACCCACATCTTCACCGGCGGGCAGCTGAAGTCGGATTGCCGCCGATTCCAGTACCTCGGGATGCCCGTTGGCCACCTCTTCGATCTCGTGCAGATAGATAGTGAATGCCCCTCTGAGCACCACGTCCTTGTACCGGCCAATGATCGAGTAGCAGCCGCTTGCGTCTCTGCGGGCAAGGTCGCCGGACCTGACCCAGCCCTCCCGGAACAATTCCTTGTTCGCGCTGTCGTTTGCGTAATAGCCGTGGCTTACCGCTGCCCCCTGCAGTTCGAGTTCGCCTTCTCCTTGGCCGTCGACGATACTGCCGTCCGCTGCCCGCAGCCTCGCTGTCACGGTCGCGGGCCGGCCGATGGAGTGTGTCCCCCGCCCGTCAGGTCCGACATCTCCGAAAAATGCTGCAAAGGAGACCTCGGTGAGGCCGTAGACATTCAGGAGTACGGCCTGGCATTTCTCCTGAATGGCCCGCTGCGACTGCTCGAAGAGGGCTGCGCCACCCGACAGGCAGGCGATGGTGTGCCCGTGTTCGGCTTCAGGATCCACCGACATTTTGGTGAGGAGATCGACGAGCGGCGGAACCAGATAGGTGACGTCGACATCGTGCTGTCTGAGCCTCGCCCAATAGTCTTTGGCTGTGGCGACGGAGAGCTCAGGAAGGACCGTGACGGGCAGTCCCATGACAGCGGGCCACAGGTAGTTCATACCGAGGATGCCAAGACCTGACAGTCGCATGGTGACGCCGAACCGGCGCCGTCCTTGCCCCAGGAGCTCGGTCAGCGCGGCACCGCCGGCCCGATATGCATGGAGCAGCTGACTGTGTGACAGCACCACTCCCCTCGGATCGCTGGTGGAGCCCGAGGTGTAGCTGAGCAGCGCGGTGTCCACCGGCAACGGGGGAGAATCCGTGTCGGCGGCCGGAGCCCTTTCACAGGTGCCACGGACCGCGTCAAAAATCGTCTCAACGGCACTCAACCGCAGCACCGAGTGAGTGACGGTGCGCCCCCATTGGCTGTCCAGGAGGACCGGCACGCCGCCGACCTGCCAGACGGCGAGCACACCGGGAAGCACGTCCGGGTGGTCGATCATGACCACGCCGCAGCGGCCTGCCGGGCCGAGTCCGGCCTCCCGCAGCTTCGATGCGAGCTCCCGGCTACGCTCCAGCAGCTCACGCCAGGTCAGCGTGGTCCCTTCATAGGGAACGCGGGCGTAGACGAGCGCCTCAGCGTCCGGCGTGCTCGCTGCCTGATGCTCGTAGATCCCAAGCAGGGTGTCCGCACTCATGCCGGGATCTCCTCCGGGGTCCACCGCACCTCCCCGCCGTGCGGCGTGCACCGGGCGAGGAGGAGGCGCCGCCCCTCAGGCCACAGCTCGCACTTGACCTCGACCACGGCCGAGTCGCCCTCGCTCGGCTCCATGGAGATCCAGGCCAGCGGCCGGTCGGCGGTGGCACTGGCGCCGTGGGCGCGGACGATGTCCGCGAACTTGGCACGTTCGGCGTCATCGAAGTACGTGAGGACCAAGGAGTGGTAGAGCACGGTGACCTGGCCTGCCGGGCAGGTGGCGAGTTGCTCGGAGGCCCATGAGCAGGCGTCGTCCGCATCGATCGGGACAGCGGGAGCGGACCGCGCGATCTCAAGCGCCGCGTTGAGCCGGGTCATGCGCTCGACGTGCTCAGGCCACACGAACGATCTCAAGAGGTCCATGCACCTCGAGTCGCGCGCGTCGATCGGGTTGAGGTCGCAGCCTCTGCGTTCGACGACCTCTGGGGTTCCGGTCGGCGGATCGCCTTCCTTGAACTGCCCGGTCAGCTGCAAGGCCGAGCTCTCGGGCCCCCAGCTCCGTTCGCCTGCGGCGACGAAGAACTGGTCCTGGAGGAGATTGAGACCGGCGCTGGCACCGACCTCAAGGAGCCGGACCGGCATTCCTGTCGCCTCGGCCACGTAATTGATCGCGGCGGACAGCGGAGCCGCTCGTCCCACCTCATTGGTCTGCACACTGGCGGACAGCTCCCGCCGCACCGCCGGCAGCCGGTCCTGAAGGAAGGTCAGAAAGGCCGGAACGAGTCGATCGACATCGCACTGCCCGCCGAAAACCGGGTAGTAGTCGGTGATCCAGGAGGCGTTCTCCGCCAGGGCGACCCGGTTGACCGCGCCCAGCAGCCTGAGGCATTGGGCGGACTGGATGGGGTCCTGCGTCTCCGAGGTGAGCAACTCGGTGAGCCGGGGGTCGCGACCGAGCTGGTCCATCAGCCCGGTGATCATCCCTACATAGCCGACCGAACCGGCCTTCTTGCAGATCTCCCGCTGCCAGGCCCAACCCGCGTGCACCTGCCCAACGCTGAGCGTCATGTCAACTGCACCAACTTGTAAGCGTTGCGCAGCGTGGAGACCGACTGCGGACTGGCTTCCTCCGGATCGATCGGCGCGCCCCTGACTTCCTCTATGAAGAAGAAGAATTCCAGGACCGACAATGAGTCGAGCAAGCCGGACTCCAGAAGTTCGGTATCCGAGCCGAGTTCCAGGTCACTCTCGCCCAGAATCTCACGCAGATACTTCTTGCCCTCTTCGTAGAAGGTCTCTTCATCCATCGTTGTTCTCCTCCCCGCATCAGCTGCCTACGACCTCAGGGGCGGTACGGAGTAATCACATTGCGTCCCGCCGATCCGCCCGGGTCGCCCGCTCACCAACCGGCTGATGCACGCGGAATTGAGGGCGCACATGACCGTTGAATGACCGATATCGTGAGGTTCCCCTCGCACTGCCCTTGCTGAAACATGATCGTGACGCACTTGGTAGTTGCGCGTCAAGAGGCCTGACCGCAGAAGGCGTTCAATGTACAACCAACTTCGTTTCCGCTGTTCACTGAGGCTGACGCGAGTCGGCGATCTCGTACTCGTATCGATCGCGGGCGGTCACCGCAGCGCAAGAATGCCCGCACGATTCGGGCGAGAGGTGCATCAACGTGGCCGAGGATGCCGAACCGGACCTTCGGGAATTGATCACGGCTCGGCGGGTCGAACTGGACGTGCAGGTCGAAACGATTGAGTCGAAAACGGAGGATCACGGTTCAAACCTGGGCCTCCGATTACTACGGAGATCACGATGTCGAACTCGAGCCCAGCCAAGCCGTTTGACCGGGAGGCCAAGCGGCGCCTCGCTGTCATACGCCATGTCGAGGAAGTCACCGGGAACGTCGCGATGTCCTGCCGGCACTTCGGGATCTCCCGGCAGGCGTACTACATCTGGTACCGCCGCTGTCAGGCCGAGGGCGTCGAGGGCCTGCGCACCCAAAGATGAGCTGCCCTGAGTTTCGTAGCGGCCGGTTTATCTGGTTTCAAGCGGTGTTGGTGGTCGCCTGGGATCGGTGGTGTCGGGCCTCGGATTCTTCGTGTGGGGTGGGAGGTAAGGGCTGAGTAAAGGCGTTCGGTGTTGTACCACCCGACCCACTGGACGACTGCACGTTCGACCTGGTCAGCGTCTCGCCAGGGGCCGTGGTGTTCGATCGGTTCGGCTTTGAAGGAGCCGTTGAGGGCCTCGGCCATGGCGTTGTCGTAGCTGTCGGCGACGGAACCGACGGACGCGGTCGCGCCGGCCTCGATCAGGCGCTCGCCGTAGCGGATGGACACGTATTGCGAGCCTCTGTCGCTGTGGTGAATCAGGCCGTATCCATTCCTGATCCCGCGCCGCCACAAATGCCATTTCCAGGACGTCAAGTGGGAGATCGGTGCGCATGTGGGTGGCGAGCTGCAATCCGACGATCATTCGCGAATAAGGGTTCGGCATCACCTTCCGCCAAGACCCCGGAGCAGCAGCCCAGGGCAGCTTCCATGCCCAGCTACTCGGCTCCGAGCCGCTGGTGGCCGGCCAAGAACTCGGTCACTTCGAGGGGCGGTGGATCACCCGTGGGTGCCTGGCCGTCACGGCGCTCACCGTCCCCCACCGCGGACTGTGAGCGACAGTCGGGGATCTCAAGGGGCGGGGTCATTCTCCTTGGCGCCACCACAGCGTGCAGGTGTGCCGCTGATGGCGGAGGCGACCGAACTGGTGGGCGCCGTGGGTAGCATGCTGTACCCCGCAGCCATAGTCGCAGGGGAGTTGGGCTTTCGCGGTGTCACCGGGTGAGGGAGGGGAGGCCGTGGTCCGCCTCGCACCGGAGGCGGTCGTGGAGGTGGACGGCACCAGGCGGCAGGGTTTCGGTGACATGAGCGGGAGGAACGCATGGACAGCACACCACGTTCAGTGGTGGTCAGCGGCGGCGGTACGGGAATCGGCCGAGCCATCGCCGCCAGGTTCGCTCGGCAGGGCGACCGGGTGACGATCCTGGGGCCGGCGATCGGAAGTCCTGCGAGCGACGGCGCAGGAGATCGAAGGTGCCCATCCGGTCCATGCGGTCGCCGTCGACCTGTCCGCGCCTGAAGAGCTCGAACAGGCCATGGACCACCTTCCGGAGCGGGTGGACGTACTGGTGAACAGTGCGGGCCGGCGCGGCACGCCCGCGTCGGAGACCGGGCTGAAGGCGGTCGCCGACCGCTGGCGGCAGGACTTCGACAACAACGTGCTGCCGGTGGTACTGCTGACCGAGGTCCTGCTTCCTCGGCTGGCCCGGCCCGGCGGCCGGGTGGTTTCCATAGTTCCATCGCCGCCCTGCGTGGCAACGGGGCTTACGGCGCGGTGAAGGCGGCGTTGCTGGCCTGGAATCACACCTTGGCCCAGCAGTTGGGCCCGGATGGTGTCACAGCCAATGTCGTGGTGCCGGGATATGTGGCGGGGACCGAGTTCTTCGGCGGGGCTCCCAGCGGGGACGAACTTGCCCGGCGACGTGACCAGACCCTGATCGGCAGGGTCGGCGATCCGGATGACATCGCGGCGGCCGTCGCCTTCCTGGCCTCGCCGGAGGCCGGATATATCACCGGAGAGTTTCTGAACAGCAACGGCGGTGCACTGTGCGGGCGTTGAACTGGAGTTGTACGTAACGGAACGTGTCCAGGCGTCGGCACCCCTACGCGGAGTCCGAGCCGGACAGGGGAACTGCTCGAGGCGTCTGTTCCTGCCCGGGAGCTGGGATCCCGCCTCGCCGAAGGCCGATCCGGCCAAGGTGGCCCGTCGTGACAGGTGCGCCATATCTGCCCAGATCAGCCCATGTCGAGAAGTGGCAGCCGGCCCTCGACATGATCGACGAGACGCGATCCTGGGGAATCGACGTGCCCGACGGCGCTGGACGATCGAGGAGACGTGCCAGGCAGGCAAGGGCTTGATCGGCATCGCCCGGCCCCCGAGTTCCGTTCGCCCCGGCGCGCCCCTGGCCCCTCGCCACCAAGCGGGCCACACGGCCTTGCCGGAAGAGCAGCCGACCGACAACTTCCGCACCCGACAGCGGAGTCGGCGATGTTCAGGACGCAGCACGCCAGGTGCGCTCGTGCGGCTCCCGCCTTCGACGGTCCGATCGGACGCGGGCAGAGGAGCCGGCGGAGTCAGAGGGCGAGTGTTTCGGCGGCGAGCCGCGCGCGGCGCTCGTGGCCCCGCGCGAGTTCGGCGAGAAGCCGTTCGGCCGTCCTGGCGGGCGCACGGTCGATGTCGGCCATCGCGGCTTCCAGGGCGGGGTGGCCGGCGGCCTTGATCCGCCCGTACACGGCTTCGTGCAGGGGGGTTCTGCGGTGGAAGGGACGCAGGAGGGCGGTTTCGGCGCTTTCACGCCATACGTCGATGCCGGTGCGGGCGTCCTCGACCGCGACGACGTAGGCGTGGTGTGCGGCGTGCCAGGCCGGAGCGGTGCCGAGCGCCTCCCACCGTCGGTCGACCAGTAGCAGCAGGCGGTTGCGCTCTGCGCGGGTGACCTGTTCGTGCGCCAGGCGGTCCCGGACGTCGACGTACCGGGCGGTGGTGTCCATCAGGGCGACGAGCCGCGTCCCCTCGTCGTAGAACTCTGCGGCGGTGGCGTGGGGACGGCTCGTCTTCCAGCGGGCCAACGCCCTGTCGAACTCGGCTTCGGCGGTTTCGTCCCGACCGGTGAAGCCTTCGATGTCCAGCGGCCCGATGTCGAGCACCGAGGGACCCTTGGGCCGGCGGTTGGGCTCGATGCCCTGCGAGCGCAGGGCGGCGTAGACGGTCGGACGGGTGACGCGCGCGGCTTCGGCGAGTACGGAAATTCTGGTCTCACCCGCCTGCCACGCCGCGGCGATCAGCATGTCGCGACGGGCGGTCCGGAAGTTCGCGGCCCAGTCGCGCAGCGCTTCCGTTGCCGCCGCTCGTGTCCTGCTCACGCCGCGATCTCCAGTTCAGCTGATTGACTTGTAAAGTCATTTTACAGGCGCGGTCGACGGGGTCTTCCCCAAAACTCCCCACCCGAGGTGCCGGGTTCGCAGAACGGCCGTGCCGCGTCCGGGCCATGTGCCGCCTCGCGACCGCTCCGTCATTGCCGTGTCCGGGCGCGCAGAGCCTGGACGGACCAGGCGAGCACCGGAGCCAGGCTCTCCGGGGCCGGCCAGCCGTTGACCACTGCGAGCAGCCGGAGGTATCGCTCCCTGCGGGGGTCGTTCACGCTCTCCAGCCGAGTCGCCAGCCGGCGGCGAAGCCCGACGTCGTCGGGGCGGTCGAGGAGGTGCGCGTAGTGCGCCGTGAACGCCGCGACGATCGGATCGGCCTGGGGCGAGGCCGGGTCGATGCCGGCGGTCAGGGCCGGGCCGGCCTGGTCACGGACGGTTGCGGCGATGTCGGGGCGCGGGCCGGGCGCATCGTTTCGGTCCTGCTCGGCTGCCTGGTCCTCGGTCATCCGCCGCACCAGGGTGCGGAAATCCGGGTCCAGCGACATTGCGGCCAACTCCACCCACGCCTCGACCTGCTCCGTCTCCGGGTCGTCGGGCAGCTCGGGGGTCATCGAGCGCATGACCCCCGCGAATACGGAGGCGTCAAGACCGCCGTAGACGGCGTCGAGGAAGTCGACGATCAGACGGCGGCGTTCGTCCTCGGAAAGCTGGGCCAGCCGGTGCATGCGTTCCATCTCCTCAGGTGTGGACCCGCGCTCGGCCACCGCCGTCAGCACCGCGCGCCGCAGGCGCAGGACGCGGATCTGCACTGCCAGCGCCTCGGCGTGCGCCGCGGCCACCTCGGGAAGCGAGAGCTCACGGTCGACGACCTTGCGAATCGTCGGGAGGTCCAGTCCCAGCTCGCGCAGGGTCCGCACGAGGTCCAGTCGTGCGACGGCGTCGATGTCGTACAGGCGGTAGCCGGCCGGGCTGCGGTCCGTCGGCGCCACGATGCCGCGATCGGAGTAGAACCGGATGGTCTTGACCGTGAGACCGGTCCGTCGAGCGAGCTCGCCGATCGAGTAGAGCGTGTCGCCGTCCATGCCCCCACCTTTGTGCCTCCCCCTACGGGAGACTCAAGCCCCTTCGCCTGCCGACAGGCAACCACTCCTCGTCCACAGGCCCTGACAGCTTCGGGGCGAGGATCCCGAAGGCCTCCGACACGCCGGTCATCGTCGCCGCTCCTCCCCTGCCTTCGCAGGGCTTGTCCGGCGGTGGACGGGCACGGGCCGCATCCGATCGTCACCTGCGGAGCCGGGGCACCCCGGCTGCGGCGTCGACAGCGCCGGCGGCAGTGACGGCGAAAGCGCCGGCGCGGCGCCGACCTGCCCACGCCGGTCACGCTCGCCGCTGCGGTGCGGGACCAAGGTCGAAGAGGCGCGGCTCGGCACCCCGCAGGTACAGGAGGCCGTCGACACGGTGAAGAAGGGCATCGTGCTCTACGGCACCCTCAGCGCCGTCGTCCTCGCCACGGTCTCCACTCCCCGCGCGTCGGCCGCGGCGGTGATCGCCGTCAACACTTGAACGCCCTTGTCCGGGAGGGGCAAAGCGTGTTCTCTTGATTCCGGTCGAGTGCGGGCGGGGCGAGGGGACATCGATGGCCGAAGGTACCGGGCAGTTGCTTGCCATCAGCGACCTGCACATCGGTTACGCCGAGAACCGTGCCCTGGTCGACCGCATGGTGCCCGCGTCCGACGACGACTGGCTGATCGTGGCCGGGGACGTCGCCGAGACCGTGGCCGACATCAGCTGGTCCCTCAAGACGCTGGCGAGCCGCTTCCGCAAGGTCGTCTGGGCCCCCGGCAACCACGAACTGTGGACCCACCCGAAGGACACCGTCACCCTGCGCGGCGTCGCACGCTACGAGCATCTGGTCGACATCTGCCGTAACTTGGGCGTGGTCACCCCCGAGGACCCCTATCCCGTCTGGGACGGACCCGGCGGCCCTGCCGTCGTGGCACCGCTGTTCCTGCTGTATGACTACAGCTTCCTGCCATCGGGCAGCACCACCAAGGACGAGGGCCTGGCCTACGCGCACAAGACCGGTGTCGTCTGCAACGACGAGGTTCTGCTGCACCCCGACCCCTACCCGAGCCGCGAGGCCTGGTGCCGGGACCGGGTGGCCGCGACCGAACGACGGCTGCCCGAGCTTCCCGACGACGTGCCCACGGTCCTCGTCAACCACTACCCGCTGGACCGGCACCCCACGGACATCCTGTGGTACCCGGAGTTCGCCATGTGGTGCGGCACCGAGCTGACCGCCGACTGGCACCGCCGGTTCCGCGTGGCCGCCATGGTCTACGGCCATCTCCACATCCCGCGCACGACCTGGCACGAAGGCGTCCGCTTCGAGGAGGTGTCGGTGGGCTATCCCCGCGAGTGGCGCAAGCGCCCAGACCCGCCCGGCGTTCCACGGTGCATCCTCCCGGCGAAAGGACTCGGCCGATGATCGAGGACCTGCTCCCCGACTCGGTGGTCGTCGTGGAGAGTTACGGTGACGACGAGGCCGACCAAGGCCCTCTCCACCCCGAGGAACAGGCGGTGATCGCCCGGGCGGTGGTCAAGCGGCGCCGGGAGTTCACCGCCGTACGCACCTGTGCCCGCCGCGCCATGGAGAAGCTCGGGGTGCCGCCGCAGCCCATCCTGCCCGGTGAACGCGGTGCCCCCCATTGGCCGGACGGCGTGCTCGGCAGCATGACCCACTGCGACGGCTACCGCGCCGCCGCCTTGGCCCGCGCCACCGACCTGGCCTCTCTCGGCATCGACGCCGAACCCCACGGTCCGCTTCCGGAAGGCGTCCTGCTCAGCATCGCGCTTCCCGCCGAGCAGAGGCGCCTGGCCGCCCTCGCCGCCCGGCAGCCCGAAGTGCACTGGGACCGCTTGCTGTTCAGCGCGAAGGAGTCCGTCTACAAGGCCTGGTTCCCGCTGACGGGGAAGTGGCTCGACTTCGAGGAGGCCGACATCGAGATCCACGCGGACCGCACGGAGCCCGGAGTGGCGCCGCACGGCCGCTTCCGTGCCGAACTGCTCGTCGAAGGGCCCCTGGTGGGCAACCGGCGGGTCGAGTACTTCGAGGGACGGTGGATCGCCCGCCAGGGGCTGGTCGCCACCGCGGTGGCGATCCCCCCTTCCTGATCCGGCCCCGCATCGGGCTCCGCCGAGGTCGGGTACACCGATTCCCGGTCGGCGGAATGACGGCATGACAAAGGTATGCGGACGGATGAGACGGCCCGCAGGAGGCGGTCCACCGCGCTGGTGGGCCGAAGTCGTGCGCGGACTGTACCGGTCCGCGGTACTGACCGGGCCGACCCGGCTGATGCCGGCGGTATGCCTGGGCGTCGGTCTCGGTGCCTCCCACGTGGTCGGCGCCTGGTCCGGCGGCATGAGTGCGCCCATGATCGTCCGGGCTCCGGTCACCGTCGGGCAGACCCTGATGGTGGTCCTGCGAACGCGAAAGCCGCGAACGCGAATGCCGCGAGCACGGATGTGCCCGCGGCATTCGGCGTCATCGGCCGATGGTCACACGGTCCTGCTGAGGCGGTCGGCGAGCAGCTTGGCGAAGCGCGCCGGGTCGGCCAGGTCGCCTCCTTCCGCGAGCAGTGCGGTGCCGTAGAGCAGCTCGGCCGTCTCCGCCAGGTCCGGGTCGGCGGATCGCTGCTCGTACGCCGACTTCATCCCGCTGACCAGCGGGTGTTCGGGGTTCAGCTCAAGGATGCGCTTGACCGGCGGGACCTCCTGGCCCATCGCCCTGTACATCCTCTCCAGCGCGGGCGTGAGACCTCCCGCGTCACTGACCAGGCAGGCCGGCGAGCTGGTCAGCCGGGTCGTCAGACGTACGTCCTGGACCTCGTCGAGCGTCTCGTTGAGCCAGGTGAGCACGGCCGCGTACGCGCCCGCCTTCTCCTCGGACGGCTCCTCCTCGGAGGGCAGGTCGACCGCGCCGCGTGCGACGGACTGGAACTCCTTGCCCTCGTACTCCCGCACCGCCTCGACCCAGATCTCGTCGACCGGGTCGGTGAGCAACAGGACCTCGTACTCCTTGGCCTTGAACGCCTCCATGTGCGGGGAGTTCACGACCTGTGCGCGGCTTTCGCCGGTCATGAAGTAGATCTTGTCCTGGCCGTCCTTCATCCGGGCGACGTAGTCGGCGAGGCTGGTGGGCTCGTCGCCGACGGTGGAGGCGAAGGACGCGATGTCGAGGATCGCCTTCTGGTCGTCGGATGCGTCGAGCAGGCCCTCCTTGACGGCGGGGCCGAACTCGCGCCAGAACGTACGGTACTTGTCGGAGTCCTTCCTCATCAGGTCCTTGATCGTCGAAAGGACCTTCTTGGTGAGGCGGCGGCGGATCAGCTGGATGTGCCGGTCCTGCTGGAGGATCTCGCGGGAGATGTTCAGCGACAGGTCGGCGGCGTCGACGACCCCCTTGACGAAGCGGAGGTAGCCGGGCAGGAGGTCACGGCTGTCGTCCAGGATGAAGACGCGCTTGACGTACAGCTGGATGCCGTGGCGGGCATCGCGCTGGAAGAGGTCGTGCGGGGCGCGCGCCGGGATGAACAGCAGGGCCTCGTACTCGAAGGTGCCCTCGGCCCGCATCTGGATGATGTCGAGCGGCTCCGTCCAGTCGTGGCTGATGTGCTGGTAGAACTCCCGGTACTCCTCGTCCGTGACCTCGGACCGCGGCCGTGCCCAGAGGGCCTTCATGGAGTTGAGGGTGTCGTCTCCCATCCGGATGGGGAAGGAGATGAAGTCCGAGTACCGCTTGACGATCTCCCGGATCTTCCATTCGTCGGCGAAGTCGTGCAGCGCGTCCTCTTCGTCGGCGGGCCGCAGGTGCACGGTCACGGACGTGCCCTCCGGCACGTCGTCGGCGGCCTCGATGGTGTACGTGCCGTCGCCCTCCGACTCCCAGCGCACGCCCGCCGCCTCACCGGCCTTGCGCGTGTGGAGGGTGACCTTGTCGGCGACCATGAAGACGGAGTAGAAACCGACCCCGAACTGGCCGATGAGATCGGCCGATTCCTTGTTCTCACGCAGTTTGCGCAGGGCTTCGGCGGTGCCTGACTTCGCGATGGTGCCGATGAGCCCCACCACGTCGTCGCGCGACATGCCGATGCCGTTGTCCCGCACGGTCAGGGTGCGGGCCTCCTTGTCGGCCTCGATGGCGACGTGGGGGTCCTCGACCAGGAGGCTCGCGTCCGTGAGCGCGGCGAGGCGGCGCTTGTCCAGGGCGTCGGAGGCGTTCGAGATGAGCTCGCGGAGGAAGATCTCCTTGTTCGAGTAGATCGAGTGGACCATCAGCTGCAGGAGCTGTCGCGCTTCGGCCTGAAACTCCAGCGTCTCGGTGGTCATGGCTTCCTTTCGGGTCAAGAGGTTGATCTGTGCGACGCCCACACTGCCAGGCGTCCAGTGACCGAGAAGGTGCGCACGTGCGGGGCCTGTTCCTCCGTCGCCCGCCGCGCACCCGTGCGCGCAGCCGTCCGTCACCGCGTCCCTGTCGCTTCCGTGTCGCGTCACTCCGCCACGTACGTGCACCAGGTCCCCGGGGAGAAACGCGGTTCGCGGCCCTTCCCGTGCCGAGGTCCGCGAGGCAGCGGAGCCGCTACTCGTCCGGTATCCCCGAGCGAGAGCCGCTGTCGAGGAACATGTCGGGCGCGCCGATCTCGTTCATGGGCATCCGGAGCTTTCGAGGCGGACAGGGCCGGGCACTCAGGAGGCGTGCGCCCGGCCCTGGTTCTCAGGGCGGATCCGTCCGGGATCAGTCCTCGATCCAGCCGTGCCGATTGCCCAGCTCCGCGAACTGCGCGCGTACCGTGCGGATTTGATGTCCCGTCAGGTCAGGTACGGAGGTCAGGAGCAACTCGGTCACCTCACGCGTGAACTCCGCGGAGCTGAGCACGTCGCACATCGGCTCCTGATCCTCGGGCACGGACCCGCCGGGCGCCGTACGCCGCGGGGTGCGTATGGCGGTCGCCTGGTCCGGGGGGATCTCCGCGTCAGGGGCCAGCCGCACCTTGGACGCCTTGAGCCCCCGGTCGCCCTCCTCGATCACGAACTCGACCTTGAGACCGGAGCGCACCGCCCCCTCGGGGATGAGCAGATCGTTCACATGGAGGAAGACATCCTCCCCGCCGCCCTCCGGCGCGATGAAGCCGTAACCATGCATCCCGTCGAACCGGACCACTCGACCAGCAGCCATCCCGAACCCTCACTCCTCACGCACCGCTCAACACCTTCGCCCGATCGTAATCACACCTCTTCCTCACGTCACGTCCGCAGTTGGTCAAGTCGACTCTCATACCTTCTGCGCAGATCGCGATCGTGCGATGAGGCCTGCGCCGGTTACGCACCAGGCCGGCGAAGGCCGCGGCGACGACGCGACGCGTGCGCGTGCGCGTGCGCGTGCCAGGTTCCGCCCGGCAGACGGCAGTCTCCAGAAGGCCGGCATCTCCGCCGTTTCACGATCGTCGCCGATCCGAAGTGGGCGGGAGTCGGCCTCGACCCGTCGTGGTCGGCGACGGGTACCTCGACGTCGGCGCTCCGACCGCCGAGGGGCGGGGAAGGCCGCTTCCACGTCGGGAGGACGCGGCGGGGTGGTCCGGAACGGAGGTGCGGTTCCCTCGCGGGTCGGGTCGCCGCTCGCGTTTCCCTCGCGGGTCGGGCCGCCGCTCGTGTTCACGCGGCGGGCTCCGCTCCGGCCCCCCGGCGGGGCTGGAGCACTCCCGAGAGGAGGACGGTGGCCGCTCCGGCCAGCGGGACCACCAGCAGGCCGATCCGGAGGCTGGTGGCATCGGCGACCAGGCCGACGACCGGCGGCGAGATCAGGAAGCCCAGGCGCATCAGCCAGGAGACGATCGTCAGCCCGGACCCGGGCTTGAGACCGGGACGGCTGTCCGCCTCGTGCATGGCGGCGGGGACCAGGGTCGCCACCCCGAATCCCGCGGCGGCGAAGCCGAGGACGGTTCCGGGCAGCGTGGGCACGGCCAACGCGAGGCTCATGCCGAGCGCGGCGATCAGGCCGCCGGTGCGGGCCACCGTCCGCCGGCCGAAACGGTCGACGAGCCGGTCGCCGATGATGCGGCCGACGAACTGGGCGCCGACCAGGGCGATGTAGCCGGTTGCGGCGAGCGTCGCGGAGGCATGCAGGGCGTCGGCGAGGTAGAGGGCGGCCCAGGAGTTGCCCGCGTCCTCCACGAGGGTGCCGGCGGTCGCGATGAGGACGAGGGCGGCCAGTGCGTACGCGGTGCCGCGCCGGGAGGTGAACGAGGGGCGGACCGGCTCGGGCGGGAGATCGTGGTGTGCGGGTTCGCCGTCCGGGCGGTCGCCGTCCGGGCGGTCGTCGTCCGGGCCGGGCAGGCAGGAGCGCAGTGCGAAGAGGGCGGCACCGGCGAAGACGAGGCCCGACAGGGTCAGGTGCTGTCCACGCGTCAGGTCCAGTGCCATGGCTCCGGTGGCCAAGAGTCCACCCGCGACGGCGCCGATCGACCAGATCGCGTGGAAGGAGTTGATGATGGAGCGCCCGTAGCGGCGCTGTACGCGCAGGCCGTGCGCGTTCTGCGCGACGTCCGTGATCGCGTCCATCGCTCCGGCCAGGAACAGCGCCGCCGCGAACAGCGGTACGGCGCCGGCGAGACCGGCGGCGAGGACGCCCGCACCGGTCAGCAGCGTACCGGCGACCGCGACGCGGGCCGAGCCGAACCTGCGGACGAGCGCTCCGGCCGCCGGTCCGGCCACCAGGGCCCCGGTCGGGAACGCCGCCACGGCCAGGCCGTAGACGGCGTTGGTCATGCCGAGTTCGGCCTTGATCTGCGGATACCTCGGCAGAAGGTTGGCGAACAGGGCCCCGTTGGTCAGGAACAGCACGGCGACGGCCGCGCGGGCCCGCCGGTCTGCGGCGGGGAGGCGGACCGGTATGTCGTCGACAGTCATGGGGTGACCCTAACCCCGAAGCGTACGAACGTACACCTTACTGATGGACCGGGCTCCGCGTCGCGAGCGGGGGCCGGACGTCAGGGCATCAGCCCCGCGGCGACGGTGGCCGCCAGTTCCCAGCAGGCTTCCTCGTCGGCCTTGGCCGGCTCCCCGGTGACCGTCACGGCGTCCGCCGCTCGCCGCCACCCCAGGCCCGTGGCGATCGACTCGATCGCGCGCACGGCGCCGGTGACGTCGTTCCCCCCGTGCACCCAGTAGCCGAAGGGGCGGCCGCGCGTGGCGTCCAGACACGGGTAGTAGATCTGGTCGAAGAAGTGTTTCAGGGCGCCGGACATGTAGCCGAGGTTCGCCGGGGTGCCGAGCAGGATGCCGTCGGCGGCGAGGACGTCGGACGCGGTCGCGGAGAGGGCTGCGCGCCGTACGACGCGGACGCCCTCGATCCCGTCGGCCGACGCCCCGGAGACGACGGCCTCGAAGAGTGCCTGGCAGTTCGGCGAAGGTGTGTGATGGACGATCAGCAGGGTGGCCACAGCCAGGAACCCTGCCTTCCGCGCCCCTCCCGCGGCAAGCGGGGCGCGCCGCCGCCAGGTACGTGTACGCCGAGCCGGGCCCAGCCCCACCTCGCCCGGTCGAGCCACACCCCGCCCCGCCCCGCCCCGGCAACACGACCCCGGCGGGCCGCCGGATCGGGCGCCCCGAAACCTACGCTGGCCGCATGGCCCACGACAGCACCGAGGGACGCCGACCGCGCCCGGCCGACACCTCCGAGGGCGAGGCGGGCACGGGTGCGGGGCACCCCGCCGACCGGCTCACCTGGCTCAAGGAACGGCTGTACGCGACGATCACCATGATCTCCGTGGTGATCGGCCTGTCGGCCGCCGAGCACCCCTCCCCGACCGGGGCGGCGGCCAGCGTGGCGGCCGCCGCCATCGGCCTCTGGCTGGCGACGCTCGTCGCCGACGAGCAGGCCCACCGCACGGTGCACGGCCGGATCGCCACGCGCGCGGAGCTGCGCCGGATGCTGTGGGTCAGCAGCCCGCTGCTGCTCTCCGCGGTCGGCCCGCTGATCCTGATCGGCGCCGCCGCTCTCGACGTGATGTATCTGGAGACCGCGTTGTTCGCGGCGGCAGGGGTCAGCGTGGCCGGTCTGTTCGGCTGGGGCTGGTACGGCGGAGTCCGGCTCGGCAACGGCACCGCGGTCGCCCTGCTGGCCGGTGCGCTCGACGCCGCGATCGGGCTGGCCGTGGCCGTGGTCAAGGCCGCCGCCGGCCACTGACGGCGGCCTCGGCCGCCCTGAGTACGGGGCCCGCGGTCAGAGCGCCTGGAAGCCCGACGGGAGCGGGGCGTTGGAGCCGGACTCCGGGGCAGGCCGGCGGTGGAGGGCCGTCAGGCGTACGGCGAAGTACACCGCGGCCGCGGCCGCGACGATGTCCAGGCCGTCGGAGACCGCCGTCCGCAGGACGGCGCTCCTGATCTCCGCGAGCGGTGCGTCGATGTCGTAGCCGCTCGCGAACCGACCGGCGAAGCCCGAGAGGACGAAGAGGCTCCACCACAGCCGTACCGGCCAGGGAGACGGGTAGCGGGCGGGTTCGGAACCCAGGGTCCGGGTGGCGGCGTTCCACATCTGGAGAGCGATGCGGAAGGGCATCCACAGCGCCCCGATCGGTATGAACCACGAGCCGATCGCCCAGCCGGGGCCTCGTTCGAACGCGTCCTGCGCCAGGGCTCCGACGTACCGGCGCATCCGGAAGAACCAGACGATGAAGACGACCGCGCAGGCGACGTACGCGACCGTCTGGAACAGACCGGCGACTCCGTAGAGGCTGTCCGCCGCGTCGAAATCCCCGGCGGAGGTGACAGCGGAGTTCTTGCCGTCCCCGGTCAGGTTCGCCACCCTCAGGTCGGCGAACACGGCGAAGAGGTCGGTGAGCGCCACCAGGCCCAGCAACGCGACGACGGCCTTCAGCAGGCCCTCCGGGGCGCGCGGCGGCTGGGGCGGCAGGGCGCCCGGCCAGGCCGGCTGTTGAGCTGGTGCGACGAATTCGGACACGGCGGAGTCCCCCCGGACGGATGAGAGAGAAGGTGGCCCGCGTCGGGCGGGCAGAGGGAACGTACGCTCCCACGGAGTGGGACGTCCATTCGATTCGGAGCCAGGTGGCTCAGAGCATGATGAGGAGGCGGGTGTCCGCCTTGAGCTTGCGGTTCACCGAGCGGCTCTGCACGTACACCTCCAGTTCGGGGTTGGTGCCCGCCTTCACGGAGAGGGTCCCGCGGATGCCGGTCCCGAACAGCATGCTGCGCGCGGCGTCGCCCGTGTACGCGCGGTCGGTGTCCTTCTCGACCACGATGACCTCCTTGTCCGGCTGGACCTGCACCCGGGAGCCCAACTGGTAGTAGCACGAGCCACGTTGGTACGAGACGCCCGGGTGCGAGTCGACGAAGGACCGGATCTCGGTCTCCTGGTCGACCTTGAGGAGGCGGTACGTGTCGGCCGCGATCGGCTCCAGGCTCGCGCGCACCTGGTCCACCGATATGTCCTGGCCCACGGCGAACAGGTTCTTCGTGCCCCGCACACCCTGTTCGCGGCCCCGGAGGAAGCTGGTGGCGGCGGCGCGCACGGTGCCGATCGCCTCCTCGACGCCCTCCTTGGAGTCGGCGTCCCAGATGGCGATGTTCCCGGCCGGGAAGCCGTAGTTCTGGGCCGTCCGCTTGGCGAGGGAGTTCGGTACGAGGATCGCGGACGTCCAGTGGCCCGGAAGGCTGCCCATCTTCGCCGAGATCCTGTCGAGCCAGGGACCGAGGATGGTCATGTCGCCGTCGTGCCGCCGGTCGCCGCCGGAGGCGTTCTCCTCACCGTCCGTCACCACGATCTGGAGGAAGCTGTGCTCGCCGTACTCCTCCCAGATGTGGCCGAGGTCGTCCAGGGACTTCAGTGAAGCCTCGATGAGCGCGGTGGCGCCGTTGTCGACCCTGTACAGGCCCCGCATGGACGGCAGGTGCTTGACGTCCATGTCCCAGACCAGGTTCTCCACCTTGTGGTCGAAGGAGTAGAGGCTGATCCGGGTCTCGTGGCCGAGGCTGTCCGATTCGGCCTTCAGCCCCGCCACGAACTCGTCCACCACACGGACGAGCTGACCCTGGTGCGGGCGCATCGAACCCGAGCAGTCCACGACCAGCGCGACGTGGTTCACCTTGTGCTGGATCTTGTTTCCGGACACGCGTCCACTCCCCCTTCGAAACTTCCGAGTGATGCCTGAACCCTAGGTGGGGGCACTGACATCGGGACCTGGGCGCGGTCCGGGTCCGGCGGTCCGGGGGCCGGCCGGTCGCCGTCGGCGGCCCCTCGCGCACACCGCACCCAGCACGTTGGGCGGCGCTCCCACCGCTGGGTCGTGTCCGACCACGCGCGTCGGATCAGCGGGCGCCGCCCGCCCGGCGGGAACTGTCGGGCACGGCCTAGCGGCGTCGCCCCGGGGTAGACGGCGCAGACCGGCCCGATCGACAGAATGGAGCGGCACGACGTGCCCATCACCACCACCGGCGCGGTGTACGGATGCCTGGGAGTGGGGGCGCTGCTCGCCGCGGTGCTCCCCCGGTTGCTGTCCCGCCGGCCGGTCTCCCCTCCCATGGTGTTCCTCGCGTCGGGCCTGCTCGTGTACGCGCTGCCGCTGCACCTTCCGCTGCCCCAGGTGGATCCGACGGAGCACGGGGCATGGGCGGAGCACCTCACCGAACTCTGCGTCATCGCGTCCCTGATGGGCGCGGGACTCGCGATCAACCGCCCGTTCGGGCGGCGGTCCTGGCGCACGACGTGGCGGCTGCTCGGCGTCGCGATGCCGCTCGCCATCGGCGCCACCGCGCTGGTGGCCTTCCTGCTGCTGGACTGGCCGCCGCACGTCGCGTTGCTGCTCGCGGCGGTGCTGGCGCCCACGGATCCGGTGCTCGCCTCGGAGGTGCGGGTCGGCGAGCCGTCGGACGACGAGTACGACGAGGACGAGGTGCGTTTCGCGCTGACGAGCGAGGCCGGGCTCAACGACGGGCTCGCGTTCCCGTTCGTCCTCGCCGCGCTCGCTCTGGGAGCGGCGGGCCGGGTCTGGTCTCCCGACTGGATCGTGCACTGGGCGTGGAGCGACGTGCTGCTCCGGCTCTCGGTCGGCGTGGCCGTGGGCGTGGCAACGGGACTGCTGCTGGGACGCGTTCTCTTCCACGCCGTCGCGAAGCCGCTGCGGCTCGCGGAGCACGGTGAGGGTTTCGTGGCGTTGGCGGTGACCCTCACCTCCTACGGCCTCGCCGAGTCGCTGCACGGCTACGGGTTCCTCGCGGTCTTCGCGGCGGCCTGCACTCTGCGCAGCCGTGAACGCGGCCATGAGTACCACCGGGTGCTGCACGAGTTCATCGAGCAGATGGAGCGGCTGCTGATGGCGGTGCTCCTCTTCGCGACGGGCGCCTTCATAGCGACGGGGGCCCTGGCCCACCTCACCTGGCGGGGCGCGGCGGTCGGGCTCCTGCTGCATCTGCTGATCCGGCCGTCGACCTCGTGGCTCGCGTTGCTGCGAGGCCCCGCCTCGCGCAAGGAACGGCTGGTCACGTCGTTCCTCGGCATTCGGGGCATCGGCTCGTTCTTCTACCTCGCCTACGCCTGCGAGCGCGGCGACTTCGGGCCCTGGGAGGACGAGTTGTGGGCCGTCGTGGTCTTCACCGTGCTCGTCTCCGTCGTGGTCCACGGCGCCGCGGCCACGCCGATCACCGCGCATCTCGACAGGAGGAACCGCGCGAAGTCCGGGGCGCCCGCCTCAACCGCGCCCGAGGCGGAGGCCGGTGCGGGTACGGAAGCCGGGGCGGAGACCGGAGCCGGGGCCGACCGCCTCGGGCGCGACGGCAGCGCACCCCACGAACGCGTCTGAGCGCCGGGGCGGTTGGGACGCGTCACGGAAGGAGTGCTGCCTGCCCCCGGGCGGGCGGGACGCTCGGGCACGACCCGGTACCGCACGCGCCGGTACCGCACGCGCCGGTACCGCCCGACGGGAGCGAAGGACACCGGGCGGACGCGTGGATCCAGGTCGGGTTCCGCGAGTGGCGCCGTCCGCCCGGAGAGCGGGACAGGCGGCGTCCGGTGCGTGCGGTCCCAGGGCGGAGGGTCGCCCCGGTACTGGATGCGGGACAGCCCTCAGGCGGACCGCGTCAGCTTCCGGGCGGTGCCGCAGTGCGGGGTGCGCCCGTGGCGCCAGAGCTGCGCCAGCGTCACGCCGAGCAGCAGGACGAACACCCCGAGGAGCAGTCCCGCGATGGCGGTCTGCCGGTGCGCCGGCCCCTCCCCTTGGGTGACGAGTCCGAGCAGGGAGAGCAGCGCGCCCACCAGGTAGACGGAGCGCACGCGCCGCAACTGTCGCAGCGCGCGGGGAGCCAGAGCCACATGCCTCTTCGATGCCATGGACGGCTTATTCCCCGAACCCGCGCTCCCAGACTCCTCGTTGACCCCTCCGGGGCGGGCCTGCGCAACAGTCCGCAGGACGCGGCGGCTACGAGGAGCCCAGCCGGATCCGCGGGGCGGGGCAGCCGGTGACCTCGGAGCCGAGGGCCTGGTAGAGGTGTGCTCCGTCCGGGGTCGCGTCGAGGTCGACCATGGTCACCCCCGCCTCCTCGCCGAACCGGCGCTGCAGCTCTTCGGTGCAGGCGCGCGCGTGTCCCCGCTTGCGGGCGGCCGGTTCGGTACTGACACGGAAGACGTGGCCGCGCAGCCCGCTGAGGTTGCCGGGACCCGGCACCCGGTGCTCGCGGACGCCGACGGCGTTGCTGACGACGCCGAGCTCCGGATCGTCCACGACGGAGGCGGCGAACTCGTCCTGACGTGGCCAGCCGTTCGGCGAACCAGCGGGCGGCGGCGTCCCGCCAGGGAGCGTCCTCGGGTCCGATCGGCACCCCCATGCCGGCGGGCATCAGCGCGCGGAGCCTCACGAGCGCGGGTACGCGTCGGCCGTCCCGCGGCGGACTTCCGGGGTTGGGGTGGAGAGTGCACGCGCCATGAGAGCCATGGTGCGGACGAAGTCGCGGCCCGGCACGCGGATTGCGGGGTCGGGGCGGGGGCACACGGTGTGCGGGCCGCCGGTGTGAGCGCGTACGCGATCCACCGGAAGGGCTGCCCGGGGAGCGCGCGGCCCCCGGGCGCACACCTCCAGCTCCGTCCGTGCGCCTCCGACCGTGCCGTCCGTGTCCGTTCGCCGCAGAAGGGTTCCTCGCATGGCAGTTCACAAATCCCTGGTCCTCGTGCTCGACAGCGCCGACCCGATGGAACTGGCCGAGTTCTACGCCGGTCTGCTGGGCGCCGAGTCCAGGCCGGGCCGGGGCAACGACTACGTGGAGGTCGTCGGGGAGGCGGGGGTGCATCTGGCGATCCGGCGGGATCTCGGTTACGCACCGCCGAGTTGGCCCCGTCCGGACGACTCCCAGCAGGCCCATGTGCTCATCCGGGTCGAGCGGGCGGACATGGACGCGGCCGAGCGGGAGGCGATCGGTCTCGGAGCCACTCCGGTGGAGGCGAGGAACAACGGCGGCGTCCACGACACGCGGTACTACGCCGATCCGGCCGGGCACGGGTTCGCACTGACCGCCGTCTGACCCCGGCCCAGCCCCGCGCGCTTCGTCGGCCGGGGTGCCGTGCGTATCGCCGGCACCTCCTTCGGCACCCTTGGCTGGAACGGCCGGGTCGCGGACGTCGTCTTCCGCGACCCGGACGGCAGCACCGTGGTGGTCGCGCACAACGAGAGCGACGACCCGCAGACCTTCGCGATCCGTGAGGGCGACCGCTACCTGACGTACACGCCGCCCGGTGGCGCGCTCGCCGACTTCGTGTGGAAGTCCGGCCGCACCTCGGGCACGGCCCGGAAGGCGATGGACCCGGCCGGCTGGGCCGCGGACGACGCTCACCGCCTCCGTGGGCAACCGGTGGAGCGTGGCGGACGTCCGCGCCTGCGGCGTCGTCCGCCGACCACGACCCCGCTCCTCGTACGGCCGTTCCTCACGTGCGAGGGGCGGCCGTACTGTTGCGTACGACCAGGCTGGTGGCGAGCTCCATCCGCGTGGTCATCGGGGCTTCGTCGCGCATCCGCAGCAGCATCTGGACCGCCTCCTCGGCCATCTGCCGCAGCGGCTGGTGGACGGTGGTGAGGGCGGGGCTGGACCAGCGGGCGATCGGGACGTCGTCGTACCCGACCACGGAGAGGTCGTGCGGGACGCGCAGTCCGCTGACCCGGGCGGCTTCGAGCACGCCGAGGGCCTGCAGGTCGCTGCCGGCGAAGATCGCGGTGGGCGGGTCGGGGAGGGCGAGCAGCTCCATCGTCCGGTCGTAACCGCCCTCGACGTGGAAGTCGCCGTAGAGCACCAGGTCGGAGGAGGCCTCCAGGCCGGCCATGCTCATCGCGGAGCGGTAGCCGTCCAGCCGGGCGAGGGAGCAGATCATGTCCTCGGGACCGGTGATGATGCCGATCCGGCGGTGGCCCAGCTCGATGAGGTGGCGCGTCGCGGCGAGGCCGCCGCTCCAGTTCGCCGAGCCCACCGAGGGTACGTCCGGTTCGGGATCGCCGGCCGGGTCGATGATCACGAAGGGGATCGACCGGGACCGCAACTGCTGCTTGAACTCCACCGGCAGTGCCGAGAAGACCAGCACCACGCCGAGCGGGCGCCGCTGGAGCACCCCCTCGATCCACTCCGGACTGGGTGAGTGGCGGGTGCCGCTCTCCGTGAGCACCACGCCCGCCCCGTGGAGCTTGGCCACGTTCTCCACGCCCCTGATCAGCTCCATCGCCCAGATGCTGTCGAGCTCGTGGAAGACCAGTTCGATCAGCGGGGCCTCGCGGGCGGACCGGGTCGTCCGCCGGTAGGAGTGCGTCTCCAGCAGGCGTTCCACCTTGACGCGGGTCGGCGCCGCTACGTCCTGTCTGCCGTTGAGCACCTTCGAAACTGTCGAAATGGAGACGCCGGCCTGCTGGGCCACCTGGGCAAGGGTGATGCGGCCCACGTTCTCGTCATCGCGCATGGTGAGAAGCATAGGGCACGAACAATTGGCCAACAGAGATAACAAATCAGCAACTTGAGGCCCGAGGGTTGACCCCTCCAGCCGTCGAGCCCTAGCGTCCCGACGCATGAAGTTTCGGTAATGAAGCCGAAACATTTTCGAAAGGCGAGACCATGACGCGACGCAACCGGCTCCCACGGATCGCTGCCGTCGGCGGGCTGGCGCTGACCATGGCCCTGTCCCTCTCCGCATGTGGAGGCGACGACTCCGCTTCCGGCGGGGACAAGATCCACGTGCTGGTCTACGGGGACGCCACGAACAAGGTGGAGAAGCAGCTCGTCGCCACCTTCAACAAGACGTCGAAGGTCAAGGTGGTCCTGGACACCATCCCTGGCGCCGACTACCAGGCCAAGCTGCAGACGATCATCAACAGCAAGCAGGCGCCGGACGTCTTCTTCAACTGGGGCGGCGGCAGCATCAAGCCCTTCGTGGACGCCGGACTGCTCCTCCCGCTGGACGACTTCATCGCGAAGGACCCGGGACTCAAGGACAACTTCCTGCCGTCCGTGTTCAACAGCACCGTGGTGGACGGCAAGTCCTACGGCGTCCCGATGCGTGGTACGCAGCCGGTGCTGATGTTCAACAACAGCAAGGTGCTCAAGGAGAACGGACTGGCGGCCCCCAAGACCTGGGACGAGCTGCTGAACGCCGTGAAGGTCCTCAAGTCGAAGGGCGTCACCCCGATCGCCCTCGGTGGCGGTGACAAGTGGCCGACGCTGATGTGGTTCGAGTACCTCTTCGACCGCGTCGCCGGCCCGGAGCTCGTCCAGAGCGCGGTCAAGGGCGACAAGGACGTCTGGGCGACCGACGGCAGCAAGGACGCGCTCAACAAGCTCAAGGAACTGATCGACGCCGGCGCCTTCGGCACGAACTTCGACTCCGTGAAGTTCACCGACGGTGGCTCGCCCACGCTGCTCGCCACCGGCAAGGCGGCCTTCGAGCTGATGGGTTCGTGGGAGTACTCGACCCTGCAGGACTCCCAGCCGGACTTCGCCAAGTCGGACCTCGACTACAGCGCCTTCCCCAGCATCGACGGCGGCAAGGGTGCCCCGACCGACATCGTCGGCAACACCAACAACTTCTACTCCGTGCTGAAGAAGACCAAGCACCCGGAGGAGGTCGCCGAGTTCCTGAAGCTCATGTACTCGGACCAGTTCGTGAAGGCGCAGCTCTCGATCGGCAACCTGCCGACCACGACCAACACCGAAGCGCAGCTGGACACCGCCGCCAACCCCGACTACGTGCACTTCCAGTACGACCTCGTCAAGAACGCGCCGTCCTTCCAGCTCTCCTGGGACCAGGCGTACCCGCAGACCGCCGGCACGGCCCTGTCGACCGCGGTGCAGCAGTTCTTCAACGGCGGGATCGACGTGGACGGCTTCATCAAGGCGATGCAGGGCCTGCCCACCTCCTGACCGCGCTCCATCATCCGACTGGGAACACCTCTCATGACCACAACTGCCACCGCGGTCTCCGCGGCCAGCAAAGGGGTCCAGCGGAGCGGCCGTCGACCCGGCCGCTCCCATGAAGGCGCCAGCCGCCCCGGCTTTGCCTGGGCGGCTCCGGCTGCCGTCTTCTTCGGCCTCTTCGCCATCGTCCCGCTCCTCCTGGTCGTCGTCCTCTCCTTCGCGAGCTGGGACGGACTCTCCGACCCGGAGTTCGCCGGTCTCGACAACTGGAAGAAGTTGTTCGACGACCCGATCATGATCAAGAGCCTCTGGCTCAGCCTGCTGCTCACCTTCCTCGGCGTCGTCGTGCAGACCCCGCTCTCCATCCTGCTGGGGGTGTGGGCCGCCGGACACCAGCGCAACCGGGCCGTGCTGTCCGCGATCTACTTCGTCCCGCTGCTGCTCTCCGCCACGGCCGTCTCGGTGCTGTGGCGCGCGGTGCTCGACCCCAACTTCGGTATGCCCGCGCACGCGAAGTGGCTGTTCGGCGACGGAAACCTGTTCGGCAACCAGACCACCGCGATCGGGGTCCTGATCTTCGTCGGGACCTGGCAGTTCACGCCGCTGCACACGCTGATCTACCAGGGCGCGGCCCGTTCGGTGCCCCGGGTCCTCTACCAGGCCGCGGAGATCGACGGAGCGGGCCGGTACCGGCAGTTCTTCCACATCACCCTGCCGCAGCTGCGCAACAGCGTCGTCACCTCGATGATCCTGATGGTGGTCGGCGGTCTGACGACGTTCGACACGGTCCTCATCCTCACCCAGGGCGGGCCGGGCACGGACACCACGATCAGCGCCTACTACATGTACCAGAAGGCGTTCAAGACCTTCGACTACGGAACGGCCTCGGCCATCGGCGTGATGCTGGTCCTGGTCGCCACGATCATCTCGCTGGTGATGGTGCGCCTCACGGGCTACGACAAGATGAACAGCACCATGGAGGGCATGTGAGCAGGCGCCGTCCCAATGTCCTCGCCGGCTTCGGCTCCACCGTCTGGCTCCTCGTCGTGGGGCTGCCGCTCTACGTGATGCTCGTCGCGACCTTCCAGAGCCGCGCCGACTACGGGTCCAACGGGCCGTTCGCGCTGCCCAAGCACTTCACGTTCGACAACTACGTCAACGACTTCAACAGCGGGTTCGGGCAGTACTTCCTGAACACCGTGATCGTCACGCTCTCCGTGGTGGCGATCGTGGTGCTGCTGGTGGCGCCGCTGTCGTACGCGATCGTCCGCAGCCGCAGCCGGATGACCAGCCTGGTGTTCCGGCTCTTCCTGCTGGGGCTCGCCATTCCCTCGCAGGCCGTGATCGTGCCCATGTTCTTCGCGATCAGCGAGGCGGGGCTCTACGACAACCTCATCGGCGTCATCCTGCCGACGGCCGCCTTCGCGATGCCGGTGTGCGCCCTCATCCTCACCGGCGTGATGCGCGACATCACCCCGGAGCTCTACGAGGCGATGACGATGGACGGCGCGACCCACCGGCGCGTCTTCTTCCAGCTGGTGCTGCCGCTCTCCAAGAGCGGGATCTCCACGATCGTCGTCTTCTCCGCCCTCCAGGCGTGGAACGGCTTCCTCTTCCCGCTCGTCCTGACGCAGTCCGCCGAGTCCAAGGTCGTCACCATGGGCCTCTACGACTTCCAGACCGAACACGGGGTCGACATGCCGGGGATGCTCGCGGCTGTCGTGATCTCCATGATCCCCATCCTGCTCGTATATCTGTTCGCCCGGCGAGCCCTGGTCCAGGGGCTGATGGGAGTCGGAGGAAAGTGACCGACCACGTGTCCGTACAGACCGAACCGGCCGAAGAGGTGACGCTCCCGCTGTGGCGGGACGCGTCCCGTACCCCGGCCGAGCGCGCCGACGCCCTGCTCCAGGAGATGACGCTGGAGGAGAAGATCGCCCAGCTCTTCGGAGTCTGGGTGGGCGCCTCCGACGAAGGGGCCGAAGTCGCCCCGCACCAGCACGACATGGAGGAGCCGCCGCCGCTGGCCGACCTGCTGCCCGAGGGACTGGGCCAGCTCACCCGGCCGTTCGGTACGGTCCCGGTCGACCCCGCCCTCGGCGCGCTCTCCCTGCTGCGCACCCAGAGCGCGATCACCGCCGCCAACCGCTTCGGCATCCCGGCCGTGGCCCACGAGGAGTGCCTCGCGGGATTCGCCGCCTACGGTGCGACCGCGTACCCCGTGCCGCTCTCCTGGGGCGCGACCTTCGACCCGGCGCTCATCGGCGACATGGCGGGGGCCATCGGCCGCGACATGCGCTCGGTCGGCGTCCACCAGGGGCTCGCCCCGGTGCTCGACGTGGTGCGCGACGCCCGGTGGGGTCGCGTGGAGGAGACCATCGGCGAGGACCCGTACCTCGTCGGCACGATCGCCACGGCCTACATCAAGGGCCTGGAGCAGGCCGGCATCGTCGCCACCCTGAAGCACTTCGCCGGGTACTCCGCCTCCCGCGCGGGCCGCAACCTCGCGCCGGTCGGCATGGGCTCGCGCGAGCGCGCCGACGTCATCCTGCCGCCGTTCGAGATGGCCGTGCGCGAGAGCGGCGTCCGCTCGGTGATGCACGCCTACACCGACACCGACGGCGTCCCGTCCGCCGCGGACAAGGAACTGCTGACCGGACTGCTCAGGGACACCTGGGGCTTCGACGGCACCGTGGTCGCCGACTACTTCGGCATCGCCTTCCTCAAGACCCTGCACGGTGTGGTCGGTACCTTCGGGGAAGCGGCCGTCGCCGCGCTCCTCGCCGGCGTCGACGTGGAGCTGCCGACCGTCAAGACCTTCGGTGAGCCGCTCCGCGCCGCCGTCGCCGAGGGGCTCGTCGAAGAGGCCGACATCGACCGCGCCGCCCGCCGGGTCCTCGTGCAGAAGGCTCAGCTCGGTCTGCTGGACGCCGACTGGAACCCGGTGCCCGACGCGCTCGCCGGGGCCGAACTCGCCCCGGCGACGCTGCGCGGCACGGTGGTCCTGGACAGCGACGCCAACCGCGCCCTGGCCCGCCGCATCGCGGAGCGGGCCATCGTCCTGCTCCGCAACGACGGCATCCTGCCGCTGAAGGGCGGGAACGCCCCCGCGCGCATCGCGCTGATCGGGCCCAACGCCGACCTGCCCACCGCCGTGCTCGGCTGCTACTCCTTCCCCGTGCACGTCGGCAGCCAGCACCCGCACCTGCCCGCCGGCGTCGAACTTCCCACCCTGCGCGAGGCGTTGGTGGCGGAGTTCCCCGGCAGCGAGATCGTCACCGTGGCCGGCTGCGGCATCGACGACGACAGCACGGACGGATTCCGCCAGGCACTGGCGGCCGCGCGGGACGCGGACGTCGTCATCACCGCCCTCGGCGACCGGGCCGGCCTCTTCGGCCGGGGCACCAGCGGCGAGGGCTGCGACGCCGGCTCCCTCACCCTGCCGGGCGTGCAGGCGCAGCTGCTCGACGCGCTGCTGGACACCGGCACCCCCGTGGTCGTCACCCTGCTGGCGGGCCGTCCGTACGCGCTCGGCCGCGCGGTGGACGAGGCCGCGGCCGTCGTGCAGACCTTCTTCCCGGGCGAGGAGGGCACCCGCGCCCTCGCCTCGGTGCTGAGCGGACGGGTGGCCCCCTCCGGGCGGCTTCCCGTCAGTGTGCCGAAGAAGCCGGACGCGCAGCCGTCCACCTATCTCGCGGCCCGTCTGGGCCACGCGAACGAGGTCTCCAACATCGACCCGACGCCCGCGTTCGGTTTCGGCCACGGGCTCGCGTACACGACGTTCGAGTGGTCCGGCCTCGCCGTCGCGGCGACCGCGGTCCCCACGGACGGTGTGGCCGAACTGGAGTGCACGGTACGGAACACGGGTGACCGCGACGGTGTCGAGGTCGTCCAGCTCTACCTGCACGACCCGGTCGCCTCCGTGGTCCAGCCGGTGCAGCGCCTGGCCGGTTACGTACGGGTCGAGCTCGCCGCCGGCGAGGCCGCCAGGGTGCGCGTGGGGGTCCCCGCCGACCTCGCCTCGTTCACGGGCCGCGACGGCTCACGCGTCGTGGAGCCGGGCGCGCTGGAGCTGCGGCTCAGCGCCTCCACCACGGATCCGCGTCTCACCGCCGAGGTGACGCTCACCGGCCCCGCGCGGAAGGTGGACCACACCCGCCGGCTGCACGCGGAGTTCCAGGTGGAGACGATCGAGGAGCGCTGACCGTCCACGCTCCGCCGCCCGGTCGCCCGGTCGCCCGGTCGCCCTTACGCCGAGGGGTGGCCGGGCGCCGGCATGCCCGGGGGCCGCGGCCACCCCGAATGTTCGTGATCGGTTCACTGGTGGCGTCCGGCGGGCCGCTGTACGCTGCCGCCGATCCCCGTACGCGACAGCTCCGCGGGGCGGGGAGCCGGGGGCCAGCATGACGAGCGGTACGCACGGCAGCGGCGGCGCGGACGAGCCGGGGCCGGGAGGCCCTCCGCCGGGAGACCGTCCGCCGGTCACGGCGTTCCGGGAGATACGGAGACCCGCCGTGGCGGCGCAGGCGCTGATCGCCGGGCAGACCGTGGTGCAGCTCGCGCTCGCGGCGGCCGGCGGCACCGGTTCGGAGACCTTCCGCCGGACCGCCCCGGTGCCGGCGCTGCTGCTCGTGGGATCCGCGGTCGCGTTCCTCGTCTGGTTCATGGCCTGCAGGACGAACGCGGAACTCCTCGCCCCCGGGTCTCAGCGGTACACCGAACGGCGCACGCTGTGGGGCTTCCTCGTCCCCGTGCTGTGGTGGATACCGGTCCGGGCGGCCCTGGACGTCCGCGACGCGAGCGGCTCCACCCGGGGGACAGGGCTGATCCTCGCGTGGTGGGCCGCGTTCGTCGCCAAGACGCTCGGCTCCGCGGTGGTGGAGGGGACCACGCCGACGGACGGCGGTTTCTCCCCGTACGACCTCGTGGTCGGCGTGCTCGCGACAGTACTGGCGATCATGGTGATCCGGCGGATCACGGCCGTCGTGGACGCCGCGACCGGAGCCGGCCGGGCAGGCCGGTCGCCCGCGGCGCGTCCGGCCGCCTGACCACTGGAGCACGCCCCCGCCTCCACACGAAGAAGATGCCCGGCCGCCCCCTCTGGAACGGGCGGCCGGGCATCCGTGCGTGGGCCTTACGGCCGTTTCCTGTGTGCGGGTGCGGCGGTGGTCAGGACGCGGTGCAGACGCTCACGGTGGGGGCGGCGGTGTTGCCGTTCGCCTGCACGGTGAAGCCGAAGCTGGTCGAAGCCCCGGCCGCCAGGCTGCCGTTGTAGCTGGGCGTGACCGTCATGACCTTGCCGGTGCTGTCCCAGGCGGTCGTGCCGTTCCACACTCCGGTGGTCGTCTGGCCGGCGCCGAGGGTGACCTTGACGCTCCATGCGGTGATCGCGGCGGACCCGGCCTTGACGGTCACCTGGCCGTTGAAGCCGCCCTGCCAGGTCTGCGTCGCCGTGTAGGTGGCGGTGCAGGTCTTCGTGCCGGTTCCGGGGTCCGTGCCGCCGCCACCCGTACCGGGGTCGGTGGTGCCGCCGCCGGAGGTGCCGCCGAGGGCCGTCAGGACCGCGGTGTAGGCGGCCTTCTTGCCGTAGTTGTCGTCGAAGAGCAGCGGGGTGCCGCTGGCGCGCCACGAGTACTTGTCCGGGATGCCCCAGACGGTGATCCCGGTGCAGCGGGTCACGGCGAGGCAGGCCTTGACGACGTTGCCGTAATTGGTGGCCTGGGCGGTGCCGGAGCCCTCGATGTCCAGCTCGGTGATCTGCACGTCGACGCCGAGGTCGGCGAAGCGCTGGAGGTTGGCCTGGTAGTCGGACGGGACGGGCGAGTTGCTGTTGAAGTGGCTCTGGAAGCCCACGCAGTCGATCGGGACGCCCCGCGCCTTGAAGTCCTTCACCATGGTGTAGACGGCGGTGGACTTCGCGTTCACGCCGTCGGTGTTGTAGTCGTTGTAGCAGAGCTTCGCGGCGGGGTCGACGCTCCGGGCGGTCTTGAACGCCTCCTCGATGAAGCCGTCGCCCAGCTTGTCCTGGAAGGGCGAGGAACGCCGTGCGCCGCTGCTGCCGTCCTGGAACGCCTCGTTGACCACGTCCCAGGCGTAGATCTTGCCCTTGTAGTGGGTCATCACCTGGGTGATGTGGTTGTTCATGGCGGTGCGCAGGTCGGTGGCGGCGAGGCCGCTCACCCAGCCCGGCAGCTGGGAGTGCCAGACCAGCGTGTGGCCCCGCACCTTCATGTTCTTGCTCTGGGCGTGGCTGACGATCGAGTCGGCGTTGGAGAAGTTGAAGGTGTTACGGGTGCCCTCCACGGCATCCCACTTCATCTCGTTCTCCGGCGTCACGGCGTTGAACTCGGTGTCGAGCGTGGTCGCGTACCCCGATTCACCGAGGTGGTTGGCGGCGACGGCCGTACCGAAGTAGCGCCCCGATCCCGCGGCCGCGGCGCCGAGGGTGGTTCCGGCGGCCTGGGCGCTGCCGGAGAGTGCGACGACTCCGGTGACGGAGACGAGGCCCGCTCCGCCGAGGGCGAGGGCCCTGCGGGCGAAGGCGCGGAACGGGGAGCGGTGCCGCCCGTCCGCGTCGGACACGTTGATGGTCATGACTGCTTCTCTCTTCCGTGGTCGGACAGGGAGGAACTGACCGCCGGGGGACGGCCACGATCACAGACATGCACGCTCATGCCATGCGCATGCCAAACAACAAGGGGTGGGACACCGGGATCCGATACCGCGCGACGGGCCGGTGAGCCGGGTGGGCCGGTACGACGCCCGTGGTCGTACCGGCCCGGGCGGGCCGGGTCAGCGCCGGCCGGTGCGGTGCGCGGCGGCGCGGAGGCCGTCGGCGAGCGCGGTGTACGCGGGCTTGCGCACGAAGTTCTCGTCCATGATGTTCGCGGAGCCCTGGCCGGAGAACGTGTCCGGCACCCACGAGTACTTGTCGCTGAAGCCCCAGACCGTGAAGGACTTGCAGCCCCGGACGGCGATGCAGGCGTCGAGCAGCCTGCGGTAGTCCTGGGCCTGGCGCGCCTGCTTGGTGTCGTCCACCGGCAGGGTCATCCGCACGTCGATCTCGGTGAACGCGGTCTGCAGACCGAGGGCGTCGAACCGGGCCAGGTTGTCGCCGACGTCACCCGGGAAACCGTACTGGATGTCCAAGTGGCCCTGTATGCCGAGGCCCTGGACCGGGATGCCCTGGGCGCGGAGCTTCTTGGCCAGGTCGTAGTAGGCGGTGGACTTGGCGTTCACGCCCTCGACGTTGTAGTCGTTCATGAAGAGCTTCGCCTTGGGGTCGGCCGCGTGGGCCCATGTGAAGGCCTCGGCGATGTAGGACGGGCCGAGCTTCTGCAGCCACAGGGAGTCCCGGTAGGTGCCGTCCTCGTCGAAGACCTCGTTGACGACGTCCCACTGGTAGATCTCGCCCTTGAAGTGGCGGACCTCGTCGGTGATGTGCTTCTTCAGGATGGCGCGGAGCTGGTTCGTGTCGATCGAACCGTCCGCGACGCCCGAAGTGAGCCAGGCCGGCAGCTGGTTGTGCCAGACCAGCGTGTGGCCGCGCACTTCCTGGCCGTTCTTCTTCGCGAACGTGACCAGTCGGTCGGCCTGCGACCAGTCGTAGGTGCCGCGGGCCGGCTCGACGACCTCCCACTTCATGACGTTCTCCGCGGTCACCGAGTTGAACTCGGAGGCGACGTCGGCCCGGTAGGGGGCGTCGGTGGCCAGCGCACTGGTGTCGACCGCCGTTCCGACGAGCAGGTCCGGACGCTCTGCGAGGGTACGCAGCGTCGCCTCGTGCCCGCCGTGACGGGCGGGGGCCGCCTGGGCGGCCGTACCGAGGGTCAGTGCGGCCACGGCACCGGTGGCGACGGCGAGGGCGAGTCGTCTGGACAGCATGGTGCAACTCCTCATGAGGGTGGGACCGGGGTGCGTCGTGCCGATCAGGGCTCCGACCCGGCCCCCTGATCTTCCGAAACTCTCTCGACAAGAGACAGGTGGTGCTCCGCCCCCTCGCCGGTTCAGAAGAGGGGACATCAGCCTGGACGTACCGGATCACTCAGACGTAAATCACCCTGGCGGGTTGTGCGCTGAGTCGTTCGTCGGCGCTGAGACAGATCCTGGGGCATGTATTGCCGCCGAAACAATGGCGCGTCACAAACGAAACATTTTCGTTCGGTGCATCCCCGTCGAACAAGGCGATTCGACGACCCCCTGTCCCGGAATCCGGACACCCGCACCCCGGGACAGGCGCACCCCCGGGACACGCGCACCCCTGGGCGCGCGCCCACCGCGCCACTCACCACACCGCGCCACCCCACCACGCCGCGCGACCCGGAAGGCGGATCCGCCCGGGCCACCCGGGGCCGTCCCGCCCGGGCCACCCGCCGACCGGATCGCGGCGCACCGTCCGCCCCACCCCGACCACGACGGGTCACCACGCGCAACCGCCGTGTGACGTGGCTAACTTTTGCGCCGCCAGGCAGAGTTGAGCCGACCCACCCCGCACATACTGGGCGGAGTGCGGGAGTTCGCTTCGCCCGCGTTATGCCTGGTTGTTCCGGATACCGGGTCGCCCACCCCCGCACGGTCAGCCCAACCACGCTTCGTGGAACCAGAGATGACGAATGGGACGGGATCGCGGCGGAAGTCTCCGATGTGTCTGAACTTCACGGGAACTCCAGCGAAATAGCACGTGTGTGGATATCGTGCACCGAGCGATGGCGCATCCGCCGGTCCCCGGGATCGACGGATGCGCCGCGTTTCAGGGATGCAACTGTGACTGGGGGGTTCATGGGGCATGTCGAAACACCCGAATCCAACATATCCGGGTCCGTGGGAGTGCGGCGTCGGCCACGCCCCCGCTCCACGGCGCCCCGAAACCGCGCGACGGCTCTGGAACAGCTCTGGAGGGCCCCGACTGCGCAGCGCGACCTGACCGATCTCGTACGTCCCGACCGACGGGCCGGCCGCTGGGGTACACCCCTCACGGTCCTGACCGAGACCGTGGGAATGGCCGTTCCCGCCTGGGCCGTCCTGTCGTCGCGGGGGCAGCCGGTGGCCCTGCCCACCGCCGTGATCGCGGCGCTCGCCTGGGCCGGGGTGCGGGCCGTACGCGGGCGCCACACCGCCGGACCGCCGCGGAGCACGACCGGAGCGTCCGGGGTCCTCGGGGACTGGCTGGTCTTCGTCGGGCTGCTCGCCGTCGCCTGGGCCCTGGCCGGCGACGCTGTCGACCCGACCGCCGCCCTGGTGGCCGCCGTGCCCGGCGCGGCGGTGGCGGTCGTGGTGACCTCGGCCGTCCGGCGGCGGTCCCGCGCCACGCACCGCCGCCCGCCCCTGAGGGTCCTCGTCGTCGGCGACGCGTCCGGCGTGGACACCGTGGCGGGCGCGCTCGACCCCCGTACGCAGAAGGAGGGTTACGCGGTCGTGGCGGCCGTGTCCGTGGGGGCGGCGGAGCCCGAGCACGAGCTGCCGCTGACCGGGCGGCTCGGGGCCGACGCGGCGGACGACGACGTCTCCACCGTGCTGGCGGGGGCGTACGCGTACGACGTGGACCTGGTCCTGGTGGCGCCCGGGCCGCTTCTCTGCGGCGAGCGGCTGCGCCGGCTCGGCTGGGGGCTGCACGACGGGGACATGGCACTCTGCGTGCTCTCCGCGCTGACCGGCATCGCCCCCACGCGGGTCCGGCCGGCCTCGGTGGCCGGGATGACCCTGCTGCACGTGACCCCGCCGCTGCGGCGGGGGCCGCAGCCGACGCTGAAGACGGTGCTGGACCGGTCCGGCGCGGTGTTGGGGCTGGTGCTGCTGGCCCCGCTGCTGCTGGCTGTGGCGCTGGGCGTGCGGCTCTCCTCGCGCGGGCCGGTCTTCCACCGGCAGATTCGGCACGGGCGGCACGACCGGCCTTTCACCATGTGGAAGTTCCGCACGATGGTGGTCGACGCCGAGTCCCGCAAAGCCGAGCTGACCGGGGCCAACGAGGTGGACGGCCCGTTGTTCAAGATCCGCCGCGACCCCCGGGTGACCGCGATCGGCCGAGCTCTGCGGCGCACCTCGATCGATGAACTACCGCAGCTCTTCAACGTGTTGCGGGGTGACATGTCCCTGGTAGGTCCGCGTCCTCCGCTTCCCGAGGAAGCGGCCGACTACGACGACCGCGAGCGGAGACGGCTCGCGGTGAAACCGGGGCTGACCGGCCTCTGGCAGGTCAGCGGCCGGTCCGATCTCTCCTGGCAGGAGTCGGTCTCGTTGGATCTCTGGTACGTCGACAACTGGTCGGTCTCCACCGACGTGAACCTGCTGGCCCGTACGGTGCGCGCCGTCACCGACGGCCGCGGGGCCTACTGAGAGGCCGGAGTGAAGACGATGCAAGCGGTCCGGGTGCCCCGCGCACGGCGGGGCACCCGATCGTCCGGCTCAGCCGAGAGCGGCGTCCCGCTCGCGCCACCAGGCGTAGGTCCCGGCGATGCCGTCCCGCAGCGGGATCTTCGGCGCGAAGCCGAGGGAGGTCAGGCGCGCCACGTCCAGCAGCTTGCGGGGGGTGCCGTCGGGCTTCGAG
Source organism: Streptomyces sp. NPDC008125 (assembly GCF_042957125.1). Taxonomy (NCBI): domain Bacteria; kingdom Bacillati; phylum Actinomycetota; class Actinomycetes; order Kitasatosporales; family Streptomycetaceae; genus Streptomyces; species Streptomyces sp. NPDC008125. The sequence goes on from NZ_JBIBHR010000001.1 coordinate 311,046, forward strand.
GTGTCCCAGGAGATGTCTCCCTGGTATTCCGTCACCTCTTTCACGGTCTCGGCGAGTTCGCGGATGGTGAGGTCGTCGCCGCAGCCGACGTTGACCGGCTCGTCACCGTCGTACGAGGCGAGCAGGAGGGCACAGGCCGCGGCCAGGTCGTCGACGTGCAGGAACTCGCGGCGGGGGGTGCCGGATCCCCACAGGGTGACGGTGGGCGCCCCGTCGCGCTTCGCCTCGTGGAAGCGGCGGATGAGCGCGGGCAGGACGTGCGAGGTCGCCAGGTCGAAGTTGTCCCCGGGGCCGTAGAGATTGGTCGGCATGGCGCTGATGTACGAGGCGCCGTACTGCCTCCGATACGACTGTGTCTGCACGATTCCGGCGATCTTGGCGAGCGCGTACGCCTCGTTGGTCGGTTCCAGAGGACCGGTGAGCAGCGCGTCCTCGCTGATCGGCTGGGGGGCGTGCTTGGGGTAGATGCAGGAGGAGCCGAGGAACAGGAGCCGTTCGGTGCCGGCCGCGTGGGCGCCGGCGATCACGCTCAGCTGGATGCGGAGGTTGTCCTCCAGGAACTGCACCGGCCAGGTGCTGTTCGCCATGATCCCGCCCACCTTGGCGGCGGCCAGGACGACGGCGTCCGGGCGGACGTCCTTCAGATACGCCTCGGTCCGCGCACCGTCGCGCAGGTCGAGGAGGTCGCGGCCGCGGGTGAGGACCTCGTGGCCGTCCGCGGTCAGGCGGCGGACCACCGCGGATCCGACCAGACCGCGGTGACCCGCCACGAATATGCGTGCGCCCGGGCGCAGTAGAGGGCGATCGGCTTCCTGAGGAAGGCCGGGGAGATCAGTCGTCATGGCTCGGATTGTGCCAGTGGGAACTCGGCACCGTGACCTTTTCACCGCACACCACGCAATGTACGCAATATCGGGGTAACAAACGCCGTTCAGGCGACCACAGAAGGGGGGAGTCATGGCCAAGACCGCACTCATCACCGGTGTGACCGGACAGGACGGCTCGTACCTGTCCGAGCTGTTGCTCGACAAGGGTTACACGGTCCACGGGCTCATACGCCGCTCGTCGAGCTTCAACACCGAGCGCATCGACCACATCTACCAGGGGCCGGAGGAAGCGGACCGCTCCTTCGTGCTGCACCACGCGGATCTCTCCGACGGTGTGGCGCTGGTGAACCTGCTGCGCGAGATCCAGCCGGACGAGGTCTACAACCTCGGCGCCCAGTCGCACGTCCGGGTCTCGTTCGACGCGCCCCTCTACACCGGGGACGTCACCGGACTCGGCGCGATCCGGCTGCTGGAGGCGGTGCGTGCCAGCGGCATCGACACCCGCGTCTACCAGGCGTCCTCGTCCGAGATGTTCGGCTCCACCCCTCCCCCGCAGAACGAGGGGACTCCGTTCCACCCGCGCAGCCCGTACAGCGTGGCCAAGGTGTACGCGTACTGGTCCACGGTCAACTACCGTGAGGCGTACGGAATGTTCGCGGTGAACGGCATTCTCTTCAACCACGAGTCCCCGCGCCGGGGCGAGACCTTCGTGACCCGCAAGATCACCCGGGGGGTGGCCCGCATCAAGGCCGGACTCCAGGACCGGCTGCACCTCGGAAATCTGGACGCGGTCCGCGACTGGGGGTACGCCCCCGAGTACGTGGACGCGATGTGGCGGATGCTCCAGCGCGACACCCCGGACGACTACGTGGTGGCGACCGGCGAGGGGGTGAGCGTCCGGCAGTTCCTGGAGCACTCCTTCGACCACGCCGGTCTGGACTGGCGCGAGCACGTGCGGTACGACCCGAAGTACGAACGCCCCAGTGAGGTGGACGCGTTGATCGGTGACGCCTCCAAGGCGGAGGAGCTGCTCGGCTGGAAGCCGGAGGTGCGGTCCATGGAGCTGGCGCGCATCATGGTCGACGCGGATGTCCGGCTGCTGGAGACACAGCTCAGCGGCGCGGCCGTGCGGGTGGACCGGTGAGCGGGCCACGCCGCCCCGGCGCCCGGTGGCGGCGGGGCGGCGTGGGCGCGACGGCGCTGGCGCTGGCCGCGGGGGCGCTCTCCGCCTCGGCGGCGGGTGCTCCGCCGGCCGCCGCGCTGACCGCGCCGGTCGGGTTCACCGCCGACAACCTGTCCACCTACCAGACCAACGGCATCGTGTGGGCGCTGGCGGAGGCGAACGGGGTCGTGTACGCGGGCGGCACCTTCTCGCAGACCCGGCCCGCCGGGGTGGCGGCGGGTGGCACGGGTTCGGCGGCGGCGGTGAACTTCGCGGCGTTCGACGCGGTGACCGGGGCTCCGGCCGGCTGCTCGCTCTCCTTCACCCGCAGCGGCGGCACCGCCACGGTACGGGCGTTCGCGCTCTCGCCGGACAAGTCGACGCTGTACGCGGGTGGCTGGTTCAACGCGGTCAACGGCACCACCACCAACGGGCTGGTCGCCGTCAACACCGCGGACTGCACCGTGCGTTCCGGTTTCGCGCCGAACTTCAGCGCGACGGTGCGGGCGCTGGACGTGGCGGCGGACGGCACGGTGTACGCGGGCGGTGACTTCCAGACGGTCGACGGGAGCGCCCGGCGCTTCTTCGGGGCGGTGACCCCGGCCGGCGCGCTGACGGCGTGGAACCCGGACGCGGACGACCCGGGGCGGGCTCTGAAGGTCACCCCGGACGGTGCCTCGGTGCTGATCGGCGGCGACTTCACCGCGGTGGGCGGCACCGCGACGCACGCGCTCGCGGTGACGGACGCGGCCACCGGCGCGCTCGTCCACACCTACCCGAACGGCTTCGTCCCGGCGTCCGCGGTCGTCAAGGACATCGTCACGGACCAGGCGTCCGGTGGCTGGTACGTCGCGGGCGAGGGCATGGGGGGCAACTCCTTCGACGGGCGCATCGCCATGGAGCTGGACGGGTTCGGCCAGCGCTGGCGCGACACCTGCCAGGGCGCCACCCAGGCGCTCCGGGTCCACCGTGGCGTCCTGTACGCGGGCAGCCATGTGCACGACTGCTCCACCATGGGCGAGTTCCCGAACCAGGTGCGCAAGCATCTGACCGCCCAGTCGGTGGACGGTCCGGCGATGCTGGGGTGGCTGCCGGACACCAATGACGGCATCGGCGAGCCGGTCGGGCCGCGCGCGCTGACCGTATCGAGCCGGGACGGGCGTGATTTCCTCTGGGTGGGAGGCGAGTTCACCACCGTCAACGGCTCGTCCCAGCAGGGGCTGACCCGGTTCGCGGACTCTCCGGACACGGGTGCGCCCGCCGTACCGGTGGTGAGCGTCTCCTCGCCCCGGGCGGGACGGGTGAGGGTCGACTGGCGTTCCTCGCTCGACCTCGACGACTCCTCGCTGACCTACCGGGTCTACCGCAACGGCACGTCGTCGCCGGTGTACACCACGACGGGTTCCTCGCTGTTCTTCAGCCGCCCGCAGCTGACCTTCACGGACACGGACGTGGTGGCCGGGCAGACGTACTCCTACCGGGTCAGTGCGAGCGACGGCACCAACACCAGCGCCCAGTCCGCCGCCGCCTCCGTCACCGCGGCCTCCTCGGCGTCCCCGTACCAGGAGGAGGTGCTGGCGGACGGTGCCGAGCTGTACTGGCGGTACGACGAGGCGGGCGGGGCGTTCGCCGCGGACGCCTCGGACGGGCGCGACGGGGGCGTGTACGCCAACGCGCCGACGTACCGGGCGGCGGGGGCGGTGGCCGGTTCGACCGCGCTGGGCCTGAACGGGACGGACGAGTACGTCTACAGCGACCGGCTGCACCACTCCACCTCGGCGTCGCCGTACTCGGTGGAGACGTGGTTCCGTACGTCCTCGACGACCGGGGGCCGGATCGTCGGTTTCGGCAACAACATCGGCTTCGCCACGGGCCACACCAGCACCATCTCCGACAAGATCGTCTACCTGACGGACGACGGCCGGATCGCCTTCGGGGTCCAGACGGGGGGCAGCGGCACCCGGCCGACCATCACCACCCCCGGCAGCTTCAACGACGGTACCTGGCACCACGTGGTCGCCACACAGGGGCCGGCGGGGATGGTGCTGTACGTGGACGGCGCGGTGGCCGGCACCGACGCGGCGACCGGGAACCGTTCGTACGACGGGTACTGGCGGGTCGGCGGGGACGCGATGAACAACGCCTGGCCGAACCGTCCGACCGGTACGTACCTCGCGGGGCAGGTGGACGAGACCGCGGTCTACCCGACCGCCCTGACGGCGGCGCAGGTCGCCGAGCACCACGACCTCGCGGACGCTCCGCCCGTACCCGGCGACGGGGGTGGCGGCGAGGACACCACGGTCACGCTCACCCCGGTGGAGGACGCGTACGTCAACGGCGTCGCCCCGAACACGAACTACGACGACACCCAGCTGGCCTCGCGGGGCACCACCGCGTACGTCGGCTACCTCCGGTACGACCTGCCGGCGGCCCCCGCCGGACAGGTGCTCAAGGGCGCCCGGATCGACTTCCGCACCTCCTCCGACTCGACGGCGGGTTCCGCCGAGAGCCACCAGGTGGTACCGGTCACCGGCGCCTGGACCGAATCGACGGTCACCTACAACACCCGGCCGGCGCTCGGTGCGACCGCGCTGGGGACCATCACCGGCGCGAATGCCGTGTCCACCGACTACTCGGTGGCGCTGGACGCGTCGGCCCTGGGCGGGGCCCTCGGCTCCGCCACATCACTCGCCCTGACCAACACCGGTACGGACAGCCTCCGTATCTGGTCGGGCGAGGTCACCACCGCGGCCTACCGGCCGCAGCTCGTTCTCACCTTCGGAGCTGAATGATGAACGGACGTACGGGGCGGAGATCCGCCGGACGTGGCCGCAAGCGCGCCGCTTCCGCCGCTCTCTGCCTGCTGGGCGGAGCCCTGACCGCGACCGCGGTCGGGACTTCTCCGGCGGCCTCGCTGACGCCGCCGGTGTCGATCACCGCCGACGATCTCTCCACCTGGCAGACCAACGGCATCGTCTGGTCGATGGCCGCGACCGGCAACACGGTCTACGCCGGCGGCACCTTCTCCACGGTGCGCCCACCGGACGCCGCCGCCGGCACCTCGGAGTCCCCCGCGGTGAACTTCGCCGCCTTCGACGCGGCGACCGGCGCGCCGAACGGCTGCTCCCTGTCGTTCACGCTCTCCTCGGGCACCGCGACCGTGCGGGCCCTCACCCTCTCCCCGGACGGCGCGACGCTGTACGCGGGCGGGCAGTTCGGCTCGGTGAACGGCGTCGGGGTCAGCAACATCGTGGCGATCGACACGGCGACCTGCACCCCGCGCAACGACTTCAAGATCGCCGTCTCGGCGACCGTCCGGGCCATCGCCGTCACCGACGACACCGTGTACTTCGGCGGTGACTTCAACAGCGTGGGCGGCCAGACCCGCCAGAAGTTCGCGGCGGTCACCACCGGCGCCGCCCTGCTGCCGTTCACCGCCAACGCCGATGAGGTGGCCCGCGCGGTCGAGGTGGCTCCGGACGGCCAACACGTGTTTCTGGGAGGCGACTTCCTCACCGTCAACGGCACCTCCTCGCACGCACTGGCCGTGGTGGACGCCACCACCGGGGCGGTGACGACCGCCTATCCGGGCTTCATCCCGAACACCTCCACGGTGCAGGACATCACCACCGACGCGACCGGCTTCTACACGGCCAACGAGGGCACCGGCGGCGGGGTGTTCGACGGGCGCATCGCCCTGGACCTCGACGACTTCCAGCAGCGGTGGCGGGACACCTGCCTGGGCGCGACCCAGGCCGTGCTGGTCCACTCGGGCGTGCTCTACAGCGGGAGCCACGCCCACGACTGCGCCAGCATGGGCGAGTTCTCCGACCAGCCGCGCCACCACCTGCTCGCGCAGTCGGTGGACGACCCGAAGCTGCTGCCGTGGTTCCCGGACACCAACGACGGCATCGGTGAGCCGGTCGGCCCCCGGGTGATGGCGCAGACGGACACCGGCGGCCACCACTACCTCTGGGTGGGCGGCGAGTTCACCACCGTCAACGGGGCGGCGCAGCAGGGGCTGACCCGGTTCGCGGACGGCCCCGACACGGGCGCCCCGTGGGTGCCCAACGTGCAGCTGTCCACCGTCGTGCCAGGACAGGTCGAGGTCAACTGGCAGACCAGTTCCGACACCGACGACGGGTTGCTGACCTACCGGATCTACAAGGACGGCGCCACCACCCCGGTGTACACCACGACGGGCAGCTCGCTCTTCTGGGACCGGCCGCAACTGCGCTGGACCGATACGGCCGTTGCCGCCGGGGAGACGCACTCGTACCGCGTCACCGCGAGCGACGGCACCAACACCAGCGCCAAATCCCCCGCCCTGTCGGCCACCGTGGCCTCGGCGGCCGAGGCGTACCCGGCGAAGGTGCTGGCCGACGGCGCTTCGCTGTACTGGCGCTACGACGAGGGCACTTCGACCTTCGCGGCGGACACCGGGGCGGGGCTGGACAACGGGTTCCTGCGCAACGCCCCGTCCTACCGGCAGACCCCGGCCGCCATCGCGGGCGCCTCCACGGCCATCGGGTTCAACGGGACCGACGAGTACGCGTACAGCAACCGCCGGCACGCCAAGCCGGGCGCCTTCTCGGTCGAGACCTGGTTCAGGACGACCACGACCAAGGGCGGCAAGCTCATCGGCTTCGGCAACCTGACGATGCAGAACAGCACCAACTACGACAAGCACGTCTACATGACCAACGACGGGAAGCTGGTGTTCGGCGTCCACGACGGCTCCACGCGCACCATCACCACCCCGGCCACCTACAACGACGGGACCTGGCACCACGTCGTCGCCACCCAGGGCACCGGGGGCGTCGCGCTCTACGTGGACGGCGTGCTGCGGGCCTCCAACTCCTCCTACAGGACCAACCAGAACTTCGAGGGGTACTGGCGGGTCGGCGGCGACACCCTCAGCGGCTGGCCGTCCGCCCCGGCCAGTGCCTTCTTCGCCGGTCAGCTCGACGAGACCGCCGTCTACCCGACGGCGCTGAGCGGTACGCAGATCGCCGCGCACTACGCCCTCAGGACGGGCTGATGAGGAACCCGCTCCTGGCCGGCGCCGCCGTCGTCGTCCTGACGGCGGCGCTGGCCGCGTGCGGCTCGTCCCACGACGGGAACGACCCGGAGGCCGCGGCGGCACCACGCCCCGCGGCCTCCGGGCCCTCCGTCGCGGGGCCTTCGGCCGCCGCACCGCCCGACGTCCCCACGTCCGGAGCTTCCGGGGCGTCCGGAGCGTCCGGAGCGTCCGGGGCGGACGCGGCTCCCGCACCGGACGCCACCGGCCCCAAGATCCCCACCGACGAACTCACGCCCGCCACCGGCACGTTCACCAAGAAGGAGAAGGAGTACCTCACCGACCGGGTGCCCAAGGGCATGGACCCGGCCGCCGTCCTCCAGACGGGCCAGGAGACCTGCGACAAGCTCGACTTCCTGGTCAAGGCCGACCGACGGATCGCGGTCGGCTCGATCGTCACCGGCGAAGTGCCCGACGCCGCTTCCGCGGTGGCCCATCTGTGCACCGGGCACCAGGATCTCGTGGACGAGGCCGCGCTCGGCTACGCGGACGGCACCCACACCGGCAAGGAACTGCGCCCCGGCACCTACCGCTCGGTGTCGCCCACCCCCGCCTGCGCCTGGCGGACCGAGGGAGCCGGAGGCAAGGTGCTCGGCCAGGGCTCCTCCGCGAGCGGTCGACCGGTGCGGATCACCCTCCCCGCAGCCACCCGCACCTTCACCTCCACAGGCTGCTACGCCTGGCTGCCCGAAGGAGACAAGAGTTGAGCAAGCTGCCCATCGCCGTGGCGATCCCCACCAAGAACGAAGGCCTCAACATCGCCGAGGCGGTCAACTCCGTGCTCGGCCACTTCGAGGCGGTCGTCGTGGTGGACTCGCACAGCACCGACGACACGGCGAAGATCGCCGCCGCGTGCGGCGCCGAGGTGGTCGAGTACACCTGGGACGGGGGCCACCCCCGCAAGAAGCAGTGGTGCCTGGAGAACGTCCGCACCGACATCGACTGGATTCTGGTCCTCGACGGCGACGAACGCCTCAGCCCCGGGCTGCTCGCCGAACTCCGCGCGATCTTCGCCGACCCCGCCGCGCCGAAGCCCGCCGCGTACGACATCCCGCTCGGCTACTGGTTCTCCGGCAAGCGGCTGCGCCACGGCTACACCATCCGCAAGCGCTCCCTGACCGACCGCACCCGTTGCGCCTATCCGGAGGTCGGCGACCTCGCGGCCCCCGGCATCGGCGAGGTGGAGGGCCACTACCAGCCCGTCGCCGACTCCGCCCAGGCGCTGCGCAACCCGATCGAGCACCAGGACCTCGACCCGGTGACCGCGTGGTTCGAGCGCCACAACCGGTACTCCGACTGGGAGGCGTGGCTGGAGCACCACCCCGACGTCAAGGAGCAGGTCCGCCGGGTCAAGTCCCGCCAGGGCCAGCTGTTCCACAAGGCGCCGTTCAAGCCGCTGGTGTCGTTCGCGTACATGTACGTCTACCGGCGCGGTTTCCTGGACGGCCGGGCGGGGCTGGACTTCGCCCTGGCGATGAGCTTCTACCGGTGGCAGATCGCGCTCAAGTCGCGGGAGACGCCTCGGGGATGAGCCCCGCATGGTCAAGAGGTCCGAGGGCCGCGCGGGATCCGCGCGGCCCTCGGGGGGTGCCTGGGCCGCCCGCGCGTGCCGGGTGCCCATGCGATCTCCCACTGGGAAGCCTCCACGAACGACTCGAGCTCCGCTCTGTCCGCCACCCAGTGGTCGCCCCCGTCCGTCGGTGCGGACAGGTCGTCGAGCAGGTGGATGTAGAACCCGCCGGTTTCCTCGGAGTCGTGGTGGATTCTCACGAAGTACCCCTCGTGGAAACCCGACAGAACGCGCCCGTGTCGCTCCGGTTCGACTTTCGCCATCAGGGCCCGCCAAGGGGTAGGTGGTCGTTCGCCATACGCTTCCCTGCCTCGCCGGTGGTCTCGAAGTGACGAAGGGCTCAGGAAGGCTCCCGCGTCGAGGCCCTCCGCAGCAGCGTGGCCGGAACCAGCCGATGCCGGGGAAGGTCCCCGGTCACCGCGCCGCCGCCCTGGACGAGCTCTATCAGGAGCTGCGCCGCCTGCTTGCCGATCTCCTCGGGCGCCAGGTCGAGCGCGGTGAGCGCGGGGCGGGCGCTGCGGGCGAACTCGCCGTCGGCGCCGACGACGATCTGGACGTCCTCGGGTACTCCGAGGCCCAGTTCACGGCAGACGGCGAGGGTGGCGAACCCGAACTTCTCCATGACGACGTAGAGCGCGTCGGGGCGGTCCGGCCGGTCGAGGAGGCGGCGGGCGGCGTCGGTGGAGTCGGTGCCGGGTTCCGCGCGGTCCATCAGGACCGGGTTCCCGGTGCGGGCGCACCAGTCGCGGTAGGCGCCGGCCGCGTCCTCGTCGTAGGACTGGCCGGTCGATCCGGTCAGCAGCCCGATCCGGCGGGCGCCGGTGGCGGCGAGGTGGTCGAAGGCGGCGAGGGCGCAGGTGGACAGCTCGTTGTCGACCCAGGGGAAGGCGTCCTTGCGGGCCAGGTCGCGGCCGGTGGTGACGACGGGGACGCCCATGCCGGAGAGCCGGGTGAGCAGCGGGTCGTCGGTGAGCGGGTCGATGACGATCGTCCCGTCCAGCGGCAGCGACTCGAAGGGGCGGCCGTCGAGGGAGGGCGGGACGAGTACGAGGGAGTAGTCGTGGGCCATCGCCGTCCAGGTGGCGGCGTTGACGATCTTGACGAAGTACTCGATGTCGGTGACGCCGCCCTCCACGGCGGAGCGGTGCGTCAGGCCGAGCAGTCCGGTGCGGGCGCCGCGCAGCCCCCGTGCATTGGGGTTGGCGCGGTAGCCGATCTCGGCGGCGACCGCGAGCACGCGCTCGCGGGTCTCGGCGCCGACCCGGCCGACGCCGTTGAGGGCGTGCGAGGCGGTGGTGACCGAGACGCCGGCACGCCGGGCCACCTCGCGCAGCCCGCCCGCCTTCGCGGGGCCGGTGGTCCTCGCCGCACCGGCCGTCTTCGCGGCGGCGCCCGTTTCCGCAGGGCCGGGGGTGCGGGGCTCGTGCGAGGTGCCGCGGGGGTCCGGCCCTGTGACGTCTGACATGGCGGCGAGCTTACCGGTTGACCGCCAAAACGTTTAGGCAGTACGGTCCGGACCATTGCCAAAACGTTTGCGCACTTCCTTGCGGGGTGGTGCCAAAACGTTTTGGCAACCGTGCGGCGCGCCGGGTCCCCCCGCCCGAACCGCGCCGCGCGGCCCTCGCCGTACCGCTCCGCCCCCTTCCGCTCCGCCCCCTTCGCTCCGCTCCGCACACCGTCGTGCGGTCACCCGGCTCGTCCGGGCTCCCCGTACATCCCTCGTCCCGTCCCTCCAGGCCGGGACGCAAGTCCGCAAAGGACGTCTGCCGACCATGGCCGAGGCCACCGCCACCGCCCCGCCCGGATCCACCGACCACGCCGACCACGCCGCCCAGGCGTCCCCGACGTCCGTCTTCACGGTCGAGCGACGTGGTATCGACGCCGTTCCCGCCGCCGAACGCCAGGGTGGTCCCGGCCGCCTCTTCGGGCTGTGGGCCGGTACGAACACCACCGTCTTCACCGTCGTCTACGGGGCGCTGGTCGTCTCCTTCGGCCTCTCGTTCTGGTACGCCGTCGCGCTGATCGTGGTCGGCAACGTCCTCGGCTTCACCGTGACGGGCCTGACCAGCCTCCAGGGCCCGCGCACCGGCACCTCCACGCACTCCGTCTCCCGGGCCTCCTTCGGGCCGAACGGCGGACGGCTTCCGGCACTGCTGAGCTGGGTGATGCTGGTCGGCTTCGAGGCGGGCGGCATGGTCCTCATCGTGCTCGCCGGCCTCGCCCTCTTCGAGCAGGCGGGCATCTCCACCGGCACCCCGCTGAAGCTGGTGACGATCGCGATCGCGGCGGGGCTCCAGATGCTCCTGCCGCTGTCGGGCTACCACCTGATCATGAAGGTGCAGAAGTACTTCGCCTGGATCTTCGCCGCCATGTTCGTCGTCATGGCGTTCCTCGTCTTCCCGAAGGCGGACTTCGCCACGCACGGCTCCGCCCCCTCGCTGGTGACGATCTCCCTGGTCCTGGCCATGGTCACCGCCTCGGGCGGGCTGTCCTGGGCCGACATGGGCAGTGACTACTCGCGTTACCTCCCGGCCGGCGCCGCGCCCCGCAAGGTGTTCACCTGCGCCGCGCTCGGCGGCATGGTGCCCAACATCGCGCTGCAGGTCCTCGGCGCCGCGGTCGCCACCGCGACCACCAACGCCGCCGACCCGATCTCGGGGCTCCCGGAGGTCCTGCCCGGCTGGTTCGTCACCCCGTACCTGCTGCTGGCGATCGTGTCGCTGCTCGCGGTGAACACCACCGACATGTACTCCTCCGGCCTGAACCTGCTGGCCGTCGGCCTCCCGGTGAAGCGCTGGATGGTCGTCTTCGTCGACCTGACCCTGTGCACCGCGATCACCCTGTGGGCCGTCTTCTCCGCGGACTTCTACACCCTGCTGTCCGACTTCCTGAGCCTGATCGTGCTCTGGCTCGGCCCGTGGGCCGCCGTCTACCTCACCGACTGGGCGCTGCGCCGCGGCCGTTACCACGTGCCCTCGCTCTTCCCCCGGGAGACCGGGACCAAGGGCATCTACTGGCACAAGGGCGGGGTGCGCCCGGCCGGACTGATCGCGGTGCTCCTCGGCTTCGGGGCGGCGGTGCTCTGGGTCGACTCCACGGTGTTCGTCGGCCCCCTCTCCGACGCGGCAGGCGGCCTGGACCTGTCGGTCTTCGCCGGCGCCCTCGTCGCGGGCGTCGTGTACTGGCTGCTCGCCCGCCGCACCGTACGCGCCGAGGCCGAGCTCGTCCTGGACGCCTGAAGCCCGGACGCCCGGCCCCCGCACCCCTCGCACCTGCACCCCCGCACCTGCCCTCTCCCCCACCTCTCGTACGCGCCCTGGAGCGAACCCCATGAATCACCCCAGCCTCCGCAGCCTCATCGACGCCTCCGAAGGGGTCGTCAAGGCCGACCGGATCATCAAGGGCGGGCAGCTCGTCAACGTCCACACCGGCGAGATCTACCCCGCCGACGTCGCGATCACCGGCGAGCGCGTGGCCGCCACCGGTGACGTCAGCGCGTACGAGGGTCCCGGCACCGAGATCGTCGACGCCACCGGCAAGTACCTCACCCCGGGACTCATCGACGGCCACCTCCACCTGGAGTGCTCCAAGCTCTCGGTGACGATGTTCGCCGACGCCGCGGTCCGCTTCGGCACCACCTCGGTGATCTCCGGTCTCGACCAGTTCCTTGTCGTCGCCGGTCTCGAAGGGGTCCGCGAGGCGCTGCGGGAGGCCGACGCGAGCCCGATGAAGATCTTCTGGGGCGCCCCGTTCAAGACGCCGTACACCCTGCCCGAGACGACGGTCGGATTCTCCTTCGGGCCCGAGGAACACGAGGAGACGCAGGGCTGGGCCGAGTGCTTCGGCGTCTGGGAGACGGTCGCGGAGTTCGTCCTCAACCGTGACGAGAAGGTGCTCCGCGCCCTCGAACTCGCCCACCGCAACCGGCTGCCGGTCTTCGGCTGCGCCCCGATGGCCGCGCAGACCACCATCAACGCGCTGTCGGCGGCGGGCGTCCGCCTCGACCACGAGAGCTACACCGCCGAGGAGGCCCTGCAGAAGCTGCGGGCCGGCATGTCGCTGCTCATCCGCGAGTCCTCGGTCGCGCACTTCATGAACGAGAACGTGCGCACCGTCACCGAGTTCGGCGCCCAGTCCCGGCACGTCGGGTTCTGCACCGACGACATGCACGTCGCCGACATCATCCGCGAGGGCCACCTCGACAAGCTGGTCCGGATGGCGATCAAGGCCGGTGTCCGCCCGGTCGAGGCGATCCAGATGGCCACCCTGAACTGCGCCGAGATGTACCGCATCGACCACCTCGTCGGCTCGATCACGCCCGGCCGCTTCGCGGACGTCCTGATCGTCGACTCCCCCGAGTCGTTCCAGGTGGAGCGCGTGTTCGCGCGCGGCGAGCTGGTCGCGGAGAACGGCCGCACCCTGCGCGCCCCGCAGCCGCCCGTACGCACCCCGGCGCTCTCCCCCGCCTTCCGGGTGGCGCCGCTCGCGCCGGAGGGCGTCGGCATCGCCGCCGAGGGCGACGAGGCCCGCGTGCTGGTGGTGGAGATGGACCGCACCGTCCCGTTCGTCCGCAAGGGCGTCGAGATGACGCTGCCGGTGGTCGACGGCACGGTCCGCGCCGACCTCGCGCAGGACGCGCTGTACGTCACGGTCTCCGAGCGGTACGGCAAGACCGGCGGCGGCACCGTCACCGCGATGATCAACGGCTTCGGGCTGCGGTCGGGCGCCATCGCCTCGTCGGCCGCCCCCGACGACAACAACATCGTCTGCGTCGGCGCGGACCGGGCCGACATGGCTCTGGCGGTGAACCACCTCTCCGAGCACGGCGGCGGCCAGGTCGTCGTGGACGGCGGCGTGATCAAGGAGTTCCTGCCGCTGCCGGTGGCCGGGATCGTCGCCGACCTCACCCCGGAGGAGATGGCCGACGCGGAGGACCGCCTGGAGGCGGCGTCCCGCGCACTCGGCTGCGAACTCCCCTCGGCGTTCGGCTACCTGATCTTCCTGGAGATCACCGCGATCCCCGAGTACGCCGTCACCGACCTGGGTGTCGTCAGCTACCACACCCAGGACGTCGTCGACATCCTGCTCCCCGCCGCCAAGTGACCTGTCCCACCGAGGAGATCGCCATGACCGAGACCGTCACCGTGGACCCCTTCGTCGCGGGTCTGCCCAAGTGCGAACTGCACCTGCACATCGAGGGCACGCTGGAGCCCGGACTGAAGTTCGCCCTCGCCCGCCGCAACGGCGTCGAGCTGCCGTACGCCGACGAGGCCGCGCTGCGCGAGGCGTACGACTTCGACGACCTGCCCGGCTTCCTCGCCGTCTACTACGAGGGCATGTCCGTGCTCCGCACCGAGGCGGACTTCTACGACCTGGCCGCCGCCTACGCGGCCAAGGCGCACGCGCAGAACGTCCGTTACGCGGAGATCTTCTTCGACCCGCAGGCCCACACCGCGCGCGGTGTCGCCTTCGACACCGTCGTCCGGGGCCTGACCCGCGCGCTGGACGACGCCGAGCGGGCGACGGGCTTCCGGGGCCGTCTGGTGATGTGCTTCCTGCGGGACTTCCAGGCCGAGTTCGCGATGGCGACGCTCGTCCAGGCCCTGCCGTACAAGGAGTGGATCATCGGCGTCGGCCTGGACTCCGACGAGGCCGGCAACCCGCCGGTGAAGTTCCGCGAGGTCTTCGCCCGGGCGCGCGCCGAGGGCTTCCGGCTGACGATGCACTGCGACGTCGACCAGCAGAACTCCACGGAGCACATCCGCCAGGTGCTGGACGAGATCGGGGTCGACCGCATCGACCACGGTGTCAACGCCCTGGAGGACCCCGCGCTGGTGGCCCGCATCGTCGAGCGCGGCATCGGCCTCACCGTCTGCCCGATCTCCAACTCCCACGTCACGGACGGCCTCAAGGCCGCCGAGATCCGCGCGCTCCTCGACCGGGGCGTCAAGGTCACGGTCAACTCCGACGACCCGGCGTACTTCCCGGGGTACGTCTCCGAGAACCTCGCGGCGCTGCGCGGCCCCGCCGCCCTCTCGGACGAGGAGCTGGTCCTCCTCCAGCGGAACGCCATCGGGATCTCGTGGGCGGCGCCCTCGGTACGGGAGAGCTTCCTCGCCGAACTGGACGCGTACCAGGGCTGATCGGGAGGAACACGGGTGAGAGGTGCCGGCTTCGGGGCCCCTCACCCGTGTTCGCCCGGTCAGTGGCACCCGGGTCCGCCCGGAGGGGAGAATCCCCCCATGGATACGTCCCCCGGGCCCTGGCGCAACACCACCCACGACTGGGCGAGCACCGTGGACCACGCCCACCTCGCGGAGGTCCGGAGCGATCCGGCCGTGTTCGCGCCCGGCGGCTCGGGCCATCTGATCCTGGAGGTGATCGCCTATGCGGCGGACGAGGCGGAGGACCGGGGAAGCGGGCGCTGCACGGTCACCCTCCACCCGGACGGCTCGGTCTCCGTCGCGGACGACGGGCGGGGGACGGACACCCGGCTCGACGCGCGGGGCCGCCCGGTGAAGAAGCCGGTCATGGCCACCAAGGACCTCCGGTTCTTCGACCACCCCGGCGCGCAGACGCTCCCCGACGGGCAGCCGCGACGCGGGATGTCGGTGGTGGCGGCGCTCAGCGAGTGGCTCGTCCACGCCAACCGGCGGGCGGACGGCGCCTGGACGCAACGCTACGAACGTGGGGTCCCGGTGACGGACCTGACACCGGCCACCGGCCATGGCACCACCGACACCGCAGGCTTCCCCGGCTCCACGGGCACCACCGTCCGCTTCCGCCCCTGCGCGGAGTTGCGCACCGCTTTCCTCTCCGCCGAGGCGTTCGAGCGACCGTGGCCCCGGCTCACCGTCGAGGTGCGCGACCTCCGGACCGGCTGACGGTTCACCCCACCCCTGCCCGTCCGGGCCGCGACGGCCAGGCCGGATCGCCTCCTGAGACCGTGCCACCAGGCGGTGTCCGATGCTTCCCGTCGATCCGCCACCTCGGCGACCGCCGGGCCCTCCGAGGGCGGTCAGCCGCGACCCGTCCGCCGCCCGACCACGTCCTCGTAGGTCCGGCGCAGGGTGGCGGTGACCACGTCGATGGTGAAGTCGGCGTTGACCAGGTCCCAGGCGGCCTTGCCGGCCTCGGCGGCGGCCTCCGGCTCCAGAAGTTCGAGGACGGCCTCGGCGACCTTGGCGGCGTTGGCCGCGTCCTCGCCGACCCGGCTGTCGATCACCCGGCCCGCCCCGGCCTTGGCCACGTCCGGGCCGAGGCCGCAGGTGCGGGTGATGACGACCGGGGTGCCGACCGACATCGCCTCCAGGACCGACACCCCGAGGGGCTCCTCGATCGACGGGAGCACGTAGACGTCCGCCTCGCGCCCCGCCGCCAGGACCTCCTCGTGGCCGAGGGGGCCGACGTGGTCGAGGGAGCCGGTGACGCCGAGCTTCTCCGCCAGGGCCAGGGTGCCCGCCAGCGCCCCGGTGTCCGGGCCCGCCAGCACGAAGCGCGCGTCGGGGTGCCGGGCGAGCACGGCGGGCATCGCGGCGACGAAGTCCTCGGGGCGCTTGCGCTCCTGGACGCGGGCGAGGAAGAGGACGGTGGGCGGCCGGCCCGGCTCGCGGGCCGGCTTGCGGTCCTGGGGGCGTACCCCGTTCACCAGCCGGACCGTCCGGGTGAGCGCGACGGGCGCGGCCACCGCGTTGACGTCGAGGCGCTCCGTCTCGGTGAGGTGCAGGACGGCGTCGGCCTCGCGCAGCACCTTGCGTACGCCGAGCAGGTCGGTCAGCTTGGCCACCGGCTTCTCGGTGGGGTCGATCATGCCGTGGGTCTGTACGACCAGCGGGGTGCGGGTCGCGAGCGCGAGGAGGGCGACGGGCAGGGTCACCAGGTCGCGCATGAGATGTACGTGGACGAGGTCGGCGTCGCGCATGGCGCGGCGGGCGGCGCGCAGCAGGGCGAGGGAGGTGATCCCGCTGACCTCGAACATCGGCAGTACGTGCCGGGCGCGGTGGAGAAGCGCCGGAACTCCCTCTATCTCCTTGGGTAGTTCGCCGGGTCCGAAGCCGTCGCCCAGGGCCATGACGCGCGCGTCGTCACCGGCCGCCCGCTGGACCTTGGAGAGGTTGAGCGCCACTCGGGTGGGCCCGCCGAACGCGTGGTCCGGGGTGTGCAGCGTGACGACGTGCAGGATTTTCACCAGGGTTCCCCTCAACCTCGGCCGGCTGTTCACAGAGTAGTCATCGCGTCCCCTCAAGTGGCTTGATTCGTTAAGGTGTTCGCAGGTCCACGGAACGGGGGGCGCATGACGTCCGTGTACGACACGGCTCCGGCCGCGAAGGCCGACGCAGCCCGCCGGGCCCGTGCGTCCGCGGTCCGGCGGACCCTGGAACCCGTGACGAGGCCGCTCGCCTGGGCGATGCTGTCGCGTGCGCTGGCGGTGCCGCTGATCCTTGGCCTGGTCGTCTTCCTGCCCGCGGTGATCGCGGCGCAGCCCGGTACGGGCGACCGGGACACCGTGTTCTGGCTGCAACTCGTCCTCACCTGCTATGCGGGCGCCCGGCTGGCGACGATGATCCTCTCCACCCGGCGACGGCTGCTCCAGGGCGTGTTCTGGATGTTCGTGTACATCGCGATGGGTGTCGCGCCGCTGGCGCAGGCGGTGATCGGGCAGACGCCGACTCCTCTGGTGGGGCCGCGCGCGGATCTGGTGACGGCCACCGCGATGGTCCTGGTCGGGTGCTCGGCGTTCGATCTGGGCGCGCTGCTGGCCTCGCGTCGCCCGCTCCGGCGCCGGACCCCCTCCTCCCGGTCGCGGCACGGCCGGCCCGCCATCGCGAGCCGTACCCGGTTGCGGCTGCTGTTGCTGGTGGCGTTCGCGGCGAGCGGGTACTACGTGGTGAAGCTGGGCGGGCCGGCGATCTTCTTCAGCAGCCGGCAGGAGATCAGCGCGTCGGTGGCCCAGAGCGGGGTCGCCTCGACCGAGTCGAACGTCGGCTCGGCGTTCCTGAAGGGCTTCGGCACGGTGCCCGCGCTGCTGGCCCTGCTCTTCTGGACGCGCCGTCTGGTGACCTCGCGCCGGGCTCGCCGCTCGCCGTCGACGGTGCTGGCGTGGACCGCGCTGCTGGCGCTGAACCTCATCGTCAACAACCCCATCTCCAACGCGCGTTACTGGTTCCTCACGGTGCTCGTCTCGCTGCTCTTCACGGCGTTCCCGAGCAGCGCGGCGGTGTACCGCACGGTGCTGGCGCTGGGCGTGGTGGGGGCGCTGGTGCTCTTCCCGTACGCGGACCGGTTCCGGTACGACGACTCGGGGTACCGGCCGGTCCAGTCGGCCTCGGCCTTCGAGCCGCTGGCGACGAAGGACTACGACCAGACGGTCATGTTCGCCAACACCATCGCCTGGGTGGGCACCCGGGGTCACACGTACGGACGCCAACTCGCCGGCTCGGCGCTCTTCTTCGTGCCGCGTGCGGTGTGGAGCGGGAAACCCGAGGACACCGGGGTCCGGGTGGGGCAGTGGATGGGGATGAACATGACCAACCTCTCGGCCCCGCTGTGGACCGAGTTCTGGGTGGACTTCGGTCCGGCCGGGATGGCAGGCGGTCTCGCGCTGATCGGGTACGTCGCCGCGCGCACCGACCGCCGGTACGCGCTCGCGGTCACCCGGGCCGGGCCCGGGCCGGGGAGCGTGCTGGCGATCGCGGCGCCGCTGGTGGCGGGTTACACCTTCATCCTGCTGCGCGGACCGCTCCTCCAGTCGGTGGGGAAGCTCGCCATCGCGGCGCTCTGTCTGGCGTTCGTCACCACGTTCACGGAGCGGAGCGAACAGCGGTCGCGCTGACGGCGCCCGTTCCGGCCCCGTCGGCGCGCCGCAACCTGGCGACCCGGGTCCAGGTGGCGACGGCCTTGCAGACGGAGCCCAGGCAGAGCCCCCAGGCGGCGCCGGTGATCCCGGCAGCCGCGTAACCGGCGATCAGGAAGACGACGGCGGCGAGCGAGAACACCACCTGGATGGAGAGCGTGGTGCGCGGGTCGAGCATCCGCAGGGCGAGAAGTCCGCAGGTGCCGACCGCCATGGCCGCGTACTGGCTGCCGGTCGCGGGCAGCAGCGCGGCGGCGGACGACCAGGTGTCGCCCAGGAGTTGGGCGCCGGCCTTGTCGGGAAGGAGCGCGAGGGCGGTGGCCCAGAGCGCGGCGGTCGTGGCGAGCACCCCGGCGAGCGCGGCGGTGGCCCGTATCCGGCGCCGCTCGTCGCCGACCCGGGAGAGCAGCGGCGGGCCGAAGCTGGTGGCGGAGGTGAACAGGACGTTGAGCGGCCCGAAGAGGGTGGTCGCGCCGCGCAGGGCGCCCACCACGAGCGGGCTGCCGGCCGTGCCGAGGCCGAGCACGGAGAGCTGGCTGGTGGCGTTGCCGACCCCGAACTCCACGACGAACCGCTGCCCCAGGTGACCGCGCCGCAGGTACGGACGGACGTCGGTGCGGGCCCCGGCGGTGCGGCTGCGCAGCAGGACGGCCGAGAGCAGCAGCGCGGGGAGGGCGGAGAGCCCCCAGACGGCGACCAGCCGACCGGCCCCCGCCCCGTGGCTCTGCGCCCCCAGCGCGCCCAGGACACAGGCGAGGCGGAGCAGGTCGGCGGCGAGGGCGAGGTGCGGCAGCCGGAGGGTGGAGAAGGCGTACCGCATCGCGTCCTGGCCGAGGACGACCGGCAGGACGAGTCCGAGCGCCACCAGGGCGCGGGCGGTGTCCCCCGGGACGAGCAGAGCCCCGCCGGCGAGGACGGCGCCGAGCACGGCCGCCGCGAGCAGGGCGAAGGCGACGGCGGAGCGGCAGGCGTCGCGGGCCGCCTCGCCTCCCCGGGTGAGGACGAGCGGCTGGCCGGTGTAGGCGCCGAAGACGCCGAGCAGCACGGTGAAGACGAGGTAGACCGCGGAGAACCGGGCGAATCCGGCCACCGTGGAGAGCCGGGCCGCCGCGACCAGCACCAGGATGTTGGTGAGGGCGGCGACCCCCTGGTCCGCGACGGAGCTGACGACCGCGCCGCGGGCCCTCACCGGCGGGCGGGCGGCACGGTGAAGGTGCGCAGCCCCATCGTCTCCGCCGGGTCGCCGGTGATCTCCGGCCGTTCGGCCTCTTCGGGTTCGGGCCCCTGGCCGCCGCCGCCCCGCCGTCCGGCGGACTTCTGGTGCTTCCTCTGCTCCTTGCGGGCCCGCCGGGTGCGTCCGGGGTGCAGGAGCACCCCGAGCAGGTGGCCGCCCGCCGCGCCGACGACCTCGCGGATGCGTTCCAGGTCGCTGCGGTGCACCTCGCGCGGGTCGCAGACGATCATGACGCCGCCCACCCGGTCCACGAGGGCGACGGCGTCGGCGTACGAGAGGACGGGCGGGGCCAGCACGATGACGACGGCTCCGGGCGCGTCCGCCTCGGCGACGATCCGGCCGACCGGGGCCGAGGTGAGGGCGCGGGGGACGTTGTCCACCGGGGCGCCCGCCACCAGGGCGAAGGCGCCGGAGCCGGGCACGTCGACGTTGGTACGGCTGCCGGCGGGCCAGCCGCGCTTGTCGTCCGAGGCCCACCGGGGCCGGGGTTCGCTGACCGCCGGGCCCAGGTCGTGGGCGAGGGACGGGGTCCGCAGGTCCGCCTCGACGAGGAGGACGTCGCGGCCCATCTCCGCGAAGGCGGCGGCGACGTTGGCCGCCGCCGCGGTGGCGGCCGAGTCGTCCCCGCGCGGGGCGGTGACCAGCAGCCGGCGGTTGTCGGCGAAGGCGGGGTCGTAGGCGAGCCGGAAGGCCACCGCGCGGTACTCCTCGGCGAGCCGGCTGCCGCCGCGGCCGATGGCGAGCAGGCCCGCGGACGCGCCACGCTCCCTGGGCAGGGTGCCGAGCAGGGGAGCGCCGAGCGAGCGGACCAGCTCGTGGGTGGAGCGTACGGTCGGGTCGAAGACCAGGCGGACCCAGGAGAGCAGCAGTCCGAGGGCGAGGCCGACGACTCCGCCGAGGCCGAGGAGGAGCGGCAGGCTCGCGCCGGTGGGCGCGGTGGGCGTCACCGGCTTCTTGTTGAGGTAGCCGGGGGTGGCGTCCAGTGCCTTCAACTCGGATATTTTCTGGCTGAGTCCGGAGATGGAGACGATGAGGCTCGCGCGGGCGCTGGTGATGTCGTCGGCGGTGGAGACGCCGATCTGCTCCTCCAGCTGGTCGCGCTTCTCCTCCAGCGGTTTGAGCTGGGCGCGGTAGCCGTTCGCCATGTTCTCGATGCTGTCCTCGGTGAGCTGCTTCCGGTTGGCGAGGTAGGCGGTGGCGAGGGCCTCGGCGCGGTCGCGCGCCTGCTGCGGGGTGGCGCCGGTGTAGGCGAACCGGAGGGTGAGGGTGTTCGGCGGGTTGGTGACCTGGAGCCCGGCGAGCAGGTCGCGGGAGGAGACCTTGTCGCCCTTGGCGGCCAGGGTGCGGGAGGCGAGGGTGCCGACGGTGTCGCTGACGGCGGTCTGGCGTTCGGAGCCGATGTTGATGCCCTTGTCGGCGGAGGCCCCGGTGGCGAAGGGGTCCGCGGTCGCGGAGCGGACCAGCACCTCGCCGGTGGCCGACCAGGTCTCGTCGCCCGCGACGGCGAGGTAGCCGCCGCCGAGCAGCCCGAGGAGCACCCCGGTGGCCAGCAGACTCCGGTAGCGCAGCAGTTGGCGGAACTGGTCGCGCAGGAGCGCCGGCTCGTCCTGGTCGTCCAGGGGGCGGATCGGATGGGTCATCGGCGTGTGCTCCCTTGTGCGTTCCCGAGTGCCTCGGCGAGCAGGGCGTCGAAACGGGCGAGCCCCGCCTCGCGGCTCAGGTGCTGTGCGACGTACGTGGCTCCGCGTGCGCCGAGCCGGCCGGCCTCCGCGTGGTCGGCGGCCAGCTCGCGTACGGCGGCGAGCAGGGCGGCCGGGTCCTCGGGCCGCACCAGCACACCGGCGCCGGAGCGGCGGACCTCCTCGGCGGTGCCGCCCCCGTCGGCCACGGAGGCGACGACGGGCCGGCCGGAGACGAAGTAGGAGGTGAGTTTGGAGGGGACGGACATGTCGAGGACGGAGGCGCGCTGGGTGACGGCGAGGACGTCGGCGGCGGCGAGGACGTCGGTGAAGTCCTCGGCGGCGGCGGGCGGCAGGAAGTCGAGGTTGTCCAGCAGGGCCGCCCGTGCGCGCAGCGCCTCGCGCTGGTTGCCGTCGCCCATCAGGACGACCCGGACGTCGGGAGCCAGCCGGGCGAGGTCGACGAGCACGTCGAGTCCCTGTTTGAGCCCCATGTTCCCCGAGTGGAGCAGCACGGGGGTGTCCGGGTGCCAGCCGAGACGGGCGCGGGTGGCCGCCCGGTCGGCCGTGGGTCCGGTCACGTGGGTCCAGTTGGGGACGGTCCGGATACGGGCGGGATCGACGCCGAGGGCGGTCACGCCGGGCACGAAGCTCTCGTGGATGACGCCGACCAGCGTCGCGTCGCGCAGCGCGTACCGCTCGGCCGCCGCCGCGGCGGACGCGGCCCTGCCGCCGCCCCGGATGCCGCTCTGGGCGGCGGCGGCGCCCATCAGGTCCTGGACCACGGGGATGTACGGGACGCGGTGGCGGCGGGCGATCCGGGCGCCGACGACCCCGCCCGCGAGACTCGGCATCTGGGCGACGACTGCGTCCGGGCGGCCGGGCGGCGGGGCGAGCAGTCCGTGGCCGAGGACGGTCAGTTCGAAGAGTCCCCGGCGCAGCGCGGTCTGCCGGGGCGGTACGTAGTGGCGCCGGCGGTGGACGTGGACTCCCTCGCGCTCCTCCGTGGCACGCCAGACACCCCGGTACTCCGCGTCGGTCCGCCACGACGGGTAGTGCGGCATCCCGGTGAGCACGTCGGCGCGCGCGGCCGTGGCCGCCCAGTGTTCGGCGAGCTGGGTGGCGTACGGGCCGATGCCGGTCAGCTCCGGCGCGTAGTTGGTCGAGACCACCAGGATTCTGCGGTCGTGCAGCGGCGTGTGTGGTGCGGCAGCGGACATCGGACGATCGCCTTCCCCCCGGAACGGCCCCCTGTTCCCCGAGGGAACAGCCCCGCGTCGAGCTTATCCGTTCACGGGTTGCACAAGTGTTCTTCACAGTAAGGTCGTTGGAAACATCAGCACATGACGTTCACCTGGGGGGAGAGAACGGATGGTGCAGCACAGGGTGGGTTACGCGCCGGGCGTGTACGACCTGTTCCACGTGGGTCACCTCAACATCCTTCGTCATGCCCGCAGTCAGTGCGACTACCTGGTCGCCGGGGTCGTCTCCGACGAGATGGCCGAGCTCGCCAAGGGCCATCGGCCGGTGATCCCGCTGCGGGAGCGACTGGAGATCGTCCGCAGCATCCGCCATGTGGACGCCGCCTTCGTGGAGACCGTGCCGGAGAAGATCGACACCTGGCAGCAGGTCCGCTTCGACGTGCTCTTCAAGGGTGACGACTGGCGGGGTACGGAGAAGGGGGATCGGCTCGAACGCGACTTCGCCGAAGTCGGTGTGGAGGTCGTCTACTTCCCGTACACGGTGCACACGTCCAGCACCCAGTTGCGCAAGGCGCTGGACGTCCTCGTCACGCGGCCCGGAGCGCTCTCAGCTCCCTGAACCACTTGGCCAGGAAGGCCGCCAGGAAGAGTGCGTGCACGACGGCGAGCACCGCGTACCCCGCCAGGAAGGCCGTGGGCTCGCCGAGCAGCAGGAAGACCAGGCAGAAGACTCCGTAGTCGGCGGGGAGCAGTGCGACGGCGCGCACCGGGGAGACCGGTCCGGCGGGGGCGGTGGCGGGGGCGCCCGCGCGCTGCGCCGCCCTGCCCAGCTGTTCGCGCAGGAGTCCGGCGCAGAAGGTGAGGACGGCGGTGAAGAGGAAGCCCAGCGGCAGCAACAGCCATGTCTCCGACCGCTGTTCGCCGACGCTGTAGTCGTCGCAGCGGTAGAGGGAGATCAGTACGGCCGTGTGGACCAGGATCATCTTGGCGCAGTCCACCACGTGGTCGAGCCACTCCCCGTCCGGGCCGCCGCGTCCGGTGAGCCGGGCGAGCTGGCCGTCGGCGGAGTCGAAGGCGAAGCCCACCACCAGTCCGGCCCAGACGAGCGCCCCGAGCAGCCACGAGGGGCCGGCGAGCGCGAGGGCCGCGATTGCGGCCAAGGTGAACGCGGCGCTGACCAGGGTGACTTGGTTGGGTGTCAGACCCACCCGGAAGGCAGCCGCCGCGAGCACCCGGCCGGCGGGCCTGTTCACGTACCGCGAGTAGAGCGAGACGCCCTTGGCCGTCTTCTGTGCCCCGCGCAACTCGCGCAGCACCGTACCCGTGCTTCCCATACGCCCCCCAGCGTCCGGCAGTTGACCCGCATCATGACACGGTTCTGTATCCGGGCGTACCGCGCCGAAGAGGCGTGGGCGAGCCAAGCATCAGCGCTCCTCGGTGAGTTGCGTGTCCAGGTCGTCGAAGAGCAGGTCGTCGTGGTCGATCTGGCCGGTCCGGTACGCGGACCGGGCGACCAGGTGCGCGGCCACCGGGCCGGTCATCATCTGGAAGAAGAGGATCAGGGCGAGGGTCGCGAGGTCCATCCCGCTGCGCAGCCGCATCGCCACCCCGATGAGCACCAGCAGGATGCCGAGGGTCTGCGGCTTGGTCGCCGCGTGGCTGCGGGAGAGCACGTCGGGCAGCCGGAGCATGCCGAAGGTGCCGAGCAGGCAGGTCGCCGCGCCGAGCAGGATGGCGACGGCGCCGGCGGTGTCGACGACGGTGAGCCAGACGGTCACGGTCCCATCTCCTTCGTGCCGGTGGGGCGGTCCGGCCGACGGCGCGGGCGCGGCCGGTCGCGTACCGCGATGAAGCGGGCGATGCCGACGGACCCGGTGAAGCCGAGGAAGGCCAGCACCAGCATGATCGGGAAGTAGAAGGTGTCGCGGACCAGAGCCGCGCGGGTGCCGAGCCCGGCGATGATCAGGGCCGCGCACACGTCGAGCGAGAGCGCGCGGTCGAGCATCGAGGGTCCGCGCCGGATGCGCGCGAGCAGCAGCAGCCCGGCGACGACGATCATCGCCACCGCCACGTACAGCAGCCAGCGGTCGACGTTCTCGGTCGTGGTCATGCGGGGGTGCTCCCGGTCGTCGGGTGGGAAGGCGGCGGCTCCGCGACCCGGTTGATCTCCTCCCGCGTCCCGAAGGCCCGTACGGCCAGGGCCTCCATCCGCCACACCGAGCGCCGGGCGGCTTCGAGTTCGGCGGGCCTGTCGGCGTCGAGCACGTGCAGGAAGACGGTGGCGGTGGAGCGGCGCACCTCGACGATGGCGCCGCCCGGCACGTTGGAGACGGCGACGGCGGTGGCGGCGAGCATCAGGTCGCTCCGGCAGCGCAGCGGCACCGCGATGACGGCGGCCCGGTGCGGCCCGCGGGCGAAGATCTGCCCGGCCACCTTCACCCCGGAGGTGACCATGTCGTAGAGCAGGTAGCCGGCGAGCACCAGGATGCCCCAGGGGTGCAGCCGCAGCCCGAGGTCGACCCGGGGCAGCGGGAAGGCCAGGCAGACGGCCACCGCGACGACCACCCCGATGAGGACGTTGGCCCAGGTCAGGGTGGACCAGAGCATCACCCAGATCAGGGTGAGCCAGCCGATCAGCGGCAGGTCGAGCACACGGCGCCCGCTCCTGCCCAGGGTGACGCTGAGCGGTGGCATTCCGGGCCCGTGCGGGAATCGGCGGCTCACCGGCCGAGCACCTCCTCGATGTAGGGGGTACGCCGCAGGAGTTCGGCGGCGGCCCGGTCGGTGTAGGTGGTCAGCGGTCCGGCGAAGACGGTGAAGGAGAGGCTGATCGCGACTCCGGCGGCGGTGGCCGCGACCATGGTGCGGGGCAGCCGGGTCGTGGTGGTGATGGCGCGTCCGTGCAGGGTGGCGGCGAACGCGCGTCCGGCCGGTCCGGGCAGCCGGCTCACCGGCTCGTCGCCCGTGCCGGGCATGCGGTCCGGCCCCTCGTCGGCGTCGTCGTCCTCGTCGGAGTCGGCCTCCAGGACGGTGCCGTCGAGCGCCTGTCCGGGCGGGGCGTCGCGCCAGAACGCCAGGTTCCAGACCTTGGCCATCACGTACAGCGTGAGCAGGCTGGTGGCCGTGGAGCCGGCCACCAGGAGCCAGGCCCAGACGCTGCCGTCGGCCACACCGGCGCGCATCAGGCCGAGCTTGCCGATGAATCCGGAGAACGGCGGGATGCCCGCCATGTTGAGCGCGGGCACGAGGTAGAGCACGGCGAGCAGCGGGGCGGCCCGGGCGAGGCCGCCGGTCCGGGTGAGCTCGGTGGTGCCGCCCCGGCGTTCCATCAGACCGGCGACGAGGAAGAGCGTGGTCTGCACGGTGATGTGGTGGGTGACGTAGACGATCGCGCCGCCGTAGGACTGGCGGGTGGCGAGGCCGATACCGAAGATCATGTAGCCGATGTGGCTGATCAGGGTGAAGGAGAACAGTCGCTTGAGGTCGGTCTGGGCGACGGCGCCCAGGATGCCGACGATCATCGAGGCGAGGGCGAGAGCCATCAGCAGGTCGCCGACCCGGTTGCCGGGGAAGAGCAGTGTCTCGGTGCGCAGCATGCTGTAGACGCCGACCTTGGTGAGCAGCCCGGCGAAGACGGCGGTGACGGGCGCGGGCGCGGTGGGGTACGAGTCGGGGAGCCAGGCGCCGAGCGGGAAGACAGCGGCCTTGACGGCGAAGACCGTCAGCAGCATCGCCTGGATCAAAGTCTGTACTCCGAGCGGGAGTTCGGGAAGCCGCTGGGCGAGCTGGGCGAAGTTGGCGGTGCCGGTCGCCGCGTAGGTCATGGCGATGGCGGTGAGGAAGAGCATCGAGGAGAAGAGCGAGATGATCACGTAGGTGGATCCGGCGCGCACGCGGGGCCCGGTGCCGCCGAGGGTGAGCAGCACGAAGCTCGCGACGAGCATGATCTCGAAGCCGACGTAGAGGTTGACGAGGTCTCCGGCGAGGAAGGTGCAGGAGACCCCGGCGACGAGGATGAGGTAGGCGGGGTGGAAGACGGCGACGGG
This sequence comes from Streptomyces sp. NPDC008125, assembly GCF_042957125.1. Taxonomy (NCBI): domain Bacteria; kingdom Bacillati; phylum Actinomycetota; class Actinomycetes; order Kitasatosporales; family Streptomycetaceae; genus Streptomyces; species Streptomyces sp. NPDC008125. The sequence goes on from NZ_JBIBHR010000001.1 coordinate 337,699, forward strand.
GGTCTCCTCGTCCCGGTCGGCCATGCCCTGTCCGAGGGAGTAGACGAGCACGCAGAGGGTGACGGCCGAGGAGACCGTCAGCATCAGGGCGGAGAGCCGGTCGGCGACCAGGGTGATGCCGAGCGGCGGGGCGAAGTCCCCGAGGTGGACGGAGAGCGGCCCTTCCGACTGGGTGGCGGCCATGAGCCCGGCGGAGAGCCCGAGGACGAGCGTGAGCACGGCGACGCTGATGAAGCGCTGGAAGCGCTTGAGGCGGGTGCCGAAGGCGAGGCTGAGTCCGGTGGCGCAGAGCGGCAGCAGCACCGGCAGCGGGACGAGGGCGTTCATCCGGCGTCTCCTGGGTGGTCGTCTCCCGGGCGGGGGCGGTGCGGGGGGCCGTCTCCCGGGTCCGAGCGGCCCGAGGAGTCCTCTCCCGGGCGGGGGCGGTGCGCGGGGTCCTCCGGGGGCGGGCGACTACCGGCGGCCTCCGCGTAGTCCTCCGGGTCGGCGCCGAGCACGTCGTGCCAGAGGTCACCGGTCGCGTCCCGGCCCCGGGCCTGGAGGGCGCGGTCGGCGCGCAGCCGGTGGCGCAGGCGGCGGCGTTCCGCGAGGTAGCGGGTGCGCTCCTCGCTGGTGGGGGTGTCCCCGGTCCGGTACTCCTCGATGAGCTGGGCGCGTTCGCCGCGTACTTCGGCGCGGAGCGCGATGCGCCGGTCCTCCAGGTCGTCGTGGACCTCGTCGGTGCCGGTCAGCTGGTGGCTGCGGTAGGCCATGGCGAGCAGGAACGCGGTGGTGGCGAGGGTGATGACGATCGCGGTGAGGGCGATGGCCTGCGGCAGCGGGTCGGTGACCTCGCGCAGCGGTACGCCGTAGAGCAGGGGCGCCGCGCCGGCCGAGCCGGTGCCGGAGAGCACGAGGAGGTTGATGCCGTTGCCGATGACCACCGCGCCCAGCAGGATGCGGGTCAGCGGCCGGGTGAGCATGAGGATGCCGCCGACCGCGCAGAGGACGACGGCGGTGGCGAGCAGGGAGGCGCTGACGGTCACCGGGCGCCGCCCCCCGCCTCGGCCGGGCCATGGTGCCTCGGGGCGGCGGCCCGTTCGATCTGCCGGTCGATCTTCGCGCCGAGGGCGCGGACGATGTCGAGGACGACTCCGAGGACCAGCAGGTAGACCCCGCAGTCGAAGAGCACCGAGGTGCCCAGGTGGTAGTCGCCGAGGACCGGCAGGTGTCCGTGGTAGGTCCAGGCGTGCAGCACCGTGCCGTCGAAGAGTCCGAGCAGGGCGACGCCGGTGGACAGGAACAGGCCCATGCCCGTGATGAGTCCGGGGGACAGCGGCGCCGCCTCCGCGAGCTCGAACCGGCCGCCCGCGAGGTAGCGGGTGATGAGGGCGACGGAACCGACCAGTCCGGCGACGAACCCGCCGCCCGGCATGTTCTCCGCGCAGAAGAGGAGGTAGACGGAGAGCACCAGGACGGGGTGGAACAGCAGCCGGGCCACCACTTCGAAGACGAGTGAGCGGTGTTCGGGGGCGAGGGTGGAGCTCGCGGCGAGCCAGTCGCGTTCGGGGGCGCCCTCGTCGCCCTGCGGGAGTCCGGTGAGCCCCTCGCTGTCACGGGAGAGCGACCAGGCGGTGCCGGGGGCCGGGGACGCCTTGAGCGTCGGGACACCGACCGGTACGACTGCGGCGGGCGCGGTCCGGCCGGGGGGCTCCCCGCCGGAGGCGGGTGGCTGCTCGCTCCTGCGGTGCAGGTAGATCAGGCTGGTGACGCCGACCGCGGCGGCGGCGAGCACCGCCGACTCGCCCATGGTGTCCCAGGCGCGCAGGTCGACCAGGATGGTGGCGACGACGTCCTTGAGGCCGTGGCTCGCGGCCTCCTCCACCATGGCCGCACCGGCCGGTTCGGCGGTGCGCGCGGCGGCGGAGACCCAGACGGCGACCCCGGACGTGGCTGCCGCCGCGAGGGCGACGGGGATGCGTACGGCCCGTCGCCAGGAACTGACGCTCTCCTGGAAGTGGACCGGCATCCGCCTCAGCACCAGCACGAAGACGATCATCGAGACGGTCTCCACGCAGAACTGGGTCAGCGCCAGGTCCGGGGCACCCTGGACGACGAAGAGCAGCGCGGTGCCGTAGCCGGTGAGCCCGGCGAGCACCACGGCCTTCATGCGGCGGCTCACGGTGAGGCAGAGCAGGGCCGCGGCGCTGGTGAGCACGGCCAGCGCGCCCTGGAGCGGGGAGTCCCAGAGCCGGGGTGCGGTCGCGTCGTCCCAGGGGCGGTCGGTGACGAGGACCGCGAGCTGTCCGGCGATCAGGACCAGCAGGGTGGTGGCGAGGTAGACGGAGAGCGAGCCGCGTTGCACCAGACCGGTGATCTGGAGGGCGAGGCGTTCCAGGCCGAGCAGGAGGTGGCCGAAGACGCTGTCCGCGGTGGGCCAGGCGATGCGCCGGGAGAGCGTACGGACGGGGGTCCGGGCGGCGAAGAGCAGTGCGCCGCCCGCCCAGGCGAGGGCCGAGAGCAGCAGCGCCGTGCCGAAGCCGTGCCAGAGCGCGAGGTGGTAGGGGTACGCGGTGGCGGGGAACTCGTCGGCGTACTGGTCGAACAGGTGGTCCGTCCATCCGACCCCGGGGCCGAGCACGAGCCCGGTGACGGCGAGCACGGCGGGCGGGGCGAGGAAGGCGGCGGAGACCCGGTGGACGGGGGTGTCCGCGACATCCGGCTTGCGGAAGAAGGCGCCCCAGACGAACCGGAGGGTGTACGCGGTGGTGAGCGCGGAACCCGCCACGCCGGCCGCGAGGGTCCAGAGGTCGGCGGTGTCCCCGTGCAGGAGTGCCTCGAACGCGGCTTCCTTGGCGGCGAATCCGAGCATCGGGGGAAATGCGGCCATGGAGGCGGCGGCGAGCACGCCGACGGCGCACACGAGCGGCAGTGAACGGCCGACGCCGGAGAGGCGGCGCAGGTCGCGGGTGCCGGTGGCGTGGTCGACGATGCCGATGACGAGGAAGAGCGGGGCCTTGAACAGGGCGTGCGCCAGGATCATCACGGCGGCGGCGAGAGCGGCGTCCCGGGTGCCGTCCCCGGCCAGCAGGGTGAGGAAGCCGAGTTGGCTCACCGTGCCGTAGGCGAGGACGAGTTTGAGGTCGTGCAGACGCAGTGCGCGCCAGCCGCCGAGCAGCATGGTGGCGGCGCCGAGCACGAGGACGACCGGGCGCCACAGGGGCACGTCGGCGAAGGCGGGGGCGAGCCGGGCCACCAGGTAGACGCCGGCCTTCACCATCGCGGCGGCGTGCAGGTAGGCGCTGACCGGGGAGGGGGCGGCCATGGCGTTGGGCAGCCAGAGGGAGAACGGCCAGACGGCGGACTTGGACAGCGCGCCCGCCAGGACCAGCGCGACGGCGACCTGGACGGCGACGGAGGCGGTGGGCGGGTCGGCGACGATCTCCGAGATCCGGTAAGTGCCCGCCGCCCGGCCGACGATGAGGAACCCGACCAGCATGGCGAGTCCGCCGAAGGTGGTGACGGTGAGGGCCTGGAGCGCCGATCTGCGGTTCTGCTTCTTCTCGCTGGTGTGCCCGATCAGCAGGTAGGAGAAGACGGTGGTCAGCTCCCAGAAGACGTAGAGCGTGATCAGGTCGTCGGCGAGGACGAGCGCGAGCATGGCGCCGGCGAAGGCCAGCAGGTTCCCGGCGAACCGCCCCAGTTGGGGGGTGTCGTCGGCGAAGTACGAGGCGCAGTACAGGAGCACGAGGGTGCCGACCCCGGCGGCGAGCAGCACCATCAGCTCGGCGAGTGCGTCCAGCCGCAGGTCGACGGAGACGTCGTACGCGGGGATCCAGTTCCAGGACCAGGTGTCGGCCCGTCCGTCGGCGGCGCTCGTCCACAACGTGAAGGCCCACACCGTGGTGGCGGCCGGGGGGAGCGCGAGCACCACGAACGCACGGCTGCCCAGCCGGTGCACCAGGGGACCGGCGCAGGCCGCCAGGGCGAAGTGGCAGAGGACGAGCGCGATCACAGCGGGGTGTCCGGAGAATGAGGCACTGAGTATGGATATATCCCCCGGCGGGGTTCACCCGACCGGCACGCCGCACGAGGTGCGGCGACGCCCCATGTCCACCCGGGCGGTCCCCGCAGGCGCCTCCGCGCCGGACCTACGCGTGTGAGGGATATGTGGGACCGGTGTTGTTCATGTGAGCCCACTTTCTCTTCATTTTTTCACTGTGCCTAGTATCTATGTGTCGAAGTTCTCAACGGAATTGACTGGTCGTGAGACCGTCACCCACGTCAAGGAGAATGCCCTGCGCACGCGCGCGTCTCGGCGCACCGACTCGACCCCCATGTCGCTGCGGACTGCCCTGCTCATCCTGGCCATCGTCCCCGGCATCGCCCTCGCGGCCCTCTGGGCGGTCACCAGTGGTCAAACCCTGCTCGACTTCCAGCGTCAGGCAGCTCAGGGGCAGTTGGCCCAGAAGGCCGGCCAGCCGTCCAACATCGTGTACTACAACCTGCAGGAGGAACGGCGGCTCAGCGCAGAGGCGCTGGCCGATCCCGATGCTCCGAAGGAGGCACTCCAGCGGCAGCGCAAGCTCACCGACCAGGCGATCGAGACGTTCCAGTCCGTCTCGGACATCTCCGCCGACAGCGCCCCGTCCAAGGTGCGCGAGGCCGTCGGCAAGGCCCGTGAGTCCATCAACCAGCTGCCCGCCCAACGGACGTTGGTGGACCAGGGCGACGACGAACAGCAGGCGGTCGTCTACGGCTACTACACCGACCTCATCGCGGTCGACCTCCAGCTCTTCGCCGCCCTCAGCCAGGTGGACAACGGCGAGGTGACCACGGCGTCCGCGCCTCTGGTGGACCTCTTCTGGGTCAAGGAGATGGTCTCCCGCTCGGACGCGCTGCTGGCCCGCGGCTGGTCCGGTGGCAAGCTCAGCACGGCCGATCTCGCGGAGCTGCGCAAGGAGATCACCGGCCAGTCCTTCCAGTACTCCACCAAGGTGCTCCCCAACCTCCCCGCCGACGAGCGGGCGATGTGGAACAAGATGGCCGGGGGCGAGGCCTGGAAGACGAAGACGAAGCTGGAGTCGCAGATCCTCGCGCCCCGCGACGCCGACTCCAAGGGGTTCGTCCGGATCGCGGCCTCGGAGAAGTCCTGGCGTTCGACGATGGACGGGGTCACCCCCCAACTGGTGGGCCTGCTCGAACACCGCACCTCGCTGGTGGTCTCGATCGGCAAGAACACCATCGTGTCGCTGCTGGTCAAGATGGTGGTCACCACGGTCGTCGGCCTGCTCGCCGTGATCGCGGTCGTCCTGACCACCTGGCGCCTCACGCGTAACCTGCGCCGCCGCATCAAGCGTCTCCAGGACCGCGCGGAAGAGCTGGAACGCACCCTTCCGGACGTCGTCGAACGGCTCGGCCAGGGCGAGAAGATCGATGTCGAGGCCGAGGCCCGCGCCATCGAGTCGGACCGCAAGGGCAAGGCGGGCGACGAGATCACCCAGCTCGGCGACGCGCTCAACCTCGCCCGGACCAGCGCGCTCGCGGCCGCCGTCAAACAGGCCGACCAGCACCGCGGGTTCGAGCGTCTCCTCCAGCGCATCGCCCGCCGCACCCAGCAGCTCATCGGCCAGCAGCTCAAGAAGCTGGACGAGCTGGAGCGCAAGCACGAGGACCCCGAGGTGCTCGACGGCCTCTTCGACCTCGACCACCTCACCGCGCGTCTGCGCCGGTACGAGGAGAACCTGGTCATCCTGGCCGGCGGCGCCCCGCACCGGCGCTGGCGCAAGCCCGTTCCGCTGCTGGACGTCATGCGCTCCGCCCAGGGCGAGGTGCAGGACTACCAGCGGGTGGTGCTCGACCTCGACGGAACGCCCTGGCTCTCCGAGCGGGCCGTCGGCCCGGTCTCGCACGTGCTGGCCGAACTGATCGAGAACGCGCTGGCGTTCTCCCGGCCGCCGAGCCCGGTGGAGGTGCGCGCCGCGAAGGTGAGCCGCGGTCTGGCCATCGAGGTCGAGGACCGCGGACTCGGCATGGAGGAGCACCAACTGGCGGAAGCCAACGAGCTGATGAGCCGGCCGCCCCGGATGGACGTGCTCGCCCACTCCGAGGACATCCGGCTCGGCCTCCACGTGATCTCCCGCCTGGCCCACCAGCACGACCTGCGGGTGGAGTTCCGTTCGTCGGCGTTCGGCGGCACCCGGGTCGTCGTCCTCGTGCCCGACGAGCTCACGGTCGCCCACCCGACCGGGCGCCCGGTCGCCGCCGTGTCCGCGGCCCCCGCGCCGGAGCCCGTACGCGAGGAGGCCCCCGCCTCCACCGGCGCGCTGCCGTCCCGCGTTCAGGGCCGGGCGATGGCCGGGGTCACCGCCCTGGTCGACCACGCCGCCGCCCGCTCCCAGCGGTCCGCGCCCCCCGTCGTGTCCGAGGCCCGGCCCCCCGCCGCCCCGGACACGGACCGGCCGGTCCAGTCGGGTACGTACACCGTCCCGGAACCCGCGTACGCCGCCCCCGAGGAGCCGTACGGACCGGAGCCGTACGCCGGCACCTCCTACGCCCCCGCGCAGGAGTCGTACGGCACCCTCGACGGCTCCTACGGTTCCGGCGACCGGCCGCCCTACGGTCCGGGCGACCAGGCGTACGGGCCCTCGGCCCCCTACGCGCCCGGCGACCAGGAGTACCCGGCCCAGCAGGAACAGCCGTACATGACGGCGGCAGGGCAGTACCCGGTTCCGGGGCACGGCTTCCCGGACCAGGACCCGCACGCCGGGCGGTTCCCGGAGCCCGGTCCCGCCTACCAGGAGCCGTACCAGGAGCAGCCGTACCCCGGCGGTTACGCGGCCCCGGACGCGGACACCTCGCCGTACGGGAACCACGCCCACGGCGGCGACCGGCAGCCCGAGGTCCTGGGCCATCCGGCGCTCCCGCCCGGCCAGGACACCCCGGCACCCGGTTCGGAGCCCCCGCTCCCCCGCCGGGTCCGGCAGGCCAGCCTGGTCGACGAGTTGCGGGTCGACCCCGCGGCGGGCCGTCCGGCCGCCGCACCCAGGACCCCGAGCTGGGACGAGAACCCCCTGCTCAGGCCCGCTCCCCGGCGTGCGGGTGCGGCGATCGGAGCGTTCCAGCGGCGGTCGCGCGAGGCGCGCTCGGCCGACGGGACGTCCGCGCAGACTCCCCCTCCCCCTTCGCCCCTCAACCCGAGAGAAGAACGGTCATGACACGCACAACGGCCACGCTCCAGGACCTCGACTGGTTGCTCGACGGCTTGGTGGACTCGGTGGCCGAGACCGTCAATGCCGTGCTGCTGTCCGACGACGGACTGGTCGTGAGCCACTCGCGGACCATCGACCGGTCCGACGCCGAGCGGCTCGCCGCGATCTGCACCGGGCAGCAGAGCCTCGCCCGGGGCGTGGGCCAGCTGTTCCGGGGCGGCACGGTGCACCAGGTCATCGTGGAGCTGGCCGACCTCTGGCTCTTCATCATCACCGCCGGCCAGGGCACCCACCTCGCCGTCGTCGCCTCGCAGGAGGTGGACGCCGAGGTGATGTCGCTCGCCATGCACAACCTGGTCCAGCAGGTCGGCCAGAAGCTCACCGCGCCCGTGCGCGGCGAGTTCGACGCCTTCGGCACCGGGGACGGGCAGCGGGTGTGACGCCCTACTGGGACGACGACGAGATCGACGCCTATGAGGACGACGGCGCGGGCACCATGGTGCGCCCGTACACGATCACCCGGGGCCGGACCGCTCCCGAGCGGGACGACTTCACCCTCATCACCGTGCTGACGACCGTGCACGACACGCGCGACGAGCACGGTGCGCCGCTGCGGCCGGGCCGGCTCCAGCCGGAACACCGCATGATCCTCGACCGCTGCGTGCACCCCGCCGCGGTCGCCGAGGTGTCCGCCGATCTCGACCTGCCGATCTCGGTGACCAAGATCCTGCTGGCGGATCTGGTCTCCCAGGGCCTGCTGCTGGCCCGCGCCCCGCTCTCGGTGGCACGGGCCTCCGGCGGGGCCGACATGGGCCTGCTGGCCGCCGTACGTGACGGACTCCGGAGACTCTGAGCAAGATGACAACGCCTCAAACGGCGCCCAGCGCCGTCAAGATACTCATCGCCGGTGGCTTCGGCGTCGGAAAGACCACCCTGGTGGGCGCGGTCAGCGAGGTCGCCCCGCTGCGCACCGAGGAGTTCCTGACCAAGGCCAGCATCGGCGTGGACGACCTGGCCGGTGTCGGCCAGAAGAGCACCACGACCGTCGCGCTGGACTTCGGCCGCATCACGGTCAGTCCCGAGCTGGTGGTCTACCTGTTCGGCACGCCCGGCCAGGAACGCTTCTGGTTCATGTGGAACGACCTGGTCAACGGGGCCCTGGGCGGTGTCGTCATCGCCGACACCCGCCGGCTGGACACCAGCTTCGCCTCGATCGACTTCTTCGAGAGCCGGGACATCCCGTTCGTGGTGGCGATCAACTGCTTCCACGGGCACAACACCCGCAGCCCGGGGGAGATCCGCGCGGCGCTCGACCTGGACCCGCACGTCCCCCTCCTCGTCGGGGACGTACGCGAGCGGTCCTTCGGCCGCGACGTGCTGCTGGCCCTGGTCGACCACCTGATGGCCCTGCCGGCGGCGGTCGGCTGACCGCGTGCGGCCCGCGCCGTCCCCCGTTCCTGAACCCCTCGACCTCCTCGGAAAGAGAACAGACATGGCAACACCCCTGCGCGTACTGATCCACGGCGGCGGGATCGGCGGCCTCACCCTGGCCACCGCGCTCGCCCGGAACGGTCACACCGTCCAGGTCGCCGAAGTGCGCGACGGCGTCGAGGCTCTCGGCGTCGGCATCATCCAGCCGTCCAACGCCCTGCACGTCATGCGGGAGATCGGCGCCCTGGAAGCCTGCCTCGAAGCGGGCTTCGAGTGGGAGATCCTCACCATCTGCGACCCGACCGGCGCCCCGCTGGCCAAGATCCCGCAGCCGCGCATGGACGACGCCCCCTCGAACAACGGCATACCCAGGCCCGAGCTGGCCCGTATTCTCGCCGAGGCCGCGACGGCCGCCGGCGCGTCCGTCTCCTACCGCACGACGATCACCGAGCTGTCCGACGACGGCGCCGGGGTCGACGTGACCCTCTCGGACGGTTCGTCCGCCCGCTGGGACCTGGTCGTCGGCTTCGACGGCATCGGCTCCCCGCTCCGGAACCGGCTGTACGGCGACACGTACACCCCCGAGTACACGGGCTTCGCCAACTGGCGCGTCACCGTGCCGCGGCTGCCGGAGGTCCAGGGGGTCGTGATGAGCGCGGGCAACGAGGACGCCAAGGCGCTGCTCACCCCGATCACCGACGAGCTGATGTATCTGGGCGCGGTCTTCGGCGAGGAGCCGGACTTCCGGCCGGACCCGGAGCGGGCCCACGAGGAGCTGGCGGAGCGGCTCGCCGCGTTCGGCGGGCCGGTGGCCGAGGCGGTGAAGCACGTCACCGACCCGGCGGCCGTGGTGTACTCCCGGATCTCCCAGGTGACCGTCGAGGAGCCCTGGCACGTCGGCCGGATCGTGCTCGCCGGCGACGCCGCGCACGCCAGCGCACCGCAGCTGGCGCAGGGCGCGGCGATGGCCGTGGAGGACGCCCTGGTGCTGGCGCGGTCGTTGGACGCCGAGGCGGACGTCCCGGCGGCGCTCGCCGCGTGGGAGGCCCGGCGCAGGCCTCGCGCGATGTTCGTGCAGAGCCTGTCGCGGGCGGTCCTCAAGCAGGAGACCGGCAGTCCGACGACGCCCGAGGAGGACGAGCTCCTGAAGATCGGCATCCCGGGCGCGGCCCACGTGCTGGTCAAGCCCTACTGATCCGCCCTGTCCCACCCGACGCCCGACGGGGCCCGGTCGTCCGCACGGACGGCCGGGCCCCGACCCGCGTCCGGCCCCCGGAAGCGCGCGTCTTCGGCCCCACGGGGTGTACGGGCACCACCCGGTGCCGCGTAGAGTGACTGTCCTCACAGCCACGGGTCGGGCGGTTCGTGAGAGTGTGGCCCGAAAGTCCTTTTCATACCGGTCGGGTGGCCCCTGTACGTGGACGTCCCGATCCGTAGGTTGGAACACGGAAGCCATCCCGACGTGGACGGCCGCGCGCACCCCACGACGGTCCCTCTGCCACCCGACGGCTTCCGCGCAAGGAATCCCGCGACCCGAACGGAAGACGTCTTGCCGCCCGTCGATCCCGCACCCGCCTCCTGGCGCATCGAGCTGCCGCACACGACCGCGGCCGTGCCGATCGCCCGCGCCCTCGTCCGCAGCGCGCTCAACGACATCGAAGCACCCCCGGACAGTGACACCGCCGAGCTGCTCACCGCCGAGCTGGTCACCAACGCCGTCGAGCACACCGACAGCGACGAGCCCATCGAGCTGGTGGTGGAGCTGCTGCCGACCGGCTGCCAGGTGGAGGTCCACGACCGCGACCCCGAGCCGCCGGGTGGACTGGCCGCGGCGGGCCCGGACACCATGCCGGACCCGTGGCAGGAGCACGGGCGCGGCCTGCTGCTCATCCGTACCCTCAGCTCCGCCTGCGGTCACCGCACCACGGAGCACGGCAAGGCGGTCTGGTTCACGCTGCCGGTGGTGCCTGCCCAGCCGGGTCCTGCTCCGCTGAGCTGACCAGGCGCGAGCGGCTCCGGCTGTAGAAGGAGTACAGCAGGGAGCCCGCGACCAGGAAGCCCGCGAACTCGGCCCAGGCCTCCCAGCCGGTCCCGTACATCAGGTACAGGCAGAACGCGACGCCCAGGATCGGGCTGACCGGGTAGAGCGGCACCCGGAAGGAGCGCTTCAGTCCGGGGTTGCGGCGGCGCAGCTGGATGACGGCGAGGTTGACGACGGCCATCGCGCCCAGGGTGCCGATGGTGGTCAGGTTCACCACCGCGTCGAGCGAGGAGAAGGCGGCCGGGACCGCGAAGACGGCGGCGACGATCCAGGTGTTGGCGACCGGGGTGTGGGTCTTCGGCGAGACCCGTTCGAAGATCCTCGGCACCAGTCCGTCCCGGGCCATGGACATGAGGATGCGGGTCTGGCCGTACATCACGGCCAGCACGACGGAGGCGATGGCGACGACCGCGCCGAACGCGACGATGCCGCCGCCCACGGTGGAGTCGGTGACCTGGTTGACCACGGCCGAGAGGGCGGCGGGCGTGTCGGCGACCCGATCCGGGCCGAGCGCCCCGATGGCGGCGACGGCGACCGCGCAGTAGAGCAGCGTGACCAGGCCGAGGCAGATCATGATCGCGACGGGGATGTTCCGCCGGGGGTTCCTGACCTCTTCACCGGCGGTGGTGATCGCGTCGAAGCCGATGTACGAGAAGAAGGCCAGCGAGGCCCCGGACGTGATCCCGGAGATGCCGCTGCCCGCGAACGGCGACAGGTTGTCGTGGCTGTACGCGGTGAAGGCGATGGCGCAGAACGCGACGAGGATCGAGATCTTGAGGACCACCATCGCGGCGGTCGCGGTCGCGCTCTCCCGGACTCCGCGCACGAGGAGCGCCGCGGCCATGGCGATCACCAGGACGGCCGGCAGGTTGACGGCGCCGCCGTCGGCGGGGCCGCCGGAGAGCGCCTCGGGCAGCTGCACCCCGAAGAGACTGTGCAGCAGTTCGTTGACGTACTGGCTCCAGCCCACCGCGACCGCGGAGACCGAGACGCCGTACTCCAGCAGCAGGCAGCCGCCGACGAGGAACGCGGTGCGTTCGCCGAAGGTGGCGTAGGCGAAGGAGTAGGAGCTGCCGGAGACGGGGATCGCACCGCCCAGCTCGGCGAAGGAGAACGCCGTGAAGATGCAGGTGATCGCCGCCAGGACGAACGAGATCACGATCGCGGGGCCGGCTTCCGCGACGCTGTCCGAGAGCCCGACGAAGATACCAGTGCCGACGACCGCGCCGATGCCGAAGCAGACCAGCTGGAACAGGCCCATGGTGCGCTTGAGGCCGTGCCCCTCAAGATCCGCACCGGACTCGGCGACCAGCTGTTCGGGGCTCTTGCGGCGCGGCCCGGAGCTGGGTGGGCCCGGCCGGATCGTGCGCTGCGCGCTCATGCGGCGTTTCTCTTCTCTGGTGGTGCGGTGGGGGGACCACGCACGGCGCACCGCGGGGGTGCGGCGCCGTGGGGGGCGCGGCACGCCGTGGGGGGCTGTGCCGTACATGGCAAGGGGGCCCGAGCCTGCAAGCTCGGACCCCGACGAGACGGACCATGGTAGCCGCCGACGCGCATGTTCACCCCATTGGATGCATCACCATGCACTCGGGACAAGGGGCTCGCTCCTCGTGCGCTTCGGGTGCCCGCGGGCGTTCCGCCCGGGCGCCCGTGAGCGTTCCCCTCACGTGCGCTCAGGCGCCCGCGAGCGTGGCGACGAGGACCGCCTTGATGGTGTGCATCCGGTTCTCCGCCTCGTCGAAGACCACCGAGTGGGCGGACTCGAAGACCTCGTCGGTGACCTCCAGCTCGGTCATCCCGTGCACGGCGTGGATCTCCCGGCCGACCGCGGTGCCGAGGTCGTGGAAGGCCGGCAGGCAGTGCAGGAACTTCACGCCGGGGTTCCCCGTGGCGCGGAGCACGTCCATGGTCACGGTGTACGGGGCGAGGGCGGCGATGCGCTCGGCCCAGACCTCCTTGGGCTCTCCCATGGAGACCCAGACGTCGGTGGCGACGAAGTCGCTGCCGGCCACGCCTTCGGCGATGTCCTCGGTGAGGGTGATCTTCGCCCCGCTGCCGGCGGCCAGTTCCCGGGCCCGCGCCACTATGTCCTGGTGCGGCCAGTACGCCTCGGGCGCCACGATCCGCACGTCCAGGCCGAGCAGCGCGCCGGTGATCAGGTAGGAGTTGCCCATGTTGAAGCGGGCGTCACCGAGGTAGGCGAAGGCGAAGCCGTCGTTCCGGATGTCCTTGGCGGTGTGCTCGGCCATGGTGAGGACGTCGGCCAGCATCTGGGTCGGGTGCCAGTCGTCGGTGAGGCCGTTGAAGACCGGGACACCGGCGTACGCGGCGAGCTCCTCGACCGCCTGCTGGCTGTCGCCCCGGAACTCGATGCCGTCGAACATCCGGCCGAGCACCCGTGCCGTGTCCCGTACGGACTCCTTGTGCCCCATCTGCGAACCGGAGGGATCCAGGTACGTGGTGGACGCCCCCTGATCCGCGGCGGCGACCTCGAAGGCGCAGCGGGTGCGGGTCGACGTCTTCTCGAAGATCAGCGCGATGTTCTTGCCGCGCAGCCGCTGGACCTCGCTCCCCGACTTCTTGGCCGCCTTCAGTTCCGCGGCCAGCTCGACCAGCCCGAGGAACTCCTCGGCGGTGAAGTCGAGCTCCTTGAGGAAGTGACGGCCTGCGAGGTCTATGGCCATGGTTCTTGCTCCTGGGTCGGACGGGGATCTTCGGCGTACCGTAACTCTGGAAGTGTATACGAGGCAATGCATCGCTATACAGAGCTGCGGATGGACCCGCCTCCTCGGGGGAACCGCCGTGCGGCGGCGCTACACCGGATCGCGTACGACCGGGCAGCTCATGCACCGGGGGCCGCCCCGGCCCCGTCCCAGCTCGCTGCCCGGGATCTCCAGCACCTCGATGCCCTGCTTGCGCAGATGGGTGTTGGTAGTGGCGTTGCGCTCGTAGGCGACGACCACCCCGGGCTCGATGGCCAGCACGTTGCAGCCGTCGTCCCACTGTTCGCGCTCGGCGGCATGGACGTCCTGGGTGGCGGTGAGGACGCGGATCGTGTCCAGCCCGAGCGCGGCGGCGACGGCCCGGTGCATGTGCTCGGGCGGATGGTCGGTGACCTTCAGCTCACGGGGCCCGTCGCCCGGCTCGATGGTGTACGAGCGGAGCATGCCGAGTCCGGCGTACTGGGTGAAGGTGTCGCCGTCGACCATCGTCATCACGGTGTCCAGGTGCATGAACGCCCGCCGCTTCGGCATGTCCAGCGCGACGATCGTGTGCGCGGAACCGGCGTCGAAGAGCCCGCGCGCCAGCATCTCGACCGCCTGCGGGGTGGTGCGCTCGCTCATCCCGACGAGCACCGCGCCCCGGCCGATCACCAGCACGTCCCCGCCCTCGATGGTGGACGGGTAGTCGTGCTGTCCCTGCGACCAGTGGTGGAAGACACCGGCGTCGGGGCCGGTGAAGAGCGGATGGTAGCGGTAGATCGCCTCGAAGTGGACGGTCTCGCGCTGCCGGGCGGGCCAGCGCATCGCGTTGATGGAGACCCCGTCGTAGATCCAGGCGGAGGTGTCCCGGGTGAAGAGGTGGTTGGGCAGTGGGCCGAGCAGGAAGTCGTCCGGCTCCATGACGTGGAAGCGGACCGAGACCGGCTCGGCGTGCCGGTCCAGGAACTCCCGCTTGGTCATCCCGCCGACCAGCGCCTCGGCCAGCTCCGCCGGGGTCAGCTCCTCGAAGGCCGCGCGCAGGTGCTCGGTGGCCAGCGGGCCGTACTCCTTCTCGTCGAAGACCCGGTCCAGCACCAGTCGGCGGGCCACCGGGACGCCCAGGGCCTCCCGGAGCAGGTCGCCGAAGAGGTGGACCTCGACGCCCCGGTCGCGCAGCAGGTCGGCGAAGCCGTCGTGCTCCTGCCGGGCGCGGCGCACCCAGAGCACGTCGTCGAAGAGGAGCGCGTCCTTGTTGCTCGGGGTGAGCCGTTTCAGTTCCAGATCGGGGCGGTGCAGGATGACGCGGCGCAGCCGCCCGGCCTCGGAGTCGACATGGAATCCCATGTCCTCATCCTCACCGGGCGGCACGCCCTTCACCCCGCGAACGGCCTGCCGATCGCGGGGCGTGCGTCACAGCGGTACGTCACAGCGGTGCGTCACAGCCGGGGGTCGACCGGCTCGGACTCCAGCGCGAGGACGGCGAAGACCGCCTCGTGGACCCGCCAGAGCGGCTCGCCCCCGGCCAGCCGGTCCAGCGCTTCCAGACCGAGCGCGTACTCCCGCAGCGCCAGCGACCGCTTGTGGCCGAGGAACCGGGAGCGCAGCCGCTCCAGATTGGCCGGCCGGGTGTACTCGGGGCCGTAGATGATCCGGAGGTACTCCCGGCCGCGCACCTTGACGCCCGGCTGCACGAGCCGCCCCTCGGCGTCCCGTACGAGAGCGCCGAGCGGCTTGACGACCATGCCCTCGCCGCCGCTTCCGGTCATCTCCAGCCACCAGTCGACGCCCGCGCGGACGGACGTCTCGTCGCCGGTGTCGACGACGAGCCGGCGGGTGACCTGGAGCAGGCCGGTCGGGTCGTGCTCGACCAGCCGGTCCAGCCACCCGAGCTGCGCGTCGTGCGGTTCGGCGGCGAGCGAACGCCCCCGCACCGCGAGGACCTGGAACGGTGCGAGCCGCACGCCGTCCAGCCCCTCGGTGTTCCAGCAGTAGCGCCGGTACGCCTCGGTGAACGCCGCGGCGTCGTGGGCCCGCTCCCGCTGGCGCCCGGTGAGAGAGGCCACGTCGACGCCCCGGCCCGCAGCGGCCTCCAGCGCGGCGAGGGCCGGCGGGAGGGCGGCACCGGCGGCGGCGCCCACGGCGGCGTACTGGGAGCGCAGCAGTCCGCCCGCCTTCAGCGACCAGGGCAGCAGTTCCGCGTCGAGCAGGACCCAGTCGGTGTCCCACTCCTCCCAGAGCCCCGCCGCGGTGACGGCGGCCCCGATCCTGCCGAGGAGCGTCTCGGTCAGCTCCGCGTCGTCCAGGAACGGCCGCCCGGTGCGGGTGTAGAGCGCGCCGGTCGGCCCGTCCGTACCGAACCGCTCACGGGCGGCCCCGGCGTCCCGGCAGACCAGGGCGACCGCCCGCGAACCCATGTGCTTCTCCTCGCACACGACCGTGGCGACCCCGTCCGCCCGGTACTGCGCGAACGCCTCGGCAGGGTACTCCAGGTAGCCGTCCTCGTGGGAGGTGGCGGTCGGCGCCATGGTCGGCGGGAGGTACGGCAGCAGCCTGGGGTCGACGGCGAACCGGCTCATCACTTCGAGCGCGGCGGCCGCGTTCTCCTCGCGCACCGAGACCCGGCCCATGTGGCGGGTCTCCACGATCCGGCGGCCGTGGACGTCCCCGAGGTCGAGCGGTCGGCCCTCCCTGCCGCCCGGCGCTTCGGTCGCCAGCGGCCTGACCGGCTCGTACCAGACCTTCTCGGCGGGGACGTCGACGATTTCGCGCTCCGGCCAGCGCAGCGCGGTCAGCTTGCCGCCGAAGACGGCCCCGGTGTCCAGGCAGAGCGTGTTGTTGACCCAGGAGGCCGTGGGGACGGGGGTGTGGCCGTAGACGACGGCGGCACGGCCGCGGTACTCCTCGGCCCACGGGTAGCGCACGGGCAGGCCGAACTCGTCGGTCTCGCCGGTGGTGTCGCCGTACAGGGCGTGCGAGCGGACCCGGCCGGAGGTGCGGCCGTGGTACTTCTCGGGCAGCCCGGCGTGGCACACCACCAGGTCGCCGCCGTCGAGCACGTAGTGGCTGACGAGCCCCGCGACGAACTCCGCCACCCGCGTGCGGAACTCCGGGTCGGAGTCGTCCTCACGCTCCAGCTGCTCGATGGTCTCGGACAGACCGTGGGTGTGCTGGACCTTGCGGCCGTTGAGGTAGCGACCGAGCTTGTTCTCGTGGTTGCCGGGCACGCAGAGGGCGTCCCCCGAGGCGACCATGGACATCACCCGGCGCAGCACCCCGGGGCTGTCCGGTCCCCGGTCGACGAGGTCGCCGACGAAGACCGCCGTGCGCCCCTCGGGGTGGCTGCCGTCCGTGTAACCGAGCTTGGCGAGCAGGGACTCGAGTTCACCGCTGCACCCGTGGATGTCGCCGATGATGTCGAAGGGGCCGGTGAGGTGGCGCAGGTCGTTGTACCGGCGCTCGCGCTCGACGGTCGCCCGGTCGGCCTCCTCCTCGGTGTGCAGCACGTGCACCTTGCGGAAGCCCTCGCGCTCCAGACCGCGCAGCGAACGGCGCAGCTCGCGCCGGTGGCGCTGGACGACGTGGCGCGGCATGTGCGCCCGGTCGGGCCGCTTCGCGTTGCGCGCCTGGCAGACCTCCTCGGGCAGGTCGAGCACCACGGCCACCGGCAGCACGTCGTACTCCCGGGCCAGCCGGACGAGCTTGCGGCGGGCCTCGGACTGGACGTTGGTGGCGTCCACGACGGTGAGCCGGCCCGCTTCGAGGCGCTTGCCGACGATGTAGTGGAGCACGTCGAAGGCGTCGGCGCTCGCGCTCTGGTCGTTCTCGTCGTCGGCGACCAGGCCGCGGCAGAAGTCCGAGGAGACGACCTCGGTGGGTTTGAAGTGGCGGCGCGCGAACGTCGACTTGCCGGAGCCGGTGGCCCCGATCAGTACGACGAGGGAGAGGTCGGGCACTGGCAGGGTACGGAGCCGGACGGGCGTACGGCCGGTGGCGGTGTCGGTGGTGGTGGTCGTGTCGGTGGTGGTGGTGGTCGTGTCAGTGGTGGTGGTGGTGGTGTCGGTGGTGCTGGTGGTCGTGTCAGTGGTGGTGAGGTTCTCGTCGCTGTTGCTGTCGCCGTTGCTGTCAGTGGTGCCGTTCATGCCGCCTTCGCCTCCTTCGCTCTCTCGTTCTCGCTCTGGCTCGTGTTGTCGTTCTCGCTCCGGTTCTTGCTCTCGTGTGCGCTGCGACTCGCGGTGTCGCCCTCGGCCGTCGTGAACACCGCCATCTGGGTGGGCGGTCCCACCTGGGGGTCGTCCGGCCCGACGGGGGTGAACGCGACCGAGTAGCCGTAGCGGTCCGCCACGCCGTCCGCCCAGTCGCGGAACTCGGCCCGGGTCCACTCGAACCGGTGGTCACCGTGGCGGACGTGCCCGGCCGGAAGGGTCTCCCAGCGCACGTTGTACTCGACGTTCGGCGTGGTGACGAGCACCGTGCGGGGGCGCGCGGAGCCGAACACCGCGTACTCCAGCGCGGGCAGCCTCGGGAGGTCCAGGTGTTCCACGACCTCGCTGAGCACCGCCGCGTCGTACCCCCGCAGTCGCTTGTCCGTGTACGTGAGGGAGCCCTGCAGCAACGCGACCCGGCGGGCCTGGCGTTCGCCCATCCGCTCCAGCCTGAGCCGGCGGGCGGCGATCGTGAGCGCGCGCATCGACACGTCGACCCCGAGGATCTCGGTGAACCGCACGTCCTTGAGCATCGCCTGGACCAACTGCCCCTGCCCGCAGCCGAGGTCGAGCACCCGTGCCGCCCCGGCACCGTGCAGGGCGGACAGGATCGCCTCGCGCCGCTGCTGCGCGAGCGGAACCGGGCGCTCGGGGGTGTCCGTGGCCTCGTCCACCGCGTTGTCCACGCTCTCCACGTCGAGGTCGTCGGACTCGGCGAGGCGGACGAGTTCCAGCGCCTGCTCGGCCTGGCGGGTCAGCCCCCAACGGCGCGAGAGGTAACGGCTGGTGATCAGCCGGTGCTCCGGGTGCGCGGCGAGCCATCCCTCACCGGCCCGCAGCAGCTTGTCCACCTCGTCCGGCGCCACCCAGTAGTGCTTGGCGTCGTCGAGCACCGGCAGCAGGACGTAGAGCTGGCGCAACGCGTCGGAGAGCCTCAGCTCCCCTTCCAGGACGAGCCGTACGTAACGGGAGTCGCCCCACTCGGGGAACCGTCCGTCCAGCCGTACGGGCTCCGCCTCCACCCGTGACCAGCCGAGCGGCCCGAACAGTTTCGCCACCAGCTCGGCACCGCCCCGCGCGGGCAGGGCGGGCACCTCGATCCGCAGCGGCAGCGGTGCGCCGGCCCGGTCGGGCATGGTCCGGCAGTCACCCCGCAGCGCCGACTTGAAGACGGTCGTCATGGCCACCGACATCAGCGAGGAGGCCGCGTACGGGCGGTCGTTGACGTAACTCGCGAGCGCCGCGTCCGGAGCTCCGCCCCGCCCCTTCCCCTTGCCGCGCCGGACCAGTGCCACCGGATCGATCTCCAGCAGCAGCGCGGCCGTGCACCGCTCGGAGGACGCCTCGGGGTAGAAGACGTGCGCCGTGCCGTGCGAGGTGGAGAACGTCTGCGCCTTCCCGGGATGCTTGTGCAGCAGGAAACCGAGGTCGGTCGCAGGGCGTTCGGGGGTGCCGGTCGTACTGATCGTCATGAACACCTGTCCGAGTATGGGCGGGCTGCCCTCTCCTCACCAGGAATTTTCCGCGCCCCCGGCGCCCGGCGCCCGGCGCCCGCCCGAGGCGTCCCCGCGCGCGTCCGCAGGGGCGTCCGTGTCTCCGGCCGTCTCCGGCGCACGGCCCAGGGCGTGGCCCAGCGCGGTGATCTGCTCCGGACCGACCCTGCAGCAGCCGCCGACCAGCCGCGCTCCGTCCCGCGTCCAGGTACGGACCCGCTCCGGGCCGCCGTAGGTGCTCGCGCCGGTCCACCGGCGTGACCGCGCGTCCCACCGCTCCCCGCTGTTGGGGTAGACGACCACCGGCTTGCCGGTCGCCTCCGCCGCGCACCGGACCGCGGCGTCGGCCTCGGCGGGGTCGCAGCAGTTGACGCCGACCGCGATCACCTGATCGTTCCCGGCCGCCTGCGCGCATGCCTCCCGCAGCGGCTGCCCCGCCCGGGTCAGCCCGCCCGCGACGGTGTACGAGAGCCACACCGGGGTTCCGGTGCCGGCGACCGCCCGGAGCAGCGCCCGCGCCTCGTCCGTGTCCGGCACCGTTTCCAGCGCCAGTACGTCGGGCCCGGCCGCGGCCAGCGCCTCCACCCGGGGGCGGTGGAAGCGCTCCAGCTCCTGGACGGAGAGGCCGTACCCGCCCCGGTACTCGCTGCCGTCCGCGAGCATCGCCCCGTACGGCCCGACGGAGGCGGCCACCCAGGTCTCGCGTCCCGCGTGGTCGGCCGCGCGGCGGGCCAGCTCCACGCTCCGTCCGAGAAGCTCCCGCACCCGGCGGTGTCCGAACCCCCGGCGGGCGAACCCCTCGAAGGTCGCCTGGTAGCTGGCGGTGGTGAGTACCTGTGCGCCCGCCCGTGCGTACGCGGTGTGCGCGGCTTCGATCTGCTCGGGCGCATCCGCCAGCAGCCGCGCCGACCACAGCGCGTCCGACAGCTCGCACCCCTGGGCCTCCAACTGGTTGGAGAGCCCTCCGTCGAGCACCACCGGGCCCTCGGCGAGGGCGTCGGCGAGAGATCCGCGGACGGGACGCACAGGTACTCCTTCTCCTCCTCCGCTTTACCTACCGGCTCATCGGCTCAGCTGCGACTGGACCTGCGAGGAGATCAGTTCCAGGTGGTCCAGGTCGTCGAGGTCGAGGATCTGGAGGTAGATCCGCGAGGACCCGACCGCCGCGAACTGCCCGATCCTGTCGACCACCTCGGCCGGCGAACCGGCGAGGCCGTTGGCCTTCAGCTCCTCCACGTCCCGGCCGATGGCGGCGGCCCGGCGGGCCACCTCCGCGTCGTCCTTGCCGACGCAGACCACGAGGGCGTTGGAGTACACCAGGTCGTCGGGTCCGCGCCCGGCCGCCTTCGCGGCCTCCCGCACCCGGCCGAACTGCTTCTCCGTGTCCTCCAGCGAGGCGAACGGGATGTTGAACTCGTCCGCGTACCGCGCGGCCAGCCGCGGGGTACGGACCGCGCCGTGTCCACCGATCAGCACCGGCACCTTGGGCTGGGCCGGCTTGGGCAGTGCGGGCGAGTCGGTGAGCTGGTAGTAGGTGCCGTCGTAGCTGAAGGTCTCGCCGATCTCGGTGGCCCAGAGGCCGGTGACGATGGCGAGCTGCTCCTCCAGGCGTCCGAACTTCTCCTTCGGGAAGGGGATGCCGTACGCCTTGTGCTCCTCCTCGAACCAGCCCGCGCCCAGCCCCAGCTCGACCCGCCCGCCGGACATCTGGTCGACCTGGGCGACCTGGATGGCGAGCACGCCGGGAAGGCGGAAGGTGCCCGCCGTCATGAGCGTGCCGAGGCGGATGCGCTTGGTCTCGCGGGCCAGGCCCGCCAGCGTGATCCAGGCGTCGGTCGGGCCGGGCAGGCCGTCACCGGCCCCCATGCGGAGGTAGTGGTCGGAGCGGTAGAAGGCATCGAACCCGAGGTCCTCGGTGGCCTTGGCGACGGTCAGCAGGGTGTCGTAGCTCGCCCCTTGCTGGGGCTCGGTGAAAATGCGCAGATCCATGGTTCCATCCTGCCTCTTTCCGCCCGGCTCCCTTCGCGCGGCTCCCTCCGCGCCGCCTTCGCACGGGCCGTCCGGACCGGGGTCGCCGTCCCCGGCACCGCGCGGTACCACCTGCCACCGCTCGGGTCCCCGAGCCCGGCACGACCCTGGCGAACGCCCTATCCCCGGATCGCGCCGTACGGACCGTCCCGTTCCCTCGCCCGCTCCCGCGCCTGTTCGGCGAGGCGGCCGAGCATGCCCCGCACCCGGTCCATCGACTCGTCGGCAGCGTCTATCGCCTCGATGCACTGCCAGTAGAGGGTGTCCTCGCCGGTGTCGCAGGCGACCCCGACGAGCGCCATGGCCGCCTCGCCGAGGAGCAGCGCCAGCCCGTCGAGGGTGCGCGACACGTCGGCCACCTCCGTAAGGCGGGCCGCACGCGCCTGTCCGGGCAGATACACCGGCGAATCCGGCGCGGACCAGTCCCTCCCACCGATCTCACCGAGCCCACGCGCGTCACCGCGTAACTCGGCGGGCCCGGCGACGGCCAGCCGGCCGCCGATGGCCCGCGCCAGCGCCTGAGCCTGCCACGCCTCGGTCATGACGTCCGCCGCGCCCCGGCTCTCCGCCAGCGCGCGCCGCCCGATCTCGACCAGTCGTTCCGCTTCCATCCGATCCCCCGTCACTGTAAAAACCCGGTCACTCAGTCCATTACCCACAGTGAGTGAGGCGGTACCGAAAGGACAGAGGAATTCGGAAATCTGTGGATACGAAGGCGATTGTGGATAAGTCGATCACTCCGAAGAGTGATGCTCAGGGGCCCCGGGCCCCTCGGGCACCGGAAAACGGGTCTCGTTCCGGTCGATCTTCGCCGACAGCGCCGCCAGCGCATCCACTCCCAGCACCTCGCAGAACTGCAGCAGGTAGGCGAGGACGTCGGCCACCTCGTCCTCCACCCGGTGCGCCGTCCCCGGGTCGCTCATCACGGCCGCGGCCTGTTCCGGGGTCAGCCACTGGAAGATCTCCAGCAGTTCGGAGGCTTCCACGCTGAGGGCCGCGGCCAGGTTCTTGGGGGTGTGGTACTGGCCCCACTGTCTGGATTCGGCGAAGGCGGCGAGCCGCCGCTGGAGCTGTGCCACATCGAGTTCGTTCACCCGGACAGGTCTACCACTGTCGCGCCATCGACCCGGCCGGCCAGAGCCGCCCCCGACTCCCCCACCGTGCCGATCATCCGCAGGTGCCCGTCGGCGCAGATCCCGGCGGCGAGCCGGATCAACTCGCCGGACTGGCGCCCGTCGAGCCCCCGGTCGAACCCGTCCGTCAGCACGGTGAGGGCGCGCATGGCCCAGGGGATCTCGTCCGGTGTGTTCACCTCCAGCACATGAGGCCCCGTCAGCAGCACCAGCGCGAGGGCGAGATAGCGCAGCTCGCCGTCGCCGAGGCGTCCGATCGGGGTGGTACGCCCGGCGCCGCGCCCCACCAGAGCCTCCACCGTGCCGTCCGCCAGGTCCCGGGTGGTCAGCGCGGTCACCGGACCCGCGCACCCCGCCGCCGCGGCGGACACCAGCCGGGCGTGCCGCTGCGCGCACTGCGTACGGGTCCGCGCGAGCACCGCGGCGAGGTTGTCGCAGCCGGGGCGGAGCCGCCCCTCCCCGGCGCGGGCCGGTCCGCGCATGCCCCGGGGCAGCGGATCGCAGGGGAAGGCGGAGTGCAGGCCCACCACCACCTGCTCGGCGGCGGCGAGGACGCGTAACTGGCCCTCGGTGATGCCGGCCACCCGCAGCGGCAGCAGCGCCGTGGCGAGACGGCCGTCCGGGAGGGGGGCCCGGGTCACCGGCACCTGGCCCGCCGTGTGCCAGGCGGCTTGTACGGTCGGGCGGCGCGGGTCGCGCAGCGCGGTGCTGAGCAGGGTCTGCCCGCCCGCCGTGAGCCGCTCGCCCACGATGCGCAGGGAGGGTTCGGCCTGGACCGCCACGTCGAGCCTGACCGGCCCCGCCGGACCGTCCACGGTGCAGCCGATGCGGAACCCGCGCCTGCCCTCGGCGTCGGCCGCCGCGCGCTCGGGCACGCAGGAGACGGGGTCGGGGAACACCTCCTCCAGCGCGTCGCCCGCGCCGAGGCGGGCCAGCGCCTCATAGGCCCGCAGCGCGGACGAGGTACCGCTGCCGCTGGGGCCGGTGAGCAGGGTCAGCGGCCCCAGTGGCAGGGTTCGGCGCCAGTGCGAGGCGAAGGCGGCCAGCCGCAGTTCGGTGACGACGGGGCGGACGGGCCGGGCCGTGGCGTCGGGAGCGGCGCGGGGCGGGCAGACGCGGGTGGTGCTCGGAGGAGGGGCTGTGGTGGTCATGCCGGGACCGTACGCACGGCTCCGGCGGGCGAACCGTTTTGCCCGGACGAGCTTCCTACGATTGAGGGATGCCCGCCGGGGTCACCCCCTCCACCTCCATGCCGATCGGCGCGAGGAGGAAGACGTTCCGGTCCACCCGGTGCATGCCGCTGCCGAGTCCGAAGACGACGCCGCTGCTGAAGTCGAGAATGCGCTTGGCCACGTCCGTCTCGGCCGCCGTCAGGTCCAGCAGGACCGGGATCTGCGCGACGAGGTACTCGGCCACCTCGCGGGCGTCGGAGAAGACCTGGACCCGGAGCACGACCAGTCGGCGCTGTTCCTCGGCCCTGTCCTGCACCATCGCGTCATGATCGACCCGTGACGGCCACTCGTTGCGGCCCCGCAGCGGCACCACCTGCGCCAGGCCCTCCCACTGGGCGTCGGTGGCGTCGTACCTGTCGTACCTGCTCACAGGGTCACCTCGTCCGTGTGCCGGTCGACGGTGCGCCGGCTGCGCTCGCTGTTCATCGGCCAATCCTCTCGTTCCTCACCCGTTCGGCCCACCAGCGACACGGCCGGGAATCCGATCCTCCGGATCGACTCCGCCGTGTACCGGATCGGCTCTGGCCGCGGCATCAACGTAGCCGGAGAGGCCAGGGCCGATCCAGTCGCCCTGCGCGGGGACGGACGGACGGGCCGGGGCGGGGGTTCGGCGGGGCGGACCGGCCGGGGCCGGGACGGATGTCCCCGCCCTCGACGGGGCGGTCGGCCGACAGCGTGCGCGGGTGCGGGATCAGCTGCGGGACGGGCCGACGAGCCCCCGCTCGATGTCCTCTGCCAGCGAGGCGACTTCGAACATCACCTCGAACACGCCCGTCTGCTCGGTGCCGTCCAGATGCCGGTATTCGGTGCCGACCGTCACGGCCAGCCGCTCGGGCAGGCCCAATTCGGGGTGGCGGCCCTCGGCGACGATCCGGCGGGCCGCCTCCGGCGCGGGGATTCCGGCCGCGTGGCAGGCGTGGGCGCGTGCCCGTACGTGGCCGAGGTAGTCGATGTGGTCACGGACTCCGGCCGGGCCGAGCAGGGGTCCGTGGCCCGGCACGATCGTCTTCGCGCCGGTGGCCAGGACGCGTTCGCACGCCTCGATCACGTGGGCGAGCGGGCCGGCCCAGTGGCACGGGTGGTCACCCGGCCGCTCGGGCGTGGAGCCGAAGATCACGTCTCCGGTGAACACCGTTCCGTGGTCCGGCAGATGGACGATCAGATCACCCGTGGTGTGCGCGGGCGGCAGCGCCGTGATCCGTACCGGGTGGCCGTCCAGGGTCAGTTCGAGTTCGCCGGTGAAGTACGTGGTCGGCACGACGGGTTCGGTGCCCGACCAGTCGAAGGGCCCGAAGTGCCGGGCCAGATAGGACCCGAGAGGTGTCTCCGGGTCGCCGGAGGCGATCAGGGAGTGCTGCTGCTGCGGGGTGGGCTCGAAGTGGATGTGCTCGCGGGCCCCGCGCGTGACGATGATCTCGGCGTCCGGTACGACCCCGGCGCCCCAGAAGTGGTCACCGTTGGCGTGGGTGACGATCACCCGGTCGATCGACACGCCCTCGGGCAGCCGTGCCTGGCTCGCCGCGAGGAACTGCCCGGCCAGCGCGCGGTCGTAGGGGGTGTCGATCAACAACGCTCCCTTCGGCGAGGCGAGCAGACCGCAGTTGGCCAGCCCCCAGCCTCTCTCCGGCGGCAGCCAGACGTACAGCCCCCGGCCCAGGTCGACGACGTCCCCACCCATGTTCGACATGGTCGCGATTATGCCGCGCGCCCCGGAGGGGTCGTACGCCCCAGCGGGGAGAACCACACCCACGCGTGACGGAGGGCCGGGTGGCCTCCGCGGCTTCCCGGCCCTCCTGGTGGTGGAATCAGGCGTTCCCGATCGCCGTTCCGTGTCAGGACTCCTCCGACTCCTCGAAGTAGGCGTCCAGGACCACGTCGAGCTCTTCCGGCCACTCCTTGAGCCGCTTCCGGCTCTCCGCGACCACCTCGGCGTTGAACCAGCGGCGTGAGGAGACGTGGACGGTGAGGGTGAACCGGCGGGCCATGCCGGCTGTCCTCGCCTCGACGGCGGAGACCTCGGACCAGGCGAACTCGGCCTCCTGGTCGTCGAGCGTGAACCGGATCCCCGCCTTGTCCACGCGGATGGACCCGCGCCGGTCGCTGATCTCGAAGACCGGCGCACCGGGCTCGTCGGCATCGGCGGACGCATCACCGTCACCGGACTCGTCGGCGTCGGCGGCCGTCGGCTCCGTACCGGACGCGGCGGGCTCCGCGGCGGCTTCCTCCGGTTCCTCGTCCACCCCTGTGGCGGTGGTCGCGGAAGGCTCGGCCGGGACGGCGTCCTGGATGATCCCGGCGTCGTCGGCTGCCGCCTCCGCCGGGGCGCCGGCCACCTCCTCGTCCCCGGTCCGTGCCGGAACGGGGGCCGTCAGGCCGGGGATGTACGCCGGGTCGGTTCCAGCGGCGAACTCGGGCTTCGTCTTGGACTCTATGCTCTGCTCCACGGCGGGCAGTATGGTCCACGAACCTGTACGAGAACCAGTCACGCCCCTGTACGAGAAGCAGTCACGCCCCTCCCGCACTGTTCGAAGCGCCCCCCTCGCGCCACTCCCGCGCCGGCAGCCGGCCCAGGTGGAGGCCCCCCCGGCCCCCTGGTGCGGATGCCGGCCGGCAGGTCGTCGATGAGCGGCACCTGCCGGCTGCCCAGGTCGGCCACCACCGGCGACAGGGCCCCGTCAGGGGGCACCCGCGCAGCCGCGCGCTCTGTGTGAGGTGAAGGGAAGCGTCGCTTCCGCGCAGAGGTACACGCGGAAGCGACGCTCACCTCAGCTGCCGAGGGTGCAGCTCTTGCCTCCCAGAGTGAAGGCGCTCGGCGCGGCGTTGCTCCCGGACCAGCTGCCCGTGAAGCCGAAGGACGCCGACGATCCTGCCGCGAGCTTGCCGTTCCAGCCGGCGTCCGTGGCCGTCACCGCGGTGCCGGTCTGCTGGACCGTCGCGTTCCACGCCTGGGATATCTGCTGGCCGCCGGGGAAGCTCCAGGCGAGCTTCCAGCCGTCGATCGCCGTGTCGCCGGTGTTGGTGAGGGTGACGTCGCCCTGGAAGCCGCCGGACCACTGGTTGGTGATCTTGTACGTCACCTTGCAGGCCGCGCCGGCGGGGGTGCCGGGGTCGGTCCCGGGGTCCGTACCGGGGTCGGTGCCCGGGTCCGTACCGGGGTCGGTGCCCGGGTCGGTGGTGCCGGTGTCACCGGCCGCGGAGTCGCCGTAGAGGATGCCGCGGCCGTTGGTGGAGACGTACACCCGGCCGAAGATCCGCGGGTCGCCGGTGATCGCCCCGCCGGTCCAGCCCCACTGGTGCGCGTCGTCGTTGATGCGGGTCCAGCTCGCGCCCGCGTCGGTGGACCGGAAGATGCCGCGCACCCCGCCGATCTTCGCGCTGGTGAACAGGGTCTGGTACGAGGCACCTTGGGCCGCCTTGCCGAACCCGATCGAGTCCGCCTGCGCCACGTTGGACAACTTGGTGAAGGTGGCGCCGGAGTCGGTGGAGTGCCACAGGCCGTACGTACCGGTGGTGGCGCCGCCGGCCAGCCAGACGTCGCCCTCGGTGCCGGGGACGGCCTTGAACCGGACGTTGCCCTCGGCCGGGAGGCCGGTGGACGGCTTCGCGGTGAAGGTGGCGCCGGAGTCGGTGGAGACGTAGAAGACACCGGACTTGTAGCCGTAGAACTTCTTCGGGTTCTTGCGGTCCGACTCCACGGTGGCGCCGGCCGGGATGCCGGTGGAGGCCGTCCAGGACGAGCCGAAGCCGGTGGTGCGGTACACCCCGGTGCCCGCGGGGCTCCAGACGAAGGAGCTGCCGTCCGCAGCCGCCGCGACCGTGCCGCCGCCGGTGACGCCCGAGGGGTCGGAGCCGCCGAACCAGTTGGCGCCGTTGTCCGTCGAGAACGCGACGTGCGGCGCGGCGTCCGCGTCACCCACGCGTACCACGGTGTTGGGCGATGCCTCGGCGAAGTCGAGGCTGGTGGAGGAGGTGAAGTTGGGCGAGGTGTACATCATCGCGGGCACGGCGTCGAGATTCGTGTGCCGGAAGCCGCCGACGTCGAGCAGCGCACTGAGCAGCGGGGCGCCGGAGGGCGGGCTGGCCAGGTCGTTGACGGCCGTCTCCTCGATCCCCTTCACCATGGGCGTGATCTTGAACTGGGTGCCGGTGTCCCAGTTCTTGAGGTTCTCGGTGCCGTAGAGCGTGGCCCCGGTGCCGTACATCATCCGGTTGGAGTCGAACGGGTCGATCTCCAGCGACTCCGTCATCCAGCCGAGCTTCGGACTGGTCTCGGGCGGCGAGGGGTTGGCGCCCCAGGTGAGCCAGGGCACCGAGGAGACGTCCTGGGTGTAGCGGGTGGAACGGGTGGGGTAACTCGTGTACTCCCAGGCGGTGGTCCAGGTCGCACCGCTGTCGGTGGACCGGAAGATCTGGGTGTCCGGCCACCAGGCGCTGTAAGCGGTCGCCATCAGCGTGCCGGGCTTCTGCCGGTCCACGGTCAGACCGCTGAAGCCGTAGTACGTGTCGGCCTCGGCGACGGGGCTGACGTCCAGCCAGGTGCCGGTGGCCGTGTCGTAGCGGGCGATCTTCCCCTTGCCCCCGTCGTACGGGCCGCCGGTGTCGCTCAGCGAGAGGTAGAGGTAGCCGGTGCCCTCGTCCAGGACGCCCTTGTGCGCCAGGTAGCCGGTGGGCTGTCCGGCGATCCGCGACCAGGTGGCACCGGCGTCGGTGGAGCGGTAGACGGTGTTGTCCTTGTCCGCCACCCCGACGTAGATGTTCTTCGTCGCCGTACCGGAACTGCCACCGCGCCCGTCGAACGTCACCCAGGTGACGCCCTGGTTGTCGTTGCCGTAGCCGCTGGTGTCGGTCGGATCCTGGGAGTAGTTTCCGGGGTTGGTGAAGGAGGTGACCTTCGACCAGGTGGCGCCCGAATCGGTGGAGCGCCAGAGGCCGTTGCCGCTCGGGGCGCCGAGGTAGAGCACCGAGTTCTTGTGCGGGTCGACGGCGAGCCGCTCACCCATCCCGCGCCCGGGCATGTTGCCGCCGAGCTTGAAGGGGAGCACCGACGTCGTCCAGGTGGCGCCCCGGTCGGTGGAGCGCAGCACCGCGCCCTTGTTGGGGTCCCAGTCGTTGGTGTACGTACCGGCGGCGACGTAGACGTTGTTCGGCTGGACCGGGTCGGAGGCGAGGCTCACCACACCGGTGTAGCCCCAGTGGTCCCAGTCCACCGCGTCGAGCAGCGGCTTCCACTGCTTGCCCGACTGGTCCCAACGGTAGGCGCCGCCGATGTCGGTACGGGCGTAGGCGAGGTTCTTCTCGCTCCGGTTGAAGACGATGCCGGGGACGAAACCGCCGCCGTCGACACGGACATTCTTCCAGGTGTACGAGTCCGCCGCCAGGGTGGCAGCCGACGACAGATCGGATGCTTCCGCCGTGGCGGCGGCGGTTCCCGACGTTCGGGGCTGCGCCACCGAGGGGGTGGCGATGCCCGACAGGCCTGCTGACAGGGCGAACACCGCCAGCAGGGCAGCAAAGGGTCTGGCTCTCAAGCGCACGGAAAAGTCCTCTCCGAGCTGGACCGCCACACGGGTGGCAGTGGGCCGATGCGGGGGGTGGGAGCGCTCCCAAGCGCAGCCCGATGGTAGCGGCGCACGGCATCGCGGAGAAGGGGTGGGACATGAGGTCATCGGATGAATAGGGTCAGGCACTCGAACCGGTCCGGTACCGAGGTGGTGGACGGGCGTGGACCGGCGCAGCGGCGGGGCGGCCCGGCGACCGGGCTGATGGGATGCCGATCAGCTCGCCGGCCCCCCGGCGAGGAGGAACACCGGGGAGTCGTCCGAGTGTCCGAATCGGGGACGCCGACGCCTCGTCACATCGGGTTCGAGATCGAGGATGCACCCGTCCTGGTCGGCATCGACGACCGGAACGTCCCCGTCGAGGCGGAGCCGCCCGCTCCTTCCGAGGTGGTCCGGCGGATGACGCGCGCGGGCCGGAACCGCTCAGCGACTGACGCCGTACCCGCCACGGGCGCCGCCGCCCCGGTGCTCGACCACGCCCGCGCCCCAGTGGCACGAGTGACACCTTTCAAGGGGATAGCGCCATGACGCTGGGTAAGGCCCTGAGCCGGCCGAACCGCCGGACTCGGGGCAGTGAGGCCGCGTCATGGCCACCGAGGTTCGGGTGACTTCTCGCCATGCGCGTCATTGCCGTCCTCACCCCGCTCCTGTGGCTCCACCGCGCACGCGTCCGCCAGGCCCAGCATCTCCTGGAGACCACACGCCATGTGGTCGACGCATCGGCGTTCAGGTCGGTTTCGGCTCGCCCACCGCCTTCCGCGACCGGTTCCGGAAGACCACGGGCGTCAGCCCGCAGACCTACCGCCGCGCCTTCAGCTGACACGTCCCGCCTCGAAGCCGCTCCCGCGGGCGGCCCTTTCCCGGGGCGGGATCGGAAGCGGCCGGCACTTCGGGCTCGACGGCCGCCCTGCCCGGCCGTCCGAGCAGCACGCCCGCGAGGATCAGCGCCATCCCGGCGAGTTGCCGGAGGGTGAGGCCCTCCGACGCCAGGAGTGTGCCGAGCAGGACGCCGGTGACGGGGTTGAGGAGGCCGACGAGGCCGACCGTGGCGGCGGGCAGCAGGCGCAGGGCCGCGAACCAGGCGAGGAAGGCGAGGGCGGTGGCGACGAGCGTGACGTAACCGAACCCCAGCAGCGCCCGGCGGTCCAGTGGTGGGGGCGCCCCCTCGCGTACGGCCGCCACCGCCAGCAGGAGCACCCCGCCGAAGCAGAGCTGCCAGGCGGTGGTGGCGAGGACTCCGGCGCCGGAGCTCCAGCGCTGGGAGAGTACGTACCCCAGGGAGGAGACCAGCATGGCGGAGACGGACGCGATCAGGCCGCCGGTACCGCCGCCTCCGGTCCGCCCCCACATCATCAGGACCACCCCGGCGAGCCCGCTCGCGCCGCCGGCCAGGTGGGCGACGCGGGGGCGCTGGGCGAGCAGGGCCCAGGCGATCACCGTCATGACCAGCGGGGAGAGCGCCATCACCATCGACGCGGAGCTGGTGGCCAGGCGCTGGGCGGCGATGTAGACGAGCACGAAGAAGGCACTGGTGTTCAACAGCCCCAGCACGGCGGACCGCCACCACCAGGCGCCGGTGGGCCGGCTCCGGGCGAGAAGCAGGAGCAGGACTCCGGCGGGCAGGGCGCGCAGGGCGGCTCCCCAGAGCGGGTCTCCGGCGGGGAGGTAGTGGCGGGTGACGTAGTAGGTGGTGCCCCAGGCCACCGGCGCCACGGCGGCGATGGCCAGGCCTCGCACATTGGCTTCCATGGAAGGTATATTAGCTTCCCAGGAAGCTACTCACTAGGGTGGGGTCATGCAGCAGCCCCACGAGCACCAGGACCCGCCTCCCGACCACGTGGCCCGCATCCAGGCCGCCTGGCGCCGCGAGCGCCCCGACCTCGACGTCGGCCCGCAGGCCGTGATCGGGCGCCTGCACCGCCTCGCGGCCCTGCTCACCCGGGAGTTGTGCGTGGTGTACCAGCGGTACGGTCTCAGCGAGGGCGAGTTCGACGTCCTCGCGGCGCTGCGCCGGGCCGGTGCCCCGTACGAGCGGGCCCCCGGGGAGCTGGCGGCGCACACGATGGTGACGACCGGGGCGATGACCAAGCGCATCGACCGGCTGGAGCGGTCGGGGCTGGTGACCCGACGCCGGGGGGACGGGGACGGCCGGGGCCGGGTCGTCGCCCTCACCGTGCCGGGACGGGAACTCATCGACCGGGCGTTCACCGACCACATGCACAACGAGTGGCGCCTCCTCGCCGCGCTGCCCCCGGCACGGACCGAGGCACTGGAAGGCGCTCTCACCGCGTGGCTCGCCGAACTGGAGGCCCCGCGCGGCGACGGCCGGAGCTGAATTCCTGAGACCCGGAGGCCGAAGCTGAGACCCGGAGGCCGGAGCTGAGCCCCGCGCGCCGGAGCTGAGACCCGGAGGCCTGAGCGGACCGGGCCTCTCACGCCTCGGCCAGGCTCCGCACCACATGGGTCATGTGCTGGACGTTGCCGACCCGCAGCCAGGTGGCGGCGTTGCCCGTACCCGGGCCGTCCGAGCCGTTGCGCACGGCGGGGCGGGTCAGTGAGCGGGCGCAGTCGCGCAGCCAGCACTCCCCCGAACTGGCCAGCGCGCCACGGAAGTCGGGCAGCCTCAGGAGTGCGCGCGCGGCCTCACGGTTGGCCCTCGCCCGGTCCGGTCCGCTGCGCAGGACCTTCACCAGCGCGAAGGTCCGGTCCGTGGTGTAGCGCAGGTATCCCCAGTCGGGCCCGCCGCCCCTCCGGTCCGGCAGGTACGGGCGGGCGAGGGCGGCGGCCGGCTGGACCCCGTAGTCCCCGAACCCGAGGGCGGTGAGCCGGCCGCCGGGGTGCCGCCGTATCTCCTGCCAGGCCTGCCAGTCCCTGCGGGGCTCCTCCCGTACGCCCCGGTGCAGCATCTCGGCCGTCACCTGCGGGAATCCTCCGCCGATGGTGACGACGGAGCGCCAGTCGGCGAGCGGGAGCAGGGCGTCGAGGGCGCGCAGCGCCTCCTTGGGCGCGCCGGGCCGGTCGGCGAGGACACCGCCGAGATCGACCAGCAGGTCGAGCTCCACGGCACGGCCGGCCCGTGCCACCAGCCGGGCCACCGCCTCGGTGAGCCCGTGGTCCCACTCGCCGGGCACCGGCACCCGGAGGCCGAGCGGGCGCCCGTGCTCCGCCGCCGTCGCGATCGCCGCGCCCTGCTGGGCGGGGGGTCTCAGCGGCCCGGTCACCGGCCGGAACGCGCCGAACTCCACGTAAGCGGCGAACACTTCGGCGAGTACGTCGATCTGCGTCTCGTCGGCAAAGGGGGCGTCGAGCCACGCCGGGCCCCCGGACTGGACCCGGCTCACCTCGGCGACCTCCCTCCGGACGGCCGCGGCCAGCGAGGCGCCCCGCCCCCCGGGATGGGGCGGCAGGCTCCACAGAGGGGTGACACCGTCCCGGACGGCGGGCCGCAGATCGCGGTAGGCCCGGGCGGCGTGGCTGCGCACCGGAAGTACGGGAACGTACAGAAGTCTCGGCATGGCGGCTCCCCTGGGGACGGTCCTGCGATCCCTGGCGGCCGTTCCGGCGGCGCGGCTCGTTCGTACGCGTGCGTACCGAGGAGGCTCTCCCCGCCAGGGGGATCGCTCCCGGGCGCCGTCGGCACGGTTCTCCTGCGGGAAGGGTCCTCGGCGTCCTGAGGCCGCGAAAGGGGGCCGAACCGGACGCTCTGGCCGAATCGAACACGAGCGGGCGCGCGAGGCCTCCCGGTTCCGGTTGCTGCCCCTGTTCCCCGCACCCGGTTCCGGTTCCTGCCCCCGTTCCCCGCACCCGGTTCCGGTTCCTGCCCCCGTTCCCCGCACCCGGTTCCGGTTCCTGCCCCCGTTCCCCCGGCGCGCGGGTCGCCGCACCGTCGGCGCGATGGCCCGTCACACACCCTTTCACCAGGCGTGACTCGTTTCCGGTCACGGGTTCCCGGGGGCACACGCGCGCACGGTGCACGTGGAGGTACGGTCATGCCGTGCGGGCAGCCGGTCATCTTCCGGCCAACTGCACCCGTTGAAGCGCGAGTAGGAGATTCCGATGGCCCCTGACGACATTGAGTTCCGCAAGAAGATCCGTGCCGACATACCCCACTCCGCTCGGGTGTGGAACGCGTGGCTGGGCGGAAAGGACAACTACCCCGTCGACCGGGAGCTGGCGGACGCGGTCACCGCCGCCTACCCGGCGACGGCCGCCATCGCGAAGGCCTCGCGCGCCTTCCAGGCCAGGGCGATCCGCCACCTCGGCGGTCTGGGCGTCCGCCAGTTCCTGGACGTCGGCACGGGGCTGCCGGTGGAGAACAGCACCCACCAGGTCGCGCAGGCCATCGATCCGTCCTCCCGGATCGTCTACGTGGACAACGACCCCATCGTGCTGGTGCACGCCGCGGCGCTGCTGACCAGCTCGCCCGAGGGCGCCACCGCCTTCGTGGACGAGGACCTCACCAACACGGACGCCGTGGTGGACGAGGCGGCGAAGACCCTCGACCTCACCCAGCCGGTGGCGGTGCTGCTGCTGTCGACGCTGGGGCACCTGCTCCCCGACGACGGGATCAAGGTGGTCCAGTCGTACATGTCCCGCATGCCGTCGGGCAGTTACCTGGTCATCTGCGACACCATCAAGACCCCGGAGACCCTCGCGGCCCAGGACGCGTACGACTCGGGCGACAACCCGCCCTACCTGGTGCGCGAGCCCGAGGAGATCACCGGCTGCGCCGAGGGGCTGGAGCTGGTCGACCCCGGGTTCCTCTCCATCACGTTCTGGCGCCCCGAGGGCGAGCCCGAGGGCCCCGGCGTCGACCAGTGGGGGCTCGTCGCCCGTAAGCCCTGACGCTCCGGGCGGCACGATCGAGGGTCCCTCCGCGCGGGGCGGGGGGACCCTCGGTTTTTTCGGTGCGGGGTCAGGGCTGCAGCGGCATGGTCCAGCAGTTGGAGCTCGCGGACTTGCCGGCCAGCCGGTCGGTCAGCCAGGAGATGGCGTCGCCCTGGTCGGTGAGGAGCGGGACCAGGTGGTTGGTGACGATCTTGTCGCCGAGGTTGGGGAGGATGACGGCGTCGTAGGTGACGTTCGCGCCCTTGTGGCACCAGTCGACGGCGAGTTGGCGCGCCTGGGCGTGCGGCACGATGTCGTCCTGGATGCCGGTGGCCACCCGTACGGGGGTGGTGGGCTTGAGGTTGCCGATGCGCTGGGCGTCGAGCGTCGCCTTGAGTTGCGGGATCGACTCGACCAGCTGGCTCAGGGACTTGCCGCTGGTCGTCCAGGAGCTGCTCTTCTTGAAGCCGTACCCGAAGAGCGCGTCGCCGATGCACATCGTCGAGAGGTCCGCGAGGGCCGCCTTGCCGGCCGCGTTGATCTGGGCGTCCGCGAGGGGCTGGAGGGACGGGTCGCTCTGGAGGAAGCCGTTCAGGGACCAGCCGAGGGCGCCGGCCAGGGCGCTGCCGTCGATCCCCTTGATGGTGGCGGCCAGGTCGGCCGGGGGCGCGCCGACGTAGGCGCCGGCCAGTTTCACGTCCGGTGCGTAGGTGGGCTGGAGTTCGGCGGCCGAGGCGCTGGCTCCGCCGCCCTGGCTGTAGCCGTAGAGCCCCACAGGTGAGGCGGCGGTGACGGACGCCCCGCTCACCCCGCGCGCCGCGCGGGCGGCGTCCAGGAGCGCGTGGCCACCGTCGACCCGGCTGACGTAGGTGTGCAGCCGGTCGGTGGCTCCGAGGCCCGCGTAGTCGGTGACGACCACGGCGGTACCGGCGGCCAGCAGCCGGTAGACGGAGAGGTCCTCGTAGCCGATCGACACGGTGTCGCCGTTGAGCGTGATCGGGTTCTGGAGGCCCAGCGAGGCCGCGCACTGGTCGCCCTGCCCCATCGTGCCGGGCGCCAGGGCGACGAGCGGACGCGGTCCGCTCCCCTTCCACGCGGCCGTCGGTTCGATGTAGGCGCCGGTCACGGCCACCGGGGAACCGTTGGAGTCGGTGGACTTGTACATGAGCCGGGTGGCCTTGCCCGGCAGCGGGCCGCCCAGGCTGGGCAGGCTCAGCGCCAGCTTGAGCGGCTCGGTACGCACCAGCGCGCCGTCCCCCGCGGGCAGGGTCTGGGGCGGGGTGTAGAAGGCCGGGATCTCCACGCCCCGGGAGACCACCGGAGCGGTGGCGGCCGACGCGGGAAGCGTCTGGGCGCCCAGGCAGGCAGCTGCGGCGAGTCCGGCCGCCAGCACGCGCCCGGTGATCACCCCCACGATGCCGCGCCGGGGCGGACGGGCGGTCCGGCGGCGGCTCGCCGGTGGGGACGTGTGAGGGGGACGGGCGCTGCTCGGTCGTTCCATGCGGCTCACTCCTCGGTTCGGGGGAAGGACGAGAGTTCGCTACCGGCGGCTCGTGCCGTGGGGGCACCGGGACCCTGATCCCGCACCGGGGTGTGCACTGGGGATACTGCGCGGGTTCCGGGCCGGACAGGGGTGTGCCAAGCCCGAAAAACCCTCGGGAACACGCTGGTTACCGGCGAGTCATACTGGAGAGTAGGTCCGCGTGTCACTCAGTGACAAGACGTCTGCGCGCGCCGGATCGCGCCACCCCGCCCGCGCGGGAAAAGCCGAGCGCCCGGGCCCGAGCCGGCCCCGGGCTCCTTGGGACACGCCTCCACCACCATCGGCCCGCCCCCCTTCAGAGGGCTCCCGCCCCCGCGCCGTCCTCGACCTGATCGAGGCCGCCGCCAGGTACACGGCGACGAAGGAGACGCAGCCCCGCCCGTGACGGCCGCTCCTGCCCGGCCACCCGGTACGGGAAGGAGCGGCCGGAAAAAGCCGGCCGGAAATGCGGCTCGTACGTGGAGTTCCCAGTGGTATCGGGTGATGCCGCCGGGAACTCCCGTGCCGGGAGCGCCGCCCAGGCGGGCGCCGCCACCCGCCCTCGTCCCCCGGCCGGTCCATCGCCGCTGGTGGACCGGCTCATGAGCGGGCACGAGAGGCGGCACGAGGAGCGGCGCCCCTCCGACATCTCGAAGTCCGGAAGAACGTGTGCGACAAGTCGCCATAACTGTTGCGATCTTGACGATCAGTCTTCCTGACCCCCCTTGGAAATCAGACCGTTTGGTCTAGGCTCTGCATGCCTTTGATCTCGCAAGGGAGTTCGACGTGTCCTGGAAGGGTCCATTCCTCGTGGCTGGCGCTGTGTTCTGCAAGGCCATCGGGGCGAGGCCGACGTGGTGAGGCCGCCGGCCCGCGGAGCGCGCCCCGCGAAGCGGACCGACCGGCCGAGGTACGGGACCGTGCTCCGCCCCGCGGTGGTCTGGTCGACCGCCGCCGTACTCGCGGCCGGCTGCGCGGTGTCGGCCCTGGTCGTCACCGGCGACGCCCGGCGCGTGCTGGCGGCCGGCGGTGTCGCGGTCGCCGTGCTGCTGATCGCCCCGGTGGTGCTGCTCACCCGGAAGCTGAACGCCGAGCGTGCCCGGCGCGCCGAGGCGGTGGCGCTCGCCGCCGCCCGGGACGCGGAAGTGGCGCACCTCGCCCAGGTGCGCGTACCGGCCATCACCGAACTGCTGCGCACCGGGCAGCGGGCGGACGGCGCGCCGGGTCCACTGTGGCAACGGCGTGAGACCGGCGAGGAGTTCGCCCGGTCGCTCGACCTGGTGGTGGACGTCCTCGGCTCCGACGAGGCGGTGCACCGCGAGCGCGTCCTGCGCGACTCGGTGATGGCCGCCTTCGAGTCGGTGGCGCGCACCATGCACGTGATGGCCACGGTGCAGCAGCAGGTGCTGGACCAGGTGGAACGTTCCCTGGACGATCCCCGCCTGATGGCCGAGGTGATGAAGGCCGACCACGCGGCCTCCCAGATGACCCGCAAGGCGCAGACGCTCCTGGTGATGTGCGGCATCTGGCCCGCGCGCCGGGAAACCCGTCCGGTCTCGCTGTACGACTGCGTACGCGGCG
This sequence comes from Streptomyces sp. NPDC008125, assembly GCF_042957125.1. Taxonomy (NCBI): domain Bacteria; kingdom Bacillati; phylum Actinomycetota; class Actinomycetes; order Kitasatosporales; family Streptomycetaceae; genus Streptomyces; species Streptomyces sp. NPDC008125. The sequence continues at coordinate 374,639 of NZ_JBIBHR010000001.1, forward strand.
CGCAGTCGCGGATCGTGGAGTTCGGGCGGATCGAGGTGCACGGCGGGCAGACGCTGTACGCGGCGCCTCCGGCGGCCGAGGGGCTGATGCACGCCATCGCCGAACTCCTGGAGAACGCCACGGTGTTCTCGCCCTCGCGCTCCCAGGTCATCGTCAGTGTGCGGGAAGTGGGTGCCGGGGCGGTCGTCGAGATCGACGATGCCGGGCTCGGCATGCCGCCGGACGTGCTGCAGCAGGCCCGGGGCCAGCTGCACGACGACCTGGACCTGACCCGGCTGGGTGCGGTGCCCCGGCTCGGTCTGGCCTGTGTCGGCCGGTGGAGCCGCGAGCTCGGCTTCAACGTGGAGCTGAGCGGGACGTCCGCGTACGGCGGGACCCGCGCCGTGATGTTCGTACCGTTCCGGCTGCTGACCGAGCCGGCGGTGCGCGTCCCGGCGCACCGGCGTCCGGACGCGTGGCCCGAAGGCGGCCCGGAGTCCCCGGAACTCCCGGTGCGGGAAGAGCCGCGACCGGCCGGGGACGCCGAGCACGACGTGTACGCCGGGAGCTCCGAGTACGCGGAGCACACCCGGCCGGGCACCCGGGACGGCGGCCTCGTCCCGGCCGAACCGGCTTCGGAGGACGGCCCGCAGACCGCGGGTCTCCCCCGCCGCCGCAGCCGGCGGGGTCCGGCCCGTACGGCGGACGCCGTGCCGCCGCGGGCGGCCCGGCACTCGGTGCCCCCGGCGCGGTCCGCCCCCGAGGCCGCACCGTGGACGCCGGAGGCGGCCCGCGCGTCGATCGCCAGCGTGGTCTCCGGCACCCTGCGCGGACGCGCCGCCCTCGGCGCCAACGAGGCGCGGCCCCGGCCGTCCACCGATCAACCCGAGGCGGCGCCGTCCGGCGAACCGTCTCTGCCCAGTACCCCGAACCAGCAGCACGGAGGCCGGTCGTGACCGGAACCATCACTCGACTCCCCGACCTGGGCTGGATGCTCCGCCCGCTCACCGAGATCCCCGGCGTCCGGCACGCGGTCGTCGTCTCGGAGGACGGCCTGCGTCTCGGCCACGCGTCCGCGGAGAACCTCAAGGGCCCGGTATCGGGTCTCAGCGTCGCCGAGGCGGAGTCGCTCTCGGCGGCCTGTGCGGCGATGACCATGACGGGCCGCTCCACGACGACCCTGCTCTTCGGCTCCGGTGTGGGGCTGCGCCAGCTGATGCTCGAGTCGGACCACGGGTTCGTCCTGTTCACCCATGCCGGGGTCGGCGCGCACCTGGGTGTCGCCACGGACCTGGAGGCGGACGTCGGTCTGGTGGCCCAGCAAATGCAGCTGCTGGTGGCGAAGATCGGCGCGCACCTGAGCAGTCTGCCGCGGGATCAGGCCATCGCGTCGTCATGACGGGACGGCCCGAGGAGCCGAGAGCCTCGGCGGTACGCCCCTACGTCATCACCCGCGGCCGTGCGGAGTCCGGCGCCGAGCCCTTGTCCTGGGAGTCGCTGGTGATGGCCACGGAGGCGGCGTTCCCGGCGTCCCTCCAGCCGGAGCACCTCGCCATCCTGACGCACTGCGAGGGGCTCATCTCGGTCGCGGAAGTGGCCGCGCACCTGCGCCAGCCGCCCTCGGTCGTGCAGGTGCTGCTCGCCGATCTCGTCCAGTGGGGGCTGATCGTGACCCGTCCTCCCATTCCCGCGGCCGAACGCGCCGATGTGACCATGCTCAGAAAGGTCCTCGATGGTCTCGAAAGCCGTATCTGAAGCCTTCGTCGAGGCCGGTCCGCCACCCGCTCCCGGCCGGGTGAACCCCGCCCGCCCCTCCTCCGGGAAGTACGTCGCGTCCAGCGTGGCCGGGGCGGCGAAGATCCTGGTCGTCGGCCCGCTGGGGGTGGGCAAGACCACGCTGATCGGGACCGTCTCGGAGATCGAGCCGCTCTTCACCGAGGCCGCGATGACCCAGGCCGGCGCCCGGGTCGACACCGTCGTGGACAGCGGCAAGACGACCACCACGGTCGCCCTCGACTTCGGCCGGCTGACCGTCGACGGCGACCTGGTGCTCTACCTGTTCGGTACGCCGGGTCAGCAGCGGTTCCTGCCGGCCTGGCGGGACCTCGCCAAGGGCGCGCTGGGGGCGCTCGCCCTGGTCGACACCCGGGACCTGACCGCCTCCTTCGACGCGCTGGGCAACCTGGAGGATCTGGATCTGCCGTTCGCCGTCGCCGTGAACGTCTTCCCCGGCAGTCCTCTGCACGACACGGACGATCTGCGCGACGCGCTCGACCTGCTGCCCGGGACTCCCCTGGTCCTGTGCGACGCGCGCGACGAGGAGTCGTCGATCCGGGCCCTGATCGCCCTCGTCAGCCACCTCATCCATGTCGCCACGGAGCCTTCATGAGCACCCCGCATTCCCCGGCCGGTTCCGCCGCCCGGTGCCCCTGGCCCACCGCCCCGGCCGTGTCCACGGCGACCCCGCTGTACGGGCCGGACCTCGACGGCGACCGGATGACCCTGCTGTACGAACAGATGCGCGACGCGCATGGACCGGTCGCCCCGGTCTCCGTGGCTCCGGGCATCGACGCCTGGCTGGTGCTGGGCCACCGCGAGCTGCTCAAGCTCACCCGCGACGAGGGGGACTTCTCGCACGACCCGCGCCACTGGCGTCTGCTGCGCGAAGGCCGGGTGCCCGACGACTCGCCGATCCTCCCGATGGTCGGCTGGCGCCCCGCGCTGCTCTTCGCGGACGGGCAGCAGCACCGCAGGATGCGGGCGGCCGTCTCGGACGGGCTCGCCGGGATCAACGGCCACGAGCTGCGCCGCAGCGTCCGGGCCGCCGCCGAGGGGCTGATCGCCTCCTTCGCCGCGCGGGGCGAGGCGGACCTGGTCGCCGACTACGCCCGTACGCTGCCGCTGCGGGTGATCACCGGACTGCTCGGGCTGGACGACCGCACCGGACGGGAGCTGGTGGAGGCCGTCGCGGGCACCGTCTCCGCCACCAGCGGCTCGGCGGACGCCAGCCGCCGGATGGGTGCCATCCTCTACGGGCTGATCAAGGAGAAGCGGCGCGAGCCGGGCGAGGACATCACTTCCACGCTGCTGCACCACCCGGCGGAGCTCACCGACGAGGAGGTGCTGCACAACCTGGTGGTGATGTTCGTCGCGGGCAACCAGACCACGGTGAACTGGATCGCCACCACGCTGCGCATCCTCCTGTGCGACCCGGCGTTCCGCTCCTCGCTGGCCGGCGGCCACCTGAGCGTGGACGACGCGCTCGACCTGGTGCTGTGGCGCTTCCCGCCCACCCAGAACTTCCCCGCCCGCTACGCCACCCGCGACATGCGGTTCGGCGGACAGGACATCCGTACCGGCGACATGCTGATCCTGGGCCTCGCGGCGGCCAACGCGGACCCGGAGATCCTGCCGGCCGACGGTGCGCCGGTGGTCGGCAACCGCTCCCATCTGGCGTTCGGCGCCGGACCGCACACCTGCCCCGCGCAGGACCCGGCCCGGCTGATCACCCGGACCGCGGTGGACACCATCCGGCACCGGCTGCCGGATCTGGAACTCGCCGTGCCCGAATCGGAGTTGGAGTGGATCAAGTCTCCTTGGAGCAAGGGCCTGGGGGCGCTCCCGGTACGGTTCGGCACGCCGCAGCTGCCGCAGGGGGAGGTCACCCCGCACTCGGCGAGGGACCTCGCGCCGGCCCGGACGGCGCACTGGAGCACCGGCGTGCCCCGGCCGTCCTCGGCCGTGCCGTCCTGACGGACCCGCGCCGCCGCCCCACGCCGACGGCCCGCCCCGGAACCGCCCTTCGCGGAGCACGGCGGACCGCCCCGCGACCACTCATCCCCGAACCTGGAGAGCTCTGTTGAACACGTCACCGGTGAACTCCGCGGCCGACGGGCCGTACCGCCTCGACCCCGCGGGCGGCTGCCCGCACGCGGCCAACGCCCGGCTGCTGGAGCGCTCCTCGGTCACCGGGGTGATCCTGCCCGGTGAGGTGGAGGGCATGGCGGTGCTGGGGCACGACGCGCTCAAGGAGTTCCTCCAGCACCCCGACGTCGCGAAGAACGCGGCGCACTTCGCGGCGCTCCAGGCCGGTGAGATCGCGGACGGCTGGCCGCTGAAGACGTTCGCCACCGTGCAGGGGATGACGACCGCCGACGGCGCCGACCACCGGCGGCTGCGGTCCCTGATGAGCAAGGCGTTCACCCCGCGCCGGGTGGAGGAACTCAGGCCGCGCATCGAGGCGTTGACCGCCTCGCTGCTGGACGGTCTGGAGGCCGCCGCCGCGGCCGGGGACGGCGTCGCCGATCTACGGACGCACTTCGCGCTGCCGCTGCCGATGGGTGTCATCTGCGAACTGCTGGGCGTGGGGCCCGAACACCACGACCGGCTGCACCGGCTGTCCAACCAGATCGTCGCCACGGACATCGGTCCGGAGGAGGCGATGGCCGCCAACCGGGAGATGGTGGAGGTACTGGGCGCGGTCGCCGCCGCCCGGGCCGAGGAGCCGGGGGACGACCTCACCACCGCGCTGATCGCGGCCCGCGAGGAGAACGGTGACCGGCTGGCCCCGCAGGAGCTGCTCGGCACCCTGATGCTCACGATCATCGCCGGGCACGAGACGACCCTCAACCTGATCACCAACGCGGTGCGGGCGCTCTGCACCCACCGCGACCAGCTCGCCCTGGTCCTGGCGGGCGGGGCGAGCTGGGAGGACGTGGTGGAGGAGACGCTGCGCTGGGACAGTCCGGTGAGCTACTTCCCGTTCCGCTACCCGACGCGCGACCTGGAGCTCGACGGCACCGTGATCCCCAAGGGGACGCCGGTGCTGGCCGGTTACTCGGCGGCCGGCCGCGACCCGGACGCCCACGGTCCCGACGCCGCGCGCTTCGACATCACCCGCGACAGCAAGGCCCGGCACCTCTCGCTGGGCCACGGCGCCCACTACTGCATGGGGGCTCCGCTGGCCCGGATGGAAGGCACGGCGGCGCTGGAGCAGCTGTTCACCCGCTTCCCCGACCTCGATCTGGCCGTGCCCGAGCCCGAACTGCCCAGGCACGCCTCCTTCGTGGGCAACAGCGTGCAGAAACTGCCGGTACGCCTGCACGGCTGAGCCGGACGCACGGGGGCGGGCGGAGGCGTACGAGGCGGGCGGGGGCAGCACCAGGTGCCCCCGCCCGCCTCGTACGCGTTCCCCCACGCACCTTCCTGTACGGCTCCGACCCGCCTCCCGCACCGGAAGTGCGGGCAGCTCTCGCGCAAGGGCGTGCCCAGGGCCCAGGCGTGCCCCGGGGTGACTCCGTGGACGAACCCGCACTTCCGGCCCGGGAAAACAATCCGGAGGGCCCCATTCCGCCCCGCCCGGCCGCGTACCGCCCACGCCTCTCCGGCCCCGGCGCACTCCCGCGCGGAAGGGGCGGTCTCGGGTGATTTCCCCAGCATGGCCGCATGGTTACCGCGTCATGAATCGTGACCTTTGGGGTCTCCTTTGCCTCTCCATGGTTCCCCGCATCTCAGTAGATTGCCTCTGCCGCCCACGCAGGTGCGTACCCTGCGGTCTTTTCTGTGAAGGGGCGGCAGGGGGTGGGGCATGGAACAGCCGAAGGAGGCGGCGGGATCGGCCGCCGGTGCGACGGGCACGCGATGTCAGACAGACATCGACACGCACGGGGGGTACGGCTGGCGGCTGGTCGCGTCGAACGGCCGGGCGATGGCGGTGGCGGGAGTGTCGTTCGGCTCGCACGCGCGGTGCAGGGCGGCGTTCGTCGAGCTGTGCGCCGCGCACGCGCACCATTCCGGGGGGATCCAGCACCGCCAGGGGGGCGGCGGCTGGGTCTGGGTGCTGCGGGACAGGTCGGGCACCGTGGTGGCCGTCTCGCCGAGGGCCTACGAGCGGCATGCCACCTGCCGCTCCGCCTACGACCGGTTTCGCGCGATGTTGCCCGGGTTGAAGGTGGAAGAGGAGGCGTTCTGGGGTAACTCTTGATGGGAACGATGCCAGGAATGTCGATGTTGCCCCCAGGGCCCCTCTCGTTCACCTCTCAGGACGTGTCCGTCCACCGGATCGGTCGAGCGTCGGGGCGTGCCTTCGCTGAAAAGATCCAGACGCCTGACGGACGACGGCGTCCTCCACGGAAGCGCTGACGGCGATCCGTCCGCCGGTCCCGTCGCCGGCCCGCCCGCCGCTCCGGCGGCGGCGGGCGGCGACGTTCCGCGCCGGCTGTACGCGGACCCCGGCCTGCCGGACAAGGTCTTCCGTACGGTCGCCCGCTCCTGCGGAACCCTCGTCCTGCTGGTGATGCTCCTCGTCGGCGGGTTCCTCTTCGCCCGGGCCCGGCTCGCCCTGGCGGACGCCGGCTGGTCCTTCCTCACGACCTCCCAATGGGCCCCCGACGCGGGGAACTTCGGCATCGCCGCCGTGCTCGTCGGCACGATCCTCATCGCCCTGATCGCGATCGGCTTCGCGTTCCCACTGGCCCTCGGTTCCGCGCTCTACATCTCCGAGTACGCCTCGCCGAGGCTGCGCCGCACGCTCATCAGCGTGGTCGACCTGATGGCCGCCGTGCCGTCCGTGGTGTACGGCCTGTTCGGCTTCTTCTTCCTCCAGGACAAGGTGGTGCCCACCGCGCGGTGGATCGCCACCTACCTCGGCTGGATACCGGTGTTCGGCGTCGAGGGCGCCGACCCGGACGACCCGCTCTCGCCGCCGAGCGTCTACACCTCGTCGTCGATGCTCGCGGGGCTGGTCGTCGCGATGATGATCGCGCCGATCATCTGCTCGATCATGCGCGAGGTCTTCTCGCAGGCCCCGGCCGGCGAACGGGAGGGTGCCTACGCCCTCGGGGCGACCCGCTGGGGCATGATCCGCAGCGTCGTCCTGCCCTTCGCCAAGGGCGGCATCATCGGCGGCACGATGCTCGGACTCGGCCGTGCACTGGGCGAGACCATCGGTGTCTTCATGGTCATCTCGCTCACCTTCGACGTGCAGTGGCACGTGCTCCAGGCCGGCACCAGCTCGGTCTCCTCGCTCATCGCCCTCCGCTACGGCGAGGCCGGCGAGTTCGGCATGTCGGCGCTGATGGCGGCCGGGTTCGCCCTGTTCGTCATGACGCTGATCGTCAACTTCGCGGCATCGTCCATCGTCGCCCGCAGCCGCTCCGGCGCGTCCAGCGACGCCTGAGCCCCGCCTTCCGCGCGACCCCCTCCGGCCGCGCGGTCCCCGCAGTCCGCGCCCGGCCCCAGTCCGCAGAAATGAGCGTTCCGACCATGACCCTGGCCCCTGAAGCGCCCCGCGCGTCCGGTGGCGCGGACCCGGCTCCCGGCGCCGCGCCCCGTACCGTCCTGCCCGGGCCCGCCCGTACGAAGGACCCCGCCGGCGAGCGGCGGCGGGCCCTGACGCCGTTGCGCGCCGGCGACCTGTACGCCCTGCTCGGCTCGGCCGCCGGATCGCTCTCGCTGACCTGGCTCGTCTTCGCCCGGCTCACCCCGTTCAACGGCGTGGTCGGGTTCGTCGTCGTGGCGTACGTCCTCTTCCTGGGGTTGTACGCCCTGGTGGTCTCGCTGGACGAGGACGGCCCGGCGGTCGTGGACCGGGTCGCCGCCGCCGTGATCCGCTCGCTCGGACTGCTGCTGGTGGCGATCCTCGTGTACGTCGTCGTCTACGCGCTCTTCGAGGGCCGCAAGGCGCTGGCGCACCTCAACTTCTTCACCGAGGACATGCGGTTCGCCGGTCCGCTGGAGCCGCTGTCGGTGGGTGGCGCGCTGCACGCGGCCGTGGGCACGCTCATCATGATCACCATCGCACTGCTGGTCACCGTGCCCATCGGGCTGGTGTGCGCGGTCTTCCTCAACGAGGTGCCCGGCCCCTTCGCCCGCTTCGTGCGCACGGTGGTCGAGGCGATGACCGCGCTGCCGTCCATCGTGGCCGGTCTCTTCATCTACGCCACCGTGATCCTCGCAGTCGGCATGGACCGCTCCGGCTTCGCGGCGGCGCTCTCGCTCTCCGTGATGATGCTGCCGATCGTGATCCGCGCCGCCGACGTCGTCATCCGGCTGGTTCCTGGCACCCTGCGTGAGGCCAGTTACGCGCTGGGGACCTCCCGCTGGCGGACGGTCTGGCACGTCATCCTGCCGACCTGCCGCTCCGGGCTGACGACCTCGGTCATCCTCGGTACCGCCCGGGGCATCGGCGAGACCTCGCCGGTGCTCCTCACCGCGGGCTTCACCGCCGAGATGAACTGGGACCCGTTCTCCGGGCCGATGGTGTCGCTGCCGCTGGCCACGTTCACCTTCGTCCGCTCGCCCGAGCCGAACATGATCTCGCGCGGATTCGGTACCGCCGCGCTGCTCATGGCCCTGGTGCTGCTGTTGTTCGTCGTCGCCCGGGTGCTGGGCGGACGCGGCCCCGGGCAGCTTTCGCGCGGCCAGGAGCACCGCCGTGTCACCGCCTCCCGCCGGGACGCGGCGCGGTTCGCGGCCCGGGGCTCCGTACGCCCCGCCGAGCCGTCCGCCGGTCCCAGCCCGGGTCCCGGTCCGAACGCCCGCCCCACGACACCGTGACGCGCGCCGTGTCCGGCCATCACCCCTGTTCGCTCCCCCCGAACCCGCGTGCCGCGCACCCGCACGCCGCCAAGGAGTTCATCGTGAGACCCGCCACCGCCCCCGCCCGTCCGGGGGTGATGCTGCTGGCCCTGCTGCTGGTGTTCGGCGCGCTCTCGGCCGTCCGGGCACCCTCTGCCGAAGCCGCCTCGTACGCGAAGATCACCGGTTCCGGCTCCACCTGGAGCGCCAACGCGGTCACCCAGTGGGTCCGCAACGTCAAGGCCAACTTCGGCATGACGGTCAACTTCACCGACAACGGTTCCTCCCAGGGACGTGAGCAGTTCCGCAACAACGTGGTGGACTTCGCCGTCTCCGAGATCCCGTACGGGCTGACGGAGCAGGGCGTTCGCGACTCGCCCCCGCAGCGTGGCTACGCCTACATGCCGATCGTCGCCGGCGGTACCTCGTTCATGTACAACCTCAAGATCAACGGCAAGCGGGTCACCAACCTGCGGCTCTCCGGCCCGGTCATCGCGAAGATCTTCACCGGGACGATCACCCGCTGGAACGACGGCGCGATCAAGGCCGACAACCCAGGTCTGACCCTGCCCGCCCGCCAGATCATCCCCGTCGTCCGCTCCGACGGTTCCGGGACGACCGCCCAGTTCACCACCTGGTTGGCCAAGGAGCAGACGTCCGTCTGGAACGCCTACTGCCAGAAGACCGGCCGCGGCAGCGGCTGCGGAATGACCTCGAACTACCCGCTCCTGGGCGGAAGTTCGATGATCGCCAAATCGGGTTCCAACGGTGTCGCCGGCCATGTGCGGCAGACGTCCGGCGAAGGCGCGATCACGTACGTCGAGTACTCCTACGCCCTGAAGACGGGCTTCCCGGTCGCCAAGGTGCTCAACAAGTCGGGCTTCTACGTCGAACCGACCGCCGCCAGCGTGGCCGTCGGCCTGCTCGGTGCGAAGATCAACACCGACAGGAGCAGCCCCTCCTACCTCACCCAGATCCTCGACGGCGTCTACCGCAACAACGACGACCGCACCTACCCGCTGTCCAGTTACAGCTACATGATCCTGCCGACGAAGGAGGAGGCGGGCTTCACCAAGGGCAAGGGCAACTCCCTGGGCACGTTCGGCCGTTACTTCCTCTGCGACGGCCAGCAGCAGGCGGAGGAGCTCGGCTACTCGCCGCTCCCGAAGAACCTCGTGCAGGCCGGCTTCGACCAGCTGCGCAAGGTGCCCGGAGCCCCCACCTCCGCGATCGACATCAACAAGTGCCGCAACCCCACCTTCTCCAGCGACGGCACCAACACCCTGGCCAAGAAGGCGCCCCAGCCGAAGGCGTGCGACAAGCAGGGCCCCACGCAGTGCACCACCGGCACCGCGGGTGACACCAGGACGACCCCGGTCAAGCCCAGCGCCTCCGGCTCCGGCGGATCCTCCGCGGGCGGCACGACCGGCACCACGACCTCGACGGGCGGCACCTCGACGGCCGGTGGCTCCACCGGCGGCCAGGGCTCGGGGACCGCGGGCACGGGCGGCGCGGCCACGGACGGCGACGGACAGCCCGACGCGACCGCAGACGCCACGGGCGGTGCGGAAGGAACCACGGGCACCGCGGGCACCACGGTCGACCCCGACACCGGTGAAGTGATCACCGGCTCCGCGGTCGTCGGGGACAGTTCGGTCGTCGCCAATCCCGTCACCCTCGCCTCGGGCAGCGGCCTCGGGCTGCGCGGCGCGCTGATGGCTCTCTCCGCACTGCTGCTCGTCGCGCTGGTCGTCGTACCCCCGCTGACCGCACGGACCATGGCCGCCCGCGCACGGCGCAGAGGGGACACGGCATGAGCGCCACGACCACGGACCCGCGCGCCAGGGGCCTGAAGGAGAGGAAGCCGTTCATGCGTGGCGCACGGGTACGGATGCCTGGACGGACCGCACCGGCCGGGCGCCGGGTGATGGCGGGCATGGGTGCGCTGACGGCCGCCCTCGTCCTTGCCGTCCTTCCGGTCCCGCCGGGAGGCGACACTCCCGCGAGCGCGGCCGAGCAGCGGAGCTCCGCGGTGACGGAGACCGGCAAGAAGGGCGCGTACGACGACTTCTCACAACTGAAGGTGACGGTCAGTCAGACCAAGAACCTTCGGGGCCAGGCGGTCAAGGTGTCCTGGACGGGTGCCGCCCCGGCCACCACGGAGAGGGCCCAGAACTTCATGCAGCTCATGCAGTGCTGGGGTGACGATCCGGACGCCGGGCCCTCGCGCGAGCAGTGCGAGTTCGGGGCGACGGTGACCTATACGCCCGGTTCCACCCGAATGCTCCAGCCGACGACGGACAACGATCGCGCGGAGGGCGATTACGAGGGCCTCCCCGACGAGCCGATGTCCTCGGGCAAGTTCGTGCCCTTCCGGCCGGTGAGCGGCGCGACGACGACCGACGCCTACGACTACACCTACTTCACCGGCGGAGACACCAACACCCTCGCCTGGCTGCCGAACGACTCCGAGGGATCGGGCGAAGCCTCCTTCGAGGTGCGGACCGCCGTGGAGTCCCCGCACCTGGGCTGCGGCGCGCGCCGCGACGCCGCGGGCGCGGTCCAGCCGTGCTGGCTCGTCGCGGTGCCGCGCGGCGAACACAACCCGGACGGAAGAGCGGCGCAGTCCTCGGCGGACCCGCAGGCGGCCAGCGCGCTGAGCCGGACGATCTGGGACCAGCGCCTGGTGTTCCGGCTCGACTTCCTGCCCGTGGGTGACAACTGCGCCGCCGACATGCCCGAGCGGCGCACCATCGGATCCGAGTTGGTCACCGACGCGATGACCTCGTGGCAGAGCAAGCTCTGCGTCGGCGGGACCCATCGGTTCACCTTCACCCAGGCCGGCGAGGAGAGTGCCCGCTCGGCGATCACCGCGCCCACGGACACCTCGCCCGGCCTCGCCTTCACGGTGGACCCGGTCGACTCCGACGGCGACGGCGCACCCCTGGTGCACGCACCGGTCGCGGTGAGCGGCCTCACGATCGGCTTCCTCTGGAACTACGAGAGCGGCACGGACTCCCACCACGTGAGCCGGCTTCGGCTCAACCAGCGGCTTCTGGCGAAGCTGCTGACGGAGTCGTACGTGGAGAACGTACGCATGGGCATCTTCGGCCAGCCCGAACCCGATACCGTCGCCGGCAACCCCGTCCGGATCGCGGCCGACCCGGAATTCCTTCAGCTGAATCCTGAGATCACCGCCGGGCGAGAGGCACCGAACGGGCTTGTCGTGGGTCTGGAGAATTCCGACACCGCGCGTCTTCTATGGCGCTACATCATTCAGAACGACGACGCCCGCGCATTCCTCGAAGGGAAGCCCGACCCCTGGGGAATGCACCTCAACACCAGCTACAAGGAATTGGATCTGACCGAGGAGCCCTTCGACTACTACCCGAAGAGCGACGCCACCGCGACCCCCACCCAGTGCGAGGGCGTCAACTACGGCAGCCAGGATCTCGTGCCGTACGCCAATGACATGCACAGTGCCGCGCTGAAGATCCGGCGGGGCTACTCGGGGCTGGCGTTCATCTGCAACGCGACGACGCAGTTCGCGCTGTCGGGTACGCGTCCCGAGCTGAACAACGCTCATGAGATCGGTATCGCGGACACCGCTTCCGCCGAGCGGTACCTCCTGGACGTGGCGGCCCTGCCCAACGCCGACGGCACCTTCGTGAAGCCGACGACCGCCACCATGCTCAAGGCGGTCACGCAGATGCCGGACTCCGCCGTCCCGGGAGTGAAGACGACCGATCCCGCCAAGGCACGCGGCAGTGCCTACCCGCTCACCTCGGTCGTCTACGCGGCCGCCTCCACGGACCAGTCGGCAGAGGCCCGCACCGACTACGCGAGGGTCATCCGGTACGCCGCGGGTGACGGGCAGACGCCCGGCACCGCACCCGGTGAACTGCCGGCGGGGTACGCCCCGCTGCCGCAAAGCTTGCGCACCCAGGCGCTCGCGGCGGCGACCGCGCTGGAGAAGGGTGTGGTCGCCGAAGGCGGCACCTCGGCGGACGGTGGCTCCTCGGGCGAGGGCGCCGGCGGCACCACCTCGGGCGGCGGCCACGGCACCGGCGGTACGGAATCAGCCTCGTCCGGCTCGACGGGCGGCGCCACAGGGACGTCCGGGTCCACCGGAACATCCGGAACGTCCGGAACGTCCGCGGCGTCCGGGGCCGCGGCGGCGGGCGGCACCGCCGCCGCGGGAGGGGCCACCACGGCCACGGCCGGGTCCGGCACCACCCCCTCCGAACTGCTCGGCGCGGTCCGCTGGGTGGTGCTCGGCGTGCTCGTCCTGGGAGGCGCGGCCTCACTGTCGGGACCTCTCCTGCTGCGTCTCTCCACCCGCCGGGGAGGGACGGAGGCAGCCGGGGTCCGCTGAGAGCGGTGCGGTGATTCGCGCCTTCCCGGATCAATTCCTCTCCGAGAAGGCGCGATTTCCCGGCAGCACACCCGGAACCTCCAAGGGTGGCGCAGGAAACAATCCATTCATCTGATCCGCCCCTCGGATTTGTGGCCGCCCGCGTCCCGATCGGGAAGTGTTGGCACCGCCGGCCGACGGGCCGGAAGCAATGAAATCCGGATTGCTCCACTGCTCCCTTCCTTGCCATCCGTACACATGGAATCCGTTTCCACGGAGGAGAAAACAGTGAACGTCACGTCTCGTGTTCGTGCCGGTGCCGTCGTCGGTGCTGTCGCTCTCGCCTTCGGCGCCTTCGCCGCCCCGGCCGCCATCGCCGACCCGCCGGCCGCCGAGTACCGCACCCTGGCAGGTGTCGGTTCGGACACGACCCAGGACGTCGTGAACGCTCTCGGCAACACGGTCCTGAACTCCTCGGGCAGCAAGATCATCGCCTCCTACGACGCCACCGGCACGGCGACGATCAAGACCCGCGCCAGCAACTGTGTGGTCAACCGGCCCAACGGCTCCTCCGCCGGTATCACCGCTCTCGCCGCAGACGTCGCCGACACCACCGTCAACTGCATCGACTTCGCCCGCTCCTCCCGTGGCATCAAGACGGCGGGCACCACCCTGACCTGGATCCCCTTCGCCAAGGACGCGGTCTCCGTCGCGGTCCGCACCGACAGCGCGCTCTACGCCGCCGGCGCCCAGGACCTCACCACGGCGCAGCTGAAGGCCGTCTACCAGTGCACCACGACCACGCTCAACGGCGTGACCCTCACCCCGCTGCTCCCCCAGACCGGTTCGGGCACCCGCTCCTTCTTCCTGGAGAAGCTCGGCCTGACGGACGCGCAGGTCGGTTCCTGCGTCGACCAGACGGTCCAGGAGAACAACGGCGTCGCCCTGAACACCGCCGGTGACATCGCCCCGTACTCGGTGGCCCAGTACATCGCCCAGGCCACCGGTACCGTCAGCGACATCCACGGCTCCACCGCCCTGATCAAGGTCAACGGCACTTCGCCCATCAGCGGTGGCGCCCTCAACTCCGGCTTCACCTACACCCGCGACGTCTACAACGTCGTCCCCACGGCGAAGCTCAGCGACGCCACCATCGCGTCCACCTTCGTCGGATCGACCTCGAAGGTCTGCGCCGCCACCTCCACCATCACCGCCTACGGCTTCGGCACCCTCGGCACCGCCTGCGGCGCGACCGCGATCACGGGCCTGAACTAGGGCGTGTATCGAAAGTCCCGCCTGTCCGACGGCGCCCGGCACGCACGCTCGCCGCGTTGTCGGGATCGCCCCGATACATCCAGTATCGGGGCGACCCTCCGCCTTGCGATCGCACGCACCGGACGTCGCCGGACCCGCCCTCCGGGCGAACGGCGCCACTTTCGACACACGCCCTGGTCACACCGCACCGCCCAGCACCACGGCCGGGCACCCCTAGGGGTGCCCGGCTCCCAGGCGTATTCCCCGCGGCCCGGGCCTCGACAGTCCGGTCACGCGAAGACACCCGCGAAGGAGAGCACGTGAAGGTCTTGTTCCGCGCCCGCACGGTCGTCGTCACGCCGGCGCTCGGTCTCGGCGCCCCGACCGCTCCGACCGCCGCCGCGGACCCGGCGGCCGGCGAGTACCGCGTCCTGGCCGGCGTCGGCTCGGACACGACCGACGATGTCGTGCATGCCCTCGGCAACACGGTCCTGATTCCAAGGTCTGCGCCGCCACCTCCACCATCACCGCCTACGGCTTCGGCACCCTCGGCACCGCCTGCGGCGGCACCGGGCCGACCGGCCTCAACCAGGCCGTGGCTCCACACCGCCTTCTGCCGGGCGACGCATGGCCCGCACGCTCGCCACGTCGCCGGAATCACCCTCGTACGCCCGTACGACGACGATCCTCCGCCTTGCGAGCGCACGCACCGGACGCCGCCCGGCCCGGCGTCCGGCCGAACGACGGCGTGTCGACGACCTGCCCCGAACGACCTTCCATCCATCCATCGAAACCCTGGGGGGAATCGCCCATGAACCGTCCAACACCACTGAGATCCCCTGTGGCACTGCTGATGAGTGGTGCCCTGCTGTTGGCGGCACTGGCAGCCGTCCTCGCCTCGGCGACGCAAGCACACGCGTTCACCACCATCGGTTCGCTCAAGCTGACCCCGTCGAGCGGCAGCATCGACACTCCTCTCCTGGTCACGCGCGTCGAGACGGACGGCCCCTGCCCGGCGGACACCGTCGCCTCCGCACTGGCCGTGGACATTCCCGGCACCGATTTCGCCGGGAACCTGGCCAAATTGGAGTCCGTCCCGAGCACGACGGAGGCCTTCTCCGGCACCCTGGCCGACAACGTGGGCTTTCCGTATCCCACGCTGAAGCAGCGTCTCCTCAACGCCATCCCCGACGCGTCGCTCGACGGCGTCTACACCATCGGTCTCAACTGCGGCCTGAACGCCGCGGACGCACCCGCCTTCACCGTCCTCATCGAGGTCGAGGGGGACTCCTGGTCGGTCCTGGAGCAGAAGACCACCGGCATCACACTGTCCAGCGTTCCCGCCCAGCCCGAGCTGGGCACGGCGTACACCCTGGTCGCCAACGTGGCGCCGGAAGGCGCGGCCGGGCGGGTGACGCTCGGGGCGAAGGCCACCGAGACCGCGGAACCGGTGACGATCGGGGAAGCCGATGTGGTGGACGGCAAGGCAGAGTTCACCCTCACCGCGCCGGCGACGAGCGGTTCGTCCTACTTCCATCTGGCGTTCGCGCCCACCGACACCCAGTCGTACGCGCCGTCCGAGTCGGACGGCTACCTCAGCTTCCTGGAGGCGAACACCCCCACCACCCCGCCCCCCACGACTCCCGCCCCCGGTGGGTCCGAGGACCTGGTGGTCACCGACTCCGAAGGCAACACCCTCGAAGCCGACCCCGCGCTGGAGCCCGGTGACACCCTGAAGATCACCGCGCACGGATTCACGGCGTCGGCCACCGTCAAGGCCGACCTCGACGGCGGCACCGCCCTGGCCGACGCGACCGCGGACGCGGAGGGCACGGTCAACGAGTACGCGTTCACCGTCCCCGACGACATCGAGGACGGCGACCACACCCTCACGCTGGCGGAGGACGCGTCCGGCGGGCAGAGCGTCGAGTTCGCGTTCACCACGGGCGCCGGCGCGACCGACGACCCGACCGACAGCCCCACCGCCGACCCCAGCGACACCACCAGCCCCGACGCCTCCACCGGCGGCTCCGACACCGGGGGCTCCGGCTCGGGCGGATCGGACGGCGGCGGCCTGGGCACCGACTCCGGCTCCGGCGGGGTACTCGCCTCCACCGGCGCCCAGCTCGGCACGGCCGCATTCGGTGGCCTGGCCCTGATCGCCGCCGGCGCCGCCCTCGTCGTCCACGTACGCCGCAGGGGCATGCTCCGCTTCGGTGCCCCGCGTCACTGATCCGTCCCTGACCGACCCGTCCGCCGCGGGCCCGGGCCGCCGCCTCATGTGACGGTCCGGGCCCGGCGGCGCGGAGGAGGTCCCCGCGTTCCGGGCGGAGGCCGTCGCGCCGACCACCCCACCTCTCCCCGAACCGTCGACCAGGAGTGCACCCATCGTGTCCGTGCTCGCACCGCCGCCCCCGGCCGCACCGCCCGACCAGAAGCCGCCCCGCCCGGCCGCGGCACCCTCCCGGCCCGGCCTCGCCGTGACCGGCGCCGCCCTGTGCGTGCTCGCCGCCGTGCTGTTCGGGTTCGCCGCGAACCTCACCGTCGTCGGCCACCTCCAGCACGCCCGCGACCAGCAGGTCGCCCACGACGATCTGCGGGAGCAACTCGCCCTCGGTACGGCCCCGGTGGGCCAGCAGACCTTCGACGGCAAGGCGCTCGAATCCGGCGCCCCCGTCGCCCTGCTGCGCATCCCCGTGCTCGACGTGGAGGAGGTCGTCGCGGAGGGCACCACCTCCACCGTGCTGATGTCGGGCCCCGGGCACCGCCGCGACACCCCGCTGCCGGGCCAGGCGGGCACCTCCATCGTGATGGGCCGCCAATGGGGGTACGGCGGGCCCTTCGGCGGCCTGCACAACCTGCCGGCCGGCTCCCGGATCGAGGTGACCACCGGCCAGGCGAAGGTCAGTTACGAGGTGACCGGTGTCCGCCGGGCGGGCGACCCGCTCCCCGCCCCCCTGGCCTCCGGCGAGGGACGGCTGACCCTGATCACCGCGACCGGCGGACCGTACACCCCCTCCGGCACCCTGCGGGTCGACGCCAAGCTCGTCACTCCCGTCCAGCCCAGCCCGCCGCGCGTGCTGCGCACCGGCTGGATCACCGAGCCCGAGCAGGCGCTGAAGGGCGAGCAGGACGCGTGGCTCCAGGTGTTCCTGTGGACGCAGGCCCTGCTCGTCGCCGCCCTGCTCACCGTGGGTGCCCATCGCGTCTGGGGACGCTGGCAGACCTGGGCCTGCGGAGCACCGCTGCTCGCCGCCCTCGGCATCGCGGACGCCGGGGCGTTGACCGCCCTGCTGCCCAACCTTCTCTGACCGCACCGCCGTTCACGCCCACGTACACGCAGATCACCTCGCCGTACCTTCTGGAGTCACCATGACCACCACCGACACGACCGGCGCGGCCGTCGGCCGCGACGACGTCACCGACACCCTGATCCAGCCGCGTGTCATCCGCGGTCAGGGTCCCGCCACCCTGGAAGCCGAAGAGATCTCCGCGTGGTTCGGCGACCACAAGGTCCTGGACCGGGTCTCGCTGACCATGCCCGCCCGCCAGGTCACCGCCCTCATCGGCCCGTCGGGCTGCGGCAAGTCGACGTTCCTGCGCATCCTCAACCGGATGCACGAGCTGATCGGTTCGGCCTCCCTGGCCGGGCGGGTGCTGCTGGACGGCGACGACATCTACGACCGGGGCCGCCGCATCACGCAGGCCCGCCGCAACATCGGCATGGTGTTCCAGAAGCCCAACCCGTTCCCCGCGATGTCGCTGTACGACAACGTCCTCGCGGGCCTCAAGCTCAACGCCATCAAGGCCGGCCGCGACGCCCGGGACCACCTGGTGGAGGAGTGCCTGACCAAGGCGGGGCTGTGGCGGGAGGTCAAGGACCGGCTGCGCCAACCCGGCGGCGCGCTCTCCGGCGGCCAGCAGCAGCGCCTGTGCATCGCCCGCTCCCTCGCGGTGCGCCCCCGCGTCCTGCTGATGGACGAGCCGTGCTCCGCGCTCGACCCGACGTCCACGCGCCGTATCGAGGAGACCATCGCCGAGCTGAAGTCGGAGGTGACCATCGTCATCGTCACCCACAACATGCAGCAGGCCGCCCGTGTCTCGGACACCTGCGCGTTCTTCCTCGCCTCGCAGGGCACGCCCGGCCTCATCGTCGAACACGGCGACACCCAGGCCATGTTCGCCTCCCCCCGGGACGCGCGTACGGCCGACTACGTCAACGGGCGCTTCGGCTGAGCCGCGGCACGCCACGGCCTGTTCGGAACCGTCCACCATAAGCAGAGGTTCGGTCATCGCGAAAAACCAGCTCTTGGACTTCTGACTCCCCGCTCGCGAGCATGAACGCGGGGACGAGAGTGCGCCGCCGGATTCCCGTCCGGCGGCGCTTTCCGTCCGCCCGACGAGCAGAAGGAGCGCGCAGATGCAGAAGAAGTGGTGGACGCTGCTGGGGGTGTGCGGCGGGACGTTCATGCTCCTGCTGGACACCACCGTCGTCTACGTCGTCATGCCCGACGTGCAGGAGGACCTGAACGCCGGGTTCTCGGACCTCCAGTGGGTGATCGACGGATACGCCCTCGCGCTCGCGGCCCTGCTGCTGACGAGCGGGACCCTCGCGGACCGGTTCGGGCGCCGACGCCTCTACGCCCTCGGTGTCGTCCTCTTCACGCTCGCCTCCCTCCTGTGCGGCCTGGCGCAGTCCCCGTTGATGCTGGTCCTCGCCCGGATCTTCCAGGGCATGGGCGGCTCGGTGATGTTCGCGACCGGACTGGCGCTGCTCGCGGGCAGCTTCGAGGGCAAGGAGCGCGGCACGGCGTTCGGCGTGTGGGGCATGGTCACCGGACTCGCCTCCGCGATCGGCCCGGTCGCCGGCGGGCTGATCTCCAGCGGCATCAGCTGGCGGGGGGTCTTCCTGGTCAACGTGCCTGTCGGCGTCCTGGTCGTCCTGATCGTCGTGCTGCGGGTGGACGAGTCCCGCTCACCGTTCGCCCGCCGGCCCGACCTTCCCGGGTTCGCCCTGCTGACCTCGGGGCTCGCGACCCTCGGCTACGGCCTGATCCGCGCGGGCGAGGGCGGCTGGCGCGACTCCCGCGCGTTCACCTCCCTCGTCGTGGGCGGGGTGCTGCTGGCGGCCTTCCTCGTCGTCGAAGCGCGGGTGGCGGAGCCGATGTTCGAGCTGCGGCTGTTCCGTATCCCGACCTTCGTCGGCGCGTCCGTCGCGGCGTTCGCGATGAACGGCTCGCTGTTCGCGATGTTCCTCTTCCTCGCCGTGCACTTCCAGGAAGTGCTCCGGTACTCCTCGCTGGAGACGGGCGTGCGTCTGCTGGCCGCCTCGCTGGCGATGCTCCTCGCCTCGCTGCTCGCGGGCCGGCTCGGCGCCAGGGTTCAGCCCCGCTTCCTGATCGGCGTCGGGCTGCTCCTGGTGGGCGCCGGTCTCCTGCTGATGGGCGGGGTCGGCGCACGCTCCGGCTGGGAACACTTCCTCCCCGGGCTGGTGCTGGGCGGGTTCGGCGCCGGGCTGGTGAACCCGCCGCTCGCCTCGACCGCCGTGGGCGTCGTGGACTTCTCCCGCTCCGGGATGGCCTCGGGCATCAGCGGTACGTTCCGGCAGCTCGGGGTGAGCGCGGGGGTCGCGGTGCTGGGTTCCACCTTCGCCGTCGTCATCGGCAACCGGGTGCACGACGGCCTGGCGGGCGTACCGGGCGTCGGTGACCGCACGGACCGGATCGTCTTCCTCGTACGGGGCGGCGAGATCGACCGGGCCGCGGCGCTGGTCCCCGAGGCGCGGCGGGGGACCGTCGAGCGGCTCGCCGTGACGGGGTACGTCGACGGGCTGAACACCCTTCTCGCCCTCTCCGCGGGCCTCGCACTGGTGGGCGGCGTGGTGTCCCTGCTGCTCATCCGGGCGGCCGACTTCCAGGGCGCGCGGCAGCCGAAGGCGGTTCCCGAAGCTTCGCCTTCCGCCCGGATCGGCCTCGGGTGAACCGCGTCCAGCCTCCGATCCGGTGTCGCCCGGCCGCTCCAGGGCGCAGACTTCACCGCGACGCGGGCCACGACCTGCGGCATCGGAGAGGAATCGCATGCGCATGAGACGGATCATCCCTCCGGCAGGGGCGCCGAGGAAGCTCGCCCTGGCCCAGCTGGCCAACTCGGTGGGTGACGGCGCCTATTACGTGGTGTCGGCGCTCTACTTCAACCGTGTCGTCGGGCTCTCCCCCACCGCGATCGGCGCGGCGCTCACGCTGGGCTGGGCACTCGGAGCGGTGGCCGGAGTGCCGTTGGGGCACCTCGCCGACCGGCGCGGCCCACGCGGGGTCGCGGTCCTGATGTCCCTGGTCACCGGGGCGGCGGTCGCCTCCTTCCTCTTCGTGCACGCCTACCCGGCGTTCCTGGTGGCGGTGTGCGTGTACGCCTGCGCCCAGTGCGGTCTCGCGGCGGCCCGGCAGGCCCTGCTCGCGGCCCTGGTGGAGCCCGCCCGGCGTACGGAGACCCGCGCCCACCTCCAGTCGACGGTGAACGCGGGACTCGCCCTGGGTGCGGCGCTCGGCGGAGTCGCCCTGCAACTCGACACCACGAGTGCCTACGTGACCGCGCTGGCGCTGGACGCGCTCAGCTTCCTGGTCTCGGCCCTGCTCCTGCACCGCCTGCCGGCCCCCGAGGGAGCGGCGCACACCGAACGGCCGGCGGGCGAGCGCCGGTTGGCGGTCCTGCGGGACCGGCCGTACGCGGTGGTGTCCCTGCTCAACATGGTCATGCTGCTCTACATGCCGCTGCTGAGCGTGGCGCTGCCGCTCTGGATCGTGCGGCGCACCGAGGCTCCGGGGTGGACCGTCTCCGCGCTGCTGGTGGTCAACACCGTGAGCGTGGTGCTCTTCCAGGTGCGGATCGCGTCCCGGGTGACCGGCCTGGACTCGGCGTCCCGGTCGGTCCGGCACGCCGGCTGCGTCCTGCTGCTGGCCTGCCTCGTCTTCGCGTGCTCGTCCCTGGGCACCTCGGCGTGGGCGGCCGGCGCGCTGCTGCTGGCGGCGGCGGTGATCCAGGTCCTCGGGGAGATGCTGCTCGGGTCCGGCTCGTGGGAGATCGGCTTCGGGCTCGCTCCGGCCGACAAGCAGGGCCAGTACCAGGGCTTCTACGGCTCCGGGACCGCAGTCGCACGCCTGATCGGGCCGCTGCTGCTCACCACCCTGATCCTCTCCTGGGGCTTCACCGGCTGGCTGGTGCTCGGCGGGCTCTTCCTGGCCGCCGGTACGGCGATGGGCCCGGCGGTACGCCGGGCCCACGCTGGTACGGCACACCGGGCACCCCTGGGCACCGGCGCAGCGGTGGAGGGGAGCTGATCCCGAGCCCCTCGCACACGCTCCTCAGCCGGCCGGCGGACGGAACTCCGGCTGGTCGATGATGCGCAGCCAACTCCCGTCCGCCTGGCGCCGGACCACCTGGGCGCGGGCACCGGATCCGTCCTTCGGGGGCGTGGAGGTCAGCGCGATGTCACCGACGACGAGGGTCGGGAGCGGTTCCTCCGCCTCGAACTTCGGGCCGTGGGAGAGTACTTGCTCCCACAGCTGCCGGATCGCCTCCCGGCCGGCCGTGGTGCTGCCGGGCGGGTACGCCATCACCGCGTCCTCCTCGTAGAGCGCCGCGAGTCCGGCGGCGTCCCCCGCGTTGGCGCGTTCCACGAACAGGCGGGTGAGGTCCTCAGGCTTCCGGGCCTTCTCGTTCTCGGACACGACGTTCCTTTCCGGTACGTGATCTCTGCCTTCTCATGGTCCTGCCGGGACGTGGAAGAAGTCCAATCAATCATCTCAACCACCCCTATAATCAAAGGTTATGGAACTCAGACAGCTGAAGTACTTTCTCGCCGTGGCCGAAGAGTCCAACTTCACCCGGGCAGCCGAGCGCGTACACATCAGCCAGCCCGGGATCAGCGCCCAGATCCGTCAGCTGGAGCACGATCTCGGCGCCACCCTCATCGACCGCTCGGGCCGCAGCGCGGGTCTGACCGCCGTGGGCGAGGTGGCCTTCGGACACGCGCGCGCGGTGCTCGACGCCGTGGAGGCGCTGCGGCACGCGGTGGACGAGATGAACGGGCTGGTCCGGGGCCGGCTGGTGGTCGGCATGGTGACGGCGTGCACGGTGGAGCCGCTCTTCGAGGCGCTGTCCACCTTCCATCTGGCCTACCCGGGCGTTGAGATCGGCCTCGTCGAGGACGACTCCGACCGGTTGGTCCAGCGGGTCCGCGAGGGGGACGTCGATCTCGCGCTGATCGGCGCGGCGGGCCGGGCGCCGGAGGACCTGGACGGGCACGAGGTGATCAGCGAGCCGATCGTCGCGGCCGTCCCGCCCGGGCACCCGCTCGCCGCACGGGCGGCCGACGGGGTCACCCTCGCCGAGCTGTGCGTTCATCCGCTCATCTGCCTGCCCACGGGCACCGGCATCCGCACCGTGCTGGACCAGGTCTCGGCCGCCCGGGGGCTCACGCCCACGGTGTCCCTGGGGGCCGCCGCACCGGACGCGGTGATGCGGCTCGCGGAGCGGGACCTGGGGGTGGCGGTGCTCTCCGCGTCCATGGTGGCCGGGCGGCCGGGGCTGGTGACCGTGCCTCTCACCGACGCGGACACCCCTGCCGTACTGGCCCTGGTGGCCGCGCCCGCCAAGAGCCCCGCGCTGCGCGAACTCCTCGCGCACTGCCGGGAGTCGTTCGCCGCGCCGGGCACGGGCGCACGGGAGTCGTTCGCCGCCCCGGGCACGGGCGCACGGGACGACGACACGTCGGACGGGCAGCGCCGCATCAACGGGAAGAGGCAGCGTTCGCCCTCCGGTGCGCGCTCCGCAGGTGGTGGCGGCGGCGTCTCTGCTGCACCATGCTGATCACTGCCGGCCGGCCCGTCGGCGGGCGGCGTCGACGAGCGGGGGCACGGTGGCTGTCGGCGAGTTGGTGCGTGCCGAGCTGGAGCGGCACGGCCGGCGAGCCCTGCGGTGCGGCTGCGGTGACTCCGTTCGCCGGCCGTACGGCGTGGTGTCACGAACCCGCCCCCGCCCCGTAAGGAGAGACCGCTGTTCTTGGGGCGCCCCGCACCGCCCCTCCCCCCTCACCCCGGAGTCGTCACCCATGACAGAGCTGGACCGTCGCAGGTTCTTGCAGATCGCCGGTGGTACCGCGGCCCTCACGATGCTGAACGAGAGCATCGCGAGGGCCGCCGCCATTCCGGCCCAGGGCAGTACCGGAACCATCCAGGACATCGAGCACATCGTCGTACTGATGCAGGAGAATCGTTCCTTCGATCACTACTTCGGGGCGATGAAGGGGGTACGAGGCTTCGGGGACCCCCGGCCGGTGCTCCAGGACAACGGAAAGTCCGTCTTCCACCAGTCCGACGGGACGAAGGACGTCCTTCCGTTCAACCCGCAGGTGGACGACCTCGGAATGCAGTTCCTGGAGGGCCTGAACCACGACTGGTCGGGTGGCCAACAGGCCTACAACAAGGGCAAGTACGACAAGTGGGTGCCGGCCAAGACGGCCACCACCATGTCGCACATGACGCGGAACGACATCCCGTTCCACTACGCGCTCGCCGACGCCTTCACCGTGTGCGACGCCTACCACTGCTCCTTCATCGGAGCCACCGACCCCAACCGCTACTACCTGTGGTCGGGCCACACCGGCAATGACGGTACGGGCGGCGGCCCGGTCCTCGGCAACCAGGAGGCCGGTTACGGCTGGAAGACCTATCCCGAGCGGCTGGAGTCGGCCGGGATCTCCTGGAAGATCTATCAGGACATCGGCGACGGCTTGGACGCCGCCGGGTCCTGGGGCTGGATCAACGACGCCTTCCGTGGCAACTACGGGGACAACTCCCTGCTCTACTTCAACAGTTACCGGGACGCCCAGCCCGGGAGCCCGCTCTACGAGAAGGCCCGCACCGGCACCGACGTCAAGTCGGGCGGCACGTACTTCGACCGGCTGCGCGCGGACGTGACCGCCGGGACCCTCCCGAAGGTCTCCTGGATCGCCGCCCCCGAGGCCTTCAGCGAGCACGCGAACTGGCCCACGAACTTCGGCGCCTGGTACATCTCACAGGTTCTGGACGCGCTGACCTCGAACCCGGCGGTGTGGGCGAAGACCGCCCTGTTCATCACCTACGACGAGAACGACGGCTTCTTCGACCACGTGGTCCCGCCGTATCCGCCGGCCTCGTCCGCCTGGGGCCTGTCCACGGCGGACGTGTCGAAGGACCTGTACGCGGGTGGCGCGGACTACGCGGCGGGCCCGTTCGGTCTCGGCCCGCGCGTGCCGATGATCGTGGTCTCGCCGTGGAGCAAGGGCGGTTACGTCTGCTCCGAGACCTTCGACCACACCTCGGTGATCCGCTTCATGGAGAGGCGCTTCGGGGTGCGCGAGCCCAACATCTCGCCGTGGCGCCGCGCCGTCTGCGGCGACCTGACCTCCGCCTTCGACTTCACCAGGGCGGACAGGGCCCCCGCCGCGCTTCCCTCCACGGACGGGTACGTACCGGCGGACAAGAACCGCCACCCGTCCTTCCACCCGACCCCGCCGGCCCTGGCCGCCCTCCCGAAGCAGGAGGCGGGCTCCAAACCGACCCGCGCCCTCGGCTACAGCCCGTACGTGGACGGCCGGGCCACGGTCTCCACCGGCACGTTCACCCTCACCTTCTCCGCCGGTCCCACGCTCGGCGCCCACTTCCACAGCACCTCGGGCAACCGGACGGACGGCCCCTGGCCGTACACCGTCGAGGCGGGCAAGACCCTCTCGGACACCTGGAGCACCAGCGGCTCCACCGGCAACCGGATCGACCTCACGGTCTGGGGCCCCAACGGCTTCCTGCGCAC
The DNA here is from genome assembly GCF_042957125.1 of Streptomyces sp. NPDC008125. Taxonomy (NCBI): domain Bacteria; kingdom Bacillati; phylum Actinomycetota; class Actinomycetes; order Kitasatosporales; family Streptomycetaceae; genus Streptomyces; species Streptomyces sp. NPDC008125. Next base: position 399,648 of record NZ_JBIBHR010000001.1, read on the forward strand.
CTGGCGGGGCCCGGCGGCGAAGGCGGGCCCCGAGGTCACCGCACGCCACGTCGCGGCGGGCGGGAGCCTGAAGCTCACCCTGACCAACTCCGGTACGAAGGCCGTCAACCTGACGGTGACCAACGCCTACGGCGGGGCGGCCCAGACCTTCAAGGTCAAGCCGGGCGCGACCGTCACTCACACCCTCGACCTGCGGGCGACCTCCCGCTGGTACGACGTCCAGGTCGTCTCGGACGCCGACGCCACCTTCCTGCGCCGCTTCGCCGGTCACGTGGAGACCGGCGCCCCGGGGGTCTCGGACCCGGCGATCAGGACCGTATGACCCGCTTCCCCGGCGTCGGCGCCCCTGCGACGGGCCGACGCCGGGGAAGAGTCACACGGTCGGGGACCCGTGGGGAAGTGATGAGTCGAAAGTGGGGGTAGACGGACGAAAAAGGCCGAACAAGGGGGAGCGATGACGAAGGACACCTCGCTGCGCGCGATGGGATGGGCTCAGACGTTTCCGGTGTCGCAAGGCGTGCGGGCCGGCCGTCAATGGACGCGCGCGCACCTCACGTCCCTGGAGTGGACCAAGAACGCGCCCGAGACGGTGGACGCGATCCTGCTCAGCGTTTCCGAACTCGTGACCAACGCACACGTGCACGCACACAGTGATGCCCAACTCGTTCTGACCTGGGACAGCCACTGCCTGCATGTGAGTGTGCACGACTCCGACCCCCTTCCGCCCACCAAGAAGGCAGAAGACGTCACGCGGGCCGGAGGGCGTGGAATGGTACTGGTCGACGCCCTCGCCGACGACTGGACCACCCACCCGCAGACGTCCGGCAAGACCGTCACCGCGTGCTTCGTACCTCCCGGGGCTCCGAAACCCCGTCACGGCGGAGAGGTCAGCTGAACGAAGCCGCCCGGATCAGACGCGAAGCGATCCGCTGCCGATCCGCACCGGCGCCTTCTGCGGTGTGGACACCGCCACCGGCGTGGTCACGGTCGTCGGCGTGGCCGGCGCAGGCGCGGCGAGGTGCCTTCGCGTGCCCTGGAGGCATGTCGGAGGCACGACCGGAGGCACGACCTGGACGCGCGGGCGGGACGCACATGAGCGGGACACGCGCGGGTACGCGGTGCAGGTGTTCCCGCGCGTGCCCCGCTCCTGCGCACGTGCCCCTTTCACCGGCGCCCGACAGATGAGGACGACCACCCGATGAGACGCCCCCGCTTCAGAGCCCTGTTCGGCGCATTGGCCCTTCTGCTGTTATCGATGGCCGGTGCGGCCACCCCTGTCTCGGCGACGCCGGGGCCGACCTCCACGGTGCTGCCGATCACGTGGCACGCCGACATGGCCGTGGACGCCGTGCACCACAGGCTCTACATCGCCGACATCGTCACCAGCTCCGTGCTGGTCACCGACTTCGACGGCACGGTCCTGAAGACCCTCACGAACAAGCCCGGCGCGGCGGACCTCGCCCTGTCCCCGGACTCCCGCACGCTGTACGTCGCGTTGAGCGGCGGCGACGCGATAGCCGCCGTCGACACCGGCACCTACCGGGAGAGGTCCCGCTACGGCACGGGCACCGGTACCGCCCCCCGGCGCGTGGCTCTCGTCGGCGACACGCTGTGGTTCAGCTACGGAGCCGACTGGGACAGCAACATCGGCTCCCTCTCCCTGACCGGCGCCACACCGAAGGTACGTCTCGCGCAGGTGCCGGAGAGCACCTGGGGCGGGCCGCCCATGCTGCTCTCCTCGCCGTCCGCGCCCGGGACGCTCGTGGCCGCCGAGCAGTACGTGTCGTCGTCCACGGTGACGGTGTACGACGTCACTTCGGGCAAGCCCGTCGTGAAGACGACACAGGACAACCCGGGTGGAATCGGCAGCATCTGGGACCTGGCGTTCAGCCCGGACGCGAGCACGCTCTTCGTCGTCGGGGGCGCCCCGTACAACCACCTGGCCTTCCGGCTGCGCGACCTCGCCCTCGTGCACACGTACCCCACGACCACCTACCCGACGGCGGCTTCGGTCTCGGTCACCGGCGAGATCGCCGCAGGCGTCGACAACGCCTACGGCCAGGACATCTACCTCTTCCGGCCCGGCGCCGACACACCGTCCCGGATCATCGACCTGGCCCCGGGCACCGGCTCGGAACTCCGGCCGCACGGTCTGATCTGGTCCCCCGACGGCTCCCGGCTGTTCGCACTGACCCGCGACGACCCCGCGACCCTGGTCCTGCACGTGATCCCCACGTGAGCATGCCGACGGGCCGGGGCCCCGCCCGCGTGTCCCCGGCCCGTCGGTACCTCCGCCGCTCCCGGACCGGGTGCGCCTCGCCTCCGTGGCCGGCCCGCCGGTGTGCTCAGGCGTTTCGTGCTGCGTCGAGGGTGGGGTACAGGTGGAGGAAGGCGTCGGCACCGACGATCCGGAGAAGCCGGTCCACGGTGGGGGACGGGTTCGCGATGCGAAGATCGGCACGGTCGTGAGTGGTGAGGATCAGCCTCAGGAACGACGAGTCGGCGAAGGTGATCCCGCCGGCGTCCAGAATGATCGTTTCGTGCGCGTCGACGGCGGCCTCGATCTGAGCTGTCAGCGGACCGAGGGAGTCGAGGTCCAGCTCACCGCGAGGGGCAAGGACCGATGCCGGCGTTGACGCGGTGTGTCGAAGGTCGGGTTTCTCCATGGAAAAAGTATGCCCGGAGCATGTGTGACGAGAGGTCACGAGGGGCCGGTGTCCTGCCGGGGCAGCCGGACGAACCACGGCCGGGTGGGCATGCCCGGCAGGGCTTCCGCCCTCACGTCGCCCGGCGCGAGCTCCACCGCCTCCTCCGGCCGCACGCCCCGACCAAGGGATGCGACCCTCCCTCCCGGCAACGGCGACGCTCCCTCGCGGCAACGGGCATCCGGACACTCCGGCGTGAGCCGCCTGCCCCTGTCGCGCGCCAGAATCGGAGCGCCGAGGACACCGACGACGGTGGTGTGCGCGCGGATGCGCACCTCTCCGGCCGTCATGGGGCCGGCGGTCCGGTGCGGTCCCAGGTGGAGCGGCCCTCGGCCGCCGTTCGTTCCCTCAATCCCCCCTGGCCGGTGCCCGGCGGCAGGTCCAGCTCGGCCACGACCGTCTTGCCGACGGACGGACGGTCGACGACGTCCCATCGGTCGGCGAGCGCCTTCACCAGGAGCAAGCCCCGGCCGCTCTCCGCCGGCCGTGGAATGAACGGGGGTGGCATGTCCGGCGCGGGAGGCCGGAGTTCACCCCGCGCGTCGGACACCGCGATGCGCAAGGTCCGGCCGCCGCTCTCCGTGGTGATGTCCACGGCGATCTCGAAGTCGCGGCCGGGAACGTGTCCGTGCGTGACGGCGTTGGCCGTGAGCTCCGCCACGAGCTGGGCCGCGGTGTCCGACGCGTCACTGCCGTACGGTACGCCCCAGACGTCGAGTTGGTGCACCACGAGCCGGCGGGCGAGGCGGGCGCCGCGCGGGGTGGAGCTGAAACGCTGTACGAGCGCCGGGGCGGCGAGCGGCGCGTGGCCGGTCGCGGGGACGAGCGGTGGAGTCATGCCCCCACGATGGCGCCGCCCGACCCCGTTCACCAGCGGCGACGCGCGTACTCCACCTCGGCGTACGTACCCTCCGGGCCGCCGGTACGCGACTTCGGACGGAACACCGGGGCACGCTTTCGCATCGCTTCGTCACGGGGTGCGCAACGGGCGGGAGGCTGCGGGCGTGGGCGGGGCAGAGCTAAGTGTATGAGGCCACGACGTTGGTTACGCCCGTGCGAAGCTTGGATGCTGGAGGCCGGTCCCCTGCGGCGGTGGGCGGGCGGTGGTAGTTGTAGTGGACGTTCCATACGCCCAGCGCGTCGGCTCGCTGTTGTTCGGATGTCCAGACCCGGGCATAGAGGAACTCCTCGGCCAGGATGCGGTTGTACCGCTCCACCTTGCCGTTGTGCCGAGGGGTGTAGGGGGCAATCCGTTGATGCCGGGCACCGTGGAGAACCTTTGCGAAGTCCTTCGCGCGGTAGCAGGCCCCGTTGTCGGTGACGATTCGCTGGAAGTGAACGATGCCGTGTGCGGCGAAGAACACCCGCGCCCGGTGCATGAACCCGATTGCCGTGGCGGCCTTCTCATCCGGGAGTGCTTCGGTGTAGGCAAGGCGGGAGTAGCCGTCGACTGCTGAGTGGAGGTACACATAACCAGCTCGGGAACCCTTCGATTTGCGACGCTCGACAGCCTTTGCTTCGGCGCTTCCTCGACCATGTATCCGCCATCCGCCGCCTTCAGGGATGCGGCCTACTTTCTTCACGTCGACATGGATCATGTGACCGGGCCGACGCGCCGTGATCACTCGGGGTTCCCGGTTGGTCTGCCCTGAAGGGTCGATGAACCTGCGCCGGTTCAGGCCGAGCTGATCCAGGTGACGGGTGATCGTGCGGCAGCTGAGGGTGATGCCCTCACCTTCCAGCTCGAAGGCAATCCGGCGGGCTGACCACTTGCGCTCTCGACGGAGCGTTTCGATGCGGCTGACTACCTCGGCGGGTGTCGCAGTGGGCTGGCGACGCGGTGCACTGGATCGGTCTTCGAGACCGATCTCGCCGAACTGCCGATACCGGTTGACCCACTTGCTGGCGCAGGCACGGGAGATTCCCATTTCGGCGGCGACGTGAGCGATCGGGCGGTGTTGGCAGCGCTGGACGAGCCGTCGGCGTCCCTCCACGGACAACGGAGCATTGCGATGGGGCACGGGTGTCTTTCTGGTCGGCGGGCGTGGTGCGGTGTGGCGGGATATGGCTGCTCAGTGGCGCCTGACGGCTCGGTGGGGTGCGAGTGCGAGGTAGGTGAGGACCGCGCCGAGCGCGGACAGGGCGGCGAGGACGAGGCCGAGTGTGTGGAATGCGCTGGTGAATCCTGCGGCCAGGACCGTTCGATGCACGTCGGCCACCTGGCCTTGGATGGCTTGTCCGGCGATTCGGGTGGCGGAATCGGAGGGGAGGCCGCTGCCGCTCAATCGGGTGGCGGTGAGGGTGGTGAGCAGGGCTGCGGCGCCGGAGACGGCGACGGACTCGCCGGTGATGCGCATCGTGTTGAAGATGCCTGCCGCGGTTCCGGCGTTCTCGACCGGGACGGTGCTGACGGCCGCGTTGTCCATGACCCCGAATGCCAGACCGACTCCCGCGCCGAAGGGGAGCAAGGGAAGGGCCAGCTCCAGCCATGAGCCGTTGCTGTGCAGGGTCGCCAGGAGCAGGGCTCCAGCCACGATCAGCACCGAAGCGCCGGTCAGGACCGTGCGCACGGAGGTGCGCGCGGCCAGATGGCTGGCGGCCAGCGGCAGGAGCAGGACCGGGGCGGTCATCGGCAGCAGGAGCAGACCGCTGGCCAAGATGGTGCGGTCGGCGACGCCTTGGAGGTAGGCGGGCAGGTAGACCAGCAAGACGACGAAGCCGAGGGTGACCGTGAAGGGCTGGCAGACCACCGCGACGAACTCGGGTCTGCGGAACAGGCGGACATCGAACATCGCACGGTCGGCCAGGCAGATCTCCACCACGGTGAACAGGGCGACCAGCGCCGCGGCCGCGGCGAGCATCAGCAAGGTGCTCGGCGCGCTCCAGCCTGCGACCCCGGCCTGAACGAAGGCGTAAGACAGACAGGCCAGCCCGGCGGTGAAGGTGACCAGCCCGGCCACGTCGAGGGCAGGCTGGTTGGGATTGCGGGATTCCGGGGCCCGGGTCGCGCACAGCCATGCGGGTATGGACATGGCCGCGACCAGGAGGAATACCGACCGCCAGCCGGTCGCTTCGACCAGGGCCCCGGCGACCAGCGGTCCGATCGCCAGGCCCGTGCCGAAGGAGGTGCCGAGGATCCCGAAGGCCAACTGGCGGCGTCGTCCGGAGGTGGAGTGGGCCAGCACCGCCGCTCCCGAGGCCAATATCGCCGCTGCCCCGCATCCCTGGATCACCCTGGCCACATCGACCACGGCCATCGAAGGAGCCAGCGCGATCAACAGGGACAGCAGGCCGACCAGCGCAATGCCGGTCAGCAGCACGCGGCGCCTGCCGAACCGGTCCGCAATGCTGCCGGCTGCCAGCGGCAGGGCAGCGAAGGTGATGTTGAAGGTGTTCAGCATCCACTGCGCGGCACCGACCGAAGAGCCCAGGTGTGCCGCCATGCTCGGCAGGGCCATCGCGGCCCCGGTCACGGAGAACGGCAGCATCATGCTGGCGGACGCGACCGCAACCACCATGGGCCAGTAGCCGCGCCCGCCGTCGTCCCCCAGCCGGACCGGGCCAGGTCCCGGTGACGGGTCGGCTCCGGGACTGCTACCGCTGGGCGTGTGATCCGGATCGGGTCGGCGTGAGCCGTCGAGGAGAGAGTGAGTCGACATGCACTCGATCCTTCGCCCGGGCCACCAGCGGATGAAGGGACCGCGCTTCCCTGGGACTGACAGGCCTACCCTTTGGCCGCCGCACCCTTCGGCCACACCCGCATACTGGAGCGCATGGCCAGCACGAGCAAGATCGTCAACAGTCTCGGCGACTACCTTCGGGTCCGACGAGCCCTGGTGACACCCGCAGACGTGGGCCTGCCGGCAACCAGCCGCCGCCGCGTGCCCGGGCTACGCCGCGAAGAGGTCGCAGAACTCGTCGGACTCAGCACCGACTACTACGTACGCCTGGAACAGGGGCGCGCCGATCACCCCTCCGACGAGGTCCTCGACGCACTCGGCAGGGCACTGATGCTCGGCCCCGCCGAACGCGCCCACCTGTACGACCTGGCCCGACCACCCCGCCGTGCCGGCGCGACGACAACGATCACCGGACGGGGCGACGTGCTGCGTTCTGCCCTGCGGCAGGTCGTCGAGTCCATCCCCACGGCCCCTGCCGTCATCATGAACGACCGCAACGACGTCCTGGCCTGGAACCACCTCGCAGCCGCGCTGATCGCCGACTTTCCCAACCTACCGGCAGACGAGCGGAACATGGCCCGGCGCGTCTTCCTGGACCCGGACGCCCCCGAGATCCACCTCGACTGGGACGAGGCCGCGCGTACCACCGTCGGCATGCTGCGCATGGCAGCCGGACGCCGACCGCACGACCCGCAACTCGTGCGCCTCATCGGCGAACTGGCCCTGGGCAGCGAAACTTTCCGCAAGCTGTGGGCCAGCCACCATGTGCACGAGAAGACCCACGGACCAAAGCGCTTCCGGCACCCCGCCGCCGGAGACATAACCCTCAACTACGAGACCTTCCAGGTCCCCGGCGCCGCACACCACCTCCTCGTGATCTACACGGCCCCGCCCGGAAGTCCTGCCGAGGAGGCCCTGCTCTTCCTCGGCAGCTACACCGCCTCCCCCGGCATACTCCCCTCGCGCCCCAGGACGAGGACCGAAGAGAGATAACCAGCACCGACCGGCACCACCCTCTCTCCGCGCCCCCCTCGCAGGCGTCAACAACGTCATGACTCACAACAGCTAAGGTGCTAAATAGCCACGAGATCGTCCTTCTTGGTTGTCGATCTTTGGTGAGACCCCGGCCCGGTGCTGTTACACCGCGTCGGGATCGTTTCGTTGGGGGCACCGCACCGTAAGCAGGCGTGACTCTCCGCCGCAACTCGCTCACGATGATTCATACTTGCTGGCCGCGACGGGGAGGGGAGGTAGGGAGGGTTCCCAAAAACCCCTGCCTACCTCCCGGATGTACAACACCGCTCGAATCCCGGATCTCGCGCCCCGACCCCCGAATCCCGAAGCTCAAGCGTCGGCCCGCAGCCTCTTGCCAACCCCCCGTACGAGTGACAGACCGGACGGCGACGCTCGAAGCTCAGGCCGCGAACCCCGAGCTCCGGGGCCCGAGTTCCAGGACCTGAGGGGGCAGCGGGGCGCACCATGTCGGCCTCCCACTTCGGGCGAACCGCAGGATTCGCCACCCTCGCCCCACGTACGCTGTGACGCCCCACGCACACGCTCGGTGGCGGTCGCGCGTGGAGGTACAGCACAGTCAGAAGCGGTACGGCGGGGCGGGTGCGCGCGAAAGGTGGCCAAGGGTGGCCTACGAGAACACGGACGACGGCGCTGCGGGGACGGCGGCGGGAGGTGTGGGCTCGGGTGCCGATCCGGGGGCGTCGGACAGCCTGCGTACGTTCGGCGCGTTCGTCCAGGCCCTGCGGGAGCACAGCGGCCTCACCCGCGAGGAGTTCGCCGACCGGGTGGGGTTCTCCAAACACACGGTCGCCTCGATCGAGCAGGGCCGCCGGATGCCGGACGCCGACTTCGTGGAGGGCGCGGAGCCGGTGTTCGGGAACACGGGTGCGTTGCGGAGAGCCGTACCGCATCTGTCGCGGCAAGCGGGTCTGGCGAGTTGGTTCCGGCAGTGGGCGCGGCTGGAGGCTCAAGCGGTGACCCTGTGGACCTACGAGTGCCGTGTGATTCCCGGACTGCTCCAGACCGAGCGGTACGCGCGGGCGGTCACAGAAAGCGTGCCGCCGGTGAAGGACGAGGAACAAGTGGCCAAGCAGGTCATGGCCCGGTTGGAGCGCCAGCACCTGTTCAAGCGCAGGCCGCCCATCGCATTCAGCTTCATCATCGAACAGGCGCTTGTCGAGAGGGGTACCGGAGGCCCTGACGTGATGCGGGAGCTGCTCGACAGCCTCTTGGAACATTCGGCCCAGTTCAACGTCGAGTTGCAGATCATGCCGCGTTACCAGCCGGATCATGCGGGCTTCGACGGCCCGCTGATGCTGCTGGAGTCGCACGCCAACAAATGGTTCGGCTATGCGGAGGGACAGCGTGGCGGCATGCTGATCTCAGACCCGAAGGAGGTCAGCATCACCCTCCAGCGGTATGCCAAACTGCGCTCACAGGCCCTCAACTCCGAGGACTCCAGGGACCTGCTGAAGCAACTGCGAGGAGCGCTATGAGCAGCATCGACGAACGAGCTTGGTTCAAGAGCAGCTACAGCGGTTCCGATGGTGACGCCTGCGTCGAGGTGGCCAAGGGAACGCAGGCGATCCACGTCCGTGACTCCAAGGACCAGCGCAGCCCCGAGCTCGCTCTCTCCCCCACCGCATGGCGCGACTTCGTCACCTACGCCGCCCAGCGCTGAGCCCCGCGCCCCGGGCCGGACCGCACGTCCTCGCGGGGCGCCGCGTGCGCAGACAACAGGCGGCCCCTCCTGCGGGCAGGAAGGGCCGCCTTCGATCGCGCTCGTTTCCGGCTGCCCCCGCTACAGCACGACCTGCGCGGGGAGCCCGCCGTTCTCCGCGCAACCCAGCTCCTTGGCCATGGCCACGGAGACGGAGTGGGTCACGGTCGCGTAGGCGTCCTTCAACGCCCCGCTCTCGTCATCGATGTCCTTGGGCATCCCCCAGCGCTCCACTTCGACCGAGATGTGGGCCGGGTTCGATCCGGCGAGCTTGTCGCTCCGGCACGCGAACTCGATGAGCGCCTTGTCGGGCGTGGTCCAGGCCGACTCGCCCATCTTCAACTCGGTGTATTCCGGCCCCATGTCGCCCGATGGGGCGCCGTGTTCCAGATTCCAGGTGATCCTGAGCTGGATCTCGGGCGTACCGACGGGTGTGAAGACACGGCAGATGTCCCCCGTTCCGGCACCCTCGGCGATGAACTTCTCCCGCAGTGCGCTCCCGGCCTTCGCGATCGAGTACTCCTTCGCCGAGGCCTCCAGCCGCGACTCCCCCGTGATCACCTTCAGCGCCTTGGCCGCGTCGGCGGACATGGCGTTGCCGCCGCAGAGTTCCGTCCCCGCAACCGCCTTGTCGGCCGCTTTCGCAGCCGGGTCCTCGTCTCCGCCACAGCCGGTGGCCCCGAGAAACAACGGGCCGGCCATGGCCACCGCGAGGAGCCCTCCGCGTGCTGACCTACGACTGATCACTATCCGCATCCTTCTGTGTACTCGGCCGTCCACCGACATCAGTCGGTCTCGGGGTCGTTGCCCTGCTGGTTCTCCCGGTCGTTGCCGACCCCGTAACCGATCCGCATCGATTCCTTCAGGTCCTGACCGAACTCGCTGTCGGTGGCGATGCCGTTGTTCCGCATGAACTCCTCCATCGGGGACTCGGCCATGCTTTCACCACCGGAGTAGATCTTGGTCTTCTCCTCCCGGGTGAGGTCGTCCAGCTTGTCCGCGTTCGCGTCCACCGAGTTGTCGGAGAAGTCGCCGACCATCTGGCCCATGACCTGCTCGACGGCACCACTGGCGGTGTCGGTCGCCAGCGGGATGAGCACCGCCGCCGCACCGACGGCTGCGGTGGCGGGCAGGAAGGCGACGCCTGCCGCGACGCCCGCCGCGGCCCCGAACTCGACCCAGCCCGAACGCTTGGCGACCGCCTTCTCGTACTCCTCGTGGGTCTTGAGGTTCGTCGCCTCCACCTGGTCGGCCCGGGACTGGTCGAGCATGCCCTGCAGCTCGGCACCCACGTGCACGGTCGCCCGGGCGGCGCCCTTGTCGATCGTCCCGTCCGGGGCCACCTGGCCCTCCAGCACGCTGCGGGTGTAGACCTGCTCCGCCGTCGACACCGTCGCGTACGCGTCCGGGTGCTGGCCCAGAGTGCTGAGGAACTTCCGGGTGGTGCTCCGTCCCTCGTCGTCGCTCAAGCTGTCCGCAAAGGTGAGGTGCGCGCCCTTGCCATCCCCCGGGGCGAACGGGGAGTCCGGACTGTTCTTGTCCAACGCCCAGTTGATGTCGTCGATGTAGCCGGCGCCCATGGTGCCCAGGCTGTCGGACATCGCCCCGTTGTTCTTGAGGAGCTTCGGGTCCGCGCCGTACTTCTCCATGACGTCCTGCATGACCTTGACGTTGTCCTCGTCCCGCACCACGCTGCCGTCCGGCTGCCCGTCGGGGTAGCCGAGCGTCGCCGCCTCCAGGGCGTGGCCGAGAGCGTCGGGCATCTGGTCGAGCGACGCCTTGAGCTCCTTGTCGTCCAGCGAGTTGACGTCGGGGAAGGACTCCCACTTCTCGTTGCCGAAGAAGTCGAGGTAGTTGTCGATGCCCTTGCCGAGGTTGGCCTTGGCGCCGGTGTTGACCGTGCCGTCCTCGTTGTAGGCCGTCGGGTCGTCCGCGAAGAAGTGCTTCGCCGCGTCGGGGCTGTTGCCGAGCGCCTCCAGCATGGCGGAGACCGGGTCGTACCCCGCCCCGTTCTCACCGGAGGGGTTGAACGGGTTCTTGAACGGGCTGTTCACCACCTTGTTGTCGGCGAACATGTACGGGTCCTTCTGGTGCAGCTGCGCCACGTGTTCGGCGATCGGGTTGAGGAACTTCGCGTCGTAGTTCCCGTACCGCATGATGCCGCCGAGCAGCTGGTATCCGAACGGCCCGTTGTAGTCGTTCTTGGCCAGCGGAATGCGCTCGGTACCCAACTTGCGGAGCTCCGGGCCCCACTTGTCGGTGAACTCCTTGTCGTGCGAGGCGGTGGCCAGGTTGAGGCCGAGGTTCTTCTGGAGCTCCTGGACGTCCTTGAGGCGCTCCGGGTCGACCTTGCCGTACTCGTACGTGTCCGTGGAGAGCTGGCCGAAGAACGCCAGCGACTTCTCGGGGCCGAGCTTCTGGTAGAAGTCCTTGGAGAACTCCACCGACGAACTGTTGTCCTTCAGAAGCTCGTTGAGCTGCTGGAGCTCGGTGTGCGTGATGTCCCGGCCCTTGGCGGCCAGGGCGGCGGCGCGGTCCGCCTCCTCCTGGTCCAGCTTCGTGTACTTCGGGGCACTGAAGTCCTTGCGGTCACCGAAGTTGGCGTCGAGGGAGTTCTTGAAGGCGAGGTCGTCGTCGTTGCAGTTGTCGACGATGAGGTCGATCTTCTTCTGCCACGACGCGATGTTCTCCCTCTCCTGCCTCAGCAGGTCGGGGTAGTCGGGGTCGTGCCGGGCCGCGTTGCTCTCGGACAGCGGGTTCTTCGCCGCGACCTTGCCGCTGCCGTCCACCTTGACGCCCGCCGCCGGACCGTCGTGGTCCCGGATGGCGACCAGCTCGTCCTTGGCCTTCTTGATGGCCGCGCAGCCGTCTTCGAGGACCGCCTTCACGCCCTTGGCCTCGGCCGCGGCGTCCGAGAACTCCTTCGCCGTCTTGCCGATGAACTCCTTGGTGACCCCCGCGTTGACGCCCTCCCAGGACGCCCCGTCCGCCTTGGCCTTCATCCCGCTGGTGGCGTCGGCGGCGAGCTTGTCCAGCTTTCCCGCCATCTCCGACCAGTCGTCGGCGGCGGCCTTCAGCTTCGCCACCGGGGCGTCGACTATGTCCTCGTACTTCAGCATGTGCGTGCTCCCCCGAGCCCTAGTTCATGTATTCCGTGAGCACGGATATCTTCGTCAGATCCCCGTCGATCCTCGCCTCGTCCTTGGCGTGCTGGGCCTTGGTGTAATCGAGGTGGTTCGAGATCTGCGCACAGGAATCCAGCAGCGTCTTCAGGTGGTTCTGCCAGGCGTCGTGCACCTTCAGCACGGCGGCACCGCACGTGAAGTTCCCGCTGGTCAGCGCCGTCGCCGCCTCGGCCGTCGAATCACGGGCGATGTTGCCCTCCTTCGTCAGCCGGTTCCGCAGCCCGAAAGCCTCGTTGCCGATGGCGCCGAGCTCGTCGTCATTGACCACCAGGTCGCCGCTGCCACCGCCTCCACTGCCACCGTCGGCCGGAATGCTGTCGATCTGCATGGCGGTCCGCTGGGCCGCCGCCGCACGTATCTCGGCCCATTCTTGCTCGAACGTCACGAATTCCCCCAAGTCCATCCGGGCAGGCCGCTCCACCGTATTCCCGCGACCACCGACGCAGTCACCGTATCGTTTGCATCAACGCGGGGTCCTGGGTGTCTGGTGAGGATTCCCTGGACTCCGGACGAAAGCGACCGATTACCCGCCGGGGGACGCGGGCGTCGCCGGTGTACGCGAACACGACGGCGGCCGGTGCCCCCGTTCGGGGTGGCACCGGCCGTCGTGTCGGGGCGCGCGCCGCACCGCGCGCCCCTGTCAGGTGTTCCGTGTCCCGCGCTCCTGCCGCGCCGCTCCGGGGACGGCCGCCGTGGTGAACGGCAGGACCAGCCGGGAGGGGTGTGCGGCGTCGCGGTAGATCTTGTGGGTGACCGGCCGGCCCACCGGCAGGTGGAAGGCGTCAGGCGGCAGCAGCGCGTTGTGCTCGTCGGCGAGCGGCTCGTCGTTGGAGAGTTCTACGACGAGCCGGTGGCCGGGCAGGAACACGGCCGCGAACGGGTAGACCCGCAGCACGTACTCCTCGATCTTCCCCGGTTCGACGGGCACCGCGCGGGTGTGCGGGTGGTGCGGGTCGCCGTCGGTGGTGCGTTCTTCGTCGAGTTCGCGGTGCGATGCCTTGAGGTAGGCGGAGGTGACGAGTTGCCGTGCGCCTCCCGGCGCCTCGTCCCACATGCGCAGGATGAAGTTGGTGTCGGGCTGGTCGATCTCGACGAAGAGGTGCGCCGCGCCCTGGCCCATCAGCTCGGTGGGCCCGGTGAAGGGGGCGGTGCTCCAGCTGAGGATCTCCACCTGGTCGGTCACCGTGAGCGGCGCCTGGTAGAAGCCGTCGGGGGCCGCGTGCTCGGCGCCCATCGGCTCGGGCTCGTAGGCGAGTTTCCGGCGCGGGCGGAAGTACAGCGACCGGTGCTCGACCTGCTTCGGCGGCCATTGCGTCCCGGTGACGATCTGCCGGGAGCCCTCGACGTGGACACTGACGGCCGGCTCGTCCATGACCCCGTTGTCGATGCCCTTGAGCCAGTACTCGTACCAGCGGAACATCTTGTCGTGCTCCTCGACGAAGGGGCGCGACTGCATCGGGGGGTAGGGGCCGATGTCGAGCTTCTTCGGACCCTTCAGCGCCTGGTACAGCTCGATGGTGCCGTCCATCGTCCAGCCCCGGCCCTGGTCGATCTGGAGCCAGACCGGGATGTCCACGCGCGGGGCAAGAGTGATGGGGTTGCGCTCCTCGTACCAGTCGCCGTCCACCTCGTTCATCACGATGTCGAACCACGCCTCGTGGTTCTTCGGGTAGTTGAGCGCATGGACCAGGTTGGGCCAGGCGGCCACGTCCGGGTCCCGAAGCCGCTCTGCGACCTTCTCGCGTATCTCCTCGGAGGAGAACGCCTCCAGCATGCGGGACTTGACGCCGTCGGTGAACGCCCAGCCGGAGTCGCCGCCACGGCCCTCACGGGCGGCGCGCGGCATGAACCACATGACGCCGCCGTGGTACGTCGTCTCGTAGAAGTCGAAGTGGCCGCCGCTGACGAAGATCGCCTTGAGGCTCGGCGGGCGCTCCGCCGCCGCCAGGACCTGCATCGTCCCGAAGTAGGAGATGCCGATCATGCCGACGTTGCCGTCGCACCACGGCTGGGCCGCGACCCATTCGACGAAGTCGTACGCGTCCTGCCCGAGCGGGACGCCTCCGGCGTTGTAGTTGCCGATGTGCTCGCCCTCCGAAGCACCCGAGCCGCGCAGGTCGCCGATGACGTGAACGTAGCCCTCCTCGACGACGCGCCCGATGTCGCCCGCCTCGATGCAGCCGTCCCACATCGGGCTGGGGCGGCGCTGCGGAGGCGTGGTGAGGGCGAGGGCCTGGAGCTCCTTGCCGTACGGGCTGAGCGCCACCAGGGCAGGGCGCGGCGTGTCGCCCACCGCACTGTAGGTGTCGGCCGCCAGCGTGACGCCGTCGCGCATCGGCACCCGGAGATCCTTGCGGACGGCGATCGACTGCCGGCCGGCCTGAATCGTGCGGAAGTCGTTCATGGGTGTCAACTCCTGTGCTGCGTATGGCGGCTGCGCGTGCGGTAGCCGTGCATCGAGGTGAAGAACGGCGACGGTTCGAGCGTGGGGTCGCCGGTGTAGCCGAGTTCCTCGGCCACGCGGGCGAACGGGGCGTAGGGAGAGTCGGAATGCTCCGGGCCGGCCGCCGGGCAGCCGCAGGCCGCGTCGGTGACGCGTCGCTCCACGGCGAGGCTCTGGTCGATGGCCTCCCGCGCCTGCGCCTCGTCGAGCTCGACGCCGTACGGGGTGCCGTCGGCGCGGCGATAGGGGTGCCCGAGGTAGAGGCGGCGGGGCCGGACCTCGTCCCGCAGGCGTTCGAGGCTGGCGCGGTAGGCGGCCGGGTCTGTGTAGCCGGGGAAGCCGTTGGCGGCCCCGTGCACCTGGACGGCATCGCCGGTGAACACCGAGCGCTGCCCGTCCACGACATAGGCGACCGACCCGGGGGTGTGGCCCGGAAGAGCGTGCACCGACACAGTGACGTCGCCACCGAGGGAGAGCGTCTCGCCGCCTCTGACCAGCAGGGACGGCTCCATCTCCCCGGAGATGACGGCCTGCGTGGCAGCCGTCACCTTCCCTTCTCCCCCGGGGTCGTCCAGGTACCTTCCGCGTCCCGCGAGGTACTCGTCCACGTGCGCCCGCCGGGAGCGGAGCAGCGGCGCGTCGGCCTCGTGGATCACTACCCGGGCGCGGCGGCCGGTGAGCTCCCACAGGGCGTGCGCGCCGCCCACGTGGTCGATGTGGCCGTGCGTCAGGAAGATCCAGCGCACGTCCTCGATACGGCGGCCGAGCGCCTCCAGCGCGGGGGCCATGCCCTCGGCGGGCGAGCCGGCGATCCCGGTGTCGACGATCGCCGGTTCGGGAGCGTCGATGTAGAAGCTGTACAGACCGAAGCGTCCCCAGGGCGAGACCAGAGGGTGGACGGTGACGTCGTGGGTCATGGTCCTCCTTCCGAACGTGTGGGTGGCGGCGGGCGGTTCAGTGGCCGTCGAGGAACGCGCGGGTCTCGGTGAAGACCCGGTAATACTCGGGAAGCCAGAAGAAGTGCTGGACGAACCCGTGACCCGCGCCCGCGTACCGGCTCACCGTCGCCGGTACACCGGCCTCCCGCAGACGGCGGCCGTAGAGTTCGCCCTCGTCGCGCAGAGGGTCGAACTCGGCAGTGACGACGAGGGCCGGGGGCAGCCCGCTCAGGTCGCTCCGCTTGACCGGGGAGACCAGCGGATCGGCCGGGTCGGCGCCGCTGTCGAGGTAGAAGGCGTTGAACGGCCTCAGCCCGGCCGTCTCGATGCCGTAGCCGACCGCGTTCTCCCGCAGCGAGGGGTACCGGTCCTCGTCGAAGTCCAGGTCCAGCGACGGGTAGTAGAGGATCTGGTGGGTGATCCGGTCGAAGCCGTCGTCGTGCGCCCTGGCCGCGACCGCGGCGGCGTAGGTGCCTCCGGAGCTGTCACCGGCAACGGCCAGAGTCGTCCCGTCCCCGTACTGCTCGGCGGCCCAGCGGGTCACGGCGTAGCAGTCGTCGAGTCCGGCCGGGAAAGGCGCCTCGGGCGCGCGGCGGTAGTCGACGGAGACGACCCTGAGCCCCGTCTCCTTCGCCAGCGAGCGGGCCACGTGGTCGTGGGTCTCCAGGCTGCCGAGAAAGAACGCGCCGCCGTGGAAGTAGACCAGCAGCCCGTGGGTACCGGCCTCGTCCGGGGTGTACACGCGCACCGGTATCCCGCCGGCGGACGTCTTCGCCATGACGTCGTCCACCGCGTACAGCGGCGTGCGGCCCTCGACGGGTGGCACCTGCGACTCCTCCGCGAGGCGCATCGCGACCGGGTCGAGCGGCCCGTCGGGCGGGGCGGGGAGGGAGGCGAGGATGCGGGCGATCTCGGGGTGCAGGGGCACGGCCGTCACTCCTTCGGGGCTTCTGCGGTGGGCTTCTGGCCGGGGAAGACGTCGCTGATCTCTTCCTCGGTCCAGCCCTGGCGCGAGATGCGCTGCAGTTCGTCGGTGACCGGTTTGCGGGTTGCCTGGTACAGGGCCAGCGCCTCCTTCGGGGAATCCGCCCGCAGCAGGGCGTCGGCGAGCGCCCCGCCGTCCTCGATGGCCGAGTTCGCGCCCTGGCCCTGGTGGTGGAGCATCGAGTGAGCGGCGTCGCCCACCAGGACGACCGAATCCGAGTGCCAGGTGTCGACGGGGTCGATGTCGTAGACGGCCCGGACGTTCACGGCGTCCATGTCGAGGCCGCGCGCGATGTCGACCAGACGCTCGTCGAAGCCCGCGACGGTCGCGAGAAGGTCGTCCTTGGCGACCCTCGGCGCCCAGGTGCCGTCGGGATTCAGGGCGGTGGCGTCGAACGACACCTGGCCCCGGTGGCGCAGCGGCAGCAGGTAGATCTTGGTACCGCGGCCGATGTACATACGGAGGTTGTCGTCGACGACCATGCCCTGGGCGTCGTCGACGGAGATCACCGTCCGGTAGGCGTGCTCGCCGGAGAAGACGGGGCCTTTCCCGCCGAACAGTCGGTGGCGGACGACCGACTTGATGCCGTCGGCGCCCACGACCAGGTCCGCCTCGACGGTCCTGCCTCCCGCGAAGGTGAGGAGGGAGCGGTCCCCCTCGTCCCGGACGGACTCCAGTCGGTGGCCGAGGTGCACCATACCGTCGGGGAGCACGCCCAGGAGGGCGTCGATGAAGTCACCGCGGTGGATCAGATGGGTACGGGTCTGCTCGCCCGCGGCCGGCCAGGCTTCCTTCATGATCGGGTCGCCGGTGGCGGTGAGGATCTCGAAGTAGTCGCTCGGCGAGCTCACCTCGGCGATCGTGTCGAAGATTCCCCACGCGCGGAAGCGGTTCATGGTCGCGGGACGCAGGCCGATGCCCGCGCCGACCTCGCCGATCCGGCTCGCCTGTTCGTAGACGTCGACGCGGGCGCCGAGCAGGCTGAGCGCCTTGGCCGCCGCGGCGCCGCCGTACCCCGCCCCGACCACGGCGATCCTGAGGTTCTTGATGTCTGAGAGTTGCATCGTCGGTTCTCTCTATTTCTGGATGGTCAGGAAGTCGGCGGGGTTCTCGACGAAGACCGTCCTTATGGCGGCCTCGTCGAGACCTGCCTCACGGAGGTCGGGGACGAGGTCTTCGAAGAGGTAGTTCACGGTGTGCCCCTCGACGCCGGGCCAGCCGAGCGGGCTGCAGTTGGCGTCGGCGGAGGCGAGGACCTGCTTCAGTCGGCGGCCTCCGTCGGTGAACCGCAGGAAGTGGTCCAGCCGCTCCTTGCGGGGGCGGGCCCAGAACGGCGGGTCGGGCAGCTCGGTCTCGTAGCCGAAGGTGTCGAAGCCGATGCGCCCACCCTGGTCGGCGATCCAGACGTCACGGGTCTTGTCGGCGTTCACCCCGTCGTCGACGTGCCCGAACAGGACCCGGTCCAGGGGCAGGCCCTCCTCGTCGAAGATGGCGATCGCGTTCTCGGCGTCGATCGCGAGGTGGGTCAGGACGGGTACGCCGGTGGCGAGCGCGGCGCGGGCGGCGGCGCGGTAGATGCGCTTGTCCAGGTCGGTCATGCGTCCGCCCCGGCTCACGCCGACCTTGATGACTCCGGCGAGAGCGCCGGTGCCGCCGATGCCGACGGTGATCTCGTGGACGAACTGCCGCAGCAGGTAGTCGACGTCGGCGCGGGCGAAGTGCGGCAGGGCGGTGTCGCCGCCGACGAAGCCCGTGCAGGCGACGATGTGGACGCCGGTCTTCGCCGACAGCGACCGGTAGTAGTCGGTGTCACGGCCGTTGCAGATGCCGGTCGCGTCGACGAAGGTGCCGCCGCCCAGCTCGTGGAAGCGGCGGAGTTTCGGGACGGTCTCCTGGTACCGCTCCTCGGGCGTCTTCCACCATCGCGTGTCCAGCTCGGAGCCGGGCATGCCGTAGCCGATGTGCTCGTGGATCGCCACGAAGCCCAGCTCCTCGGCTGGAATCGGGCCCAGGACGGTGTTCACTCGCGACACAACACTCACCTTCGAAAGAGTTCTTGACGGTCGTTCGGGCGGGCGTGCGTGCTCAGCGCACCGCGAGCAAATCGCGCGGGTTGGTCCGCAGGATGCGCCGCACGTCGTCCTCGCCGACGCCCTGTGCCGTCAGCAGCGGTACGAAGGCGGTCAGCACGTGGCTGTACGCCACGCCGTTCGCGGGGTGCCCCTCGGCCACCCCGGTCGCACCGGCGGAGAGCAGGACGCGCCCGGCGTGCCCGGCGCGCACGAGTCCGGCGACCAGGGCGGCGCGCTCGGCGTCGGTGAGGTGCTCGTCGTCCTCGGTACCGACGTGGTCGAGGACGACGTGTGCGCCGCGGTCGACGACGTCGGCGGGTGCGCCCGCGGCAACGGCGTCCCTGCGGTCCAGACCGCCGACGGCCACCCGGTCGGCCGGCACCTTCTCGTCCAGTACGACATCGAGTTCGGTCACGGCGTCGCGGCCGTACCGGAAGGAGAGGGCCGTGCCGGTGGCCAGGGCGGCGCGGGCGGCGCCTCGCAACAGGCTCTCGTCGGTGGCGGTCATGCCCGCGCGGGTGACCGCGGTGGTGATCAGCCCGGCGGGACCGCGGCGTTCCACGCGCGGGACCACCATGCCCTCGGTGACCTCGCGCTCGAAGAGGTCGGCGAACTTCTCGGCGGGCCAGGGGGACGGCGGGTTGGTCTGCGGGGTGAGGAAGTAACCCCCGAGCAGCTCCTCGGGGCCCTGTCCGGTCGAGGCGACGATGTGCACCCCGGTCGCGCGGGACAGCGCCTCGTAGAGCCGGACGTCGCGACCGTGGAACATCCCGGTGCTGTCGACGACCGTGCCGCCGCCGTGGGCGCGGAAGTCGCGCAGCTTCTCGGCGAGCGTCTCGAAGATCCCGGCCCGGTCGACGGTGACGTCGAAGGCGTACTCGGCTCCCGGCAGCACCGACAGCAGCGCCTCGTGGACCGAGACGACGCCCAGATCGTCGGCCGGCACCGGGCCCAGGACGGTGTTCACGATGGTGCTGTTCACGCTCATGCTTGCCTCACGTGTCCTGTGGGGGTGCAGCGCCGCACCCTGTGGCTGCCGTCACCGTAACCATTCGCTTTACATGACGTCAATGAAATGGACGGCTAGAAAAAACAATGGTCTGAGTGTTGCTTAAACGCCGAGAATCAGAGCACCGAGTCGACGTACGGAGGCCGGGAAAGCGGGGCCGGCACGGGGGGCGCGAGACATCGACACCGCCCGTTTGAACAGGTGCATGACAACTCTGCCGGACGGCGACCGGCTCTCCCCCGCGATCGGTGCCCGCCTGGACGGCGCGGGGAAAACGGCGCAGGAAACACGGAGAACGTGGACCGGACGGGAACCTGGTACGCGCCAGGTCAGGTCAGGAGACGTACCCAGCTGGCGCTCAGCTCGTCGAGCACCTGCTCGCGGGTGAGCTTCCAGTCGGTGCTGCCCCAGTGCTGAGCGACGTAGTCCAGTTCGGCCATGGCCAGCGCCCCCCGGAAGCGGCGCTGGTGCGGGGCGAGGCGTCCGGCCCGTGTCAGGCCGTCCTCGATGTCGCTGATGGCCTCCTCCAGCCACCGCTCCACCAGGTCCCTCAGCTCCGGGTCGACCGCCGCGGCGTCCCTGCCCACCCGGATGATCGGCCGGATTCCGGGCCAGCTGTCGGCGGTGGTCCGCAGCCAGGCGCCGATGGCCTCCGGCGTGCCGTCGGCCACGGTGGCGACCAGGTCCTGGGCCGTCGAACCGTGCTCGGGGGAACGGACCCGTTGGAGCGCCTCGTTGAGCTGCTCGCCGATGAGCGCCTTCATCAGATCGCTGCGGGAGGGAAAGTAGGCGTAGAAGGTCACCCGGGTCGTGCCCGCGGCGGTCGCGATGTCGTCGACCGTGGTGGCGGCGTAGCCCTTCGAGGTGAACAGTTCGAGCCCGGACTCCAGCAGGAGGCGGCGCGTCATCTGCTTCTGTGCCTGTCGGAGGTTCGCCATGCCGGAGATCCTAGGCCGTGCATGCCCCTCCCCGTCGGGCGGGCGGATGCGCGGGCGTCACCGCCCGTGCGCCCACCCGCCCCCCGCCCGCCTCCCGGTGCGGGACGAGGAGCTCGACGGACAGCCGCTCGCGCAGCTCGGCCACCGAGATGCCGTACGTCTCGCGCACGCGGACCCCGTCGCAAGTCGGCTCGAAGACGCCGTGATCGGTGTAGACGAGGTCCACGCAGGACGCGGCGGTCAGCGGGTACGTGCACGCGGGCACCAGTTTGGGGGTGCCGTCGCGGGCGAACAGCTTCATCATCACCAGCACCCTCCGTGCCCCGACGGCCAGGTCCATCGCGCCTCCCACGGCGGGAATGGCGTCCGGGTCGCCGGTGTGCCAGTTCGCCAGGTCGCCGTGGTGCGAGACCTGGAACGCCCCGAGCACACAGACGTCGAGGTGCCCGCCGCGCATCATGGCGAAGGAGTCGGCGTGGTGGAAGTAGGCCGCCCCGGGCAGTTCGGTGACCGGCACCTTGCCGGCGTTGGTGAGGTCGGGGTCCACCGCGTCGCCCGTCGCCGCCGGGCCCATGCCGAGCATGCCGTTCTCGGTGTGCAGCACGATCCCGGCATCCAGCGGCAAGTGCTCGGCGATGCGGGTCGGCTGTCCGATGCCCAGGTTGACGTAGGAGCCGGCGGAGATGTCACGGGCGATCCGGGCCGCGAGCTCGTCGGTGGTGAGCGGGCCGCGGTCCGTCCGCTCCACGACGGTGGTGGTCATCAGCGGGCTCCTTGCACGGTGAGCCGGCGGGCCTCGGCCCGTACGATCCGGTCGACGAAGATCCCGGGCGTCACCACGGCCTCCGGATCGATCCCTCCGACCGGCACGATGCCGGCGACCTGGGCCACGACCGTGGTGGCGGCCATGGCCATCACCGGGCCGAAGTTGCGGGCGGTCTTGCGGTAGACGAGGTTGCCCAGGGCGTCCGCCCGGTGGGCGGAGATCAGCGCGAGGTCCCCCTTGATCGGGAGTTCCAGGACGTGCGCGCGTCCGTCGATCTCCCGGGTCTCCCGGCCCTCGGCCAGCGGGGTGCCGACGCCGACCGGGCTGTAGAAGGCGCCGATGCCCGCGCCTGCGGCCCGCAGCCGCTCGGCGAGGGTGCCCTGCGGGACCACCTCCAGCTCCACCCGCCCGGTCCGGTACAGCTCCTCGAAGACGTAGGAGTCGCTCTGCCGGGGGAAGGAGCAGACCATCTTGCGCACCCGGCCGGCCCTGAGCAGGGCCGCCAGGCCCACGTCACCGTTGCCGGCGTTGTTGGACACCACGGTCAGCTCCTCGGCGCCCTGCCGGATCAGCGCGTCGATCAGGTCGAACGGCATGCCCGCCAGACCGAAGCCGCCCACCAGGACCGTCGAGCCGTCCTCGACGCCCGCCACCGCCTCGTCGGTCGTCCGGGCGGTGATCGTCCGGCTCATGCGGTACCCACCTCGTCACCGACGTTCTCCAGGACGACGGCGAGTGCCTGGCCCACCCCGATGCACACGGCCGCGACGCCCCAACGTTCGCGCCGCTCCCGCAGCACCTTGGCCAGGGTGCCGAGGAGCCGGCCTCCCGAGGCGCCCAGCGGATGCCCGAGCGCGAGGGCGCCGCCCCGGGTGTTGACGATCTCGGGGTCGACGCCCCAGGCGTCCACGCAGGACAGCGCCTGCACGGCGAACGCCTCGTTCAGCTCGACGGCTCCGACGTCGCCCCAGCCGATTCCGGCCCGGCGAAGCGCCCGTTCGGCGGCCACCACGGGGGCGTGGCCGAACATCCGCGGGTCGACGGCGTGCACACCGCGTCCGGCGATCCTGGCCACGGGGTCCGGGCCGATACGGTCGGCCGCCGCGGCGGTGCCCAGCAGCAGGGCGCAGGCGCCGTCGCTCAGCGGGGAGGCGTTGCCGGCCGTGATCGTGCCGTCCGGGCGGAACGACGGCCTCAGCGCCGCCAGCCTCTCCGGTGTGGTGTCGGGGCGGACACTCTCGTCGCGGGTGAGGCCTGCGACGGGCACGGTCAGATCGTCGTAGAAACCCTCGTCCCAGGCGCGGGCCGCGAGCCGGTGGGAGCGTGCCGCGAAGGCGTCCTGCCGTTCCCGGGAGATCGCGTACTTCTCCTGGAGGAGTTCGTTGCACTCACCCAGCAACACCGTCCACTCCTCGGGCATCGCGGGGTTGACCAGCCGCCAGCCCAGGGTCGAGGAGACGGCGGTGACATCCCGGGCGGGGAAGGCGCGGTCCGGCTTGGGCAGCACCCAGGGCGCGCGGGTCATGGACTCCACGCCGCCCGCGACGACGATGTCCGCGTCACCCGATTCCAGGGTGCGCGAGGCGATGATCGCGGCGTCGAGACCGGAGCCGCACAACCGGTTCACGGTGGTGGCGGGCACGCTCACCGGCAACCCGGCGAGCAGCACGGCCATGCGGCCGACGTTGCGGTTGTCCTCGCCGGCGCCGTTGGCATTGCCCCACACCGCGTCACCGATCGCGGCACGGTCGAGGTCCGGGACCTGGTCGAGCAGGCCCGTGAGCGCGGCGGCGGCGAGGTCGTCCGGGCGTACGCCGGCCAGCGCTCCGCCGAACCGGCCGAAGGGGGTGCGGGTCGCCGCGTACAGGTAGGCGTCGCTCACTTCGCACCGCTCCCCGCCGCGGTGAGCGCCCCGCCCCGGGCGGCCGTCGTGGCTCCGGTGTCCTCGACGGCCGCCGAGGAGAGCGGTATCGGCGCGAACATGGGGGGCTCCTCGTCCGGGGTCAGTGCGGTGGGACCGTACAGCCAGTCGGTGAAGGAGTAGTCGTGGGTGTCACGGGCGCGCAGGATCGCGTTGCGTTGCTCGCGGGCGGCCCCGTCGAGGTGCCACAACTCCCCCCAGGCGCGGGACGTGGTCAGCACGCGGCGGCAGTGCTCCGGGCGTACGGCCTCGTAGGCGGCGAGCGCGGCGGTCCAGTCGACCGTGTCGTCCTCGGTCCGGTTGCGGGCGACGTGTTCGCCCAGCACCCAGCCGTCCTCGACGGCCATGATCGCGCCCTGCGCGATGTACTGGAGCGGCGGGTGCGCGGAGTCGCCGAGCAGAGCGATCCGGCCGTGGACCCACTTCATGACGGGGTCACGGTCGAACATCCGCCACCACTTGTCGCGCCACATGAATCCGAGGCCGTCGCGGACGAAGTCGCTGGTCCCCGCGAAGGCGGCGTCGAGTTCGTCGGGCGTGCCCCAGTCCTCCAGGCCGGCGAGTGCCTTGGGCGACTCGAAGACCGCGACCTGGTTCAGCAGTTCGCCGCCGCGCAGGCCGTAGTGGACGAAGTGGCAGCGTGGTCCCACGTGCACCACGACCTCGCCGAGGTCGACGGACCGCGCCCGGGGCAGATCGGCGGGGACGGTACCCCGGTAGGCGACGTAGGCGGAGGAGACGGGCTCGTCGTCGACGAGCAGCCCGCGAGCGACGGAGTGCAGGCCGTCGGCGGCGATCACGACGCCGGCCTCGTGGACGGCGCCGGACGCCAGGGTCACCCGGGCGCCCGCCCCGGTGTTCTCGTACGAGGTTGCTTCCGCGCCGGTGACCAGCTCGACGCCGCCGCGCCTGCAGGCGCGCAGCAGGAGGCCGTGCAGGTCGCTGCGGTGGATGACCAGGTACGGGTAGCCGTAACGCTTCTCCAGGTCGCGCAGGTCGAGCCGGGTCAGCTCGCCGCCGTCGACGGCGTCCCGCATGACCATGGTGTCCGGGACGACACCGAGGCTCTTGGCCTCGTCCAGAAGGCCGTAGTCGTCGAGGATGCGGGTGCAGTTGGGGGCGAGCTGTATGCCGGCGCCGACCTCGCCGAATGCGGCGGCCCTTTCCAGCACACGGACGACGAGGCCCTGGCGGGTCAGGGAGAACGCGGCGCCGAGGCCGCCGATGCCACCGCCGACGATGATCACATCCGGGTTGGACACGAGGTGCTCCTCAGAGCCACGGGCCGAGCCCGGGGGCGTCGGCGAGCGAGTGGGGACGGCCTGCCAGCCAGGCGGCGACCTCGGGCAAGGGGCCGTCGGGAAGCCCGGTCAGTCCGCGCTTGGCGCGGATCTCCCCGGCCAGGACGGTGAGGAAGCCCTCCGGGAGGTCGGCGAACGAGACGCCCGTGCCGAAGTCGACGGCGTGCACGCAGGTCTCCCTCGACCGCATCCAGGGCAGCTCGGTGGCGGGGACGGTACGGCCCTGCACGGTGACGACCTCGTGGTGCCACTGCTCCTCGGTGAGGGCGTCGAGCCCCTCGTCGAGCGTGCGGGCGGAGGCCGCGAGCCAGGAGCGCAGCTCGTCGGCGGAGAGGGCGGGGCCCTTGGCGATCCCGGCGCCGCGCTCCTTCGGGGAGGCGTACATGGGTGTCTCGACGCCGGTGGCCGCCCAGCGCACCAGGTTGCACAGCGCGTCGGCGTTCGCGGCGACGTGCGCGGCGAGGTGCTTGCGGGTCCAGCCGGGCAGCGCACTGTCAGCGGTGAAGCCGGCCTCGTCCAGGCCGGCGACGGCGTCGAGCACCAGTCGCGTGCCCGTCCGGGCCCAGGTGCGGATCTCGGCGAGCGTTCCGGACTTGGCCGTCATGCCGCGACCACCTTGTTGACGCAGGCGCCCAGTCCGTCGATCTCGGTGACCACGGTCTGGCCGGGGAGGAGGAAAACCTGGGGATCGCGGGCGTTGCCGACCCCGGCCGGGGTGCCGGTCGCGATGATGTCACCCGGGTTCAGGGTGATGACGGTCGAGATGTACCGCACCAGGTGGACGGGGTCGAACAGCAGCGTGCCGGTGTCGTCCTGCTGCATGACCTGACCGTCGACGACCGTCCTGACCTCCAATGCGGGGCGGACACCGCCGACCTCGTCGGGGGTCACGACGTAGGGGCCGACCGGGGTGGTGGCCTCCCAGATCTTGCCCTGGGTCCACTCGACGGTGCGGAACTGCCAGTCCCGCAGCGAGATGTCGTTCATGACGGTGAAGCCCGCGATGGCCTCGGCGGCCTGCTGTTCGTCGGCGCGGCGGACCCGCGTGCCGATCACGACGGCCAATTCGACCTCCCAGTCGAACGCCTCGGTCTCGGCGGGCTTGACGATGTCGTCACCGGCGCCCAACAGGGTCTCGGCGTACTTCGGGAACAAGGTCGGGTGGCTCGGCAGCTCCCGCCCCATCTCCTTGATGTGGTTGGTGTAGTTGTGGCCGACGCAGATGACCTTGGAGGGGTTCGGCACGACCGGCGCGAAGTCGGCGTTCTCGACCGGGTAGGTGGCGCCGGTCGCGGCGGCGGCCCTGTCCTGCCAGCCGGCCTCGGCGAACAGCTCGCCCAGGTCGGCGCGGCCGAGGTCGACGAGGACGTCACCGTCGAGGCGGACCGCCCGGGTGCCGTCGGCGGTACGGAGGGTGGCGAGCTTCATGGTCAGGTGTCCTTCTGGGTGCGGTGGAGCTGGAGCGCCTCGAAGACGGGCGCGTCGGAGAAGCGGAACAGGTCGAGGCCGCCGGAGTCGGAGTCGGTCGTACCGGCCTCGGACCGGGCCGAGAAGGGCTCCCAGGAGGGGACGACGAACAGGTCGCCGCGTGTCACCGTCCAGGAGGTGCCGCCGACGGTCACGACGCCGGAGCCGTCGAAGACCTGGTAGACCGACGAACCGGTCTCGCGCACGGGTGCGGTCTCGGTCCCCCGGGCGATCCGGTGGAACTCCGCACGGATCGTCGGCAGTACGTCGGAGCCGTCGCGCGGGTCCGAGTAGCGCACCGCGGCGTGGCCGGGCTCGACGGCGCCCCCGAAGCCCTCTCTGTCCAGCAGCAGTTGGTCGGCGAGCGCGGCGTCGGTGTACTCCCACTTGTACGACAGCAGCGGGCTGCCCGGCGCGGCCGGAGCCGCCGAAAGCGGGCGCAGGCCGGGGTGGCCCCACAGCCGCTCGGAGCGCGACCGCTCGGGCGTGGCCCGCTCGGCGTCACCGATCGCGTCGCGGCCGAACTCGAAGAACTGGGCCTCGGTGGCGTACTGGAAGGGTATGTCCAGGCCGTCGATCCAGGCCATCGGCGCGGAGGTCGCATTGTGGTGGGCGTGCCAGTTCCAGCCGGCCTGCGGGAGGAAGTCGCCGCGGTTCATCGGGACCGGGTCGCCGCCGACGACCGTCCACACGCCCGAGCCCTCGACGACGAACCGGAAGGCGTGCTGGGTGTGGCGGTGCTCGGGTGCGTCCTCGCCGGGCATCAGGTACTGGATGGCCGCCCACAGCGTCGGAGTCGCGAACGGCCTCCCGCCGAGGGAGGGGTTGGCCAGCGCGATCGCGCGCCGCTCACCTCCCCGCCCGACCGGCACGATGTCACCGGCCCGTGCCGCCAGTTCGCGCAACCGCTGCCACCGCCACAGGTGCGGTACGGCGCGGGAACGCGGGTGGGCCGGCATCAGATCGCCGATCTCGGTCCACAGCGGGACGAGCAGTTCCTGCTCGAAGCCCCGGTACAGCTCTTCGAGCGCCGGGGTGACATCGGGCTGCCCTTCGGCCGCGACGGCGTGGAGTCGGACCGGCGAGCCCGGACCGATGTCGGGAGCGATGCCTTGCGCGGCGTCTCGGGCGGCATCTCGGATGCCGTCGTGGACGTCGCCCGGTGCGCCTTCTGGGGCGGGGGAGGACTGGGTCACGGCCTCAGCGTGCGCCGTGGTCCGCAGAGAGAACATGTAGATTCTGGAGAGCAGAATCATCAGTCCGCAGGCGTACCGCACCCGAGGACCGCACCCGGAGACAACGTGGACAAGCCACTCAAGACGCCCCCGCCGTACCCCATCGTGAGTGTCGACCACGCCCTTCGGGTGGCGACCATGCTGCAGATGGAGGGCGGTACGACCGTCTCCCGGGTCGCGGAGCGGCTGGGGGTCGCCCGGTCGACGGCCCACCGGCTGCTGGCGATGCTCGTCTATCGGGACTTCGCCGTACAGGACGAGAACCGCGTCTACCGGGCCGGACCCGTCCTCGAACTCGCGGCGCACTCGCAGTCCCAGGTGTCCCGCCTACGGGCCGCGGCCCTCCCCCACCTGCACCGGCTCGTGGATCTCCTGGACGAGACCGTGAACCTCACCGTCCGCACCGGGGACACCGCCCGGTTCATCGCCAGCGCGGAGAGCGGGCAGGCGCTGCGGGTCGGATCACGGGAGGGCATGGTGTTCCCGGCCCACCGCACGACCGCAGGGCTGCTCCTGCTCGCCGCGCTCGACGACGACGAGCTGGCGGATGTCTACTCCGCCTCGCGCTACCAGGACCGCCCCGCCGACCGGCCGGACCTGACGCGGCTCCGGTCCGAGCTCGACCTCATCGGTCGCAACGGCTTCGCCGTCAACCAGGAACGGTCCGAACGCGGGCTCGTCGCCGTCGGCGTACCGGTGCACGACCGGGACGGGGCAGCGGTGGCAGGCTTGTCGGTTTCGATGCCGAGCGTGCGCTACGACCCGCACGACCTGCGGCCCCTGATCGCCACCCTCTCCGGTGCGGCCCGCGCGCTGGAGGCGGATCTGACCGCCGGCGGGTGAGGCGCGGCGCACCTCCGGGCGCGCTCGGCGACCTGTCCGGCCGCAAGCGGCTGATCACCGCCAAAGCCGCCCTGGTCGCCGCCGGGTCCGCCGTGGCGGCGCTGCCCCCGACCGTGCAGGTCCTCCGGACAGGCCCGGGAACGGCGACCAGCGGCTCGTCGGCGTGGGCGCGGCGCTGCCGCGCCAGGCCCTGCGGGCTCGTACAGGTGCCGACGCGCTCGCCCGCTTCCCCACGGCACCTCCTCCCGGCCGTCAGGGGACGGACACGGCCCCGTCGACCTGTGCGGTCACACCCCTGGCTGTGCCCCGCGCAGCTCGTCCAGCCGGGCGGACGCTGCGGCCGTGCTCTTCGTGAGGGCCGCGGCCAGGTCCTTCGCCGGGTCCGCCCGGCCTCGGGCTCGCTCACCGGTACAGAGCATCCCGGACTGCGAGAAGTGGGCGCGCAGCGCGTCGGTGAGGATCCGGTCGAACGCCGGGCCGTTCGCGTCGGCCGCCTTCCGCAGGGTGTCGAGGCTGACCATGCCCGGCATGTCGTGCCCCTCGTGCGGATGGGTGTCGGGGACGCCCGAGAGCCGCAGCACCGCGCGCAAGCGGCGCAGGTCCGCGCGGAGTGTCGCGCCGGTGTCCGCCGCCAGGGCGGCCAGGGCCGGGTCCGTCGTGCGGGAGGGCGCCAGGTCGGTCAGGAGCCGCGCGCGCTCGGCCATGGGGATCATCAGGAGGATCCACGCGCTGTCGGTGGCGTTGAAGGCCGGTGCCGACGCTCCGGCTGTCGGCTGCGCGGTGCAGCCGACAGCCGGAAGCGCCAGAGCCACGACGCAAGCCGACCCCAGGGTCAGAACGTGCCGGCGGAGTTGCACTTGGCCTTCTGGTTGATGCAGTCCTTCACCCGGTGGCCGAGAGCGGCGTTGTCCCAGGCGTTGAAGAAGTCGCCGTGGATGGACGATGCCATGCCGGAAGCCAGCCGGAAGCCGCCGGCGCCGCCGCTGGTCGGGTAGCTGGTGACGAAGGAGAGGTTGGGGATGGCGACGGGGTAGGCGCCGCTGCACTTGCCGTCGTACGTGAACGCCACGTGCGACTTGTGGTCGGGGCTGTCGAGGTTCTTGCCGTCCCAGCAGTCGGGGAAGACCAGTTGGTGGGTGAGGTGGGCGGTCGGGGCGCACACGGGCCAGTTGCCGTCGGCACTCCGTCCGGTCTCACCGCCCTGGCCGGCGCACCAGAACTGGCCGGGTGATCCCGCCGGGGTGGGTGTCTGCGTCTTGGCGCTGCCCGCGATCATGCGGAATCCCTGCGGGAAGGGGACGGTCGCCGTGGGATCGGTGAGGCGGGAACCGTAGTAGACGATCATGCCTTCCGGTTCGACGGCCCTGTCGCCCTCGTAGAGGGTGGGGATCCAGTAGGCCGAGAGGTCGACGGCAGGGGTGCAACTGGTCGGTGTGCTGGCCTGCAGCGACTCGGGGGTGGAGAACGCGTCGGTGCTCTTGTTGCCGAAGAAGCTGTGCATGTGGGACGCGCCGGGCAGTCCCGGCAGGACGATGGGGTCGTCCGGCTTGGAGTGGCTGTAGGTGCAGGTGGCGTTGAACTCCGGTACCCGGACCGTGGTCGCGGGCACGGCGGCCGGTGTCATCGCGCGGAACTGCGCCAGCTGCGCGTTCCACTTGGCCTGGTCGACGGGGACCCAGCCGGCCGCCGCGCCGTCTCCCGCACCGGCGAAGGAGAACCAGTTGATGTTGACGAAGTCGCCGGGTGGCGTGCCGCGCAGCACGGCGAACACCGTCTGCGCGCCGGTGGGATGGGTGGTGACTTCGGTGGTCAGGGTGGACCAGTTCTGCCAACCGCCGGTCGGGGAGACCGGTATGACGGCGAGCAGTGGTCCGGTCAGTGCGGCGGTGCGGAGCTCCACCGTGCCCGAGCCGACGGCGGAAGCGGCCCGGGCCGAGACCGTCAGCCGGCCGGCCCCGCCGAGGTCGACGTTGTCGAAGCGCATCCAGTCGCCGTCGGCGAGGAACGCGGCGTTCTGCCCGCCGCCGGTGTCCGCGGTCGCCTCCAGGGCGACGCCCGACTGGGCCGCGTAGGACTCGGCCTGGACCGTGACCGTCGCGGCCTGCGCCTGGGGGGCCGAGACGGTCAGACTCAACGCGGCGGTCAGCACGACCACCAGAGCGCTCACCAACAGTGTGTACAGAGGAACGGGAGATCTGCGCATGTCACTTCCTCACGGGCTGGGGGGTGAAGACCGAGGGGTGAAGACCTGCTTCCGGACGGAGCACGGTGACGCGGGGAGACGGAGCCGGTCAGCGGCCCGTGCCCCGGCGTGACCGGGGTGGCCCGGGCCGCCGCCCCGTGCGACACGCGACGGGTGGAGCGGCCCGGGAGCATCACGGACACGGGAGGGCAGCAGCGCCAGGGCTACTGGTAGACCCGCACGTAGTCGACGAGCATCTTGGAGGGGAACGGGGTTCCGGCGTCCGTCGGGCCCGGCCAGTCGCCTCCGACCGCCAGGTTGAGGATCAGGTAGTGCGCGTGGTCGAAGATCCACGGCCCGCGTGTCTGCTCCACCTGGTCCTTGTCGAGGGTGAAGACGGTCCGGCCGTCGAGGCTGTAGGTGATGCCTCTGCTGTTCCAGTCGGCGGCCCAGGTGTGGTAGTCGTCGGAGAAGTCGGCGTTCCCGGGCAGTGTGTACGGCGAGCCGATGCCGCCTCCGCCGTTGTACGCGGGCGCGTGGACGGTCGAGTACGCGGTCTTCACGTCCTTGCCGAGGATCTCCATGATGTCGACCTCGCCGTTGTACGGCCACGGGCGGCCCGTCAGGAAGTCGGCGCCCATCATCCAGAAGGCGGGCCACAGACCGTTGCCCTTGGGAACCTTGATGCGCGCTTCGACGCGTCCGTAGGTGAACTGGAAGGTCGCACCGGTGTTCATCCGCGCCGAGGTGTACTGGCAGGTGGTGCTGCCGCTCAACGGGTCGGTCGGGCACGACGCCCCGGCGGTGGTCTCCTTGCGCGCTTCCATCACCAGGTGCCCGCCCCCGTCCAGTGCGGCGTTGCGCTGATCGGTGTAGTACTCCAGCTCGTTGTTGGGTCCGACGCCCGGATCGGCCCTCCACTTCGACGAGTCGGGCCTGCCGCCGGCCGCGCCGTCGAATTCGTCGCTCCACACGAGCCGCGGCGGGTTCGCGGGGTCGCTCGGCAGCGGCGGAGCCTGTATCGGATCGCCACCCGTGCCGTACACCTGGAACTCCCACAGCGAGTAGCCGTACGGGGTGGCGCGCTGCGTTCCGTACATGCGCACCCAACGGCCGGTGCCCGAGACGGCGAGCGTCTGCTTGAAGCCGGTGCCGGACGTCGTCGAATAGATCGGAGTCCAGTCGGCTCCGTTCGACGACACCTGTATCTGGAAGGACTTGGCGTAGGCGGGGTCCCACTGGAGGACCACTTTGTCGATCTGTGCCGTGGCGCCGAGGTCGACGGAGATCCAGCCGGGATCGGTCCATCCCGTGGTGGGGCTCGTGGCCCAGCGGGAGGCCGGGTCCCGGTCGAAAGCCCTGGCCGGCGTGCACTCCCAGCAGTTCGAGTCGCCCTGGGAGGAAGAAGCGGCGCCCGGCCTGCCGTAGGAGAGGAGCCGCCCGGCGTCGCCACCGGGGTTGCCGGTGCCGGCGGTGCCGTAGACCTGGAACTCCCACAGGGAGAAGCCGTACTGCGTGGCGCGCTGCGTCCCGTACATGCGCACGTACCGGCCGGTACCGGAGACGGCCAGGTTCTGGACGCCGCCCGTGCCCGTGGCCGTCTGGTGGAGGACGGTCCAGTTCACCGCGTCGCTCGACGCCTCGATCCTGAACGCCTTGCCGTAGGCGGCCTCCCAGTTGAGGACGACCCGGCTGATCCCGGCACTGGCTCCGAGGTCGATCTGGATCCACTGCGGGTCCGCGAAGCCGCTGGACCAGCGCGTCCCGGGGTCGCCGTCGACGGCGCTCTGCGCGCCGAAGGGGTTTTCGGTGCTTGAAGCGGTCGTGGGCTTCGCCTGCGAGAGCAGGACCTCCGCAGCCTGGGCGGAAGGGGCGGGAAGCGCGGTGAGAGCGAGAGTCGAGGCCACGAGAGCCAGAAGTAAGGCGAATCGACGCAGCAGCGTGTGCACGGGCGACTCCTCGAGTGGGGGGAGGGGGGAAGGGCGCGGGAGCCGGGGAACGCTCCCTGGAAGGGAGGATGGAGGGGCGTGCGAGGACTGTCAATACATCTCCCACCTCGAAAAAACCGCACCGCCACAACCTGGGAGAAGCCGGGGGAACGGTCTCTCAGGAGCCCTGCGCCACGGCGTCCGACAGGGCGGCGGCGCCGAGCGGGACGCGCCCGGACCCCGCCCGTGCCACTCCGGCCTGCGGATACGCTGCTCCCATCGCCACGACGCAGAGCCGGAGGTCGCCCCGATGAGAGAACCCGCCCCGCACAGGGCCCCGTGCGGCGGCACAGGGGACGGACCCGCATGAGACGCCCCACTCTCGAAGTGGTCGCCGCCCGGGCGGGCGTCTCCAAATCGAGCGTCTCCCGTGTCATCAACGGCGAGACGACGGTCGCCCCGCAGATCCGGGACGTCGTCATGCGTGCCGTCCACGAACTGGGCTACGTGCCCAACGGCACGGCACGCAACCTCGTCACCCGCCGCACGGACACCCTCGCCGTCGTGGTCTCCGACCCGCCTCAGGGAGTCGTCTCCGACGACCCCCTCTTCTCCGCCGTGGTACGGGCCGTCAGCAGAGAGCTCGAGAAGGCGGGCAAACGGCTCGTGCTCATGCTCGCGGAGTCCGACCGGAGCCGGACCAGGGTGGTGCGCTACATCGCCGGCGGACACGTGGACGGTGTGCTCCTGGTCGCCCTGCACGGTACGGATCCACTGCCGGCCGCACTGGCGCGACAGGGCCTGCCCGTCGTGTCCTTCAACCGCACCTCCGCCCAGGACGTGCCGTACGTGGCGCTGGACAACACCGGCGGAGCGGCACTGGCCGTGCGTCACCTCCTGGAGCGCGGACGGCGCCGGATCGCCACCATCACCGGGCCGCTCGAACTGTACGAGGCGCGCGAACGCCTCGACGGCTACCGTCGGACCCTGCGCGACACCGGCAGGCGCTCCATCGTGGCACTGGGCGACTTCACGAGAACCTCCGGCGCCGAAGCCATGCGGCAACTCCTGGAGGACGACCCCGACCTCGACGCGGTGTTCGCGGCCAACGACCTGATGGCGATCGGAGCCCTGCGCACCCTTCACCGGGCGGGCCGGCGCGTCCCCGACGACGTGGCGGTCATCGGCTTCGACGACATAGAAGCCGCGGCCTACACCAGCCCCGCTCTGACCTCGGTACGCAGCCCGATGGCCGACCAGGCGACCGCCGCCGTCCACCTGCTCCTCGGTCTGATCGACGGCGGCCCCGCAACACCGGTGATCATGCCGAACGAACTCGTGGTGCGTGAATCGACCTGATCCCCCGGCACGCCTTTCCAGCGGCCCCGCATCCGGGACGAGGCCCCAGAACCTCATCGCTCATCGCGCCGGACTGCTGGAGAGGGGGCTGGTGGTGGTCAACTGCGCGCAACAGCGGACCACTTCCGGGCGGCCGGTCGAACCGGTGGCGCACCCGGTCCCGCAGCGGTGCCGATGGCTTCACGGTCAACCGATCGGTCGGACGGCCGACCTCCCCGAACTCGGTGTTCTCCCGGTGCGGCGGGGCGGGCGAGCACGGTGAGGGACGATCGCGCAGCGAACCGGCCTCGCTGCCGGCCACGTGCTTGTACGGGGCGGAGAGCGGCCCGCCACCTTTCGGGAGGTGGCGGTGAGGGGCCGTGTTCACCGCTGGACGTCGGACCGTCGGGTCAGCGGGTCGGTCCGACGAGCTTCTCGGCCTCGCCCCGGAGGTTCCTGATCGCTGTCAGGGCCGCTTCGCGCTCCGTTTCGACTCTTGAGCCCGGCTCCGTGAGGCCGTCGAGCGACCGTTCCACCTCGTCGATCCACTCGCTCAGATACCGCTCGCCGGCGGCGGTGAGAAAGGTCCGCTGTTCGCGTGCTTCCTCGTCGAAGTGCTTCCTCATCTGCTTCCGCCGCTTGTTGACCCCCATCCACTCGCTCTGGTCACGCGCAACGCCGGACAGGTCCATCAGCGGCCCTATGACCGCCAGCGCCCACTGCGCCTTGCCGGCCGCGCCGGCCACCTTGCCGACTGCCTTGGTCCTCCCCCACGGTTTGAACTTCCCCGCCCCGTTGGAGACCTTCCCGCCGACGTCGAGGACCTTCTGGCCCACCCTGTTCCTGCTGAGCTTCTCCACGACGGCGGAGGCCGCGCTTCCCGGCCCGGTGCCACCGTCCGCGATCTTCCCGAGCAGCTGATGGGCCTTCGCCGCGCTCTCCTTCGCGGCTCTCTTCGCCGCTTCCTTGACCCCATGCGTCAGCGGTGACGTGTCGTCCGGGGACGCGTCGACCGAGGACGCGTCCACCGTCGGGTCGGGTGCTTCGAGGTCGTTCACCCAGGATTCGGGCTCGGGAACACCGGTTCCGTACTCGGCGACCAGGGCGTCGAACTCCGCCCTCACCAACGTGTCGAATCTCGCGTCGAACTCGGCGATCGCACACTCCAGTTCGTCCTGCAGGGCACGAGCGACGTGGCCGGGGACGGCACCGTCCTTCTCCGAGACACCGGAAGCGGCCCGGTCACCGGCCGTTGTGATCCTGGAGGCGACGGCTTCGCTCTCCCTCTCCAGGCCGCTCAGTGCACGCTCCCTGGCCCGCGCGATCGACTCCTCGCCCTTCTTCGCGGTCTCCACGGCACGAAGTTCCTCGCCGTTCAGCACCCACTGCCGCTCGGCGTCCTCCAGTACTCGGATGAGTTCGAAGGCTTGCGCCCTGGGCCGGACACCGCTGACACCGGGCGCGATGATCCTCCGCAACTCGCCCTTGAGGGGATCAATACCGCTCTCCGCCCAAAGCGACTCACGCTGAGCGGCCGGGAGAGCGGGATCATTGACCGCGTCGACGTAGTCGCGTGCGTCGGCCAGGACGATCGGCACACGGTCGGCGAAGGATCCGAGGCGCCCGCGCATCTCGTCCAGGACGACGTCGCGATCACTGTTCTCGGCGTTCATCTTGTTGACGACGACCACACACCGGTCGGCGAACCCGTCGGCGTCGAGCGTCCGGAGAATCGCCTCGGTCTCCGCTTCACCCGGCAGTTCGCTCGTCGTCACGATCATCAGCGCGTCCGCACCGCGCACGCCACGTCGTGCCGCGTCGGAGTGCGCGTCGATACCCGACAGAGTCCCGGGCAGGTCGACGAGCTGCACCCCGTTCCACGCGTACGGCGTCGGCTCGTGCGTCTTGGGCGCCGCGTCGACGAGTTCGCCGACAGCGGTCGCAGGGAGCCGGAGCAACGCCGCGACGAGCATGGACTTCCCCGCGCTGTACGGACCCATGAGCGCGATGCGCAGCGGGCTCATGTCCGCACGAGGCAGGCTCGCGGTCAGGCCGCGCGTTCGAGGGTGGGCGTCCAGAACTTCCTCGGCCCGTGCGATCAGAGCGAGTACGGGGGCATGCGGATCCCCGTCGTTCCCGGGCGCGTCCATGGAATTACCGTCAGTCATCTGTGTTTCCTTCGCGGGTGCCGAGGCTTCCGGAATCCGTGCGGATCCCTATCCGTTCGGGGAGGACGTCCACGAACTGTTGCTGCAGACGAGCCCGTACGTCGGCGACGCGGGGCGCGTCGGTCCAGACACGAAGCTCGACTCCCGGCATTCGGCGTGCCAGACGGATCGCTGCCGGGTCCCCGCCCGCGAGAGTCAGGAGACGGCGCGCCAGGACGAGGTCGCTCGCGTCGAGAGCGGACCGCACGACCGGCCGCAGCCGGCAGAGCCGCTCGAACCGCTCCCGCGTGCCGCTGATGTCCGCGGACCGCGCTCGGAACCGGGCGTCGACGTGAGCCGTCGCGTGATCGGTGATCCGGGCCGACCACGCCGCGAGCCCGTCGAACAGCTCGTCGAGGGATGCCTCGGCCTGGATCGTGGTCGCGCTGGTCCACCTGTCATTGGCCCGCCGCGCGCGATCGAGTTCGCTGTTCACCGATTTCAAGGCTCCGGCCAGGATCTCCACCGCGTACACCGCTGTCGCCGCGGGAGGAGGGACCGCGAGCTTCTTGGGGATCCCCTTGGCGGCGACGGACCTCACAAGGGTTGTCGCCATTCCCTTGGCTGCCGCTGTGCCCAGGCTCACGGCCTTCTCCTTCAGGTTCGGACGCGGTCGTACACGCGGCTGCGCGTCGTCCTGATGTTCGTGAGCGCCCGCGCGTATGCGCAGAAGCATCCCCCGTTTCCGCGCCTCCCGCTCGAACTCGTCCGCGAGGCCGAAGAGGAGTCCCTCCAGTTCCAGACCGGTGACGAAGTCGCTCCACCGCTGCGCGTGATCCACGCCGCCCAAGTCCCGCACCACATCGGACAACCGTTCCTTGGCGCGGTGACGCTGGGCTTCGAGCCGGTCGCGCGTGCCCTGGTCCGCTGTCCGGAAAGCCTTGACCACCGCGGCCCGGTCACGCGACGCAGAGCGTTCGAGTGCGCCGAGCGCGAGATCGATCCCGGGGAGTTCCCCGACCAGCCGGTCGTGGAACGCGGCGACCGGCGCCCGTACCTCCTCTGCCAGCCGGACCGCGCGAAGCGGAATCGCGCGCTCGGCCAGGAGCCGGGTGAGGGACCGCTCCAGCTCGGGCAGCCTGCTCGCCCGGAGGGCCTTGTCGCCCAGTGCCCGGTCCCTGGTGGACAACGCTTCGTGCGCGGCACCGGAGTGGACCGGGAGGACAACGGGTGGCGCGGCGTCGACCGCTCTGGAGACCTGCTCGATCCGGACGGTGTGACCGGCCGTCGACGCGAACTCTCTTTCCGGATTCTCGGCGAACCGCTGGAGACGGTGCGGTTCGTCGACCCGCCCCTTCACATTGACGACAGCGAGCAGGGGTTTACCCGCGCGGAGGAGCCGCTGCAATTCGGCCGCCTCCTCTTCGCGCAGCGTGTCGGCGTAGTTCCATATCACCGCGTCGGCGCTGTCGCACGCGGCCCGAGCGCGCGTGGCGTCGAGGTCGTCGTCCTTCGCGGCGAAGCCCGGCGTGTCGAGATACGTCACGGAGCCGACGTGGAACGCGGAGGACTCCCGCGTGGTGCGGTGCGCCCCTCGCCCGATCCCGGTCCGGTCCGCGTCGCGGGTCAGCGCTTTGCGGAGCGTGGTCTTCCCCGACTTGGTTCGTCCGGCGATGGCCACGCGCAGCCTGCCTTTCGCCGGGGGCATGACCCGTACGGCCTCGCGCACTTCACGTTCGAGCTCCCCGATGCGGCTGATGACGTCGACGAGGTCCTCGCTCTCGATCGCGTGCGAGGAGTACGACGTACGCGAGAGATGGGCCTCGGCCGCCTCCCGGAGACCGGTCTGGATGTCCCGGTACGCTGATCGGCTCGTGTCCACCGCCCCGGACGCGAGCTCGCCGACCAGGGCCTCAAGAGCCTCACCGAGGTGCGGTTCGGTTCGCCTCAGGTCCATGGCCGCCGCCACGCGATCGAACGACGCGACGTTTCTCGTGTACCAGGACTCGAACGCCCGCAGCTCCTTGATGCCGGTCCGGGAGGCGACCGCCCGCAACCCTGCCGTGATCCTTGCAGCCGAGCTCGTGGCGGGCGGGGCCGTGAACACGACTCTGTTCGCGGGCACCGCCGTGAGCCCCTGCTCGATCACCGCCCGCACGCCGTGGTCCGCGAGCATGTCCACCGTGCTTCCGGACACGACACCGGTGTCACGGGCCTCTATCGCCCAGAGCAGTGCGTCGCGTCGATCCGGTCTGAGCCCGGACCGCGTGTCCGGGGCGAGCCAACGCCACCACTGCGGCCGCTCGGACAGGAACGCCTCGTACGACTCCTCCGCGGCAACGAGGTCCCGCACCTTCTCCAGCAGTGGCACCAGCTCCCGGTTCCGTAGCTCCCGGGCCGCCGTGACACTGCGTCCGAGCACGAGCTCACGCGCCTCCGCCGCCTTCCGGCCGCCTGATCGACGAGCCAGGTCGGCCAGCAGGGGTTCCATGTCGATCTCACGGATGGAGCGCAGGATCTCCTTGGGCCATTCCTGGTCCGCACGACGGCACGGCTCAAGGACTTCGGTCAACAGTCGTTCCGCGGCCGCCACCGTCGCGGCGTCCGCCCGAAGCGCTTCCACCGGCACATCTTCCAGCGCACCGAGGTGAGTCCGCACCCCTTCGAGCTGCTTCAGTTCCCGGAGGACCCCTCCCCCGTCCCGCACCGGCGTCCGGCCTCCCGCCGTTGTCAGACGGACCAGTTCGTGCTGCTCGACGCAGGCGGCCACCGCGTCGCACACCCACGGGAGAGTGCTCCCGGACGGCGGCAGGCCGGCGAGCCCGCACGCCTGGGCGACCGCGCCCACGTCCTCGGCGAAGCGCTGGAGAGCGGCCGCCCCGAACAGGGCGTCCACTCCCAACGGTTCGAGCAGGAACGAAAGCATTTCGGCTCTGAGGCTCGTTCTGTCGTTCCCCACCCGGTCCTGCATCACTACTCCTCATGAGGGCGGTGGTACCTGAGCCCGGGAGCGTCGCGGGCGTCATTGCAGCGTCAAGACAACGCTCGTTACGCCCGCCCCGCACACCATTCAAACCCGCAGGTCAGGCAGGGTTCGCGACCGGCTCCAGGATCGCGACGCAGTCCTTGTGGTGCGTCATCGGAATGATGTCAGCCTGTACGAATCACAGAAAAGCACGGTCGGAGCGCATTTTTGGTTCGTCGGCCGGCGTGCGGTTGCCCTGGGCGTCAAACGAACGTCATGGTCCAGGGGCGGGCAGTTCGTCGACGATGCTCTGCTCCTGGTCGGTCGTCAACCACTGCTGCGGCTTGCCCGCGCTCCGGGGCAAGCCGATGCGACGGCATGGGGCCACCGCCATCACGTCGACGCCCACGGCCGCGCCCATGGTGTCCGTCGAAGCGGAGCAAGTTCACCGCGGGGTTCCGCAGTTCACACGAACACGTTGTCCGCCCTGGATACGAGGCGACCGAAGAGGCGCCGCCGTCAGGCAAGATGACGGAGCAGAGCGGCGACGGCGGGCGACGGGTCCCCGGGCGGGCGTACCACCATGACCTTCCAGGTGGGCGCGTGCCGACGGATGCGGTACTGACGGAGGTCGGGGAACCGGTCGGCGACCGACCTGGGCATGATGCAGAGGCCCAGGTCGTTGCGGACCAGTTCGGCCGCCGCGACGATGTCGTTCACCTCGAAGACGGTGGCCACCCGGTCCTTGTGGCGGGCGTACCGACGGGTGCGCGCGCTCAGCCCCTCGACTCCCCGGGCCTGATGCGGCAACGGGGCCGTCCGAGGTGAAAGCCGCGAGCGCCGGGACAGAACGTATCCGTCGCACCGGAACACGACTTTCCTCTGCGTGCCGCGTGCGTTGTCCCCGAGCGTCACGACGGCGGGACCGTCGTGACTCGTCCGGGAGTACGCGGGAGTACGCGGGAGTACGCGGGAGTACGCGGGAGTACGCGGGAGTACGCGGGAGTACGCGGGGAGCGGCGCGCTCCTTGGGGGACGAACGTGTCCATCGGTGCGCACCCGGGAACGACCGGCTGATCCGGCCCGTCGGCGTCCGAGCCGCGGTGGCGGCCTACCCGCGGGCGACGCACCAGCGCGACCCCCTGCCGGGGATCGTGTCCGAACAGGCAAGAATGTGTCACTCAAGGGCAGGGCGCAGTAGCGCGGGCATGACAGCCACGGAGTGAAGGGTCGACGGTGAACGGGCAGGTCCAGGAGTTCGGGACGTTGTTGCGGCAGCTGCGACTGGACGCCCATATGACCATGAAGGGCCTGTCCGAAGCCTCGGGGGTGAGCCTCCGGGGGATTGGCGATCTGGAACGGGGACGGCGTGCGGCGCCGCAACGACGGACGGTCGCCGCCCTCGCCGAAGGCCTTCGACTGGACGAGGCCCGGAGCGGCCGTCTCCTCGCAGCGGCGCGGCGAGGCGCTGTGGGCGCGCACAGTTCTGTCGCCGTTCGCCCCCTTCCCCGCGGTATCAACGACTTCGTCGGCCGACAGCACGAGCTGGCCTCGCTGATGGCTCTGGTCTCGGGGCAGACGGACCGGACGGGGCAGAAAGACCTGACGCCGGGCCAGGAGTCGGACCGTCCGGTAGTGGTGACACTGTCGGGTCCGCCCGGTGCGGGAAAGACCACCCTCGCCCTGCACGCCGCGCAGGAGCTGGAGGCGCGTTTCCCGGACGGCAGGATGGTCCTGGACCTACGCGGTATGAGTGAGGCGCCGGCATCGACGGCCGAGCTCGTGCTGAGCGTCTGCAAGGGCTTCGGAGTGCCGGACAAGGATCTCTCCGCAGTCGCCCCCCAGGGGCACGCCGCGTTGTACCAGGACCTCCTCTCCAAGAAGCACTGCCTTCTGGTCCTGGACAATGCCCGGGACGAGATCCAGGTGCGGCCACTACTTCCTGCGCACGGCCGAGCCATGGTCATGGTGACCAGCCGACGCATGCTCACGGGGCTGCACGGTGCTCACCGGCTCGTACTGGGGGAACTCCTCCCCCACGAGGCCGTCGCGTTCCTCACCGCCATGATCGGAACGCGACGCGCGTCCCTCGAGTCTTCGGCGCTCGACGACGTGGCTCGACAGTGCGGGTATCTCCCGCTCGCCCTTCGCCTGGCGGGAAGCTGGCTGGCGACACGAACCGGCTGGACCGTCCGCAGGCTGGCCGACCGACTGGACGTGGCGGAACGCCGGCTGGACGCCTTGGTCGCCGGCGACAGGCGGGTTTCGGCCGCGTTCGACCTCTCCTACCGTCAGCTCACGCCGGACGCCGCCCGCCTCTTCCGACGCCTCGCCCTGGTTCCCGGCCCCGACGCGGGATCGGCCTGCGCCGCGCAACTGCTCGGACAGAGTCTTCCCTCGGTGGAGGACACGTTGGAGGAACTGGTCGAGACCGGGCTGCTCGGAACCCATGGCAACCGCTTCACGCTGCATGACCTGCTCCGTCTGTACGCGGACGCCCGTCTCCGGGCCGACGAACCTGTCGGGGAACCGGAACGCATCCGGGCCGGTCTGTACCGCTGGCTGCTGGAGACCACCATCGTCGCCGGCCGCTGGTTCGAACCGGGCTTCGGTGCGCCTTCCGCGGACTGGCAAGGGCTGGTGGATCTCTCTTCGGCGGACATGGCCCATACCTGGCTGCAGACGCAAGGGGTGAACTGGCTGACCGCGCTGCGCGCTGCGGCGGACCAGGGCGATCATGCGCTGGTGGTGGAGGTGGCCGAGTCCCTCCACTGGTTCTCCGACCAGTGGATCTTCTGGGGTCACTGGCCCGAGGTGTTCGACCTGGGCGCACGCAGCGCCAAGGCTCTGGGCGACAAGGCCGCTGAAGCGACTCAGCTCAACTACTGCGCCTGGGCCGCACTCGTCTGCGAGGGCCGCCCCGCCGAGAGCCTCGCCCTTTCCGGCCAGGCGTTGGCGACCGCAGAGGAAGCCTGTGACGTATCCCAGCAGGGGTGGTCGCACTACTACCTCGCGTGGGGACACGCCACTGTGAAGCAGCACCGCGAAGCCGCACGTCACTGCGACCACGCTGCCGGTCTCTTCGCGTCCGCCGGTGACATCCATGGCAGTCTCCAGGCTCACCACGCCCGATCCATCAACCTGTTGGCCGCTGGGGACGCCGAAGCCGCTTTCACCTCGTTCCAGCACACCCATGCGTTCCTCGAAGAGGCCGACGACCTGATCGAACCCCATGTCGCGAGATCATCACGCCTCAACATCCTCTCCGGTACCGGCAGAAGTCTCGCGCTGCTGGGGCGGGAGGAAGAGGCCCTCACGAACCTGCGGAGCGCGGTGCGCATCTGCCGGGAATCCGGCAACTACTGGCTCATGAGCGTCCATCTCGTCCATCTGGGACGCGTCCTCGTTTCCGCCGGACGCGTGACCGAAGCGCGGGAAACCTTCCTCGCATGCCTCGCACTCGGCTCCGACGCGGCGCCCCCCCGAGTCGATGAGGCGCACGCACAGCTCGCTCTTCTGGACTCCCCGGAGAGCGATTAGGGGTCGTGCGCCTCGGGGTGGGCCCCGCCCCGCACGATTGGCCCCCACGCCTTCTCAGCCGTGTCCGGCCGTGGGGAGCGTGGGGGCGTGGTCGGCGCAATCGTCACAGGAGTCGCTTCGGCGGCCACCGCGACCGCGTCATCCCGCTCCGCACCCCGAGGACTCGCGCTCGCGTCCGGAGTCGCCCGTGCGCCGTGTCGCCTCGTTCCGGCCCGACTCGAGCGGCACGCGTGACAGAAAGCCGCTCGCGTACGTACCCGGCCGGCCCGGACGGTCGCCTCCGACGGCCGCCTGTGCGGGCGCCCCGGGGAAGCGCGGCGGGGCGACGGCAGCGGACTGCTTGGCCCTGATGCCGCTGTCTTCCGCCGCCAGACGCATCATGCGCCACTCGCGGGGCGGCAGACCGTACGCATCCCGGAAAACCCGGCTGAAGTGGGTGGGGTTGACGAAACCCCAGCGCTGGGCGATGGACGAGACGGAGGACGCCGTCCGGCCGTTGCGGGCCAGCTCCCGCGCGCACTCCTCCAGCCTGCGCCGCTGGATGAGTCGACCCACCGTGGTGTCCTCACCCTCGAAGAGCCGGTGGAGATAGCGCACCGAAATGTGGTGCGCCTTCGCGACGGACTCCGGTGACAGGGTGGGATCGGCAAGGTTCTCGTCGACGTGCTCACGAACCCGCTGCACCATGTGGTGCCGCGCGTTCGGGCCCCCCGACGCCGCGTCCTCGGTGGTTTCGGCGACCAGGGCGGCGAAGACGTCGGCGAGACAGTGGGCCAGACCGTTCGCGGCAGGAGGAGAGAACGCCTGCACCGAGGAGATGATCATGGCGAGCAACGGCTTGAGGACCGCCGCACATCCTTGGTCCGTTCGGAACACACTGCCGGTGACGCAGCGGAGATCCTCGCCCGGCAGTCCCAGCATGCGGCGCGGGATGTGGACGATGTGCGTGGAGAAACGCCCGGGAAAGTCCAGGAAGTACGGGCGAGTCGTGTCCCAGACGAAGAGATCACCAGCGTTCGCGACGACCTGTTGGTCACCGTTCTGGGTGAGGATCGCCGTGCCCGACGTCTGGAGAGCGACGGCCACGAACG
This sequence comes from Streptomyces sp. NPDC008125, assembly GCF_042957125.1. Lineage (NCBI taxonomy): Bacteria > Bacillati > Actinomycetota > Actinomycetes > Kitasatosporales > Streptomycetaceae > Streptomyces > Streptomyces sp. NPDC008125. Next base: position 443,061 of record NZ_JBIBHR010000001.1, read on the forward strand.
GCTCTGGCGAGCGCGTGATGTGGGCCGCCGTCCGGCTGACCCGGTACGCGTCGGCCTCCACGCGGGTGGCCCGCACCTCTCCCACCCGGTGGGAGACGATGTGGCCTTCGAAAGGGCGGTCCCCGGGCAGAGCGACGGCCACGGGCACCAGCGCCCGCTCGATCGCCTCGCGCCAGTAGGCGAGTCTGCGTTCCTCGGGCACGGAAGCGGTCGTCAGCACGATACTCATCCGGTTCTCCTCTCGTCATGCGTGCCGGCAGGGACTGCGGACACCCGCGCGCACGGGCTCGGCAGATGCTCGCCCCCTCGCAAGTAGCGGGGTTTCGCCCGGTCGGTGCGGATGTCGTGTCGTGGGGAGGAAGCCCCCACGACAGATCCGGACGGCGGCGCTGCGGCCCGGTCCCCCGCTGCGACCAGCCAACCAGCCGGGCCGTGGGCACTCCAGGCAGAAGAGAGGCAGAAACAGGCCACGCGAGGGAACGCGGGTCACGTCGAGGGCCTGCCTGCCGGAATGCCGCACGAAGACGGCCATCGGGCACACGGCGAAGGAATCACCGCGGGACGTGGATTCACCACGGTGCTGAGAAGCAACCGCGGGGCGCCGACAGAGGCGCGGGACCCCGGGAAGGGTCGTACCAGGAGAGTCTGCCGGATCACGGCCCTCACGTACACCACCTGACGTGCGGTTCCTGCGGGGACATGGACGACCGCGTGCCTGCCGTGTCAGCGGCCGTCGACAACAGCCGTCCGCCGGAGCCGATCACGCGGGGCGGTACCGGCGCCGTCGGCGTCCTTCGATCTCTCCTCCGCGGTCAACAGCGAACCAGCGTAGAGCCGTAGCAGGTCGGAGAGCCGGTAGCGATCGCCTTCCACACCCAGCAGACCCGCTTCCACCAGTTCCTCCAGGGTGTTCTCGGCCTCGAACGGATGCTGCCCGGCCAGGTGGGCGGCACATACGGGATCGATGTCGCGTCCGGAAACCAGCGCAAGGTGTCTGAACAGGCGAGCGGCGGTGGGAGTGAGCCGGCGGTAGGAGAGCCCGAAGGCAGCCGCGACCCCTCCGTCCCCCGCGGTCAGAGCGCCCAGGCGTCGCTCCTCGGGGGCGAGTCGGTCGGCGAACCTGCTCAGCGACAACCCCGGGCGAGTGAGGCGGTCGCCCGCAGCTCTGAGGGCGAGCGGCAGAAACCCGCAGTACCGAACGATCCTCTCCAGGGCGCCGGGATCCGCCGCCGCCCGCTCCGCGCCAATCATCGTGATCAGCATCGCGGCGGCCTCGCGTGCGTCGAGCTCCCCCAGCGGGAGGCGTCGCACACTCTCCAGCCCGGTGAGCATGCGACGGCTGGTCACGACCACCATGCCTCCGCCGGAACCGGGTAGCAGCGGGCGTACCTGCGCCTCGTCGCGGGCATCGTCCAGCACCAGAAGCAGGCGTCGCTCCGCCAGCACCTGCCAGTAGAGTTCGGGACAGCCCTCCGGACCGGCTTTCAGCAAGTCCCGGTCGCTCACCCGAAGCGCTCGGAGCACAGCCTGCATGATCTCGGTCGGCTCCGGCGCGTCCCTGTCCAGGCCGCGCAACCGCACTACCAGTTGGCCGTCCGGGAAGTACCGGGCAAGGTGGCGGGCCGACTGCAGTGCGAGGGCCGTCTTGCCGACCCCGGGGGCCCCGGACATCGCCACCACCGCCGAACGGGCACTTCCGGCGACCTGTTCCCCCAGCTCGGCGAGCCCGGCGAGTTCCCGGTCACGACCGACGAAGTCGTTCATGGCGCTGGGCGGCACCTGCACCCCGACCGGGCTGTACCCCTCGCTGCGCCCGGAACGAGCGGCTCCCAGCAGACGCTCCCGGTCGGGCCGGGTCAGACCCAGCCCCTCCGCGAGCGCGACCACCGTGCGCCCTTGCGGAGCCGTACGCAGTCCTCGCTCCAGATCACCGATGGCGCGCACGCTCACACCGGACGCCTCGGCGAGACCCTCGATGGTCAGCGCGGCAGCCAGCCGCATGTCCCGCAAGGCACTGCCGAAAGCCGATCTCTCTCTTTTCGCTGTGCTCACGCATGCCCTTTCCCCACGGCGTACGCATATTGATCAGTAACCGCCCCGTCCGAGCACCGGCATTCCGTGACGCGCTCGTACGAGCAGTCCGCCGTCGCCGTTCCGCGGACGAGCCCGAGCACGCGGCAGCCACACCCACGGCCCAGCCCCGGCCCAGCCCCCGGCACTCGCACCACCGCTCAAAGGGCGACAACACGGTAGGCGACGACGATGGTCCGGCGCCATGAGCTCGTGACACGATCAAGGCCGGGCTTTCCCCGGGCCGTCTGCGAGCCGGTCGTCTTCGGCCGGTCCGCGGGGTCGGCCGGGGTGATCTGCCGTCCGGAGGGACCGTCCCGCAGGAAGGTGCACAAACTGTAGGGAACCCCCTATGGTGCGGCTGCCGCCGTGGTACGCATGCTGGGGTCATGTGCATCGACATCGTCGTGGCCGACGACGACCCCGGCTTTCGCGACATGGCCGCCAGACTGCTGGTGTCGCGGGGTCTTCGTGTCGTGGCGGAAGCCGGTGACGGCGCCTCGGCCTTGGCCGCGGTGCGGGCCCATCGCCCCTGCGGCCTGCTGCTCGATCTCCACCTGCCCGACGTCGACGGGATCAGCGTGGCTCGGCAGCTGACCGACGAGGGCGACCGGCCCCGCGTGGTACTCACCTCCACCGACAAGCTGTACCTGCCGCGGGAGGAACTGGTGAGCGCGGGAATCGAAGCCTTCGTCACGAAGGACATGCTGTTCGACGCCGATCTGCCGGGACTGTTCGCTCGCTCGGCACACTGACACCTGCTCCGTTCCGCGCTCTCCGCCGTCTCGGCCCCCCGGCACGCTCTCCGGTGGACTACTGCCCGAGATAACGCAGTACGGCCAGCACCCGCCGGTGCCCCGAAGCTCCCTGGCTCAGACCCAGTTTCAGAAAGATGCCGGTCACGTGCCGCTCCACGGCCGCGACGGTCACGACGAGCTGCTCGGCTATACCCGTGTTGGAATGGCCTTCGGCCATCAGCGCCAGGACCTGGTGCTCCTTCGGTGTCAGCGCGGCCAGCGGGTCGTGCGGACGCTTGCGCCCCAGAAGGGCCGAGATCACGTCCGGGTCGAGTGCCGAGTCCCGGGCCACGACCCGCTCGACCGCGTCGATGATGATCTGGGGGCTGGCCACCTTCTCCTTCAGGAGGTAGCCGACTCCTCTGGGGTCGTCTCCCACCAGATCGAGCGCGTAGGACGCGTCGAGGAACTGGGACAGGACGATGACCGGGGTCTCCGGCCGATCGGCACGGATCTTCAGAACGGCTTCCAGGCCGTCCGCCTGGAGGTTCGGCGGCATCCGGATGTCGGTGATCACCACGTCGGGGAGGTACGTGTCGGCAACGTGCACCAGGTCCACGGCGTTGTCGACGGCCGCGACCAGATCGATACCCGCCTTGCGCAGGATCGTGGCGATGCCTTCGCGCATGATCGGCTGGTCTTCCCCCAGCACCGCTCGCAGTGGTTGCCTCATGCACTCATCCTAGGGTGCGCCGTCGAACTGCCGTCGTTCGGCCGGGGGCCGGGCCGGGCGGCGTCCGGTGCGTGCGACCGCACGGCGGGGGCCGCCCGATCCTGGATGCGGCGGAGTGATCCGGACAACGCGGCGAGCGTGCGTGCCGGCCGGGCGCCACACGTCATCGGGGCCGGGCGTCGGTGGCCGGAAGGGGTCGGGCGGAGGTACCGCCGTCGACTTCCCGCGCGTACAGGCGAGCCAGTTGGGCTCGGGAGCGCACGCCCAGTTTCTCGTAGGCGTGGCGCAGATGGGTGTTCACGGTGTGCGGGGAGACGAAGAGCCGCTGGGCCGCCTCCCGGTTGGTGGCACCGTGGGCGACCAGTCGTACGACGCCCAGTTCCGATCTCGTCAGCCCGCGCCAGGGGGTGTCCGCCACGGCCGGGGTGCGCGCGGCGGCCAGTGGCCGGGCGGCGAGCTCGCTGATCCTGGCGCGCACGCGTCGCCCGTCGTGTGCGGCGGCGCAGTCGTCGTAGAGGCGGAGCGCCTCCCCGGCGAGGGACGGGGCGGTACGCGCGCCGTCCGGAGCGGCGCACTCCGCCGCGCTCTCCAGCGCACGCGCCCGCAGCAGGGGGCGTGCCTCGCCGTGGAGCTCCGCTGCCTCGACGAGCAGGTCGGCACCGCGTGTGAGGACGCCTCGCGCATGTGCTGCCGCGGCGGCGCAGAGCGGCAGTCCGGGATTGAGCCTGGCACGCTCCACGGAGAAATCCACCGCGTCGACGGCCACCTCCCGCTGCCCGGCGGCGAGGGCCGCCTCCGTCAGCAGGACCACGTCCCCCGCGTCGATGCAGCTGGCGTGGACGAAGCCGGAGCGCAGGTGGGCGGCAGCCGCGCGGAGGTGGTGGGGGGCGAGAGTCTCGGACCTGTAGTCCGCGGCCAAGAGGCGGATCCACGCGCCGGCTCGCCGGAGCTGCGGGTCGTTACTCGTGAGGTAGCCGTCCGCGACGTCCGCACACTCGTCCATGACGGCGCTGTCGCCGGTATGGAGAGCGACTCGGGCCCGTGTGCACACCCGGACCGTCTCCCCCGCCGCGAGGACACCCGGAGAGCGCGGCCCGGTCCCGGCCGCCATGAGTTCCCGGGCGGCGTCCGACAGCTTGCCCGCGTCCAGCAGAAGCCGGGCGCGGGCGGTCCGCCACAAGGAAAGGCGTGCCTGCCGGCCCCTCCTTTCGGAGTCCGCCAGACCGCCGTCCACCAGTTCCGCAGCGGCGCGGCCCGCTCCGGTCAGTCCCAGGAGCGTCGCCCGCCAGGCCATCGACAGAACCGCTTCCGGCAGCTCGGGCCCGTACGACGGGTCCAGTTCGGCGATCATCGGCGGCACCGCCTCGCTGTGCCCGAGGGCTTCCTCCCACCGGTGCCGCCGACCGGCGTTCATCGACCGCAGTGTCCGGCGCGTGAGGGCGCTCACCGGGTGCGTGGACCCAGGTGATGTCCGGCGGGCGGGTCCGGTGGCGTCCAGCCCCCCGTCGGACCCGCCGGTCAACAGACCTCTCAGCGAGGTCACCGTCACGAGCTGGTCCTTCACCGGCTGAGGAACGTCGGGGTGGTGGAGAGCCCTGCGCACGTGGGCTTCGGCCTCGGGCACCGGGAAGGGACCACCCGTGCGAACCGCTTCGAGGCACACCCGCGCGTGAGTGACCGGGTCGGGCGGTGTCTGGAGGATGTCGCGGGCCAGGGCGAGCGCTTCGTCGGTCTCTCCGGTCTCCCGCAGCACCGGCACCAGTTGCGCCGCCAGCCGCAGCCGTCGGCGAGGTGCGGCGCGGCTCAGGTGCATCGCGCTGCGCAGGTGGGTCGCGGCGACGGCCGGCGCGAAGGGCGCCACCTCCAGGGCCGCGGCCCGGAGGATGCGCATGGCCTGCTCGTCACCTGTCTCGGCGACCTCGGCGATGCCGGCCGCCAGGGACGCCGCCGGAGCTCCCTCCGCCAGCCGCAGGCCTATCGAGCGTCGGCAGACGGAGTGCCTGACGGGCGTGGGCAGCGTGGCCCTCACTGTCTCGCGCACGAGGGGGTGCGAGAAGCTGAGATGTCCCCGGTCCGCTCGCATCAGCTGGGTCGCCAGCACCTCTCGCAGCGGGGGGAGCAACAGGGCTTCGTCGCGGCCGAGCATGCCGCACAGATGCCGGACGCCCACGCCGGTGCCGTCGTCGAGGGCGGAAGCGATCAGCACGAGATCCTTCGCGCTGGTCGTCAACTGCTCCAGCCTTCGGGCGATGACAGCTCCGGCCACCCGGTCCGGCGCGGCGTCGTCGTCCCGTTCCGGGCCGGACCCTGCCCTGAGCAGGGCGCACAGATGGCGGACAGCTCCCGGCAGGCCCCCCAGCAGCGGAAGGTACGGCTGTGCCGTCTCGGCCCGCGGCCCCAGCAGCTCCCCCACCAGCGCGTCCACGGCTCCGGGGAGAAGAGGGCGCAGTTCGACGGTCGTGGCCCCACCGGTGAGCAGGTCGTGGCGGAGCGACGTGACGGCCGGTACGTCGTGCGAGGTCCGCGCGGCCAGGAGCCACAGCAACGGCAGCCCGGCGAGCCGCTCGGTGAGGGTGCGCACGGCGAGCAGGGTCAGGCCGTCGCAGTACTCCACGTCGTCGAGGACGAAGACGACCGGCTGTCCGCCTGCGAAGTCCCGGAGACAGTCTTCGGCCCGCCGGATCGCCGGGTGCGGGGCGTCGGACCCACTGTTCCCGGCCGCGTGCGTGTGAGCGAGGGCCTCCAGCAGGGGTGTCAGGGGCGGCACCCCAGGGCCGGCGACACCCTTTCCGTACAGCACGAGGGCCCCGGCCAGCCTGGCTTCCTCGGCGGCGCGGGCCAGAGCGTGGGATTTCCCGGAACCGGCGCAGCCCTCGACCCACCGCACCCCGCCCTCGTCGTTGTGCACGAGCCTCAGCACCGACTCGCGGAGTCGCTCCCCCACCGGACGGTGCGGACGCCCGGTCGTCGCGGGAGCCCGGTCCGCGGCACCGGTCGTCGTCGGCAGGATGTCAGTGGCCAGGATCATGGCAGTCTCCAGTGGTACATGAGCCGTGCGGCCGGGCGGCGCCGAGTCCGGAGCGTCTCCGTCGGCGAGCTGCCGCCGGGCCGGTGACCAGCGGCAGCCTTGTTCTTCGCCATCGGTCTGGCGGCACGGTCGGTGTCCTCGGTCGTGACCCAAGACTCGGCCATCTCCAGGCCCGTTGGCTGTCAAGGACACCTGAGACGTGCACGGGGGCGCACCCCGGGGAAACTGTGGGGAGAACCCCACAGTCGTGAGCGCTTCGACCCGGTACAGCACGCGCTGCGACCCGCACCCGCTGTACCACCGGCGCCGCCCGCTCCGCAGACGGTCCGGACCGTCCCCCCGGGCGGCGGCGTGGGGCGGGCTCCGGGGAGGTCCCGACACCGCCCGGTCCCGCACGGCCCGACCCCCGGCGCGGCACGGAGACACCGGACCGAGTCCGGACTCGGTCCGGACTCGGTCGGAACTCAGTCAGGGAGGGGAATCCTGATCTGCAAGGTGCTGCCGCCACCGGACGGGGAGTCGATGGTCAGCTTGCCGTCGAAGGCGGCCACCCGGTCCGCCAGCCCGGCCATCCCGCTGCCGGGGGTGGCCGAGTCGACGCCGCCGATGCCGTCGTCCGAGACGTCGATCCGCAGCATGTCGCCGAAGGCTATGAAGACGTCTATCCGGGACGCCCGGGCGTGCTTGACCGCGTTGGTCACGGCCTCTGCGACGACGAAGTACGCGTTCGCCTCGACCGTCGTGGAGATCCTGCGCTCGTCCTCGCTCTCGACGACTGTGAGCACCGGGCACCGGTGCGCCAGGTCTCTCACGGCCGCGACCAGGCCCTTGGCCGTCAGCACCAAGGGGTAGATCCCCGAGGCGAGTTCCCTCAGCTCGTCGATGGCGGTCTGCGCGTTGTCGATCGACCGGTCCAGGAGTTCGGCCGCGGACGCCTCCGTGTCCGGAAGAAGCTCCCTCGCCAGGCGCAGCCCGATCATCAGGCTCACCAGACGCTGCTGTGCCCCGTCGTGCAGATCCCGGGCCGTACGGCGGTGCACGGCCTCGGTGTTCTCCATGATGCGGCGGCGGCTCTCCTGGAGGGAGGCCGCCATGCTGTTGAAGGAGCTGCCCAGCGTCCCGATCTCCGCCACCTTGCTGGGAGCGACCCGCACGGTCAGGTCACCGCTCGCCAGTTCCCGCGCCGCCGCTGCGGCACCACGCACCGGCCTCACCACCGCGCGGTGCTGGAGCACCGTGAAGACTGCCACGACCACCGTCGATGCCGCGAGCCCCAGCGCGGCGGCGAGCACGGCCCGACGGCTGTTGGCCGCGGCGGTGTCCTCACGCGCCGCCAGCTTCTTGCGCTCATCCTTGACATAGGTGTCGAACTGCGCCCGCAGTTCATCGACGTCGTCCTTGCCCTGGGCCGTCTGCTTCGGGTCGACGGCGTGGGAGTCGCCGCGTTGAACCATCTCGACCAGCGGGATCGAATAGCCGTCGAGGAAGGCCTGCACCCCTCGTGCGATCCGCTCGGCGGCACGCCGCTGCTCCGGGGAGGTGGCGCCCTCGGTGAACCGTCTCGTCTCCTCCGGCAGCGCCTTGCGCGCCGCCACCCACGGAGCGAGGAAGTCCTCACGCTCGGTGATGATGTAACCGCGTTGCCCCGTCTCCAGGTCGACGAGCAGTTGTTCCATGACGCCGGCTTCGACGAGTTCGGCCCGGGAGGCGCGTCGGTCCGAAGTAGCGCTGTTGGAGTCGGCGACGGCCCAGAGCAGGACGGCGAAGCCCACACCGATCAGCAGGGCGAGCAGACTGCTCGCGGCGACGGTGAAGCTCGTCAGCCCCAGACGTCGGCTCCTACGATCCCGGTCTTTGTACATGGCCCGCCTGCCGATCGAAGAATGGAGACGGTCACAGTGTGCAATGCATCAGCGTGCAAGGGAAAAAACGTCCGAATATCGTGCTGACCGGAGCGGCCCTCACTGTCGCCGGACACCCCCTGGCCGCTCCACGAGCCCGCCGCCAAGGACCTCGGCCGGGTGGAGCCCCGGTTCACGTGGCACCGGTCCGACGACGGTCCCGGCCTTCCCGGTCGCAGGACGGGACACCCGCGCTCCGGGCTTCTGACGGACCAAGCCCCGCCACTCGGCCGGGGACATGCCGTAGGTCGTCCGGAACGCACGGCTGAAGTGGGCAGAGCTGGTGAACCCCCATCCGCGGGCCACCGCGGCGATGGTCTGGCTCGTGCGGGTGCGGCGGGCGAGTTCGCGGCGGCACGCGTGCAGGCGACGGCGTCGGACCCATCGGCTGACCGTCATGTCCTCGTACTGGAACAGCTTGTGGAGGTAGCGCACGGAGATGTGGTGCGCCTGGGCGATGGCCTCCGGAGACAGGTCCGGATCGCCCAGGTGCTGATCGATGTACTCCTGGATTCGAGACAACAACTGGCGTGCGGCCTCGGGTGTTTCGTCCGTCGCCTCACGCAGCCACTCACCGGCCAGTACGGAGATGAGGTCGACGACATTGCTCACGAGTGCCTCGCCGGTACCCGAGGACAGAGCCGGTGCGGTGTTCGCCAGTTGGGTCAGCAGAGGCAGCAACAGCGAACCTGACGGCGTGTCCGCGTGGATGGGCTTCGCCGTCAGCCGACGCAATTCGTCTTCCGTCAGACTCACGAGCCACTTCGGCACGATGAGGCACGTCGCGTGGAAGGACCCGGAGAAGTCGATACGCATCGGACGGGACAGGTCGCAGAAGACGGTGGCGCCGGGGCTCACCCGGATGACTCCGTGACCCTGGTCGACAGCGACGGCCCCCTGGACCGGGATGACGACCAGCAGAGCCTCGTCACGCTGCGAGGCCGTCGGCTGAGCGAGCCGGCATACCCGCACGGAGTCGTCCTGCGTGGTGACTCCCTGCATGGTGACGGCCTGTACCGGCCCCAGCCGGGACATCCTCAGGGACCCCCGGCATTCCTGGCGGGGGACGGAAATGTCCGTCGCGGGGAACACCCGCGACAAGGCATCTCGCAAGTGGACCGATCTTCTGTGTCCCGGCACGGACTCAGTGGTGCAACCGGCTTCCATCAGCTCTCTCCCGTTCCAGGCGACGCCGCGTTTCCGCTCTCGGCGAGGGTCTACGGACACCCTGCCGAGTTCCACGGGCCCGCACCTCACACGAACGCGCGATCTACTCTCTGCAGCTCACCGGAAGACTCTGTGCTGGGCACATCTCTGTGCTGGGCACGACTCTGTGCTGGGCACGCCGATACCGGTCGGCCGACGACGGCCGACCGGTATGCCGCAGGTCTCCGCGTCCGGTCAGACGCGCACCAGAGGGGTGTCGACCAGGTGCTCGGCGAGGAACCACACCTGGAGTTCGCCGGTCCGGATGATCTGCGACACCAGCACGTCGTTGGTGCCGTCGTCGCCCGTCCCGTTGACGCGGGCGGCAGCGTCATGAGCCTCGATGAGGATCGTCTCGTGCGCCTCCAACAGACGGGAGAGCATCGCCGGTACCTCCTCGACACCGTCCGGGGGCCGCGGGATCGACGAGATCTCGGCGACGTGCCGGGGGTCGCCCACCGCGACACCCCCCAGCGACTGCACGCGCTCGGCGAGGGTGTCGATCAGTTCGAGCTGTTCTCCGGCGTGCTTGTCCAGCAGCAGGTGAAGCTGGTGGAAGGTCGCACCCCGCATCAGCCAGTGACTCTTCTTGTAGAGGCCGTACAGGATCGAGGTGTCCGCCAGGCACTTGTTGAGCCGCTGGCAGGAGAACATCCGGGCGTCGTAGGACAGGCCGATCGGATACTGCCTGACCGTCCCGAACTCCTGTATCAGAGAGCCCTTCTGGTGCAGTTTCGGCTGACTGCCGAGCGCCTGGTCCGCGGTGGTGGTCATGGTTCGCCTCCTGATGGCGTCGATGGGGGCGGCGAGCCGGGCCGCCCGGCGAGTGGCACGAGAGGGGGTTTACCGCCGACGTGGCCGGCACGGGAGAGCCCGACAAGGGCGCCGTCGTCACGGAACCGGCCGCGCTCCGCGGTCCGGCGGTGCGTGGTCAGTGCCCGGCGGCGACGGCGCGCGCCGCCTCGTCGAGCAGATCGGCGACGGCACGCGGGGCACTGGCCGCGGCCGCGTGCGGTGCCTGCACGGTGACCGTGTGCGCCTTGGCGCGCGCGGCCATCCAGCGCTGCGCCTTCGGCGGGATGTTCCGGTCCTCGGTGGCGATGAGGTACCACACGGGCAGCGTCTTCCAGGCCGCAGCGGTGGCCGGCTCGTTCAGGGCCGACACGGTGATCGGGCGCTGTCCGACGGCCATCGTCCGGGCGGTCGCCTCGTCGACTCCGGCCGCGAACTGCAGAGGGAAGAGGTCCTGTGCGATGACGAGCTCGTCGCCGACACCGCCACCGGGCAGCGGGTACTTCTGGACCACCGTGGTCGCGGCGAGCGAACTGCCCGGGAACTTGTCGCTCAGCGCGGCAGCGCTCTCGCCGACGTCCGGGACGAAGGCCGCGACATAGACCAACCCCTTGACCTGGGCGGAGCCGACCGCCGCACGGCTGATGACGGAACCGCCGTAGGAGTGGCCGGCCAGCAGGACCGGGCCCTCGATGCCGTCCAGGACGCTGCGCACGTAGGCGGCGTCACCGGACACGCTGCGCAGGGGATTCGGCGGAACCACGACACGGTGGCCCAGCCGCTGCAGCCGCTGCACCACGGGGGTCCAGCTGGAAGCGTCGACGAAGGCGCCGTGCACCAGCACGATGGTGGGGAGCCGCTTCCCGCGCGCGGGCTCCTTGGCGGCGGCCGGCGTATCCCGTGGAGCCGCGTGCGCGACGCCGGTGGCGCCGAGGGCGGCCGCGCCGGCCACCGCGGACAGAGTCATGGTGCGACGCGAGATCGGTGAATTCATCGTTGTCCTTCTACTCGGGACGGCTCGCCCGCGATGGCCGCGGGCGAGCCGGGGGCAGGGCCCTCGGACCGTGCCGGAATATGCCGACGGAGTTCCGCGGAATTGCGGGAAAACCCTTACTCGGAGGTGGCGTCGATGGCTTCCTCGATGAAGGCGACGACCTTCTTGGGGTGCGCGAGCATGACCAGGTGCGAGGAGTCGACCTCGATGGTGGTCATGCCGGCGCGCTCGTAGCCGAAGCGCTCCACATCGGGGTTGATCGTGTGGTCGGAGGACGACACCAGGCCGAAGGACGGCTTCGTCTTCCACGCCGCGGCCGGAGCGACGTCCGCGAAAGCCTGTGCGGCCAGCGGTCGCTGCGAGACAGCCAGGACCTTCGCGAGCTCCGGGTCCACGTCCGCCGCGAAGATCGCCGGGAACTTGTCGGTCTCCACCGACACGTCCGTACCCGGAGTGTCGGAACCCTCGACGGGGAACGGCTTGTACACCAGGGCTGCCGCCAGGTCCGAATCCGGGAACCGGCCCTGCAGTTCGCCCAGGCTCTCGCCGACCTCCAGCGCGTAACCCGACAGGTAGACCAGCGCCTCGACGTTCTCCTCCACGCCGGCCACCGTGATCACCGCACCACCGTAGGAGTGGCCTACCAGCACCACCGGGCCGTCGATCTGGCGGACCACCGAGGCGACGTACGCGGCGTCCCCGATCAGACTGCGATTGGGGACAGCCGGGGCGACGACCTTCAGCCCCCTCTTGAGCAACTCAGGGATGACAGCGGAGTAGCTGGATGCGTCCGCGAAGGCACCGTGCACCAGAACGACGGTCGGCTTCTGTGTACGCGACATGACGGGTCTCATTTCTCTTTGTGAAATCGGTTCAGTGCGACCGGTTCGACGAACTCGGTTCAGCGAGTCCGGTCGAAGCACGGGGACCCGGAGCCGGCCGATGGTCCGGCACCATCCGGATCTCCCGTCGGAGCAACCGGAAGCGGACCTGGTCCCCGTGACGGGGCGTGCCGATGGGGGGCACGCCCCGGCCCCGCGACCCCAGGCCTTTTCGGCACCGGGTCCTTTTTGAGGAGTTCTGAAAGTCCTGCTTGTCCGGCCCATGGGCGGACGTCGCCACTTTCGACACACGCCCCAGGCGCATGCCGCGGGTATGCCTGCAAACGTACTGAACGCATCAGCAAGGGACTTGCCTCTTCGCGCCCGGGCTCTGTCCGTGAGCGCCCCACCTGCCATGCTCACGGGAATGACGGAGGCGGCACGGCCGAGGCGGAAGCCGTGGCGGTCTTCGCGCCCCGGGGCCTTCAGGTTCCTGAAAGCCGGTCAGTCTTCGAACACCTCACGCAGCCTGGCTTCCTGCTCCCGGTCGAGATTCGAGCGGATCAGCTCGGCGTGCTCCGGGGGCAGGCTCTCCCTCACCCGATCGAGCACCTCGTCCCGCGTCAGCAGAAAGAGCGCGGAAGTGCCGGGAGTCACCTGCGACTTCACGGATTCGATGAAGTCGTCGTCGATGCCGACGTCACTCAGCTTGCCACCAAGAGCGCCCGCGGCCGCCCCGATGACGACGCCGAGAAGCGGCACCAGGAAGATCAGACCGAAAAGAAGGCCCCAGAAGGATCCGGACAAGGCGCCCGCCCCGACCAGGTCGGTGAGCTGCTTGGTTCTGGGCTTCCTCGCATCCACGGGCCAACTCACCGTGGCGGCGTCCACCACCGTGATCAGTTCCTGCTTCTGCAGACCGAGGAGTGTCCTCTCCACCTGCGACGCGCTCTCCGGCGCGTCGAATTTCCAGACCGTCAACGTGGCCATCTGCATGCCCTTTCCGAAACCTGACCTCTGCGCTTCCCATGAAAAGGCACGGAATCCACCGCTGCGGCACGAACAGACCTACCGTGCGGTCTCGGCACACACTCGTGCGCTGAGCGGCACGAGAAGCCGGGCGGTATCCTGCCGCGCCGGAGATCTGGCACGTCCCGGGGCGAGGCGTGGTTGAGGGGTGCAGGTGGTGCCGGGGGGGTATCCGTCGGATCCGGCCGGAAGAATGGTCGCGGTTCGAGCGGCGCTTCGCCGGTGCCGGAGGTCCGGCGGCCGCATCTCGAACGCGGCTTTCCGGACTCGTCGTTTCTGGTTCTCCTGCCATATGCGGAGGGGGCGGAGGGCTCGCAGGGCGGGAAGCTCCCCTCGTCGAGGGCGGACATCGTCTTTGGTCCGCCGTGAGCAAGGACCTGCGCGACAACCTGCCGGGCAGTGCACAGATCTTGCCTTGGAGCGAATAGGTACGCCGTGCCGGGCCGAGGACGGGGCAAGCTCGGAGAACCGCAGGAAATCACCCGTCGAAAGGCAGAACCGATATCGGAACGTCAGGCGAGCACTGATCACGAAACCGAGATCCTCGGCCGTATCACTACGATGATCGGCGAGGAGAAGGCACTGCGCGAAGGGCTGAAGGCCGGTCTGATCGATCAGTCGTTCGAGCACGCCCGTCTGTCGGACCTGGAGGCGGAACTCGACCGGTGTGGGGATCTCCTGAGGCAGCGTCGTGCACGCGCCGCTGCCGGCGAGGACCCGGACGAGACTCGGGTACGACCGGCCTCCCAGGTGGAGCACTACCTGTCCTGACCGGTGCGGCGGCCTCCCGGCCCGACCGGAACCACTCAGTTGCTGCGACCCGTGAGCTGCGCGATTCCGCTGTCGACGTCCATGTACGCGCCTTCGGCACCCGGAGGCACCAGCTCATAGGAGTCTTTCAGGAAACGCGCTACCGCTGATGCCGGAATTTCCACCATGGCGGCGCCCTCGCGGGACCGCAGGACTATGCGCATGGTGTCCGGAAGGCAGCGGTGCCGGGGAAAGACCATCACGTCTCCCATGCCGCTGGGCCGACGCAATCCCTCGGACAGCAACTCGCGCGCGAAGACCCAGACGACCGGTCCGAGCGTCGGCACTCCCAAGGACAGGCGGACGGCATAAGGGTCCGTCGGTTCGTAACGAAGTCGACTGGGCAGAGGCACGCGCCGGTCCTCCGAGATACTCACGAAAGCAGTGACATCGGACTGGGCCCGTGTGAGCGGATGACTCATGGTGGTCTCCTGAGAAGCGGGTACGTGGTCTTCCAGTCGTCACCATAGAAAGCCGAACGCGCGGCTCCTTGTCGCTCGGCGCATCTGCCCTTGCTTCTGAGGGAACGCCGGCGAGGGGGGGGGCCGCACAGAAGGGCTGTCCCGTCATCCCTGGTGCGTGCCGGATTGCGGGGCAGCCTTGCGTCACGGTGTACGCCAACCTGCCGAGGGCGAAAGGGCCAAGAGGTGCGCTGACACTCCTGGCCGGAGTCGGAGTAGGATTCCAGGCAGACTTCCTCGGCGAATAATCTTCCGCAGGAGCGAGTGGACCTCGTCTCGCATCAGGATGCGATCCGCCTGTTCTCCGGTCGCCGTGCGACACCACCGGACCAGCCGTACTCGTGTGGCCGTGGCCGTTCGATGGCCGATGTTTTTTCGAGCTCCACGAGAACAGCCTGAGAATCTTCCGGATCGTCGTGGAACGAGTACGGAACGGATTTCCTTCCACCGCCCCCATCGCCTTCTCCGGCGCCGGAGTTGACGGTGCGCACGGCTTCCACGACCTCTGAGTCATCCCTTCACGAACGCGGAGACAGCGGCCTCACACACGCTCCTGGTGCGCATCACCCATGCGCCGGACAACGAACAGCACCACTGGAGAATGGCATGATCGGCTCGACTTTCTCGGGCAGGCCGGAGACCCGACGCCCCCGGATCTCCGGTATCGATTCCGCGCACCGAACAGTTCTGCCCGGACCGGTGCGGCATCGCGGGGGAAACCTGTACGTGGCCGTGTGCATCGCCGACGGCGTGGTGCCGGCGCCACGCAACCCGCTCATCACCATGAAAGCCGGTGATGTGCTTTTCGTCGGTACCCAGCCGCCACGGGCCATCCCCGGCGAGAGGGCGTTGCGGCTCTTCCGGATACCGTGTTCCTACCTCGGCGTCCACAGAGGACAACTGCACCGCCTGACGGGGACGCACGTATCCGGACGAGCAGGCGTCGCGGCTCTGGCCTCCAGGTTCCTTGTCGGGTTCGCCAGCGACGACGCCTTCGGTCGATCGGCCGGCGGTCGACTCGTGGCCCACCGAGCTGCCGGCCTCCTGGCGGTGCTGGCAGTCGAACTCCTCGAAGCACTCCCGACCGAGGGGCCCTCGTCCCGGCCGTCCGCGTCGGAGAACGCGGCGCGCTCCGGCCCGTCGACGCCCGCGTGACGAACAGCCGGGCGTGATCCGGCGGCTGACCCGCCGGACGGGAGTGGAGACGAGAACCAGGGACACCGCGGACCGTTCCCGTGAGCGCGCACGGCGTGGTGGCGCCCGCCGGGCTGGGGACGGCGGTTGGCTGCCTGGCCGGGCTGACGGGTGAGCCTCACCTGCGGCGGCATGCGGGTCGCCGGCCCGAAAGGCCGCCCCGTGGAGGAGGGCGGAGCCCTGCTCGGCCACGGGACGGCCCGTCGGCCTCAGTTCGACGCCGCCCTTCCCCGCTCCCGGAGCAGAGCCATGCCCAGCGCGGCCACCAGTGCCAGACCTGCCGACACCACCATCGCCTCGTTCGCTCCCCCGGCCATGTCGTGGGCCGACGCGGTGAGCGCGATCGTCAGCGCCACGCCGGCGCACGACCCGAGATAGCGGAAGGACTGCTGCGCCCCCGAACCCATGGCCGCGCGGGCCACCGGCACCGAGTCGACCGCCAACAGCGGCAGCGCGGCATTGAGCAGGCCGCTGCCCACCCCTGCCACCAGCAGGCCCGGCAACAGGCGCGTCCAGGAACCGGAGCCCACCGCGCCCAGCATCCCCAGCGTTCCGGCCGCGTGCAGAACGAAGCCGACGACCATCTGGTGGCGGTGCGAGAGGCGTCCGCCGAGGTGGCGCGCCAGGAGCGCGACCACGAAGGACATGCCCGACCAGAGCAGGAACAGCCAGGCCGTACTGATCGCCGACAGTCCCAGCGCCTGCTGGAGCAGCGTGGGCAGGAAGCTGAACAGGCCTATCACCGCGAGGCCGGTGAACAGTCCGCCGACGGACGAAGCCAGGAAGAGTGGTCGACGCAGCAGCGCCAGATCGATCATCGGTGTCGTCACCCGCCGTTCCACCAGGGCGAACACGGCCGTCAGCAGAACCGCTCCGGCCAGCAGAAGGACGACGGGGGTCCGTACCCAGCCGTCCCGGCCCAGAGTCAGCGCCGCCACCAGTGCCACCAGCGCGGCAGCGAAGGCCAGGGCGCCGACGACGTCGGTCCGCCCGGGGCGCGGAGAGCGCGACTCCGAGAGCCCCCGCAGCCCGCATCCCGCCACGACGAGCGCGGCGACACCCAGCACCACGTACGCGAGGCGCCAGGAGGGCATCGAACCGGCGACAAGCGGCCCCACGGCGATACCGCCGCTGACGAATGCTCCCCACACACCGGTGGCACGGATTCTGCCCTGCGGGGTGGAGTAGGCGTGGACGATCAGTCCCAGACTGCTCGCCAGGAGCGCGGCGCTGGCGGCTCCCTGCGCGATGCGCGCCAGGGTGAACAGCGCGGTCGACGGGGCGAGCGCGCCCAGAGCCGTCGCCAGGCCGAGAGCGAACGTGCCGGAGACGAAGATCCGGCGGCGACCGAAGTCGTCGGCGAGGCTGCCTCCGACCAGCAGCAGAGCGGCCAGGCCCAGCGGGGCGCCGTTCAGCAGCCACGCCTGGGCGGAGAGCGGAGTGCGCAGGTCGGACGCCGTCTCCGAGAGGGTCACCATCGGCGCGGTGTAGGTCATCAGGGCAACCGCGGTGGCGGCACTGGTCACGGCGAGGGTGATGCCCGGGCGCCGGCGCGCGTCGGGGTGGCGTCTGCCGCTGGCCCGCTCGACGGCGAGGGCGTAGCCGTCGGCCGCTTTCTCCTGGGTGCCGGCATCGGTGCCGTTCATGAGCTGTCCGTCCCTCCCGGGCCGCGATGACGCGGCGCGTACGCGCGTAAGTTCATTCACTGAACTTCGAAGTGAGGTTAACACCACAGGTTCAATCATTGAACCGACTGGCGTTGCGTTGGTTACAGTGGAGACATGGCATTGGGTAGGGACTACGCGGACCAGGAGTGCTCGATCGCCCGGGCGCTGGAGGTCGTGGGCGAGCGATGGACGCTTCTGGTGGTGCGGGACGCCCTCTACGGCGTCCGGCGCTACAACGACTTCCTCGTCCACCTCGGCGTCCCTCGCGCTGTCCTTGCCAACCGCCTCCAGTCGCTCACGGCGGAGGGCCTCCTCGACAAGCGCCGGTATCAGGAGTCCCCGCCCCGTGACGAATACGTCGTCACGGAACGCGGCATCGCCCTGTGGCCGGTTCTGCGCGGCCTGTCGACGTGGGGACGCGAGAACTACGACGTGCTGCCCATGCGCATTTTCCGGCACGCCGACTGCGGCACCGAGCTCGGACCGTACGGCGAATGTCCCGCGTGCGGGAGGGCCGTGCACCCCGCGGATGTCGAGATGCTGCCGGGGCCCGGGCTGGATCCGGACCCTGCGGATGCGGTCAGCCGGGCGCTGCTGCGTCCGAAGCGGCTCCTGCAGCCGGTGGCCACAGCCGCCGTCACGACGGAGCCGTCCCCTCGGCCCACGTCGTAGGCCCGGGTGGTGCCGGTGCGGGCGCACGGCCCGGGACCCGCCACTCCTTCGTGGGCAGGGCTCGGGCCACGTCATGGGGCGGGCGGGGAAGCAGGGTGCTCCTCCCCCGCACACCGTCAGCACGTACGCCGCCGTCGACCGGCGTCAGGGGCGCGCGGGCTCTTCCCCGGAAGGCTGACGCCGGAGCAGGTACGTGTGCCGTCCCGAGAGCACGAGTTCGCCTCGCTGGTTGTGAATGGTCGCCGCGGTGATGACGACCCCGTCGTCGCCCTTGTGCTCGAGTCCGGTGATGGTGAGCGCCGGATACAGCGTGTCCCCCGAGTGCACCTCCTCCAGGAAGGTGCAGGACAGCTCCAGGAAGGCGATGAAGGCCTCACCGATGAAATGTGGGAAGAGCGTGGCGCCGGGAGCGGTGAAGGCGAGCACCTGCAATCCGTGGACCACCGGTGCGGCATGCCCGTGCCGACGAGCCCACTCCGCGTCGTAGTGCACCGGATGATTGTCCGCGGAGACCGTCTGGAACGCGGCGGCGTGAGCGTCCGTCAGGGTGCGGCTGGGGGCACGGAAGACCTCACCCACCCGGAGATCCTCGAACGTCCTCGCCGGAACGACGAGAAAGGCGTCCGGATCGAACGCGTCCGATGCCGCCGCGGTCCGTTCCCCGCTGAGCCGATCCATCAGGTTGTCCCTTCTTCGAGGTGAATGACATGACTGGGCACCAGGCGCGCTTCCATTGCCGCGCTGTGGTCCGCAGAGTGAGCTGGTCCGGATCGATGTTGGTGGAGTCGGCGCTGCCGCCGAAGTGGGCGGTGGTGCCACGCGACGCGAGTGATGCGGGATTCCCGATTCCGTCCGCTCCGGTCGACACGACCGTGTGGCGGCCGGTCCGGGTCGGAGACCCGCACCGGACCCCCGTGCACCGTGATCCCGTTCGCTCGGGGAATCCGCCTCTTTCCTCACACGTCGAGTCGGGACGGGTGTGCCCCGAAAGAGCGGGGGGTCCAGATGACGGGCGAACGCTCCCTGGAGTGCGTCCGGTTGCTGAACAGCTCGTGGGCACCCACGGCGTGAGTGCGTGCCGCGACCGGCAGGCACGAGGGGACCGTCGAGCGGACACGGTGCGTCGCCCGCGCCCGCAGTGCCTCTCAACTCCGGCCCTTCCCGCCGTCCCGGGGAGTCAGGAGCACGGGGATACGGCTGCCGTGGACGACTGCGTCACTGACGCGAGGGTTGAACAGCGCCGCGAACAGTCCGTGCCGATGAGGGCTGAGGACCAGCAGATCGGCCTGGAACTCGGCAGCGGCGGACGAGATGGCGGCGGAGACCTCGGTCGTCAGGGCGTTGGCGAGGGTGCCTTCGGCGGAGACCCCCATGTCCCGCAGCGCGGAGACGGCTTCGTCGAGGACGGCCCCGGCTTCCGAGTCGGACTCCAGCGGGACCACGGCAGCGAGTTCCGCCGCGGTCGCCACCACGTGCAGAACACTGACCGTGGCCCCGGTGAGTCGGGCCAGCTCGCCGACCATGGTGACGGAGGTGTGGCGTGCCGGAGTGGAATCGACGGCAACGAGAATGCGAGGGAACATGAGCCTGTGAACCTCTTCGAACGTGGGTGAACATCAGCGGGGACGCGGCTTTGCGCGGTAGGGCGTCCGCGAAGGTCGGATCAGGCGGCCAGCAGCCGCTGCCGCAGCTCGCCGATTCCGTGTATCGAGCTGACGAGTTCGTCGCCCGCCTTCAGCCACCGCTGGGGCGTACGGCCGAGTCCGACGCCCGACGGCGTACCGGTGTAGATGACGTCCCCGGGCGCCAGGGGCAGGACTGCCGACAGCTTCGCGACGAGAGCCGGCACGGGGAAGATGAGCTGCCGCGTGGAGCCGTGCTGCACCCGCTCGCCGTTGATGCTGCAGGTGAGGTCGAGGCTGTCGGGGTCGGTGAACTCGTCGGGGGTGACCAGGCAGGGGCCCATGGGCGAGAAGCCCGGGTAGGACTTCGCCAGGCTGAACTGCGGCGCGGGCCCGCTCATTTGCAGAACGCGTTCGGACAGGTCCTGACCGATCGTCAGTCCGGCCACGTGGCCCCATGCGTCCGCCGCCCGCACGTGCCGGGCATGACGGCCGATGACGACGACCAGTTCCACCTCCCAGTCCGTGTTGCCTCCCTCCGGCAGCACCACGTCGGTGACCGGGCCGGTGATGCTGCTGGTGAACTTGGTGAAGACGGGGGGCATGCCTTCGGGCGTGCTGTATCCGGCCTCGGCGACGTGCTCGCGGTA
The DNA here is from genome assembly GCF_042957125.1 of Streptomyces sp. NPDC008125. Lineage (NCBI taxonomy): Bacteria > Bacillati > Actinomycetota > Actinomycetes > Kitasatosporales > Streptomycetaceae > Streptomyces > Streptomyces sp. NPDC008125. The sequence continues at coordinate 463,448 of NZ_JBIBHR010000001.1, forward strand.
GTTGAGACCGATGGCGAGCAGCTGGCGCGGTGCCGGAGCCGGAGCGCCGAGATCGGCGGGGTCGAAGGGGGTTCCCGTGCCGAGGTCCGCACCCGCGGCCCACGTCCGGAGCTCGTCCCAGCGTTCGTAGATCGCCTGGGGCTCGGGTGAGAACCGGTGGCCACTGGCTTCGTGCACGTCCACGGCCCGGTCGTGCGAGACGAGGATCAGTCGTCCGGACAGGTTGGCGATACGCATGAACTCTCCATGTACTGGCTCTTCGGAAGGGTGGCCCGGATCGGGTGAGAGGGTCAGACGGGCCGGGTGACGCGTTCGAGGAGCAGCAGGACCGACTGGTACGGACGGCCCGTGACGTGCTCCATGCCGATCTCGCAGGTGCGGTTCGCCGAAAGGTAGGCGTCGTAACTGCCCGCCAGGACCTCTTTTGCCTCGTGGGCGGTGGCCGACTCGGTCAGCTCCTTGTGGAGCATGCCGCGGTCCCCGGCGAAGCCGCAGCACTCCGCGTACACGGGGACGCTCACCTCGTGGGCGACGAACTTCGCGAGCTCGTCCAGCTGCTCCACGTCGCCGAGGTGCCTCATCGAACACGTGGGGTGGATGACCGCGCTGTCGACCTTCTGCGACGCGGTGAGGTGGGGCAGCAGCTCGCCGGCGGCCCACACCAGGGAGTCGACCACGTCGAGTTGCTCGTGTCTGCGCTTGTTCTCCGGCGTCAGGTAGGGGACGATCTCGTGCCCGATGCCCAGGGTGCAGGAGGAGGCGTCGACGACGAGGGGAAGCCTGCCGCCGTCCGTCCACTCCCAGGCCTGCTCGACGGTCTGGTTGGCCATGAAGGCGTTGCCGTCGTCGTATCCCTTGGAGTGCCAGATCGTCGCGCAGCAGGAGCCGGCGAGGTCCGGGGGAACCCAGAGGGGCCGCCCCGCCCGTTCGGAGAGCCTGACGACGGCCTCCGGCAGCGGGAGCTCCTCCCCGCCCTCGGGTCCCGCGAAGATGCGGTTGACGCAGGCGACGAAGTAGACGGCTGCGGCGCCTTCCCGTCGTGTCCGGGGCAGGTGCGCGGGAGCGGGCCCGGGTATCGCGTTGATCCACTCCGGCACCAGATCGGATGTGACCACCTTGCGGGCGAGGGAGGTGGCACCGTGCAGGAGCCGGTCGTCGACGTGCTCCGCGGCGCCGAGGGCCACGCGCACGGACGACTCCACGGCGCCGAAGTGTTCGGCGACCCGTTCGGCGTTCCGTTCGGCGAGAGGGCCGTGCCGCCGGTGCCGGAACTGCTTCATCATCGCTCCGGTGTCGATCCCCACCGGGCAGGCGATTTTGCAGGTCGAGTCGCCCGCGCAGGTGTCCACGGCGTCATAGCCGTACGACTCCAGCAGACTCTCCGCGACGGGCGATTGGGCCGGCTGGCGCATCATCTCGCGGCGGAGCACGATGCGTTGCCGGGGCGTCGTCGTCAGATCACGGCTGGGGCACACCGGCTCGCAGAAGCCGCATTCGATGCAGGGGTCGGCGATGGCCTCGATGGTGGGGATGGTCTTGAGGTGCTGGAGGTGCGCCCCGGGGTCACGGTTCAGTACGACCCCCGGAGCGAGCACACCGTGCGGGTCGAACGCCTGCTTGACCCGCCACATGATCTCCGTGGCCAGAGTGCCCCATTCCGCCTCCAGGAACGGGGTCATGTTCCGGCCGGTAGCGTGTTCCGCCTTGAGGGAGCCGTCGAACCGGTCGATCACCATGCCGCAGAACTCGTCCATGAATGCCGCGTAGCGCTCGACGTCGTCGGGCCGTGCGGCGTCGAAGGCGAGCAGGAAGTGCAGGTTGCCGTGGGCGGCGTGGCCGGCCACCGCGGCGGCGTAGCCGTAGCGCTGCTGCATCTCCGACAGCGCCTCGCACGCCTCGGCCAGGCGCGAGGGCGGGACGGCGAAGTCCTCGGTGATCAGCGTCGTGCCCGTGGGCCGGGCCTTTCCCACGGCCGTCATGAACGCCTCGCGGGCGTGCCAGTAGGTGTGCACCAGGCGGGGGTCGGTCACGAAGCTGTTGGTCACCGAGGGCACCGGCGCCACCAGGTGCAGCCCCGCGACGACGCTTGCGGCAGCGCGCTGGTCGGCGAGGTGATCCTCTTCCGAGGCGGCACGGAACTCGACCAGCAGTGCGGCGGTGTCCTGCGGCAGGTTCCGCCAGTCGTCCGGTACTCCGTGGACTTCGGCGCAGGCGCGCAGTGTGTTGCCGTCCATCAGTTCCACGGCACGGGCTCCGGCGTGGTTGAAAAGCGGCACGGCGGCTGCGGCGGCGGGCAGATCGGGGAAGAACAGGAGCGCCGTGCAGGTCTTCTTGTCCAGCGGAACGGTGTGGAAGACGGTTTCGGCGATGAAGCCGAGGGTGCCTTGCGAGCCGACCATGAGGCCCCTGAGGATTCCCACCGCGTCGGAGCCGTCGAGGAACGCGTCCAGCCGGTAGCCGCTGGTGTTCTTCAGCTCGTACTTGGCGCGGATGCGCGCCACGAGCGCGCTGTCCCGCTCGATCTCGCCCTTCAGCGCGAGCAGGGTCGCGCACAGTTCCGGCTCCGCCGCCCGAAAACGCGCCTCGGCGTCCGGGGCCGCGGTGTCCACGACCGTCCCCGAGGGCAGCACCACGGTCAGGGACGAGAGCAGCCGGTAGGAGTTGCGGGTGGTGCCGGCGGTCATCCCGGAAGCGTTGTTGGCCACGACGCCGCCGACGGTGCACGCGCTGGAGCTGGCCGGGTCGGGGCCCATGAGCCGGCCGTGCCGGGAGAGCGTGATGTTGGCCCGGCCCACCGTGGTCCCCGGCCGTATCCGGGCCCTGTCGCCGCCGTCGAGGACCTCTACTCCGGTCCAGTCGCGGCGTACGTCCACCAGGATGTCGTCCCCCTGAGCCTGACCGTTGAGGGATGTGCCCGCAGCGCGGAAGACGACGTGACGGCGGTTCTCGCGGGCGAATCGCAGCACGGCTGCCACGTCGTCGACGGTTTCGGCGATGACGACGACGCGCGGAATCAGCCGGTACGGGCTCGCGTCCGACGCGTATCTCACCAGGTCCGAGATCTTGTGCAGCACTTTGTGCTCGCCCAGTCGAGCGGCGAGGGCGTCCCGGAGAACGTCCGGGGTGCCGGACGCCCGGCTGTCGGCAACCCTGTCGACCGACGGCCCCGAAGTCGTGTGGGGACGGAGCATTCCCGGTTTCGGATCGAGCAACGGCATAGGGTTACCTTTTTCCTTCCATGTCGTGGTTCGGTGTCGTCGCCCAGCGGTGTCGGGCGCGGTCAAGTCGGCTCTCAGCCGCTCCAGCCGTCCAGGAAGGCCAGGAGCTCGGCGTTGACCACCTCGGGCTGCTCTTCCTGACAGAGGTGGCCGCACTGAGGAATGGCGACTCCGCGGACATCACGGCCCATGCCCTTCCACACGTCGAGGACGTCGTACGCCTCTCCGACCGCGCTGAAGTTCTCGCCCCAGATGGTCAGCACGGGGCAGTCGATGAGCTGGTCCTGGTCCTCGCGGTCCTGGGCCACGTCCTCGGCAGCCGCCCGGTAGTCCATGCAGGAGCCCCGGACCGCCCCCGGCTGCCGGTAGGCGCGGACGTAGACGTCGATCTCCTCGGCCGTCAGCATGTCCGGGTTGTAGGACCAGCTGCGGTAGAAGTACGTCAGCCAGGCTTCCTCGTTGCCGGCGATCAGGGCTTCCGGCAGATCGGGAACCTGAAGAAAGGTGAAGAACCAATACCCCTGCCGCGCGAGAGCCACATCGTAGGTGTCCGCAATGACCCTGGTCGGGATGTTGTCCATGGCGACGAACCGGTCGACGCGGTCGCGGAAGTCCTTCGCGAACCGCGTCCCCACGCGCGCACCGCGGTCGTGGCCGATCAGCGCGACCTTTTCGTGTCCCAGGTGGTCCATCAGGGCCGCGACGTCCTTGGCCATCGTGCGCTTGTCATAACCCGATGCGGGCTTCTCCGTGTCCCCGTAGCCGCGGAGATCCGGAGCTATCACGGTGTACTTCTCCGCCAGCGACGGAATCTGCTTGCGCCAGCCGTACCAGGTCTGCGGGAATCCGTGCAAAAGATAGACCGGCGGCCCCTGTCCCGCACTGACCCAATGCTGGTTGATTCCGTTGAGAACTGCCGTGTGATGGGTGATGTTCATGGAAGTCGTCCTGCCTCGTCATGGATTTCGGAACAGGTCCAATTCTGTACAGAGTCCTTGCGCCGACTTGTCCGTGAGAGCACACGTCCCTTTCCCTCAGCGCCCTCGGCACCCTCGGACGCCCAGTCCCCTCGTCGCCCTCGGACGCCCAGTCCCCTCGTCGCCCTCGTCGCCTTCGGGCAGGACTTTCTCTGCGACCTCCGGTACTCGACGCGCGCGAACGGCGCCGGCTCCACCTCCCTATTCCTGACCCCGGCGCTCCCTCTCCGTCATGCCTCCCCACACGCCGTAGCGCTGACGAGAAGCCTCGGCGAAGGACTGGCAGTCCAGCTTCACCGCGCAGGCCCGGCAGACGGCGCGAGCACCCTCCTGCCTGCGCCGTCGCCTGTTTCCCCTCTCGTCCGAAGGAGAGAAGAAGACGGAATCCTTCATCCCTCGGCAGGCCGCTCGGGCCTGCCACTCCCACACACTGGCAAGCGGCCGTGCATGTGCTTTCACTTTTCTCTCCTCCGGCTTCTCGTCCGAATGGAGGGAGCCGTCGTCGGGACGTACGACGAAACGTCGCGGCCAAACACCTGACGGCGCCGCACTGCGCGGCGCGGCACGCGGAGTCATCTCCGCAGGAAATATTTGTGCTGCCCGGAGAAGACCAGATTGCCGACCTGGTCATGGATCGCGGACCGAGCGGTCAGGAAACTCTCTCCGTCCTGCGAGGCGAGGCCGGTGACGATGAGTCGCGGGCGCAGGGTGTCCCCGGGGCGCACCTCTGCCAGGAACCGGCAGGACGCCTCCACGAGACCGACGGAGAGTTCGCTTGTCGAATGCGGAAAGGTGACGCACGCGAGCGTGGCGAAACGCGATTCGTTCGCACCGCGGACCGCCGGCTCAGCCTCTCCTCGACGCACGTCCCCCTCGCCTCCGTACCGGACGTCATGACCACCCGCGGCCATGAGGTGGAAACCTTCGGCGCGAGCGCGGGTGAGCGTACGGCTCGGCCCTCTGAGGATGTCGCCCACTGTGAGGCGGTCCATCACCTCGACCGACACGGTCAGGTGGGCGGCGGCATCGAGGGGGAGCTGAACGGACGCGACCCTCCGGGTTCTTCTTACGGTCCTCATGTGCTTTCCCTCTCGTTCCGATGACCGGGCGACGTGCCGTCGTGATGTCGTGATCTCGTGATGTCGTGATGTCGAAACAGCAAGGACTGCTGCCCTCCGGGTGTGCCCGGCTCACGCGCTCACGCGCTCACGGTCGCGGAATGTTGCGCAGATTGGTCCGGGCGACGTGGACCATCCGCCCCACTCCACCGGTGAGGACGGCACGGCCCGCCGACAGAGCGAAGCCGCTGACCTGTTCGGCGGTCGTCCTGGGTGGGACGGCGAGCGCGTCCGGGTCGGTGACCACGTCCACCAGGGCCGGCCCGTCGTGCGCGAACGCCTCACGCAGAGCGCTGCGAACGTCAGCCGGATTCTCCACCCGGATGCCGCGAGCACCGGCCGCTGTGGCGATGGCCGCGTAGTTCGTGTGCGCGTAGGTGGTCCCGTGCGGAGGCAGGCCGTCGACCATCATCTCCAGGTCGACCATCCCCAGCGAGGAGTTGTTGAAGACCACAACCTTCACCGGCAGGTCGTACTGCACGAGGGTGAGGAAGTCGCCCAGGAGCATGGAGAATCCGCCATCACCGGAGAGGGAGACCACTTGCCGCCCGCGGTCGAGGAACTGGGCGCCGATCGCCTGGGGCAGAGCGTTGGCCATCGAGCCGTGCACGAAGGAACCCAGGACGCGGCGACGGCCGTTGGGGGTGATGTAACGGGCCGCCCAGACGCAGCACATTCCGGTGTCGACCGTGAACACCGCGTCGTCGGCAGCCACTTCGTCCAGCACCGACGCCACGTACTCGGGGTGGATCGGGGTGAACGACTCGACGTTCCTCGTATACGCGCCGACCGCCTTTTCCAGGCTCTGGACGTGCTTGTGCAACATCCGGTCGAGGAACCGTCGCGACTTCTTCTCCCGCACGGCCGGCGTGAGGCACTTCAGCGTCTCGCCCACGTCCCCCCAGACGGCGAGCTCCAACTGTGTCCGGCGGCCCAGCCGTTCGGGCTGTATGTCGATCTGGACCGTCTTGACGTTCCGCGGCAGGAAGTTCGAGTACGGGAAGTCGGTGCCGAGCAGGATCAGCAGATCGCAGTCGTGCATCGCCTCGTACGCGGCGCCATAGCCGAGCAGGCCGGACATGCCGACGTCGAACGGGTTGTCGTACTGGATGTGCTCCTTGCCACGCAGCGCGTGTCCCACCGGGGACTTGATCTTCTCGGCGAAAGCCATCACCTCGGCATGGGCGCCGGCCACGCCTCTGCCGCAGAACAGTGTGACCTTGTCCGCGGCGTCCACCATCTCGACGAGTCGCGCGAGTTCATGGTCGGGCGGCCGAACGGAGGGCCGGTCCAGCGGTACGGTCAGCTCGACTCCCCCGCTGGGAGCGTCCTCGTCGGCGACATCGCCCGACAGGGCTACCACTGACACTCCGCGTCGGCCCACGGCGTGCTGGATGGCCGTCTGGACCACTCGGGGCATCTGACGGGGGGAGGAGATCAGTTCCGAATAGTGGCTGCACTCCGCGAACAGCCTGTCCGGGTGGGTCTCCTGGAAGTACCCGGTGCCGATCTCGCCGCTGGGGATCTGCGCCGCGAGGGCGAGGACAGGGGCCATCGACCGGTGGGCGTCGTAGAGGCCGTTGATCAGATGCAGGTTGCCCGGCCCGCACGATCCCGCGCAGGCGGCGAGCTTCCCGGTGAGCTGCGCTTCGGCACCGGCCGCGAACGCCGCGACTTCCTCGTGCCGCACCTGCACCCACTCCAGGGAGCGGTGTCGTCGGACGGCGTCGACCACGGGGTTCAGGCTGTCGCCCACCACGCCGTACATGCGGTGCACTCCAGCACGGGCCAGAAGATCGACGTACTGCTCAGCAACGCTCTGCTTGGTCACTTCACTCCCTACCCAGATCGATCATCGGGCTGAACCAGGCTAATAAGCGCATAACGCGATGATTTGCCTTCCGTGCACCTCACGAGGACTCTGAGCGCACAGCCGCCCTGTCCTGGCCAGGCTGTCGAACCCTCCGCCAGGTCGTCCGCGGAGACGTCGACGGCGTCGAAGCGTGTGCGAGGCGCGCCCTGTCTCCCGGGCCGCGTACCGCCCGGCCCCTGCCGGAACGCCGGCCGGCGGCTCGTGCGCAGGCGCCTGTCACATGTGCGGGGTGTGCGGGGGCCTTCTCCCACCGCCGCAACGCACCGCCCACACCTTCATCCGGCGCTGCGACGCAGCGGCCCTCAGTGCCGGGCCCGCTACCGATCCCTGGAGCCGCCGCGCCACCGCGATGTGGTCAGCGGTCCAGATCAGCCGGATCGCCGTGCTCGTGCTCCGACCGTGGTCGTCGACGAGTTCGCGGCGTACCACGTCGATCACCTGCTCGTCCGCGTCGTTGTCCCGTGGCCTCCTCGGAGGCACTTCGCCGTAGCCCGACAGGGCCCGCGCCGCTTCCTGGTACCAGGAACAGACCAGCAAGCCGCCACGGAGAATCTCGGCCCGCGCCGCACGGTCGTCGACGGCCGGCGCCACGTCGTCCTGGTCCCAGAGCTCGACCACGGCGTCCGCCGTCAGTCGCAGAACGGCGACCGCCGTCATCAGTGCGGTGATGTCCGACAACGCGATCTTTTTCGTGCCCCGTTCGGCGAGGAAGCCGCGCAAGGCGTCGTCGAGTCTCCGGGCCGCCGCCGCGGCGTCGCGCTGCTCCTCCTCCGGCGCTGGGGCGAACGGCGTGAGCTCGTCGCCCCGGCCCAGACCGTACTCGATGGAACGGCGCAGGTAGTCGGCGCTCTCCTCGAACGCCTCGGCCAGGGCCTGGCCAAGGGCGGACACGGCCCCCCGGGGCCAGAACAGCAGGCCGACTCCGACGCTCACGGCGCAGCCGAGAACGATGTCCTCGAAGCGCACCAGCCCGATCGTCCACCCTTCCGGAGCGATGATGTTGAACAGGATGAGGAGGGCGACGGTGAACCCTGCCTGACCGGCGGCGAAGGAGATGGCCGCAGGCGCGATTCCAGTGACGACGATGGCAGGCGGAAGCAGAACCCAGAACATCACGTGGTTCGAGCCGAGGAGGAATATCAGCCCTCCGCCCACGACGATGCCGCCCAGCGTGCCCAGCAGTGCGCGTAGTGCGTTCTGACCGGTGAGCAACGCGTTGGAGCGAAGGACGGCCATGGTGCCGGAAACCATCCAGAACGAGTTCTGTACGCCGGTGAGCCCGGCCATGAGTACGGCCAGGCCGAGGGCGAAGGCGCCGCGGACGCTGTTGTGCATCCAGACGGAGTGGAGCTCGACGTGGGCTCCGGCCCGTTCCTGCGCCAACGAGAGGGCGGACGAGATGTTCGCCGGCCGGCGGCCGAGCGCGCGCTGCCACCACCGGCGATCCCGTGCGGCGACGACGGACTCGATGTTCTCGGTGATCGACAGGATGAGGGAGCTCATCTCCTGCGCGCGGAAACTGGGTTCGAGCGATCCGATGAATCCCGCGACGGCCGACCGCCGCTGCCGCGCCCCCTTCGGGTTCTTCGCGGGCGGGGTGTGCAGCAGCGCGCGTTCCATGGCCGCGGAAGCGTTCCGGAGCCGCTGCCGCGCCGGCGCCGGATCGGCGAAGTCACCACCGAGCGAGTCGAGTCGGGCGGCTCCCATCCCCAGCAGCTCCGCCGCCGCCCGCATGACGTCGCCCACCACCGCGTCGGGAGGGGAGGTGGAACCGTTCAACGGGTTCCGGTCGAGGATCTCCTCCAGCCACACCACCTCGTCGACCAGCCGGACGAGCATGCGCGTCGCCGTGGTCAGTCCGGTCGGCCGGTAGGGAGTCCCGAAGAAGGAGGTGCGCAGCGCCGCCACCGCGGTGGACGATTCGGCCAGCAGCTTTTCCAGGGCCGCTCGGCCGTCCCCACCGAAGTCGCCCCGCCCGCACTCGACTTCCGCACGCAGCCGGTCGGCGAGCAGGGCACAGGACCGCACCATCGCGTGTCGCAGCGGCTCCCGTGCGGGCGTCGGCCACAGAAGAACGATGGCGATCAAGGACGCGGCGCCCGCCATCGAGTAGCCGGCCAACCGGTCGGGAAGAGACGCCACGGGTCCGGGCACCATGACCGCGAGAATGAAAACCGCCAGCAACGACGTGGCCGAACCGGCGATCACCGAACTGACGACACCGGAGAACAGGACGCCGAACGCGACCAGCCCCATGATGAGGGCTGCCAGCCACACCGGTTCGGCTGTCAGGGTGCCCAGACACACCAACGCCGCTCCGGCGACGACGAGCGAGGCCTGCGCGGCCAGCCGTTCGGGCAGTGGTCCGCCGAAATCGACGAAGAGCAGAAGGGCGATCGAACCGAACGCGGAGAACATCGCCACCGTGGAGTTGCCGAGCACCTCCGTACCCAGTGCGAAGAGGCCGGGCACCACGATCGCGGCGCGGCCCGACCGGCGCAGCGCGGCCAGACCTGCGTCACGGGTGCTCAGCGAGTCCAGGACGGTCACAGGTGGCTCCTTGGCGAGCGTCGGCAGGTGCCCGTCACGGACGGAGGCTCCGTCCTCTGTCCGTGACGGGCACCTGAGGGATTGCGGCGGGGCACCGCCGGGGTGCGCGAGGACCTCCGTGCGCGTGCGGTCCTGAACCGCTGCACACGGAGGTCCTCGCCTCGCCGGGTCTCCGGGCCGGCAGCTCGCCCGGCCGACCCGGACGGCCTGTCACACTGCTCGCCCGGTGACACTCACGGTGCGCGCCACCGGGTGGGCAGCGGTCACCACCGGCGCGCGGCCGTCGCCCGCGGCGGCGCGCGGGTCCGTCGACCGAGTCCGGTGGCGGCAGACGCTGATCAGCCGGTGGCCCGGGCGGCGGCGATGACCGTGTTCGCGACCGTGCCCGGGTGGGTGATCAGGGAGAGGTGACCGGCCGGCACCTTGACGACGTGGGATCCGGCCCGCTTGGCCATGACGAGCTGCTCGGCGGGGGGAATGACGTGGTCCTGGGTGCCGACGACAGCCCAGGAGGGCCGGGTCTTCCAGGCCGGAGCACCGGAGGGCTCGGAGCCCGCACTCACCGCGAACGGGCGCTGACCGGCCGCGAGCAGGCTCGCCTGGGCGCTGGGCACCCCGTTGGCGAAGCACTTGTCGAACCCCTTGTAGGAGGGTCCCGAAGCCGTCTTGAGGTAGGCGTCGGCATCCCCGGATGCCGCACCGGGGTAGGGCACGAGGTTGAGGAACAGCGAGGGGTCGACACTGACGCAGGATCCGGGCTGGGCGGAGTTGATCTGGAAGACGGTCTCGCCCTTGTCGGGGATGTAGGCGTCGTCGTACACCAGAGCCTTGACGTTGGGCAGCGTCGTGGCCGCGTTGGTGATGACCATGCCGCCGTAGGAGTGGCCGACCAGGACGACCGGGCCGGGGATGGTGGACACGAAGTCGGCGATGGTCTCCGCGTCGGAGGCAACGCCGCGCAGCGGGTTCGGCGGCGCGTAGACCGTGTAGCCGGCGTGCTGGAGGCGGGAGATGACCGGGTTCCAGCTGGAGGCGTCGGCCCAGGCGCCGTGCACCAGCACGATGGTCGGCTTGGCGGCGGCCTTGACACTGGGGGCACTGGTGGCGCCGGCCGCCGCAGGGGTGCGGGGGGCGGCGGTGGTGGGGACGGCGAACGCGAGCGACCCGGCCGAGACGGCCGTGAGCGCGGCGACGAGGGTACGTCGGGAACGAGGGTTCATGGTCTGTGTCTCCTGCAGAAAGCGGTGAGTACGAGTGGACGCCCGCGAGACGCGGGGTCCGTCGTCGGTTCGGTGAGTCGGTGTCAGGCCTGTCGGCCCGGCCCGGGGCACGGCTGTCACCGGACGCGGCATGCGCGCCGCGTGATGTGCGCGCCGCGTGGTCCGAGAGGGGGGAGGGCCACTTCGGCAGACTCCGGTCAGGTGGTGTCCACGCATGGCCGGGCGCGTCCGTCGTAGGAGGGCTACTTCGGCAGGCCCCGGTCAGGTGGTGTCCACGCATGGCCGGGCGTGGCCGTCGAAGTGCTGAGCGGCAGGACGGCCGGGGCAGGGGGAGGGCCTGGTCCAACCGCGGCCGCCGTCGAGCACCGGCGGGGGGCGGGGCCCCTCCGGGCCATGGCCGGCGAGTCCGGCCTGTCCGACGCGGATGGCCGGCCACGGCCCCGAGGGGAGGAATGCAGGCGGGCGGCGGGCACCCGCCCGTCCGCGCCTGGCGCGTGACGCCCCGAGGAGACGCCGCGGAGGCGTGGCGCGGTCCGGTCGTCGACCCGTCACACGGCGGCCCTCACGGGAAGGATGCCGCGATCCTTCCGGCCGGCCGACGGCGGGCGACGCGTGCGGGTCAGCCGGTCCGCAGAGCGGTGCGCAGGGTGGTGACGGCGAGGGTGATGGCGGCCTGAGCCGCGTGGGTCTCCCGCAGGGTGTTGAGCATCACGAAGTCGTGGATGATGCCCTGGATCCGTACGGCGGTCACCGGAACGCCGGCTTCGCGGAGCTTGTTCGCGTAAGCCTCGCCCTCGTCGCGCAGCACGTCGGCCTCGCCCGTGATGATCAGCGCCGACGGCAGCCCGGCGAGCTGCTCGGTGGTGGCGCGCAGCGGGGAGGCGGTGATCTGGGCGCGCTCGGCCTCGTCGGTCGTGTACTGGTCCCAGAACCACTGCATGCCGTCGCGGCGCAGGAAGTACCCGGTCGCGAACTGGTGGTACGAAGCGGTGTCGAAGTTCGCGTCGGTGACGGGGTAGAACAGCACCTGCTGGACCAGGGGGACGTCGCCCCGTTCCTTGGCCATCAGGGTCAGGGCGGCCGCCATGTTGCCGCCGACCGAGTCGCCGACGACGGCGAGGCGTGCGGCGTCCAGGCCCTTGGTGGCGCCCTGCTCGACGATCCACCGGGCGACGGTGTAGTTCTGCTCGATGGCGACGGGGTACCGGGCTTCGGGCGAGAGGTCGTACTCGGGGAAGACCACTGCGGCGCGGGCGCCGACGGCGAGCTCGCGGACCAGCCGGTCGTGGGTGTGGGCGTTACCGAAGACCCAGCCCGCACCGTGGATGTAGAGGATCACCGGCAGGACACCGTCGGTGCCGGCCGGCTTGACGATCCGGGCCCGCACACTGCCTGTGGGACCGCCCGACACGGTGATCCACTCCTCGTCGACCTCCGGCTTCTGGATGTCGCCCGACTGGACCTCGTCCACAGCCTTGCGGCCCTCGACGGGACCGAGGTCGGCGAGGTAGGGCGGGACGTCGGTGGCCTCGGCGAACGCCTGGGCGGCGGGTTCCAGTACCGGCGGGACCCGCTCGACTCCGTGGGACATGGGTGACTCCTGTGGTGATCGGTACGTGTGATTCGTTGTGCTGCTCCTGACCCTAGAAGTGACGTAATGCCGGACGTTTTCTGTGCGTGCACTCGCTGTGCGTACAGAGCGCCCAAAACGCCTCCAGTCGCCACGGGAGGCTGTACGGCCACGCACCACCCAGCCGACACCCGCCCGCCTTCTGGCACGCCGTGCGATCTGCGGGTCGTCCCCGCGTCCGCAGGGGGCGGCCGTCCCATCCGGCGCTCACCGCATCTCGACGATCAGTCCATCGGCTGTCTCCTGGACCTGCCCACGCCCCGTCGTCCGCGAGGGCACCGACTGCTGAGCTCCAGCGCCACCTGCGTGTTGATCAGGAAGCACGGGATGCACTCATCGAGGACGGAGCGGACGTGCGGGGCTTTGAACCAGCCGGTGACCTGGTCCACGCAACCCCCACCAGGTCACTCACCCAACGCCGACGAGCGCGGACCCAGACCGATTCGTCTCAATGGGCGCCGGAACACCTACGGACGAACGGATACCGCACCGTCCGGGCCGCGGCGGGAGTCCGCGCCTGCCCCGGCCTACGAACAGCAGCCTGGCGCCGGCCTCCTCGACGGCCCGGCGCGGCTTGGGCTCCAACAGCCCTCGCACCACCCGCGATCTGTGGGAGCTGCGAGGACCGTGGACGTCGAGCGGGTTGATCTTGCGGGGTTGAGGGAGCGTCTCCACCACGCCGGGCGCACCACCGCCCTCCCCCGGGGCCAGGGCCTGGACGTCGAATGAGCGTCAAGATGCCTCGGAGGGCGTCATTTCCGCGTCAAGATATCGCGCGTAACGCGCACACCGCACATAACGTGCGACCCCAAACCTGCAGGTCAGTCGTCCTTCTTCACCGGCTCCAGGATCGCCACGCACTCCACGTGGTGCGTCATCGGGAACAGGTCGAACGCCCGCAGCGTCCGCACCTTGTATCCCCCGTCCCGGAAGTACGCGATGTCCCGCGCCAGCGCCGCCGGGTCGCACGCGACGTACGCGATCTTGCGGGCGCCCAGCCCCGAGAGGTGCTTGACGACCTGCTTGCCGGCGCCGGCGCGGGGCGGGTCGAGGACGATGAGGTCGCACTCGGTGATGCCGGTGCGGGGGAGGATCTGGTCGACCTTGCCGTGCTCGATGCGGACCCGGTCGAGGTCCTTCAGGTTGTGGCGGGCGTCCTCGACGGCACGCTTGCCGGACTCGATGCCGAGGACCGCGCCCTTCTCGCCGATGCGCTGGCCGATGGCACCGGCGAAGAGGCCGACGCCGCAGTAGAGGTCGAGGGCCGTGTCGCTCTTGCGGGGCAGCAGGCCCTGCATGACGGCGCGGACCAGGGTGTTGGCGGCCTGCGGGTGGACCTGCCAGAAGCCGCCGGAGCCGACGCGGTAGGTGCGGTCGTCGGCGACCTCGCGGACGAAGGCGCGGCCGTGGACGCGGTGGACACCGCCGTCGTGCTCCTCGACGCGCAGGACGGAGACCGGCTTGTCGAGCTCGACCAGGGGGAGCCGGCCGCCGGGCTTCGGGGTGAGGACGACCTGGCGGTCGTGGGAGCCGGTGGCGGAGATGGCTTCGACGGCGGCCAGCGTGGGCCAGGAGCGCTTCTCGATGCCGAGCTCGGAGACGCCGGGGGCGGCGATCATGCAGTGGTCGATCGGCTGGACCTCGTGGGAGCGGTGCTTGCGCAGACCCGCGTTGCCCTCGTCGTCGATGGCGTACTGGACACGGGTGCGCCAGGCGGGCACCTCGCCGGCGGGGAGCTTGTCGCCCTCGGCGGGCATGACGGTGCCGTCCCAGCCGGCCTCTTCCGGGGTGAGGCCCGCGAGGCGCTGGAGCTGCTCGGCGATGACCTCTCCCTTGAGCCGGCGCTGGGCGCCCGGCTTGGCGTGCTGCCAGTCGCAGCCGCCGCACATGCCGGGACCGGCGTACGGGCACGGCGCCGGAACGCGGTCCTTCGACGGCTCGATGACGGTGACGGCGTCGGCGCGCAGGAAGCGGGAGTCGGTGTCGCCGTCCGTGACGCGGGCGATGATCTTCTCGCCGGGGAGCGTGTGGCGTACGAAGAGCACCCGGCCTCCGTCGGTCCGGGCGATGCAGTGGCCTCCGTGCGCGACGGGGCCGACCTCGACCTCGTACTCCTCCCCGACCAGCGACAACGTGGATTCGTTCGGCATGAGGGGGAGCTCCAGAGATCGGGGGACGAACAGGGGTGCGACAGTCGCGGGCGGTACTCCGCAGCGGAAGCCGGGCGACGATCCGGCCCCTACGCACGCGGCCGGACAACAGCCCACCAGTCTACGTGGGAGTCGTCCGGCCGTTCACCACGCCACGGAGGGGCCAGGCCGGGAGAAGGGGCGGCCCCGGAACTGCGCCCGATGGAATTCGCCAACAGCATCCGGAACTGCGCCCGGGCCGCCCCTCCCCCGCTCAGGGCTTCTTCGCCTGCTCCTTGGGCCGGCGCTCGACCGGTCCGCGCCGGACGGAGCCCGGGGCGGACCACTCGGCGCGCCTGCGGGCGCGCTTCTTCGCGACCTCGGAGGACTCCAGCTGGTACGGCACGGAGGTGACCATGACGCCGGGCGTGAAGAGCAGGCGTCCCTTGAGCCGCAGCGCGCTCTGGTTGTGCAGCACGTGCTCGTACCAGTGCCCGACCACGTACTCGGGGATGTAGACGCTCACCACGTCGCGCGGGCTCTCCCGGCGCAGCCCCTTGACGTACTCGATGACCGGGCGGGTCACTTCGCGGTACGGGGAGTCGAGGATCTTGAGCGGGACGTTGATGCCGCGCCGCTCCCAGTCCTCGCGCAGCGCCTTCGTCTCCTGCGGGTCGACGCTGATGGAGAGGGCCTCCAGGTGGTCCGTGCGGATCAGCTTGGCGTAGGCGAGGGCGCGCAGGGTGGGGCGGTGGAGCTTGGAGACCAGGACGATCGCGTGGACGCGGGAGGGCCGGACGGTCTCGTCGGACGGGGTCTCGTCGGCGGCGATCTCGCGGGCGACGCGGTCGTAGTGCTTGCGGATCGCGGTCATGGTTCCGTAGAAGATCACCATGCCGAGCAGGGCGACCCAGGCACCGTGGGTGAACTTGGTGGCGAGGACGACGACCAGCACCAGGCCGGTGAAGAAGGCGCCGAAGGTGTTGATGGCCCGCGAGCGGATCATGTGGCGGCGGGTGTTCGGGTCCTTCTCGGTGCGCAGGTGCCGGTTCCAGTGCCGGACCATGCCCGTCTGGCTGAGGGTGAAGGAGACGAAGACGCCGACGATGTAGAGCTGGATCAGGCGGGTGGAGTCCGCGCCGTAGATCCAGACCAGCAGGATGGCCGCGCCGGCCAGCAGCACGATGCCGTTGGAGAAGGCGAGGCGGTCGCCGCGGGTGTGCAGCTGACGCGGCAGGTAGCGGTCCTGGGCGAGGATCGAGCCGAGCAGCGGGAAGCCGTTGTAGGCGGTGTTCGCCGCGAGGAAGAGCACCAGGGCGGTGGCCGCGGCGAGGACGACGAAGAGGAAGGAACCGTCGCCGAAGACGGCTGCGGCGACCTGCGAGATCACCGGGTCCTGGACGAAGCCGGAGCCGACCGAGGAGCCGTTGTGGAACAGGTCCTTCGCCGGGTTCTCGGCCATCTTGACGTCGGTGACCATGGCCAGCGCGATGATGCCGCAGAACATGGTGACGGCCAGCAGGCCCATCATCAGCAGGGTCGTCGCGGCGTTCTTGCTCTTCGGCTTGCGGAAAGCGGGAACGCCGTTGCTGATCGCCTCGACGCCGGTGAGCGCGGCACATCCGGACGAGAAGGCGCGCAGCAGCAGGAAGACCAGCGCGAAACCGGCCAGCCCCCCGTGCTCGGGCTTGATCGTGAAGTCGGCGGTCGGCGCGTGCATGGAGTCGCCGAGGACCAGCCCGCGGAAGGCACCCCAGACGATCATGACGAAGACGCCGACGACGAAGAGGTAGGTCGGGATGGCGAAGAGCTTCCCCGATTCCTTCACCCCGCGCAGGTTCATCAGTGTCAGCAGCACGATCGCCGCGATCGCGCAGAGGGTCTTGTGCTCGACGACGAACGGGATCGCGGAGCCGAGGTTCTCGACGCCGGAGGAGATCGACACGGCGACGGTGAGGACGTAGTCGACGAGCAGCGCGCTGGCGACGGTGAGCCCGGCCTTGGGGCCGAGGTTGGTGGTGGCGACCTCGTAGTCGCCGCCGCCGCTCGGGTAGGCGTGGACGTTCTGCCGGTACGAGGCGACGACCGTGAACATCAGGACCACGACGGCGACCGCGATCCACGGGCTGAAGTGGTACGCCGACACGCCCGCGATGGAGAGCACCAGGAGAACTTCTCCCGGGGCGTACGCCACCGAGGACAGCGGGTCGGATGCGAAGACGGGGAGGGCGATGCGCTTGGGGAGGAGCGTTTCTCCCAGCTTGTCGCTGCGCAGGGCCCGTCCGATCAAGATCCGCTTGGGCACGTCGGTCAGTTTGGACACGCAGAGGATCGTAAGCGTTGCTCGAAGGCCCGGCGCCCCCCGCTACCGCGTGGCACCCCATTCTCCTGCGATCAGCGGAAAAGTTCGCAAAATCCTTAACGAAATCCTTGCGCTTTCTCCAGCCGATGTGACTGATTGCGTCCACTTCGCCGCTTTGGGTAACCCTTGCGTGCCCGTTCCGCCCGGTACTGCCGCGCTTTTCACCGTCACGCCGCGCTCCGGACCCGCTCCACCCACTCGCGCTCCCTGTCTTTACTCCGCCTTTACTGCCGCTTTCGCTCGTCTTGCACCGGTGCGCGCTCCGCCTTTGCCGAGGCGCCGGGCCGAACGCACACTCGGGTGAAGCGGGCGCGGGGATGCCGCTTAAGCTCATCTCCGGGCAACGACGGACGTGGTTGCCCCGTTTCTTTGCCCGGCAAGCCGAGAGAGAGTTGTGAGCACAGTGTTTTCGCAGGTCAGCCGGACGACCAGGACTGCGAGGTAGGCACAGGGTGCATATCGTCATCATGGGCTGCGGGCGAGTCGGAGCCGCTCTCGCGCAGACCCTGGAACAGCAGGGGCACACGGTCGCCGTGATCGATCAGGACCCCACGGCGTTCCGACGCCTCGGTTCCGGGTTCGGTGGCCGTCGTGTCACCGGAGTCGGCTTCGACCAGGACACCCTCCGCGAGGCGGGCATCGAGGAAGCCGGTGCCTTCGCCGCCGTCAGCAGCGGAGACAACTCGAACATCATCGCCGCCCGGGTGGCCCGCGAGATGTTCAGCATCGAGAACGTCGCGGCCCGCATCTACGACCCCCGCCGCGCGGAGGTCTACCAGCGTCTCGGCATCCCCACCGTGGCCACGGTCCGCTGGACCGCGGACCAGATGCTGCGGCGGCTGCTGCCGTCCGGCGCCGAGCCGCTGTGGCGCGACCCGAGCGGCGGTGTGCAGCTCGCGGAGGTGCACACCTCGGCGGCGTGGATCGGTCACAAGATCAGCACGCTCCAGGAGGAGACAGGGGTGCGCGTGGCATTCCTCACCCGACTGGGCGAAGCGGTCCTGCCCTCGTCCCAGACGGTGCTGCAGGAGGGTGACCTGGTCCACGTGATGATGCGTACGGACGAGGTCGCGAAGGTCGAGGCGGCCTTCGCCGAGGGCCCCGAGGAAGGCGGTCACTGATGCGCGTGGCGATTGCCGGCGCCGGCGCGGTGGGCCGTTCCATCGCGGCCGAGCTGCTGGAGAACGGGCACGAGGTACTGCTCGTCGACAAGGCCCCCACCGCCATCTCGGTGGAGCGGGTCCCCATGGCCGAGTGGCTCCTCGCGGACGCCTGCGAGATCACCTCGCTCGACGAGGCGGCGCTCCAGCGCTGCAACGTCGTGATCGCGGCGACCGGTGACGACAAGGTCAACCTGGTCGTCTCGCTGCTCGCGAAGACGGAGTACGGGGTACCGCGGGTCGTGGCCCGCGTCAACAACCCCAAGAACGAGTGGCTCTTCAACGAGTCCTGGGGCGTCGACGTCGCGGTCTCCACGCCGCGTCTGATGTCGGCGCTGGTGGAAGAGGCGGTGAGCGTCGGCGACCTGGTCCGGCTGCTGCGCTTCAGCCACGGCGACGCCAACCTCGTCGAGCTGACCCTGCCCCCGGAGTCGGCGGTGGCCGGTACGCAGGTGGGCGCGGTGGAGTGGCCCGAGGACACCTCCCTGGTCACCATCATCCGGGGTACGCGGGTGCTGACCCCCAGCCCCGAGGAGACGCTGGAGGCCGGAGACGAGCTGCTGTTCGTGGCCGCGCAGGCCCGCGAGGAGCAGCTCGAGGACCT
This sequence comes from Streptomyces sp. NPDC008125, assembly GCF_042957125.1. NCBI lineage: Bacteria > Bacillati > Actinomycetota > Actinomycetes > Kitasatosporales > Streptomycetaceae > Streptomyces > Streptomyces sp. NPDC008125. The sequence continues at coordinate 482,289 of NZ_JBIBHR010000001.1, forward strand.
GCTGTCGGTACGCCGAGGGGCACCGGCCGAGGACTGAGCCGGAGCGGCGTCGGCCGCACCGGCCGAGGACTGAGCCGGAGCGGCCGAGGGCCGGGACCGAGTGGTACGCACTCGGTCCCGGCCCTTTCCCGTACCGGAGACCCCGCGCGCACCGGCTTCCGTCAGCGTGCGTGCGCCCCGGGGCCGCCGGTGCTGCCGCGGACGACCAGCCGGTGCGGGATCGTCAGGTCGGAGGCGGGCAGCTCGTTGCGGGGGCTGTAGACGCGGTCGGCGAGGCACTGCAGGGCCCGCGCGGCGATCTGGCGCTTGTCCGGCGAGACGGTGGTGAGGCCCGGGTGGCTGAACCGGCCGTCCTCGATGTCGTCGAACCCTACGATCGCCAGGTCCTCCGGTACGCGTACGCCCCGCGCGTGCGCCGTGTGCAGGGCGCCCAGGGCCAGCTCGTCGCTGAACGCGAACACCGCGTCGGGAGCCTCGGCGCCCCAACCGGAGCTCAAGCCGGAGCCGAATCCGGAGTCCGGGCCGCCACCGCCACCCTCGCCCCCGTCGAGCAGCTCCGCCATGGCCCGGGCCCCGTCGCTCCGGTGCAGCGCGGTCACCGGGCGCTCCCACGCGGGGCGGGGCTCGATCCCGGCCCGCCGCAGGGCCCGGCGGTACCCCGCCGCCCGCTGCTGGGCCGTGCCGTTCTCCAGGTGCGGCTGGAGGCCGATGGCGGCGATACGGCGGCGGCCACGCTCCAGCAGATGGGTGGTGGCCTCGTCCGCGGCGGCGACGTTGTCGACGGCGACCCGGTCCGCCAGCCCGCCGGGGCTGCGCTCGCCGAGCAGGACGACGGGCAGCGCGCGGGCGGTGGCCGTGAGGTCCCGGGCTTCCAGAGCCCAGGGGCTGATGACGAGTCCGTCCATCACACGTCCCCCGTCCCCCGTCAGCAGACGCCGCTCGGCCTCGGCGTCGCCGAGGGTCTGGTCGATGATCACGGTCCAGGACCGCCGCTGGGCCTCCTCCACCAGCAGGCCGGCGAGCTCGGCGAAGTAGGGCGAGTGCAGCTCCGGGATGGCCAGGCCGATGATGCCCGTACGGCCGGCCCGCAGGCTGCGCGCCGCGAGGTTCGGCCGGTACCCCAGCTCGTCGATCGCCTGCTGCACCCGCAGGCGGGTCCGCTCCGCGACCGGCGCGGAGCCGTTGACCACGTTCGACACCGTGCGCGGGGAAACCCCGGCGCGGAGGGCCACGTCCTTCAGGCTGCTGCTCACTCCGACATCGTGGCACACCTCCACCCCTGTTGCCACGTTGCAATCAACGATGTAAAACTGCCGGACAGTCCACCGGCGCACGCCGTACGACCCTCAGGAGGCACCCATGACCCGGCACGCCCATCCCCGCACCGCGACGGCCGGCCTCGACGTCGACGTGTCATCGGACGTGGAGGCCCTGTACACGGACGGCATCACCGCGCGGAAGGGAGCGTTCACCCCGGAGTGGACCGACCGGCTCCGTGAGGACATCGAGGTGGCCTTCGAGGAGGCGCTCGGGCGGCCCGGCGGCGCCGTCGGACGCGGCCCGCACCGCTACTACGTGGAGATCCACCCCGAGCAGCTGCGCGGCTTCGTCGACCTCGTCGAGCATCCGTGGGTGCGCTCCGTGTGCGAGGCCGTGCTCGGCCCCGACTACCGGATCGTCGAGCTGGGCTTCGACGTACCGATGGAAGGCGCGGTCAACCAGCCGTGGCACCGGGACTTCCCCATGCCTGAGGAGACCCGGGCCGAGCGGCGGCTGACCTCGCTCGCCTTCAACGTGACGGCCGTCGACACCGAGGAGGACATGGGCCCCTTCGAGATAGCCCCGGGCACCCAGTGGGACGACAGCCCGGAGTTCGGCCACGGCATGTTCCCGCCCCGGTCCCACTATCCGCGCTACGAGGAGCGAGCCGTCCGCAAGTACCCGAAGCGCGGCGACATCTCGGCCCGCAGTGCGCTGACCGTCCACCGCGGCACCACGAACCACTCGGCGAAACCGCGCCCCGTGCTGGTCCTCGGCGTCGACGGCCCGGAGGCGTCGAACGGCGAGCGGCACGACACCGCCGCGACCCGGCCGTACTGGGAGAGCCTGCCCGAGCGGGTCCGGCGCCACCTCGACTGCGCGGTCGTCGACGTGCTGGTGCCCGTGACCCAGAAGCACACCATCGAGGGCCTGGTCATGGGCGACGCCTGAAAGCTCCCGGAACGCCGAAGGTGGCGGACACAGGACGTGTCCGCCACCTTCGGGGAGGGTGGGTGCCGCTGCTCTCAGGCGTCGTAGTTCCGCGCCGCCGCGGCCTCCGCGCCCCGGGCCTTCTCGGCCTCCGCCTCGCGCTCGCGTTCCGCCTCGCGCTCCGCCTCGCGGTCCTTCTCCGCCTGCTCGGCGGCCTCCATCTCGGCGAAGACGTCGATCGGGGCCGGCGCCTTGGCCAGAAAGACCCAGGTGAGGTACACCGCGAGCAGGAACGGCGGGATCTTCAGCCCGATCAGCACCCAGCCGAGCTGCGTGGTGTCGGCCCACCAGTAGAGCGGGAAGAGGATCGCGCACTTGGCGAGCAGGATGAGACCCCAGGCGTAGCTGGCCTTGGCGTAGGCGCGCTTGCGGCCGGGGTTCCTGGTCCGCCAGGAGAGGTTCTCCTTGAAGACCGGGCCGAGGATCAGCCCGATCAGCGGGACTCCCGCGAGGGTGGTGATCAGGTAGGCCAGCGCCAGGCCGAGCGTATAGAGCATGCCAGGGAGGTAGAAGTCCTTGGCGTTGCCCGTGATCATCGCGAAGACCACACCGAAGGCCACGCCGAAGACACCGCTGAAGGCGTGCTTGACGGTGTCCTTGCGGACCAGCCGCACGACGACCAGCAGCAGCGACACCGCCAGCGCCGCGATGGCCGAGACGTGCAGGTTCTTGTTGACGGTGAAGATGGTGACGAAGAGCAGTCCGGGCAGGACGGTCTCCACCATTCCCCGGACCCCTCCGAACGCCTCGAAGAGGGCGGCCTCGGTGACCGCCTTGTTCGCCGCGTCCTGCTGGTCCGTGTGCGGGGTACGGTCCCCGTCGTGCGTCGGCTTGTCGTCAGACGTCACCGGCTACTCCTTGCCGAGCGGTCGCAATTCGTATGTGGGGTTGAACAGCACCCGGCGCCCGTGGCTCACGGCGACCCGGCCCGAGACGATGAGCCGGCGGCCGGGCTCGATGCCGACGATGGAGCGACGGCCGAGCCAGACCACGTCCAGCGGCGCGGTGCCGTCGAAGAGCTCCGCCTCCAGGGCGGGCACTCCGGCACGCGGTCGCAGGGTGACGGTCCGCAACGTACCAGCCACCTTGACGATCTGGCGGTCCGAGCATTCGGAGATGCGGGTGCACCCCGACGCGTGCGCGTCCTCCTGGAGCTCCTCGGACTCCAGGTCCTCCTGGGAGCTGGAGAGGCGGTCGAGCATGCGGCGGAAGCGTCCGGCGGACCGCTCCGACTTCCCGGCCTTGTCGAATCGAGGAACAGCACTCATACCCGAAGAGTACCGGTCCCGCGAGCTACTCGGGGGCTCCGGAAATCTCACTCGGACGAGTGCATGGCCCTGGGTGTACGACCCCGTACGACAGGCTCGGCCGCGTGGGGTGCACGACCCCGCACGACGGGCTCAGCCGCGCTCGAAGCGGTAGCCCATGCCCGGCTCGGTGACGAAGTGCCGGGGGTGCGAGGGGTCCGCCTCCAGCTTGCGCCGGAGCTGGGCCATGTAGACCCGCAGGTAGTTGGTCTCGGTGCCGTAGGAGGGGCCCCAGACCTCCTGGAGGAGCTGCTTCTGGCTGACGAGCCGGCCGCTGTTGCGGACCAGGACTTCCAGCAGGTGCCACTCGGTGGGGGTGAGGCGGACGTCACGGCCGTCGCGGTGGACCTTCTTGGCCGCCAGGTCGACGGTGAAGCCCTCGGTCTCCACGATCACCACGTCGTCGGCACCGTCCTGGCCGACCGGCTCGGCCCGGCGGACCGAGGCCCGCAACCGGGCCAGCAGCTCGTCCATGCCGAAGGGCTTGGTCACGTAGTCGTCGGCGCCCGCGTCCAGCGCCTCCACCTTCTCGTCCGAGGTGTGCCGGGCGGAGAGGACCAGGATCGGCACCCGGGTCCAGCCCCGGAGCCCCCGGATGACCTCGACGCCGTCCATGTCGGGAAGGCCGAGGTCCAGCACCACCACGTCGGGGTGGCGGGCGGCGGCCAGCTGGAGGGCGGTGGCCCCGTCGGGCGCGGCGTCGACCTCGTACTTCCGCGCCTTCAGGTTGATCACGAGGGCGCGTACGATCTGCGGCTCGTCGTCGACCACAAGCACCCGGGTCATCGCGGTCCTGCCTTTCTGCTGCTGTAGGGAGAAGAGAGTCTGCTGCACGCGGATGTCGGGGGCGTGACGGACCCCTCAGCCGTCCCGCACACCTCGGGTGTCACGAGGTGACCTGCGGGGACAGGTCCGGGCTCGCGGGTACGTGGTCGGCCGCCGTCTTGAGGGTGAGCACCATGGTCATGCCGCCGCCAGGGGTGTCCTCGGCGTCGAGGGTGCCGCCCATCGACTCGGCGAATCCCCGGGCGACCGCGAGGCCGAGGCCCACCCCGGCACCGCGCGGGGCGTCGCCGTACCGCTGGAAGGGCTCGAAGATCCGCCGCTTGCCCTCGTCGGGGACGCCGGGGCCTCGGTCGGAGACCCGGAGCTCGACGCGGTCGCCCAGCGTGCTGGCGGCCACGGTGACGGGTGTGCCGTCCGGACTGTACTTGACGGCGTTCTCGACGATGTTGGCCACGGCCCGTTCCAGCAGGCCCGGGTCGACGGCGACCATCGGCAGGGTCTCCGGGATGTCGAGCCCGACGCTCCCCTCGGGTACGCCTCCGAGCGCCATGGGGACCACCTCGTCGAGGTCGATCTCGCGGATCAGCGGGGTGACGGTCCCGGTCTGGAGGCGGGACATGTCGAGCAGATTGCCGACGAGGTGGTCCAGGCGGTCGGCGCCGTTCTCTATGCCTTCGAGGAGTTCGGCCTCGTCGTCCTCGGACCAGGCGACGTCGTCGGAGCGCAGCGAGCTGACGGCGGCCTTGATGGCGGCGAGCGGGGTGCGCAGGTCGTGGCTGACGGCGGCCAGCAGGGCGGTCCGGATGCGGTTGCCCTCGGCGAGCCTGCGGGCCTTCTCGGCCTCGCCGACCAGCCGCTGGCGGTCGAGCACGACGGCCGCCTGGGCGGCGAACGCGCCGAGAACCCGGCGGTCCTCGGCGGGCAGGACCCGGCCGGAGAGCGCGAGCGCCATGTGGTCGCCGACCGGCATGTCCACGTCGGCGTCGTCGGGCCGGGTCACCGGGCTGGGCCCGACCGAACCGGCGCAGGTCCACGGTTCGACGTCGTTCTGCCGTTCCAGAAGGGCGACGGACTCCATGGCGAAGGTTTCGCGGACCCGTTCCAGCAGGGCGTCCAGGGTCGTCTCGCCGCGCAGCACGCTGCCGGCCAGGAAGGAGAGGATCTCCGACTCCGCGCGCAGCCGTGCCGCCTGGTGGGTACGTCTCGCCGCCAGGTCCACCACGGAGGCGACCGACACCGCCACCGCGAAGAAGATCACGATGGCGACGATGTTCTCCGGGTCCTGCACGGTGAGGGTGTGGGTCGGTGGGGTGAACCAGTAGTTGAGCAGCAGGGACCCGGCGGCGGCGGCGGCGAGCGCCGGGAGCAGGCCGCCCAGCAGAGCGGCGGCCACGGTCAGGAAGAGGAAGAGCAGGACGTCGTTGGCGAGCCCGGGGCCGTCCTCCATGCTGCGCAGCAGGACGGAGAGGAGGACGGGGCCGCCGACGCCGACGAGCCAGCCCCAGATGATCCGGGCGCGGCCGAGCCGGGCACCCCGGGCGATGGGCAGTCCTCTGCCCTTGGCCACCTCGTCGTGGGTGACGATGTGGACGTCGAGGTCGGTCCCGGACTCACGGGCGACGGTCGCGCCGACGCCGGGGCCGTAGATGTACTGCCAGGCCTTGCGGCGGCTGGAGCCGAGGACGATCTGGGTGGCGTTCACCCCGCGCGCGAAGGCGAGGAGGGCGGCGGGGATGTCGTCGCCGATGACGTGGTGGAAGGTGCCGCCCAGGTCCTCGACCAGGGTCCGCTGGACGGTGAGCTCCTTGGGCGAGGCCGAGGTGAGGCCGTCGCTGCGGGCGATGTAGACGGCGAGGATCTCGCTGCCGGAGCCCTTGGCGGCCATCCGGGAGGCGCGGCGTATGAGGGTGCGGCCCTCGGGTCCGCCGGTGAGTCCGACGACGATGCGTTCGCGGGCCTGCCAGGTGGAGCTGATGTTGTGCTCGCCCCGGTACTGCTGGAGGTACTCGTCCACCCGGTCGGCGACCCAGAGCAGGGCCAGCTCGCGCAGGGCGGTGAGGTTGCCGGGGCGGAAGTAGTTGGAGAGGGCCGCGTCGAGCTTGTCGGGCTTGTAGATGTTGCCGTGGGCCATGCGGCGGCGCAGCGCCTGGGGCGACATGTCGACCAGTTCGATCTGGTCGGCGCGGCGGACGACCTCGTCGGGGACGGTCTCGCGCTGCCGCACGCCGGTTATCGACTCGACCACGTCGCCGAGCGATTCCAGGTGCTGGATGTTGACGGTCGAGACGACGTCGATGCCGGCCTGGAGGAGTTCCTCGACGTCCTGCCACCGCTTGGCGTTGCGGGCGCCGGGGACGTTGGTGTGGGCGAGTTCGTCCACGAGGGCGACCTGGGGAGCCCGTTCCAGTACGGCGTCCACGTCCATCTCGGTGAAGACCGCCGAGCGGTACTCGATCTCGCGGCGCCGGATCTGTTCGAGGCCGTGCAGCATCACCTCGGTACGGGGCCGGTCGTGGTGCTCGACGAAGGCGACGACGCAGTCGGTCCCCCGTTCGATGCGCCGGTGGGCCTCCGAGAGCATGGCGTAGGTCTTGCCGACGCCGGGTGCCGCCCCCAGGTAGATACGAAGCTTGCCGCGTGCCATGGCCCCATTGTCTTCTCTTGCTCGGGCTGCGGCCCGTGCGGCAGCCACTGACGACGCTACTCCCGGAGATCCGGGCATTTCGGATGGTGGTTGAGAAGAGTGCGCGTATTGACGCAACCCTGATGCGTCGCACCGCGTGTCCCGCTCACGACGCAGCGCCCGGCGGCCACGACGCCGCGTGTCCCGCCCGTCCCGGGGAGGAGGGACGGGCGGGACACGCGGCGGTTCCGGGGCTCCGCCGGGCCCCGGAGCAGGTGCCGACGGCGTCAGCCGGCGTTGACGAGTTCCTTCAGCGCGATGTTCAGCTGGAGGACGTTGAGGCGGGGTTCCCCGATGAAGCCGAGGACGCGTCCGCCGGTGTGGTCGTCCACGAGCTTGGTCACCTGGTCGACGCCGAGGTGGTTCTTCTCGGCGACGCGGCGGATCTGGAGCTTCGCGTACTCCGGGGAGATGTCCGGGTCGAGGCCGGAGCCGGAGGAGGTGACGGCGTCGGCCGGCACGTCGTCGGGGCGGACGGGGTGGCCGGCGACGGAGTTGTCCCTGACGACTGCGGCCTTGGCGGCGGTGACCCAGTCGATCAGGTCCTCGTTGTCGCCGGAGCGGTTGGTCGCCCCGGAGAGGATGATCTTGTACTGGGTGTTGACGCTGTTGCTGCCGAGGCCGTTGGACGGGCGGGGCTGGAACCATGTGAGGTCCGGGTCCGCCGTCTCCTGGCCGTCCTTGAGGGGCAGGTCGTAGCGCTGGCCGATCAGCTCGGAGCCGACGACCTTGCCGTCGCTGCTGACCTCGGAGCCGTTGGCCTGGCGGGAGAAGAGCGCCTGGGCGACACCGGTGACCGCGAGCGGGTAGATGACGCCGCAGACCAGGGTGAGGACGAGCAGGGCCCTCAGACCGGCCAGCAGCAGCCGGGTCGTGTTTCCTACGGAGGTGTTCATGCCGATCAGCCGATTCCGGGGATGAGGGAGATGATCAGGTCGATGATCTTGATGCCGATGAACGGGGCGATCAGGCCGCCCAGGCCGTACACCCCGAGGTTGCGCCGGAGCATGCTGTCCGCGCCGGCCGGGCGGTAGCGGACGCCCTTGAGGGCGAGCGGCACCAGCGCGACGATGATCAGCGCGTTGAAGACGACGGCGGACAGGATCGCGGACTGCGGGGAGTCGAGCCGCATGATGTTGAGCTTGTCGAGCCCGGGGTGGACCACCGCGAACATGGCCGGGATGATCGCGAAGTACTTCGCGACGTCGTTGGCGATCGAGAACGTCGTCAGCGCGCCCCGGGTGATCAGGAGCTGCTTGCCGATCGCGACGATCTCGATCAGCTTGGTGGGGTTGGAGTCCAGGTCCACCATGTTCCCGGCCTCCTTGGCGGCCGAGGTGCCCGTGTTCATCGCCACGCCGACGTCGGCCTGGGCGAGCGCGGGGGCGTCGTTCGTCCCGTCGCCGGTCATCGCGACGAGCTTGCCGCCCGCCTGCTCCCGCTTGATGAGGGCCATCTTGTCCTCGGGCGTCGCCTCGGCGAGGAAGTCGTCGACCCCCGCCTCCTCGGCGATCGCCTTCGCGGTCAGCGGGTTGTCCCCGGTGATCATCACCGTACGGATGCCCATCCGGCGCAGCTCGTCGAACCGCTCCCGCATCCCCTCCTTGACCACGTCCTTCAGATGCACCACACCCAGGACACGGGCACCGTCGGCGTCGTCGACCGCCACGAGCAGCGGGGTGCCGCCTGCCTGCGATATCCGGTCGGTCAGCGCCTGGGCGTCGTCGGCGACGGTGCCGCCGCGCTCCTCGACCCAGGCGACCACCGAGCCGGTCGCGCCCTTGCGGACACATCGGCCGTCCACGTCCACGCCCGACATGCGGGTCTGGGCGGTGAACTCGACCCAGGCGGCGTGCGCCAGCTCACCGCGGTGGCGTTCGCGCAGCGAGTACCGGTCCTTGGCGAGGACCACGATCGAGCGGCCCTCGGGGGTCTCGTCGGCGAGCGAGGAGAGCTGGGCTGCGTCCGCGAGCTCCGCCTCGGTCACCCCGGCGACCGGGAGGAACTCGGCGGCCTGGCGGTTGCCGAGGGTGATGGTGCCGGTCTTGTCGAGCAGCAGCGTCGACACGTCACCGGCCGCCTCGACGGCCCGGCCGGACATGGCCAGGACGTTGCGCTGCACCAGGCGGTCCATACCCGCGATACCGATCGCCGAGAGCAGCGCACCGATCGTGGTCGGGATCAGACAGACCAGCAGAGCGGCCAGCACGATCATCGACTGCTTGCTGCCCGCGTAGACCGCGAACGGCTGCAGGGTCGCGACGGCGAGCAGGAAGACGATCGTCAGCGACGCCAGCAGGATGTTCAGCGCGATCTCGTTCGGCGTCTTCTGCCGGGCCGCGCCCTCGACCAGGTTGATCATCCGGTCGATGAAGGTCTCGCCCGGCTTCGTCGTGATCTTGATGACGATGCGGTCGGAGAGGACCTTCGTGCCTCCGGTGACGGCGCTGCGGTCACCGCCCGACTCACGGATCACCGGGGCCGACTCGCCCGTGATGGCGGACTCGTCGACGGAGGCGACGCCTTCGACGACGTCACCGTCGCCGGGGATGATGTCGCCGGCCTCGCAGACGACCAGGTCGCCGATGCGCAGTTCGGTGCCGGGGACGCGCTCCTCGCGCGGCCCCTCCAGCCGGCGGGCGATCGTGTCGGTCTTGGCCTTGCGCAGGGTGTCGGCCTGCGCCTTGCCCCGGCCCTCGGCGACGGCCTCGGCCAGGTTGGCGAAGATCGTCGTGAGCCAGAGCCAGGCCGTGATGGCCCAGCCGAACCAGTCGGTGGGGTCCGTGGCCGCGAGCACGGTGGTGAGGACCGACCCGATCAGCACGACGAACATGACCGGGGACTTGACCATCACCCGGGGGTCGAGCTTCCGGACCGCCTCGGGGAAGGAGGTGAGCAGCTGCTTCGGGTCGAAGAACCCTCCGCCGACGCGGGCCGCCGGCTTGGGGTCCGCCTGTTCGTCCGGGTGCGGCGCGGGGGCCGTGGTGAGGGGGGACATCGTGTCCTCTTGCGGGGTTCGGGTGGTCATGACGCCAGCCCCTCGGCGAGCGGGCCCAGGGCCAGGGCCGGGAAGTAGGTCAGGCCGGTGACGATCAGAATGGCGCCGACCAGGAGGCCGCTGAAGAGCGGCTTGTGGGTGCTGAGGGTGCCGGTGGTCTCCGGTACGGGCTTCTGCTCGGCCAGTGAGCCGGCGAGGGCCAGCACGAAGACCATCGGTACGAACCGGCCGAGGAGCATCGCGAGACCGATGGTGGTGTTGAACCACTGGGTGTCGGCGTTCAGGCCCGCGAAGGCGGAGCCGTTGTTGTTGGCGCCGGAGGTGTAGGCGTAGAGGATCTCGGAGAAGCCGTGGGCGCCCGAGTTCGTCATGGAGTCCGGCGGGGTGGGCAGCGCCATCGCCACGGCGGTGAAGCCGAGCACCAGGGCGGGGACGATCAGGATGTAGCAGGCCGCGAGCTTGATCTCGCGGGTGCCGATCTTCTTGCCGAGGTACTCCGGCGTGCGGCCGACCATCAGACCGGCGATGAAGACGGCGATGATCGCCATGATCAGCATGCCGTAGAGGCCGGAGCCGACACCGCCCGGCGCGATCTCGCCGAGTTGCATGCCCAGCATGGTGATGCCGCCGCCGAAGCCGGTGAACGAGGAGTGGAACGAGTCGACCGCACCGGTGGAGGTGAGCGTGGTGGCGACCGCGAAGATCGAGGAGCCGCCGATGCCGAATCGGTTCTCCTTGCCCTCCATCGCTCCGCCCGCGATGTCGAACGCGGGGCCGTGGTGGGCGAACTCCGTCCACATCATCAGGGCGGTGAAGCCGACCCAGATGATGCCCATCGTCGCGAGGATCGCGTAACCCTGCTTGAGCGAGCCGACCATCCGCCCGAAGGTGCGGGTGATCGCGAAGGGGATGACGAGGATCAGGAAGACCTCGAAGAGGTTGGTGAAGCCGTCGGGGTTCTCGAAGGGGTGGGACGAGTTGGCGTTGAAGTAGCCGCCGCCGTTCGTGCCCAGCTCCTTGATGACCTCCTGGGAGGCGATCGCTCCGCCGTTCCACTGCTGCGAGCCGCCCATGAACTGGCCGACGTCGTGGATGCCGGAGAAGTTCTGGAGGGCGCCGCACGCGACCAGCACCAGCGCGCCGATCACCGAGATCGGCAGCAGGACGCGGACGGTGCCACGGACCAGGTCGGCCCAGAAGTTGCCGAGCTCACCGGTACGGGACCGGGCGAAGCCGCGGACGAGCGCGACGGCGACGGCCATGCCGACGGCGGCGGAGACGAAGTTCTGCACCGCGAGGCCGCCGGTCTGCACGACGTGGCCCATGGCCTGCTCGCCGTAGTACGACTGCCAGTTGGTGTTGGCGACGAAGGACGCCGCCGTGTTGAACGCCTGGTCCGGGTCGATCGAGACGAATCCGAGGGAACCGGGCAGGCTGCCCTGGAGCCGCTGGAGCAGGTAGAGGAAGAGCAGGCTCACCGCGGAGAAGGCGAGGACGCCGCGCAGATAGGCGGGCCAGCGCATCTCCGTGTCCGGGTTGGCGCCGATGGCCCGGTACATCCACTTCTCGACACGCAGGTGCTTGTCGGAGGAGTAGACGCGGGCCATGTGGTCGCCGAGGGGGCGGTAGGCGAGGCCCAGTGCGACGATCATCGCGAGCAGCTGGAGCACACCGGCAAGGACGGGACTCATGGCGGGCTAGAACCTCTCCGGGTACAGAAGGGCGAGGACGAGGTAGCCCAGCAGGGCGACGGCCACGACGAGGCCGACGATGTTCTCGGCAGTCACAGCTTCGCCACCCCCCTGGCGATGAGGGCCACCAGCGCGAAGACCGCGATCGTGGTGACGACGAAGGCCACGTCGGCCATCGTGTGCTCCTAGATGAGGTTCGGTTTCTCGGACGTGACGAGCAAACCTCCGGCCGGCGCTTTCGACGCCGCCGTTGATGCCTTCCATACGAGGACGGGCGCTCCCTTGACGGCGCCCTTACGTGGCCGATACGCGCCCCTGACGGCCGGCCCGCCGCGGCGCGTGGTGGCACGCGAAACCACCTGAGGAACCGCGACCGCGAAAGCATGGGAAAAGACCGGTGGGCCGCACCCCCGTTCACGGGGAGTGCGGCCCACCGGCCTGAAAAAGCTGCTTGAAAAGCTGCTGAAAGCTGCCTGGAAAAGCTGTGCGTCCGTCCTGCGGACCGCGAGCGGATCCAGGGCGTGTGTCGAAAGTGGCGCCGTTCGCCCGGAGGGCGGGTCCGGCGACGTCCGGTGCGTGCGATCGCAAGGCGGAGGGTCGCCCCGATACTGGATGTATCGGGGTGATCCCGACAACGCGGCGAGCGTGCGTGCCGGGCGCCGTCGGACAGGCGGGACTTTCGATACACGCCCTAGCGGATCTCGCTGATCTCCGGTCCACGCTGGAGCTGGCCCATGCCGCCGGAGAACTTGGAGCTCTCCTGCTCCTCCTGCTGGACGCCCTCGGGCACCATCTGGGCATCGTTGGGGAGCTTCAGGACGATCGGGTCGCGGGGGGCCATCGGGCCCTCGCCACGGACGACCACGGTGTCCCGGAAGATCTGCTCCAGGAGGCCGGCGGCCTGCGGCTGCACGGCGCCCTGGCCCGAGATCACGCCGCGCAGGAACCACCGGGGCCCGTCGACGCCGACGAAGCGCACCAGCTGGACGCCGTTCTTCCCGTCGGGAAGCTGTACGGGTACCTGGGCGCGCAGCTCCCAGCCGAGCGGACCCTCGACCTCGTCGATGATCCCGCCCTGCTTGGTGATGCCCGAGGCGATCTCCTCGCGGACCTCGCCCCAGATGCCCTCCTTCTTGGGGGCGGCGAAGGCCTGCAGCTGGATCGCGCTGTCGCGCAGCACCACGGTGGCGGCGACGATCGCGTCCCCGGCCACCTCCACCCGGAGTTCCATGCCCTCGACTCCGGGCACGAAGACGCCGCCCAGGTCGACCCGGCCCTCGCCGGGCCTGGAGACCTCGGAGACGTCCCAGGGTCCGTCCGGCCGCGGGGCCGGCGGAAGGTTCGTCCGACGGGCGCTCACCGCGTCGTCGGCACCATCGAGCTCGTCGGCGACCTGCTCGGTCTCGCGCGCTTCGTCCACCGCGTCCTCGGCGGAACCACTCTTCTTGCGACGTCCGAACACGTCACTGTCCTTCCCGGTCGGATACGACCGAAGCGTAGTTGTTCCCACCCGGGGTGATACCGCCCCCGACACCGTCCACCGCGGCATGACCGCCGGTGGACCCGAATCCCCCTTCGGCCCGTGCCGAGCCGGGAAGTTCCGCGACCTCGTGGAAGCGCACCTTCTCGACCTGCTGGACGATCAACTGGGCAATCCGGTCGAAACGCTCGAACCGCACGGTCTCGCGCGGGTCGAGGTTGACGACGATCACCTTGATCTCTCCACGGTACCCGGCATCCACCGTCCCCGGGGCATTCACGAGGGCTACTCCGCAGCGGGCCGCGAGGCCGGAGCGGGGGTGCACGAAGGCCGCGTAGCCGTCCGGCAGGGCGATCGAGACGCCGGTCGGCAGCACCGCGCGCTCCCCCGGAGCAAGCTCCGCCGCCTCGGTGGTCACCAGGTCGGCACCGGCGTCGCCGGGATGGCCGTACGCGGGAACCGGGACCTCCGGATCCAGGCGCCGGAGAAGGACGTCGACGGGAGGGCGGGTCACGGGTTCACCTCGAAGGCTCGGGCACGCTTGATCTGGTCGGGGTCGGCCATCGCCGCGCGGATCTCGTCGGGGCGGCCGTTGTCGATGAAGTGGTCGACCTTCACCTCGACGAAGAGGGCGTCGGCCCGCACCGCGACGGGGCCCTCGGGGCCGCCGATCCGGCCGGTGGCGGTGGAGTAGATCTTCCTGCCGTGCACGGCGACGACCCGTGCGTCCAGGTGCAGCACGGTCCCCACCGGTACGGGGGCCGAGAAGTCGGTCTCCAGCCGGCCGGTGACCGCGATGACCCGCAGCAGCCAGCTCAGTGAGCCGAGCGTCTCGTCCAGCGCCGTCGCGAGCATCCCGCCGTGCGCCAGACCCGGCGCGCCCTGGTGCTCGGGGCGGACGGTGAACTCGGCGGTCACGCTCACGCCCTCGCCGGCCCGGGCCGCGAGGTGCAGCCCGTGGGGCTGCCCGCCGCCGCAGCCGAAACAGTGTTCGTAGTGCGAGCCGAGAAGCTGCCCGGGCGCGGGCGCGTCGGGATGCCGCACGGGTGCCACCGCGTCGGCCGGGGGTGTCAGAGCTGCAGATGTTCCACTCACACGCGCAGACCTTACCCGCGAGCCCGACCGCGTATCTCGCCGTGCCAAGCTTGTTCCCATGCAGCCTTCCGTACCGCCCTTCGACGAACGCCTCACCGCACCCCGCACCTGGTGGCTCATCGCCTTCGGGGCGGGGGTGGCCTGCGCGCTGATGCTCCTGCCGCTCGGCGGCCTGTTCCTGCTCGCGGGGCTGGTCGGCGGCACGGCGGCGACCGCGGTCGTGGTCAGCTCCTACGGCTCCGTCCGCATCCGGGTCGTCGCGGACTCCCTGGTCGCCGGGGAGGCGCGGATCCCGCTTTCGGCGCTCGGGGACGCCGAGGCGCTGGACGCGGAGGAGGCCCGGGCCTGGCGCACGTACAAGGCGGACGCCCGCGCCTTCATGCTGCTGCGCGGCTACATCCCGACGGCGGTGCGGGTGAAGGTGACCGACCCCGCGGACCCCACGCCCTATCTCTACCTCTCGACGCGCGAGCCGGAGGCTCTGATCGCGGCGCTCTCCACGGCGCCGGACGCGACGCAGGACCGAGCGGTCGCGGCGCAGGACTGAGCGCGCGAGGGGGGAAGCGGGGACGAGGGAAGCGCGGCCGGCGCTCCCTCAGCGGCCCTCCGCCTCGGGCGGGACGACGGTGGGCTCCGCGGGCTGCTCCAGCGCGGGAAGCGCGGTGAGCCGGTCCCAGGGGACCTGGTGTTTCCGCAGGTCCTTCCTGATGTGCCCGGCCAGCTTCCTGGTGTCGCGGCGGTTCATCGCCGCGCCCACGGCCGCGCCGATCATCAGGGGGATGAGATTGGGCAGGTCGCGCGCCATGCGTTTCATGATCTGCTGGCGCAGTTCGCGTTTCATCTGGCCGCCCAGGGCCGCGTTGAGCGTGACGGGGCGGGTGACGTCGACGTCGCGCTCCTCCGTCCAGGACGTGAGGTAGGCGGTGCTGCGCTGGGTGAGATTGCCCGGAGGGCGCCTGCCGTAGATCTCGTGGAGTTCGGCGACGAGTTTCAGCTCGATCGCGGCGACCCCGGTGATCTCCGCCGCCAG
Organism: Streptomyces sp. NPDC008125; assembly: GCF_042957125.1. Classification (NCBI taxonomy): domain Bacteria; kingdom Bacillati; phylum Actinomycetota; class Actinomycetes; order Kitasatosporales; family Streptomycetaceae; genus Streptomyces; species Streptomyces sp. NPDC008125. The sequence goes on from NZ_JBIBHR010000001.1 coordinate 497,609, forward strand.
TTCGGCCGGCATGGCAGGGGGTACGGGCAGCATGGCCGCTGCTCCGATGCCGGCGCCCACGGCCGCGGTGGCCTTGCTCGCGCCCGCGATCAGGCGGTCCGCGATCTCCTCGGGACCGAGTCCCGGGAAGTGGCGGCGGAGCGTGGCGAGGTCGCGCACGGGGACACGGGGAGCCGTGTCGATGATCCGGTCGGCCAGATGTCCGGCGACCGCCCTCGCGCTCTCCCCGCCCTTGTGCACTCCCCGTTTCAAAGCGTCCAGCGGCCCGGTCAGGGTCGCCCGGGGTGCCGGGGTCCCCTGGTCGCCGGTCTCCCCGGCCTGTCCGGCCCCGTCCGGCAGGCCGGCCGCCGGGGCCACTTCGAGCGAGGCCGGATGGCCCCGCTCGTCGTCAGTCGTGCCGGAGGGGTCGTGCGGGGCCTTGTGACGCCCGTCAGGGGCACTCAAGCCTTCTGCCGGGCCCGTACCGCCCTCATTCGCCTCCGGCCCTTCACTGCGCCGTGAGCGCCGCTTCCGGAACGGTCTGTCGCCTGTCACGGCGGGCCTGCCTCAGTCGCAGTCGCGGCAGATCGGCTGGCCGTTCTTCTCACGAGCCAGCTGGCTGCGGTGGTGCACGAGGAAACAGCTCATGCAGGTGAACTCGTCGGCCTGCTTGGGCAGAACGCGAACGGCGAGTTCTTCGTTGGACAGGTCCGCGCCGGGCAGTTCAAGGCCCTCCGCGGCGTCGAACTCGTCGACGTCGACGGCGGACGCGGTCTTGTCGCTCCGCCGTGCCTTCAGCTCTTCCAGGCTGTCCTGATCGACGTCGTCGTCGGTCTTGCGTGGGGTGTCGTAATCCGTTGCCATGTCGCTCTCCCCCTCTTGGGTGTCTGCGGGTGTCTCAGCGCACGTAACGCGTGAGAGGCCGGACTTGTGCCCGACCTGAGGCGGAGATTTTGCCTCACATCAAGGTCTGTTACTCAATCGACACCCGAACCGGCCGCTGCCGAGCGGTCGTCTTGGGTGGCGAAGGGGACCGTACACGGTCCGGATGCCGGGCTACACGGGTGCCACCCCGTGTACTTCCCGTGATACCACCCCCCGAAAACCCGGGCGTTTCCCGGCGTTACGCCCGGTGGGAGCTCACGGAGAGTAGATGCACCCCCTGAGGCCCCTGTGATCGATCACACAGGGACAAACCGGGGACGCATCACGAAAATTCCGCTCAAAGCGAAAGCAATGGACCCTCCCCCCGATCGCTTCGTCACGCTTTTCAGACGGGCAGAGTGACGCGCATCACGAGGCCGCCCCCCTCTCGGGGCTCCGCGATGATACGGCCTCCGTGGGCCCTCGCCACGGATCTCGCGATCGACAGGCCGAGACCGACCCCCTTGTCGCTCCCCGTCCGCTCCGTACGGAGCCTCCGGAACGGCTCGAAGAGGTTGTCGATCTCGTACGCGGGCACCACGGGACCCGTGTTCGAGACCACCAGCAGCGCCTGCCCGGGGCCGAAGTGGGTGGTGACCTCCACCCAGCCGTCCTCCGGGACGTTGTAGCGCACCGCGTTCTGTACGAGGTTCAGGGCGATCCGCTCCAGCAGGACGCCGTTGCCCTGGACGACGGCGGGCCCGCGCCCGCCGCGGATCTCCACGCCCTTCTGGGCCGCCTCGGCGCGTGCCTGGTCGATGGCGCGGTCGGCGACCTCGGCCAGATCGACCGGCTTCCGCTCGACGATCTGGTTCTCGCTCCTGGCGAGCAGCAGCAGACCCTCCACCAGCTGCTCGCTGCGCTCGTTGGTGGCGAGCAGCGTCTTGCCCAGCTGCTGGAGTTCAGGAGGGGCCGCCGGGTCGGAGAGGTGGACCTCCAGCAGGGTGCGGTTGATCGCCAGCGGGGTCCGCAGCTCGTGCGAGGCGTTGCCGACGAACCGCTGCTGCGCGGTGAACGCGCGCTCCAGGCGGTCCAGCATCTCGTCGAAGGTGTCCGAGAGCTCCTTGAGCTCGTCGTCCGGTCCGTCCAGCTCGATCCTGCGCGACAGGTCCGTCCCCGCCACCCTGCGGGCGGTGCGGGTGATCCTGCCGAGCGGGGAAAGGACGCGGCCCGCCATCGCGTAACCGAAGGCGAACGCGATGATGCTGAGCCCCACGAGCGCCAGCAGGGCCCGGTTCAGCAGACTGTCCAGCGCGTGCTGGCGCTGGGAGGCCGTGCAGGCCTTGATGCCGTCGTTGAGCTGGTCGTTGTTCTGCGAGACCGCCAGCTGCGGACACGTCGGGCTGGAGATCCGGACATTGGTGCCGGACACCTGGAAGGCGGGGCCTCCCGCGTCGTGCAGGGCCTGCGCGGCCAGCATGTAGATGATCGCGAGCAGCACGATGCCCGCGATCAGGAACATCCCGCCGTAGAGGAGTGTCAGTCGTATCCGGATGGTGGGACGCAGCCAGGGCGAGGTGGGATCCTGCTGCTTGGGGTCCCAGGTGGGCTTGGGGGGCGCCGGGAGCGGCGTCGAGGACGTGGCCATCGGATCGCTCAGATCCGGTAACCGGAACCGGGGACGGTGACGATGACCGGGGGCTCGCCGAGTTTGCGGCGCAGCGTCATGACGGTCACCCGTACGACGTTGGTGAAGGGGTCGGTGTTCTCGTCCCAGGCCTTCTCCAGCAGCTGCTCGGCCGAGACCACCGCGCCCTCGCTGCGCATCAGCACCTCCAGCACGGCGAACTCCTTCGGCGCGAGCTGGATCTCCTGCTCGCCCCGGAAGACCTCGCGGCGGTTGGGGTCGAGCTTGATGCCGGCCCGCTCGAGGACGGGCGGCAGCGCCACCGTCGTACGCCGGCCCAGCGCGCGGACCCGCGCGGTCAGCTCGCTGAAGGCGAAAGGCTTGGGGAGGTAGTCGTCGGCCCCCAGCTCCAGTCCTTCGACCCGGTCGCTGACGTCCCCGGAAGCGGTGAGCATGAGCACCCGGGTGGGCATGCCCAGCTCGACGATCTTGCGGCAGACGTCGTCCCCGTGGACGAGCGGCAGGTCCCGGTCGAGGACCACGACGTCGTAGTCGTTGACCTCGACCCGTTCCAGGGCCGCCGCTCCGTCGTAGACCACGTCGACGGCCATCGCCTCGCGGCGGAGTCCGGTGGCCACCGCGTCGGCGAGCAGCTGCTCGTCCTCGACGACGAGTACGCGCACGGCACTGTCCCTTCTCAGATGTCGTTCCCACGGACGTTCCGCACGTCCGGGAAGGGCCCGGCCGGCCCCTTGTCGGGGCACGTCGGGCCGACTGTTCGCGACCATCCTGCACGCAACGCCCATAAACCGGCGGTAAGGCGACCCACGGCGACCTGCGGGTTCGAGACGAATCGAAGAAGGGGGCATATTCGCGGGCGAGTTGAGGTTTCTCCCTCTGCGGGCTCGGGGAGGACGCATTTACACCCGCGATCACGCCACGTAAGTGGCTCGCCACTGCCGCCCCTTTTCCCGGAGGGGCCGCGTGACCGACGGCACTCGGGACCAGGCCCGAGACATCCCGGCACACCCCCGTGCCACCGACCCACGCCGAGGGGGCGCTTCATGGACGCTTTCACCGCAGGTCTGCTTCACCGCATCAGGACGACCGAGTCCGACCTCACCCGTGCCCGCGAGACGGGCGACGACTTCCTCGCGGACGTCGAGCAGAGCGAACTGGACGATCTGCTGCGCCTCGCCGCCGAACACGGCGTCGAGACCGGCGCCACCACCGTCTGACCCGAGAAAGACCCGCACCCGGGAGCCGCACGCACCACCGAGCCGCAGCACAGGAGCCTCACCCCCGCGGATCACCCGCATCACGTGAGAACGCCCGCCGGATCCTCCCGAAGGAGATCCGGCGGGCGTTCTCGCGCATCCGGGCCCGGTCGGCATCAGTCGTGCCAGGCACCCAGCTCTTCGAGGAGGGCCTGGAGCGGCTCGAAGACGCCCGGCGAGGCGGCGACCGTCAGGTCACCGTCGGCCGGCAGCCCCGGTCGCCCGCCGGTGAGCGCGCCCGCCTCGCGGGCGATCAGGTCTCCGGCGGCCAGGTCCCAGGGGTGGAGTCCGCGTTCGTAGTAGCCGTCGAGCCTTCCCGCCGCCACGTCGCACAGGTCGATGGCGGCCGAGCCCCCGCGCCGGATGTCCCGCAGCCGGGGGATGAGCCGCTGGGCGACGTCGGCCTGGTGGGTGCGGACGGTGGTGACGTAGTTGAAGCCGGTCGACACGAGCGCCTGGTCCAGCGGCGGCGCGGGGCGGCAGCGCAGCGCGGTGCCGTTCACGTACGCGCCGCCGCCGCGCACCGCGTGGAAGGTCTCGCCGCGCATCGGCGCCTCGACCACGCCCACGACCCGCTCGCCGTCGAGTTCGGCGGCGATGGAGACCGCCCAGGTCGGCAGGGAGTAGAGGTAGTTCACCGTCCCGTCCAGCGGGTCGATGACCCAGCGGACGCCGCTGGTGCCCTCACGGCTCGCACCCTCCTCACCGAGGAAGCCGTCCTGGGGCCGGTGCTCGGAGAGGTAGCCGGTGATCAGCTTCTCGGCGGCGATGTCCATCTCGGTGACGACGTCGATGGGGCTCGACTTGGTGGCGGCCACGCCCAGGTCGGCGGGGCGGCCGTCGCGCAGCAGGGCGCCCGCGCGGGTGGCGGCGGTCCGCGCGAGGTCGAGGAGTTCGACGAGCAGGGGGTCGGTCACGGTACTCCCAGGAAGTCGGGGTCGGGCACGGGCGTCGGCGGTATGACGGCGGATCGGTTCCCGTCCGGCTGTCCGGGCCGGGGCGGCGCGGTCAGGAGAACGGGCTGTCGGCGCCCGCGGCGGCCGGCTTCGGCGCGCGCGCCGGGCAGCAGCCGACCGGGCAGAGGTCGTGCGAGGGGCCGAGGGCGCCGAGCGCGCAGCGGTCCACGCGGTACCCCTGTTCGGTGGCGGCGCGCTCCAGCACGAGGTCGCGCACGGCGGCGGCGAAACGCGGGTCGGCTCCCACGGTGGCGGACCGCCGGACGGGCAGCCCGAGCTCGGCGGCCTTGGCGGTGGCCTCGGTGTCGAGGTCGTAGAGGACCTCCATGTGGTCGGAGACGAACCCGATGGGAACCATCACGACCGCCGGGACGCCGTCGCCGTGCAGGGTCTCCAGGTGGTCGCAGATGTCGGGCTCCAGCCACGGGATGTGCGGGGCACCGCTGCGGGACTGGTAGACGAGCTGCCAGGGGTACGCGACGCCGGTCTCCTCAAGCACCGCCCCGACGATCGCCCGGGCGACATCGAGGTGCTCGGCGACGTAGGCCCCGCCGTCGCCGTGGTCCTCCACCGGCCCGGAGGTGTCGGCCGCCGACACCGGGATGGAGTGCGTGGTGAACGCCAGGTGGGCTCCGGCGCGCTCCTCGTCGCCGAGGCTCGCGAGCGAGGCGAGCACTCCGTCGATCATGGGCCGGACGAAGCCGGGATGGTTGAAGTAGTGGCGCAGCTTGTCCACGCGCGGCACCGTCAGACCCTCGGCCCGCAGGGTCTCCAGCGCGTCGGCGAGGTTCTCGCGGTACTGCCGGCATCCCGAGTAGGAGGCGTAGGCGCTGGTCGCGAGGGTGAGGATGCGACGGTGTCCGGCCTCGGTCATCTCGCGGAGGGTATCGGTCAGGTACGGGGCCCAGTTGCGGTTGCCCCAGTGGACCGGGAGGTCCAGGCCGTGGTCGGCGAAGTCCTTGCGCAGGGCCTCCAGGAGGTCCCGGTTCTGGCCGTTGATCGGGCTGACGCCGTCGAAGAGGAAGTAGTGCTTGCCGACCTCCTGCAACCTCTCCTCGGGGATGCCCCGGCCGCGGGTGACGTTCCGGAGGAACGGAACCACGTCGTCCGGGCCTTCGGGGCCGCCGAAGGAGAGCAGCAGCAGGGCGTCGTAGGGAGCGGGATCGCGCAGATCGGACATGGCTCCGATCCTGCCATCCGCCGGCGGGAGCACCGCAACCGACATCCGCCCGGACCGCCGGGGCGGGGTGGGCGGCGGGCGCGCCCCGCGGCCGTGAGTATGATCCCCCTCCAACTGGCCGGGAACATGCCGTTCCTGGTCGTGACGTTCCCTGCCCCGGGCCCGGCCGCCGCACCGTCGGCGGATCACCACGAAGGCCCTTGCCGCACCGGTTGCGGTGCCTCGCGGGCCGGCGCAGACGGGAAGGCGTGGGGAAGATGACCAGCACCGACGCGACGACGACCGCGTGGCGCAACTGGGCGGGGAACGTCACCGCCCGGCCGGTACGGGAGGTCTCGCCGGCCTCCGTGGAGGAGCTCGCCGCCGCCGTGCGCCGGGCCGCCGAGGACGGCCTGCGGGTGAAACCGGTCGGCACCGGTCACTCCTTCACGGCGGCGGCCGCCACCGACGGGGTGCTCGTCCGCCCCGACCTGCTCACCGGCATCCGCGGGATCGACCGCGAGGCGATGACGGTCACCGTGGAGGCGGGCACTCCGCTCAAGCGGCTGAACGCCGCTCTCGCCCGGGAGGGCCTGTCGCTCACCAACATGGGCGACATCATGGAGCAGACGGTCGCCGGGGCGACCTCCACCGGCACGCACGGCACCGGGCGCGATTCGGCGTCCATCGCCGCCCAGATCCGGGCCCTGGAGCTGGTCACCGCGGACGGAACGGTGCTGCGCTGCTCCGAGCGGGAGAACCCGGAGGTCTTCGCGGTCGCACGGATCGGGCTCGGCGCGCTGGGCGTGATCACCGCGATCACCTTCGCCGTGGAGCCGGTCTTCCTGCTGACCGCCCGCGAGGAGCCGATGACGTTCGACGCGGTGACCTCCGGCTTCGACGAGCTGGTCGTCGAGAACGAGCACTTCGAGTTCTACTGGTTCCCGCACACCGGGAACTGCAACACCAAGCGCAACAACCGCAGCGCCGGCCCCACCGCCCCGCCCGGCCGGATCAGCGGCTGGATCGAGGACGAGCTCCTCTCCAACGGGATCTTCCAGGTGGCCTGTTCGGTGGGCCGGGCCTTCCCGGCGGCCATCCCCTCGATCGCCCGGATATCCAGCCGGGCCCTGTCGGCCCGTACGTACACCGACATCCCCTACAAGGTGTTCACCAGCCCGCGCCGGGTGCGCTTCGTGGAGATGGAGTACGCCCTTCCGCGCGCGGCGGCCGTGGCGGCGCTGCGCGAGGTCAAGGCGATGGTGGACCGGTCGCCGCTGCGGATCAGCTTCCCGGTGGAGGTCCGCACCGCTCCCGCCGACGACATCGCCCTCTCCACGGCGTCCGGCCGGGAGAGCGCCTACATCGCCGTCCACCTCTACCGGGGCACGCCCCACCAGGCGTACTTCACGGCGGTCGAGCGGATCATGACGGCGCACGGGGGCCGCCCGCACTGGGGCAAGGTGCACACCCGGGACGCCGCGTACCTCGCGGAGGTCTACCCGCGTTTCGGCGAATTCACGGCGGTACGCGACCGGCTCGACCCGGACCGGGTGTTCGGCAACGACTATCTGCGGCGCGTGCTGGGCGACTGACGGGCCGCCGCACAGGACGGAGCCCCGGCCGCCGCCCTCACGGGGCGGCGGCCGGGGCTCCGTCGGCAGCCGGTACGGGTGCGATCACTCCCCGCCGGTGTCGCCGCCGGCTGCCGGGTCCTCGGTGGCCGTGCCGGTGCCGTCGGCGGTCTGTTCGGGCGCGGTGCTCGCGCCGTCGCCGGACGACTCGGGCGCCGGCGTCCGCGAGGGCGCCGGGGTGGTGGCGCCGTCGGTCGGCGAGGGGGCGGGGACGGTGGACGCGCCGTCGTCGTCGGTGGTCGCGGGGGCCGACGCGCCGTCTCCGTCCTGGCCGGTACCGGTGCCGGTGCCGGTGCCGGGAGTGCCACTCGGTCCGGTACCGGGCTGTTCGTCGCCGGTGCCGGGTTCCGTACCGGCCGGCGGTCGCGGATCGGCCGTGCGCGCGTCGCCGCCCCGGACGACGGAGCCCACGGTCGTACCGTTGCCGCCGCTGAGGTCGTTGCCCGAGACCAGCTCGAAGCCGGTGATCCCGAGCATCGACACCACGAAGACCACGACGGCCGCCACGACGGGCTTCCGCCGGCTGCGGCGGGCGGTGCCGTGGGTGGTCGCCGCCGAGAACCCCTCGTCCGGTCCGCCCTCCCCCGGGGGCAGCCCGGGACCGGTGATCCGCAGCTGCCGGGTGGCGTCGTCCGGCTCGCCCGCCGTGGCGGGGACGGCCCGCAACAACCGGGTCCGGTCCGTGTCCGCCGCGGCGGACGGGCGGAGCATCCGCGTCCGGTCCGCGTCGGACGGCCGGGCGCGGTCGATCAGCCGGGTGCGCTCCGTCAGCAGGGTGCTGTCGATCGTCTGCGCACGGTCGATCACCCGGGTACCGGTGGGGTCGCCGTCGGCACCTGCCGGGACGTACGTGGCACCGCGGCGGCCTCGCGTCGTCTCGCGGGTCCGTACGGCGACCTGACGGCCCCCCGGGTTGGTCACCTGCACGGTGACTTCGCGGATCTGCTCGCCCGTGCGGCGGAAGAAGTGCTGGAAGACGGAGCCTCCGCAGGTGGCGACGATGCTCATCACGCCCGCGCCCAGGATCGTTCCGTACACCCCCAGCTGTGAGGCCGCCACGGCGGCCGCGACCGCGGCCACGGCGCTGCCGGCGACCTGCGGCACATTCAGGTCTATGCGCCTTTCCTTCGTTTTTATGTCTCTTTCCGGCTTCTGCACCATGACCAGCCCTTGCTTGACATCTCTCCCACCCTGCAACAGGAAGAGACCTTTGTGCGGAGTGGATAGTTCCGTTTCTGGTGATTCTGTGAAGCAGGACACGGGGCAGGGGCAAACGGACGGCGATTGGGTAGGTCCACCCTCATGCCCGCCGTCAACCAGCGTCGCCGAGGACACCCGTCGACAACTCGGACGGCGTGCCGGTCCACCCCGGTGGCCCGAATGGAGTACTGTGACGAGCCCTGGGGCCGGACTCCCGCAAGGGTGATCCGGGTCCTGCGGGAGGGGGCCGAAGGCGGCACTCGAACCGGCGGCGCCGACGCATCGCACGGAGACTCGTTGCACAGGGCGACCGCACCGGTCGTTCTGCGTCACCATGGGTAACCGTGTCACGGAGGCGTACCAGGGCCAAGGCCCGACACACGCCGGGCAACTTGGCAAGGTTGTGGCAGGCTGCACCCGGGCAGGCCACACTCGACTAGCGGAAGCAGCGACGCACGTGACGTCGGCAGGCACCACCCGGGAGGTCCCCATGCCCGAACTGCGTGTCGTGGCCGTCTCCAACGACGGCACACGACTGGTGCTCAAGGCTGCGGACAGCACGGAGTACACGCTTCCGATCGACGAGCGTCTCCGTGCCGCGGTGCGCAACGACCGCGCGCGGCTCGGACAGATCGAGATCGAGGTGGAGAGCCACCTCCGCCCGCGGGACATCCAGGCCCGGATACGAGCCGGTGCCTCCGCCGAGGAGGTCGCCCAGTTCGCCGGGATTCCCGTCGACCGTGTCCGCCGCTTCGAGGGCCCCGTGCTCGCGGAGCGCGCTTTCATGGCCGAGCGGGCCCGGAAGACTCCCGTACGCCGTCCCGGCGAGAACACCGGCCCCCAGCTCGGCGACGCGGTACAGGAGCGTCTGCTGCTGCGCGGCGCGGACAAGGAAACGGTTCAGTGGGACTCCTGGCGTCGCGACGACGGCACCTGGGAAGTACTGCTGGTCTACCGCGTCGCGGGCGAACCGCACTCCGCGAGCTGGACCTACGACCCGCCGAGGCGGCTGGTCCAGGCCGTCGACGACGAGGCGCGCTCGCTCATCGGTGAGTCGGACGTCACCGCTCCGGAGCCGAGCTTCCCGTTCGTACCGAGGATCGCCCGGCTGCCCCGGGACCGGCCGCTGGACCGGGCCCTGGACCGGCAGATGGACCGGCACGCCGAACCGGAGGAGTTCTCCGCCCCGACGGCCGCCGAACGCGATTCGCTGACCAGCCTGCTGGAGGCGGTACCGAGCTTCCGGGGCGACATGGTCGTACCGGAGCGCCCCTCGCAGCCGGAGCCCGCGGCGATCGAACCTGCCGCCGAGGAGCCGGCGGCGGACGATCCGCCGGCCGCCGCCGCGTCGGCGGGCGCCGGGTCCGCGTACGCCGACGTGCTGATGCCGCGCGCCGTCGCGGGTCACCGGGACCGGCTCACCGGGACCACCGACCGTCAGGCGGAGGCGGACGGCGTCCGCCCGGGCCGCCGGGCCGCGGTGCCCAGCTGGGACGAGATCGTCTTCGGGACCCGGCGCAAGAAGCAGGACTGAGGCTCTCGGGGCTGGCCCCGGACGGTCGAAGGCCCCCCCGCGGTGCGCGTGCGGGCCTTCGGCCGTCCGTCTACTGGGGCTCCGGTCCGGTCGCGACCGGGCGCGACTCGTCGGAGGACCACTCCGACCAGGAGCCCGGGTACAGCGCCGCCCGCAGGCCCGCGATCTCCAGGGCGAGCACCTCGTGGGCGCCGGAGACGCCCGAGCCGCAGTAGACGCCGATCTCCCCGCTCCCGGAGGCACCGAGGGCGGCGAAACGGTCGGCCAGCTGCCCGGCCGGCAGATAGCGGCCGTCCTCGCCCACGTTCTCACCGGTCGGGGCGGACAGGGCGCCCGGGATGTGGCCGCCCACCCGGTCGATCGGTTCGACGTCGCCCCGGTAGCGTTCGCCCGCGCGCGCGTCGAGCAGGAGGCCGGTCCGGGCCAGGGCCGCCGCACCGTCGGCGTCGAGCACCGGCAGCGCCCCGGGCTTCGGCCGGAAATCGCCCTCGTGGGGGCGTGGAACGTCGGTGGACAGCTCGCCGTCCCACGCAGCGAGCCCCCCGTCCAGCACCCGGACATCCTCGTGCCCCGCCCAGCGCAGCAGCCACCAGGCGCGGGCCGCGGCCCAGCCCTGGCCGCCGTCGTAGACCACCACGGGCCGGTCCGGGGAGACTCCTGCCCTGCGCATCGCGGCGCCGAAGCTCTCCGGGTCGGGCAGCGGATGACGGCCGCCACCGGCTCCGGCCGGTCCGGCCAGCTCGGTGTCCAGGTCGACGTAGACGGCACCGGGGAGGTGACCCTCCTCGTACGCGGCCCGGCCGTTGGGGCCGCCCAGCTGCCAGCGGACGTCGAGGAGCACGGGCGGGCGGGGCCCCGCCGACTCGCCCGCGTATTCGGATGCGGTGATGATGGGCTTCATGAGGGCCATCCTCGCGCAGGGACCGGCCCCGGCGTGTGGTGTCCCCATGGACGCGGACATGAAAACCGTCGTAGCGGATAAATCGGCCGAGTTCTGCCGAGAACGCGCGGCGCGGCCGGTGTGTCTCCCGGCCCCGGTGGTGCGAGCATCGGGACGGGTCGGGACAGCGTTGACGAGCCGTACCGCACCTTTGGACGGCGGACCGGACCCGATCCGCCGCACGGCCACCGATGGTCCGAGGAGCGAAAGACGATGACCGAGGCTGTCTCCCGGCGCATGCCCGGCACGCCCTGCTGGGTGAGCCTGATCGTGCATGGCCTGAGCGCCACCCAGGACTTCTACGGCGCGCTCTTCGGGTGGGAGTTCAAGCCCGGCCCCGAGCAGCTCGGCCCGTACGTGCGCGGCCGGCTCCAGGGCGAGGAGATCGCGGGTATCGGCCAGCTGCCCCCGGACCGCCATCTGCCGATCGCCTGGACGACCTATCTCGCCACCGACGACGCGGACGCCACCGCCGAGACGATCCGGTCCTGCGGCGGCACGGTGGCGGTCGGCCCTCTCGACGCGGGCCCGGCGGGCCGTCTGGCCATCGCCTCCGACCCGAACGGGGCGGTATTCGGTCTCTGGCAGGCCGCCCGGCACGCGGGGACGCGGCTCTGGGGCACTCCCGGCACCCCGGTCTGGAACGAGCTGGTCACCCGGGAGACGTCCTCGGTCGCCAAGTTCTACCAGGCGGTGTTCGGTTACGAGACCCAGGCGGTCGTCTCGGCCGACTTCGACTACCAGACCCTGCACCTGGACGGCCGTCCGGTCGCGGCCCTGCACGGAGTCGGGCACGCCCTGCCGCGCGACCGGGGGCCGCACTGGATGACGTACTTCGAGGTCGAGGACACCGACGAGGCGGCCGCCCGGGTCGTCGAACTCGGCGGGCACATCCTCCAGCCGCCGCGCGAGGGGACGAGCGGCCGGCTGGCCACGGTCTCGGACCCGGAGGGCGCCGTGTTCACCATCGTCCGGAGTGGCGAGAGCTGACCGACGGCCTGTCGGTCCCGGACGACCCGACGGTCCCGGACGACCCGACGGTCCCGGAGCGGCGGGGACGGGTCAGCGGTGGGGGTCGTAGGTCAGCGCTTTGACCTGACGCAAGGTCAGCACGGTCTCGGCGTCCCGCACTCCGGGGATCGCGCCGATGCGATCCGTCAGGTACGCGTACAACTCCTGGGTGGTCCGGCACTGGACGGCGGTGACGAGGTTCGCGCGACCGCTGACCGCCGCCGCGAACCGCACCTCGGGGTGGTCCGCCAGGATCCTCCCCACCCTGACCAGATCGCCCGGCGCCACGGTGAGCCAGAGCATGGCCCCCACGTCGTGGCCGAGCGGTTCGTGGTCGTACTCGACGTCGAAGTAGAGGACCCCGGTGCGGCGCAGCCGGTCCAGTCGCCGCTTGACCACCGATTCGGACTGGCCGGTCCTGCTCTGGAGTTCGGCCATCGGCGCCCTTCCGTCCCGGCGGAGCACGCCGATCAGCGCCTCGTCCACGCCGTCCAGGGCCACGGGCCCGGCGGGAGGCTCGCCGAGTCCGGGCCGCAGCGCCTCCTCCTGCGCGGCGGTCAGGGCGCTGATCTTGCTGAGCCAGCCCAACGGGCCGCCGTAGAAAGGGTTCAGTACGCAGTGGGCGCTGACCGAGACGACGCGCGGGGTGCGCGGCAGCCGTCCGAGCAGGAGTTCGTCGCACTCCTGCTGGGTGCGCGGCCGCATGGCGCACATGACCTCGGTGCCGCCGGACATGAGCCCGATGTAGGAGGTGTCGGCGCGGCGGGCGAGCGCGGTGGCGAGCGGCTCCGCGGCATCGGGCGTGCAGCGCAGCCGGACGATCCAGCTCGGCCGCCCGAGCCTGGTCTCGTCGGTCATCCCGAGCACCCGGAAGCCGGTGTCGCGGCGGAGCCCGGTGAAGCGGCGCGCGACGGTCTTGTCCGAGACGCCCAGGACTTCGGCGATCCGTACGAAGGAGGCCCGCCCGTCCAGTTGAAGGGCCTGCATCACCTTCAGGTCCAGGGCGTCGGGCAGGGCCACCGTCGTTCTCCGTTCCGTCTCGTTGCCGTCCGGGCCCTTCGACGGCCCGCCCCCACAGCATGCCTGCTCGTCCGGGACATGCCGGTGGGGGCGGGAACGCGTTCCCCCGGTGTGGGTACCGGCCGGGGTGGGCCCAGGGGCCGCGCGGGTTCGTCAGGCGTTGGCGCGTGCTTCGCCCGCGGCTGCCTCGGCGCCTTCGCGAGTGCTTCCGGCGGCGGGTGCGGACCCGCGGGGGCGCAGGGTGACCGCCGCGACGATCGCGCCGCAGAGCATGAGGACCGCCGAGACCACGAGGCAGAGATGGAGGCCGTCCACGAAGGAGAGCGAGAGCGCGTGGAGGGCACGCCCCGTGTCGGCGCCCAGCGGCATTCCGGCGACGGCTTCGAGGCCGCCGCGGTCGACGGCCTCGGTGATACGGGTGCCGGTCACCCCCGTCAACCCCTGATCGGTCAGGTGTGCGGGGAGGGCTCCCACGGCCTCGGTGGTCAGCAGCGCGCCCAGGATGGCGGGGCCGAGGGCGGCTCCGACCTGGCGGAAGGCGTTGTTCCCTGCCGCCGCCATGCCGGCCTGGTGCGGCGGCACGGAGCCCACCGCGGTGGCCGTGATGCAGGGGAAGGCGATGCCCAGGCCGATGCCGAGCAGGGCGAGCCGCCAGGCCAGCGAGGCGAAGGTGGTGTCGATGCCGATCGTGGTCAGCGTGCAGAGTGCCACGGTGGTGATCAGCAGCCCGCCGGTGATGAGAAGGCGGGCCGAGAGCCGCTGGGTGAGCCGGCCGAAGACGGCGCCCAGCAGGATCGGCATGATCGTGACCATGAGCAGGCGCAGGCCCGCTTCCAGGGTGCTGAGCTGCTGGACCATGCCGAAGTAGAGGCTGAGCACGAAGAAGAAGCCGATCAGCCCCAGGAAGCTGATCATGACCACCAGTGTCGAGCCGGTGAAGGCGGGGCTGCGGAAGATCCGCAGATCCAGCATCGGGCTGTCGCTGCGGCGCTCCGCCAGCACGAAGGCGGTCCCGCCGACCACCGCGAGCGCCAGGGCGACCACGACCTGCGGCTCGGTGAAGGAGGTGGCGCCGCCTTCGATGACCCCGTAGACAAGAGCCGTGATGGCCACGGCCGCGGTGATCTGGCCGGGCCAGTCCAGCTTGCGGGGGTACGGCGACCTGGACTCGTCGAGCAGACGCGCACCCGCGGCCATGGCGGCGAGGGAGAGCGGGATGGGCAGGAGGAAGATCCACCGCCACTGGGCGTGCGCGGTGATCGTGCCGGCGATCAGCGGGCCGACGGCGAGCGCCCCCATGAGGCACGTCGTCCACAGGCCGATGAACTTGCCGCGTTCGCGGTGGTCGGGGACGACGTGGCTGATGAGGGCGAGGGTCATCGGCAGCAGGGCTGCGGCTCCGGCCCCGGACAGGGCCTGCCCGACCCAGATCACGGCGATCGACTGGGCACAGAGCGAGACCGCGGCACCGACGGCGCAGAGGGCGAGCCCGGCCTGGAAGACCTTCTTGCGCCCGTGCACGTCGCCGAAGACTCCGGCCGTCAGGATCAGGGCGGCCACGGGCAGGACGAAGGCGTCCGAGACCCAGGAGAGGTCCGAGGTGGAGGCACCGAGTGCGCCCTGGATGACGGGCAGGCTCACCGACACCGTCGTGACCGGGAAGTAGGCCACGAACACGCCTATGCAGGCCATGATCAGTGTGGCCGCTCGCCCGTCGGGGGCGCGGCCGGCGGTCCGGGGTGTGCTGTTCACGAAATCTCCTCTGCGGCGACGCCCGCCGCTGTCTGTCGATGCCAGACGGAACTATGCGGACGGAACCTCTCCGGAGCCAGCCGATGGGCCCCGAAGCCGGATTCTCGACGTTCACGGGCACGGAATGCCGGATTCTCGACATCTCCCGGGGCTCCGACAGCCTTCGGGCCGGAGGCGCGCCGACCCGTCGCCGGTGACCCCCTCCGGACCGTCAGGAACAGTACGCGGGCGCCTCCTCCACGTTCCCCCGGGTGATGAGGCGGATCGGTGCGGAGGCAACCTTCTCGACGGCCTCGCCCGCCATCAGACCGAGAGCGTTTCGTACGGCCAGCTTCCCCAGGTCCGCCGCGGAATTGGCCACCGTGGCGGAGAGCCGCCCGTCCTTCACCGCGGCGAGTCCCTCGTCGGTGCCGTTGACCGTGACGATCTTGACGTCGGCGCCTGCGGCGTCGAAGACCTGCCGGGCGCTCAGAGCCATCTCCTCGTTCGCCACGAAGGCGTAGTCGAGGTCCGGATAGGCCTCGATCATGTCTCCTGCGGATTCACGGGCCTTGGCCGGGTCGAACAGCCCCGGGAGGTCCGAGACCAGCTTCGCGTTGGCGGGAAGAGCCTGCTCGAACCCGGCGACCATCAGGTCCGAGGCCGCCCCGGGAGCTCCGGCGATCACCCCGACCTTGACGTTCCGCCCCGCCGCGTCCCTCTCCACCCACCCCGCGTCGAGCGCGCCGAGCCGGCCGAGGTCCACGACCACCGCGCCGAGAACCCCCGAAAGGTCGTCCGCGTTCACCGAGGTGAGGAAGATCGGGACCCCGGCGGCCCGCGCCTTGGCCACGTCCACGTCGAGGGTGTTCACGTCCACGGTCTGGACGATCAGCGCGTCCACGCCCCGTGCGATCAGATCTTCGATGTTGGCGAGCTCGGTGACCGGGCTCTGCCGCGAGTCGGCGACGACGAGGTGGACGTTCCGGGATCGCGCGGACTGCTCCATCGCCTTCCGCAGACAGGTGTGGAAGACGGTGTCGGCCCCGTTGACGAAGCCGATCGTCGCCGAACCGTCGTCCCCGCCCGTACCGGAGTCGGCCGGGGAACACCCCGCGACCAGGGCGGCCAGCGCGGCTGCTGCGGCGAGCCGACCGGGGACACTGCGCGGCGAAGAAGTCATGGTTCGGCCTTTTCTGCGGTGGGCGGAGGCACGAGGGGTGGGCCGCGCGGCCGGTCCCGGTCCGGCATACGGTCCGGCGGGGCCGGGGACGTGCCCGGACGGCCGGGAACGGCGGGGCCGCCGGGCGGACCTGCCGAAAGGAGCCGATGCCGTCGCCCGGACGCCCCGGACGTCCGGCGGCGGCGCACAACGTAACGCGCGGAAGGCCCGGCCGACCCCCGAGCGGCGCGCAAGGTGTGCTTGCAGGACACGGGACCGAACGACGGGCGCGCCGAACGGCGGGGTCGGGGGCGGGCACCGAACGACGGAGCGTCGGCGCGGAGGCGGGGCGCGGGAGGCGGGGCGCGGGAGACGGGGCGCCGGAAAAGCTCCGCGGCGGCGGTGGTGAACACCTCGTCCTTCCCCAGCAGAACGCGCGTGCCCGAGGTGCGGCCCTCGCCGGGCCACCACAGCTCGGCGGCGGTGCCATGGGCCCCGTCGCCTTCCAGCAGTGCCCGTACACCGACGTGGTCGAGAGTCCAGGAGACGGCCGCCGAGTTTCTGGTCGGGCGCCGCAGCACCCCGGGTCCACCCCGGGCCTGGGGCGCGGCGGCGAGTACCTCGTCGCGCGTCATGCCCGGCAGGATCGGCGCGACTCCGCGCGGCGGGTCGAGTGCCAGATCCGTGGCCCGTCCCCAGTCCTGCGGCGCTCGCGCCCCGCCGCTCCAGACCGCCATGTCAGGGGGCGCCCCGTACCGTCCGACCCATCCTCCGGAGAACGGCCCGGTACTCCTTGCCGGGCCGCGGCCTACTGCGGGGTCAGGCCGGGTTGACCGGGAGGACGTCCGGCGACAGCGCGCCCGCGTGGGCCGCGGCGGAGGTCGTGCGGCGCCGGTGGTGACGGCGGCACAGCACCTCGTAACCGACCTCCTTGGCCGGACGGTTGACGTCACCGACCACGACCTGTTCGCCCTCGACGACCATTTCGCCGCCCACCGTGCGGGCGTTGTGCGTGGCCCGGGCGCCGCACCAGCACAGCGCCTCGACCTGGAGGTGTTCGAGTCGGTCGGCCAGCTCGATCAGGCGCTGCGATCCGGGGAAGAGTTTCGTACGGAAGTCCGTGGTGATGCCGAAGGCGTAGACGTCCATCCCGAGGTCGTCCACGATCCGGGCCAGCTGGTCGATCTGCTGCGGGGCCAGGAACTGCGCCTCGTCCACGATGACGTAGTCCGCCTTGCCGCCCTGGGACAGCTGGTTCACGACGTACGCGTAGAGGTCCATGCCGTCGGCGGCCTCGACGGCCTCCGTCACCAGCCCCAGCCGCGAGGAGAGCTTCCCCTCCCCCGCCCGGTCGTCGCGGGTGAAGATCACGCCCTGAAGGCCGCGCGCGGACCGGTTGTGCCCGATCTGCAGGGCCAGCGTGCTCTTTCCGCAGTCCATCGTTCCGGAGAAGAACACAAGCTCGGGCATGAGAGGTCGAACGCCTTTCGACATGGGGGGACGGTGTGGGGCGCGCCGGTGGGGCGGCAGCGTCAGGTGCGGACTTCGAGGAGGGGGACGAGCTGCTCGACCGGGGTCAGCGAACCGTGCATCCCGACCATCATGGACTCGTGCGGCTCGTTGGACGAGGCGGTGATCACCACATCGTCGTGAGCGGCGGCGACCACGTCACCGATACGGCCGTACACGCGCTCGTCGACCTCGGGGCCGAACCAGCCGGCGGCGATCGCCTCCTCCCGGCTCGCCACCCAGAACTGCTCGCCGAGCACTTCCTGCCAGACCGTCAGGACGTCGGCCTGTGCTCCGGGCACGGCGTAGACGTGGCGGGCGCGGCCTTCTCCGCCCAGCAGAGCGACGCCCGCGCGAAGCTCCCAGTCCTCGTCGAAGTCGATGCGCGACTGCTCGTCGAACGGGATGTCGATCATGCCGTGGTCGGCGGTGATGTAGAGCGCCGAGCGGGGCGGCAGCTGCTCGGCGAGGCGCCGGGCGAGTCCGTCCACGTACATCAGCTGCCCGCGCCAGGCGTCGGAGTCGGTGCCGAAGCGGTGGCCCGCGCCGTCGACCTCGCTGTAGTACGTGTAGACGAGCGAGCGGTCCCCGGCGGCGAGCCGCTGGGCCGCTACGTCCATGCGCTCTTCCCCGGCGAGACGCCCCAGGAACGAGCCGCCGCTGAGCGCGACCTTGGTCAGCGGGGTCTGTTCGAAGTCGGGCGCCGAGACCTGGGCCGTACGCACTCCCGCCGCGTCGGCGAGGCTGAAGACGGTGGGGTACGGCTGCCACACCTTCGGCGAGGTCCAGGGCTTCCAGCGGAGCTGGTTCATCAGCCCGCCGGTGGCCGGATCACGCACGGTGTACCCGGGCAGTCCGTGCTTCCCGGGCGGCAGGCCCGTACCGACCGAGGCGAGGGAGGTCGCCGTCGTGGCGGGGAAGCCCGCGGTGATGGGTCGCCCGGTGCCGCCGCGCGAGGTGGGCAGCAGGGAGTGCAGAAACGGGGCTTCGTCCGGGTGCGCCGTGATCTGCTCCCAGCCGAGGCCGTCGATCAGGAAGACGCAGTTGCGGTCGGCCGGGGTGAGCTCCGGGATCGACGCGGTGAAGCCGGGCACCTCCTGCCCGGCCACGAGGGTCGGCAGCAGGTCCGCGAGGGATCCGGTGCCGTACTCGGGCACGGGAGCGGTGTCGAGCGGGAGGAGTACGGGGTCCTGCCAGGCGGGCTGGGCCATCAGCGCTTGGTCGCCGTGTTGGCCGCCGTGGCCGCCGTGGCTGCCGTGGCTGCCGTGGCCTCACTGAGTGCCTGGGCGAAGGCGAGCGTCTGCCGCACGGTGTCCGGGCCGTCGCCGGCCTCGCTGACCCGCAGGCTGAGGTCGTCGGCGGTGGAGCTGCCGGTGTAGCCGTGGTCGGCGTCGCAGTCGGGGTCGCCGCAGGCGGCCGGCTCCAGGTCGATCCGGGAGACCGCGCCCCAGCCGATGGTCAGGACGACCTCGCGGGGCAGCGAGCCGGGCACGTACTTCTCGGGGTCCGCCACGACACGGCTCACCACGACGGACGAGATCCGGCCGAGGTGCACGGACTCCGTGGAGGTCGTCGCGTACGGCGTCGGGGACTCCGTCTCGGAGGTCTGTTCGTCGGTGTGGCTGACGATGAAGCGGGTGTCCGTCAGGACCAGGACCGTGGCATGGCGCCGGACCTCGTTGGAGTCGAAGGTCGTCTCCTGGTGCACGAGGTACGAGGCGACCGGCTCCCCGCCGACGGCGGCCTCCACCGCCTCGGCCACGAGGGCCGGGTAGTAGCCGCTGCGCTCGATCGCCGCGCGCAGCCCCTGGGTCGTCGTACCGGTCTTTGCCATGACCCCCATCTTACGGGCCCCGGTGACCGCCGGAAACGCTACCGGGAGGGGTGGCCGGTCAGTAGTTCGGGAGCCGGCGGGGGCCGAGGTCGGTCCGCGCCGGAGGCGGGGCGAGCCGCACG
This sequence comes from Streptomyces sp. NPDC008125, assembly GCF_042957125.1. NCBI lineage: Bacteria > Bacillati > Actinomycetota > Actinomycetes > Kitasatosporales > Streptomycetaceae > Streptomyces > Streptomyces sp. NPDC008125. The sequence continues at coordinate 517,168 of NZ_JBIBHR010000001.1, forward strand.
CTCGCACCGAGGACGGTCAGCCCCTGCGTGGCCACCACGACCGGCTCCAGGGTGACCGAGACCACCTCGGGATGGTCGTCGACCAGGCGGGAGACCCGCAGCAGCAGCTCTTCGAGCGCCCGGGTGTCGACGGGCGAGGACCCGCGCCAGCCGAAGAGCACGGGTGCGGCGCGGATGGAGCGGATCAGTTCGGCGGCGTCCCGGTCGGTGGCCGGAACCAGCCGATGGGCGATGTCCCCGAGGAGTTCGGAGGGGGTGCCCGCGAGGCCGAAGGAGAGCACGGCTCCGGCGGCGGCGTCGATCGAGGCCCGCACCACGGTGTCGACGCCCCGGGGTGCCATGGACTGCACGACGGGCTGGAGTTCGGCCGGTTTGCCGAGGAGTTCGGTGAGTTCGCCGTACGCCCGGCGCAGCGCGTTTTCCCCGGCGAGGTCCAGTCGGACGCCGCCCAGGTCGGCGCGGTGGCGCAGATGGGGTGCGGTGGTCTTGAGGGCGACCGGCCAGCCGAGCAGGGCGGCGGCGGCCACGGCGGCGTCCGCGTCGGGGGCGGGGAGCGTGGCCCGTACGTCGATGCCGTAGCGGCCCAGCAGCCCCCGGGCCTCGTCGTGGCCGAGCGGACGGCCGCGCGGGTCGGGGTCCGGGCCGAGCAGCGCGTCGATGAACGCGGCGGTGCCGGGCTCGTCGATGGTGTCGTCGAGGAACTCGGGCACCCTGCCCGGCGCGGCTGCCTGGCGGCGCCACTGGGCGTACTTGACCGACTCGCTCAGCGCGCGGACGGCCCGCTCGGCGGCCGGGTAGGCGGGGATGCGGCCGGTGGGGGCGGGCGTGTGGGCCCCGGGTTCCACGGACGATCCGGCGGCGGGTGGCGGTACGGAGGCGGGCGTCCGTTCGGGGGCGGGCGGGCGCGTCGCCGCCGTACCGGAGGCCGGTCGGGAGGACGGGGTGACCGCCGGATCCGTGTCCGGTGCGGGGTGTCCGGGAATGCGGTCGCCCCGGGGCGCCGCTTCTGGCGGGCGGGTGCCCGCCGTGGCCGCCAGCGCCTGGGCGAGTCCGCCGATCTCCAGGTGGACGACGGCCACCGGCTTGGCCGGGCCGGCGGTGCGGGCCGCCACGGCCTCGTGCAGGGCTGCCGCCAGCACCTCCCCGTCGCCGCTCTGCAGCTCGCCCTCGCCCCCGACCAGGGGGATCGCGGTCACGATCACCGCGTCGCAGGCCGGGTCGGCGAGCGCCTCGGCCAGGGCCACGCGGAAGTCCGCGGGTCCGGCCGCCGTGGTCAGGTCCCGGGGTGGCCGGGGCCGCAGTCCCTCCGTGAGGCAGGCGTCGTACGTGAGCAGCCCGAGCGACTCCGAGTTGCCGAGGATCGCCACGCGCGGGCCCGCGGGCAGCGGCTGGTCGGCGAGGAGGAGGGCCGCGTCGATCATCTCGGTCACGGTGTTCACGAGGATCACGCCCGCCTGGCGCATCAGGGCGGAGACCGTGGCGTCGGGAATGCGGCTGACGGGCACGGCGTGGCCGGGCGGGGTGGCGCCGCTGTGCCGGGCGCCCTTGACCACCACGACCGGTTTGACGGCGGCGGTGCGACGGGCGAGCCGGGTGAACTTGCGCGGGTTGCCGAGCGACTCCAGGTAGAGCAGGGCGACATCGGTGTCGGGATCGTCGAACCAGTACTGGAGGAAGTCGTTGCCGGAGATGTCGGCGCGGTTCCCGGCCGAGATGAAGGTGGAGAGCGCGGCGCCGCGCCGGTGCAGACCGGAGAGGAGCGCGATACCGATGGCGCCGGACTGGGTGAAGAGGCCGATACGGCCGGGCGCGGGCGATTCGGGGGCGAGCGAGGCGTTCATCCGGACGGCGTCGGAGGTGTTGATGACACCGAAGGCGTTCGGACCGATGATCCGCATGCCGTAGGAGCGCGCCTGGCGCAGCAGCGCGCGCTGGCGCTCGCGGCCCTCGGCTCCCCGCTCGGCGTAGTCGGCGGAGAGGACAACCAGGCCCCGCACCCCGTGCTCGCCGCAGTCCGCGACGGCTTCGGGGACCCGTTCGGCCGGGACGGCGAGGACCGCGAGGTCGACCGGTTCGCCGATGGAGCCCACCGAGCGGTGCGCGGGGACCCCGTCGACGCCGGCCTGCTCGGGGGCGAAGGCGTGGTTGACGGCGTACAGGCGCCCGGTGAAGCCGGAGTGCCGGAGGTTGCGGAGCACGGTCCGGCCCACTCCGCCGGGGGCGCGGCCGGTGCCGACCACGGCCACCGAGGCGGGGGCCATGAGCCGCTGGACGGAGCGGGCTTCGGCGCGCTGTTCGCGGGCGCGCTGCACGGCGAGCGACTCGGCGGTGGGTTCGATGTCGAGCGTGAGGTGGACCGACCCGTCCTCGAAGCTCCGCTGCTGGGTGTAGCCCGCGTCCCGGAAAACCTTGATCATCTTCGTGTTGGCGGGCAGCACCTCGGCGGCGAAGCGGCGGATGCCCCGCTCCCGGGCGACGGCGGCGATGTGTTCGAGCAGCACGGAGGCGACACCGCGGCCCTGGTGGGCGTCCTGGACGAGGAAGGCGACCTCGGCCTCGTCGGCGGGCGCGGAGGCGGGCCGGCCACGGTCGTCGATCCGGTCGAAGCGGACGGTGGCGATGAACTCCCCTCCCACCGTGGCGGCCAGCCCCACCCGGTCGACGTAGTCGTGGTGGGTGAAGCGGTGGACGTCCCGGTCGGAGAGCCGGGGGTAGGGGGCAAAGAAGCGGTAGTACTTCGACTCGTCGGAGACCTGCTCGAAGAAGCTGACCAGCCGTCCGGCGTCGTCCGGGGTGATGGGCCCGATCCGGGCGGTGCCGCCGTCCCTCAGCACCACGTCTGCCTCCCAGTGGTCGGGGTACGCGTGATGCGGACTCTGCTCCGGCGTGGGCTGCATGGGCCAAGCGTACGGCGGTCCCGTGCTCCGGGACGGGTCCGCGCGGGGCGACCCGCGCGGACGGGGTGTACGGACGGGTGGCCGGCCGGCCGGACCACGGCCTGCACGACCGCTCGCGGGACCGGCCCTCCGGTCGTCCGTCCGACCGCCCCTGCGGCCGCTCGTCCGGTCGGGTCCGGTTACCCGTCCGGCCACGGTCCGACGGACCGTCCGGGGCACCGGCCGGCAGCCGTAGGGGCATCGTTCGACCGGCTGTTCGGCCACCGTTCCGGCCGGCCACCGGGCCGGCGTCCGAGGTTGGCGCTCCGGGCCGTACGGGCATCGCCGCGGCCCGGCACGGGTCGCGGCGGATTCGGTGCCGGGGCAGGCTGGGAAGCCCACCGGGCGGCTCCGCCGCCGGGAGGGTACGCAGGCCCATGCCCCCATGACACAATGGTCTAGACAAATCAATTACCGGTCAGGACATCGCAGATCCACGAAGGGCAGAACCATGGTTGAGCGCCGCGTCAACGTCGGATGGGCCGAAGGCCTGCACGCCCGCCCCGCTTCCATCTTCGTCCGCGCCGCCACGGCCTCCGGGGTCCCGGTGACGATCGCCAAGGCCGACGGCAGCCCGGTCAACGCCGCGTCGATGCTCGCGGTTCTCGGACTGGGCGCGGAGGGCGGCGAGGAGATCGTGCTCGCCTCCGGGGCGGAGGGCGCGGACGCCGCACTGGACCGACTGGCCAAGCTGGTCGCCGAGGGCCTCGACGAACTCCCGGAAACGGTCTGATCCCCCTTCCGCCGGACCCCGTGACGGAATTCCTCGCTCGACCGGGCCGCACCGTTCCTACGGACGGAGCGGCTCAGTCATTTCTCGGGCAGCCGTGCGGACGAGAATTCCGACAGCGCGAGAAAGCGCCTGCAATTCTCTCTGCTATTTGTATACGGCGTGATTGTTAATGACGGGCACCCGAGGTGTTTACAGGATGTTGCAAAGTGCTCACCCGGGTCTGTTTCACCGCTCGGACCGGGCGGCGCGGCCGGTGCGCGGCCAGTGAACGCTCCGCGTGCTGCACGGCCAGCCCCCTGGCGCGCTCCGCGTCGCCCCGGGCCACCGCGTCCACGAGAGCGCCGTGTTCGGCCCACGACTCGACGGGACGGACCGGCTGCTCGACGGCGTACATCCAGGCGATCTTGTGCCGGAGCTGGGTCAGCAACGCGATGAGGCCGGGGCTGCCGGAGGCCTGGGCGAGTGTCTCGTGGAACCAGCCACCGAGGGAGCGCAGGTCCTCCCCCTCGCCCCGGCGGGCCCTCTCCTGCCCCAGTTTGACCAGTCCGCGCAGGACCTTGAGATGCGCCTCGGTGCGCCGCTGCGCGGCCCGGGCCGCGCCCAGCGGCTCCAGCAGGAGCTTCACCTCCAGGAGGTCGGCCGCCTCCTGCTCCGTCGGCTCGGCGACGCAGGCGCCGGCGTGTCTGCGGGTGACCACGAACCCCTCCGACTCCAGGGTCCGCAGCGCTTCGCGCACCGGCACGCGGGAGACGCCGTACCGTCTCGCCAGGAGCTCCTCGGTCAGGCGGCTGCCGCGTTCGTAGACGCCCGAGACGATGTCGTCACGGATTGCCGTGCATACCGAGTGCGCGGGAATGCGCATGTCCGAACCTCCGCCTTAATCCCCGCGAAACGCGGCCGATCGAAGCCTGCACCGTGACTCTATTGCAATCTGAGTGAATTTCCGATGGCGTACCGGAATTCGCACATATCTTTTGCCTGCGGAGCCGGCGGCCGGAGGGGTTTCGGGCGATATGCCGAAGCCCCGGCACGGGCCGGGACTTCGGGACGATCAGGAGCGTCCGACGGCGGTCGGACGGCGGAACCGCGGGACCGGACGCGTGGGGCGGCCGGGGGTCAGACGGTGAGGCCGTGGGCCCGCAGATACGCCACGGGATCCATGTCGGTGCCGTACTCCGGGCCGGTGCGCGCCTCGAAGTGCAGGTGGGGGCCGGTCGCGTTGCCGGTGGCGCCGGAGAGGCCGATCCGCGCCCCGGAGGAGACGCGCTGGCCGACGAGGACACCGAGGGAGGAGAGGTGGCCGTACTGGGTGTACGTGCCGTCCGTCATCCGCAGCACGATGTTGTTGCCGTACGCGCCGCCCCAGCCGGCCTCGACGACCGTCCCCGCGCCCACGGCGAGTACCGGGGTGCCGGTGGCGGCGTGGAAGTCGACGCCCGAGTGGCTGCCGGAGGACCAGAGCGAGCCGCTCGACTCGTAGCCGGTGCTGATGTACGAGCCCGCGATGGGCAGGTGGAAGGAGTTCAGGCGGGCGCGCTCGGCGGCGCGGGCGGCGCGGGCCTTCTCCTCGCGGGCCTCCCTGGCCCGTGCGGCGGCTTCCGCCTTCGCCTTCGCTTCGGCCTTCGCCCTGGCCTGGGCCCCACGCTGCTGGGCCGCCGCCTGGTCGGCTATCCGGTCCGCGATGGAGTCGCCGAGCGACACGGCCTCGATCAGGCCTGTCCTGCCGGGCGACGGGACGGTGGAGTCGGCGGCGAGGGCCGGGGAGGCGATCGAGCCGACGACGCCGGTGGCGGCGAGGGCAGCGACGCCGGCGAACCTGGCGGTGGAGCGCGTCAGACGGCCCGGGGCACGATGCGTCCCGGTGGCACGGGTGAACGCCATGGAGGAGCGGGTCCTTTCCTTCCTTCTCGCCTACCGGGTTAGCTGACGGGTTCGGAGCAGGAAGGTCTCCTACGGGCGTTCGCACCTCTCACGAGACGCGGGTGCCCGATTCACCCCAGGGACTTCGTGGGTCCCCGGCTCCCCAGGCTCGCGCCTGACGGGGACTCGGCGATGACTGTCCGGCACCGCGAGTGCGGTACACAGTCGGCGGACAGCCGGATCGACGCTAGGCCGCGGCGCTTTCGATCACCAAACGGACAGGGGGTTTTGTAGCGCATCCCACAGGGCAGACAGCCACTCTTCCTCGCAAAGTGGACAAACACCACGACCCCGGCGGGATCTCTCCCACCGGGGTCGTGGCCGGGGCGCGCCCGGTCGTTCGGTTGGCGGCGGGTCAGCCGCTGACGACCGTCACCTCGCCGATGCCCAGCGCACGGACCGGATCGGCGATCTGCGCCGCATCGCCCACCAGAATCGTCACCAGCCGGTCCACCGGGAAGGCGTTGACCACCGCGGCGGTCGCTTCGACCGTGCCGGTCTCGGCGAGCCGCGCGTACAGGTGGGCCTGGAAGTCGTCGGGCAGCTGCTGCTCGACCTGGTCGGCGAGGGTCGCCGCGACGGAGGCGGCCGTCTCGAACTTGAGCGGGGCCACACCCACCAGGTTCTGCACGGCGGTCTCGCGCTCGGCGTCCGTCAGCCCGTCCGCCGCGAGGGTCCGCAGGACCTTCCAGAGGTCGTCGAGCGCGGGGCCCGTGGACTCGGTGTCCACCGAGCCGCTGATGGCCAGCATCGCCGCACCGGCGGGGCCGGAGTCCTGACCGCCGGCCGTGGAGCGGAGCACCTGGGCGAAGGCGCGCACGCCGTAGGTGTATCCCTTCTCCTCGCGCAGCACCCGGTCGAGCCGCGAGGTGAGCGTGCCGCCGAGGCAGTACGTCCCGAGGACCTGGGCGGGCCAGACGCTGTCGTGCCGGTCCGCGCCGATACGGCCGATGAGCAGCTGCGTCTGCACGGCTCCCGGACGGTTCACGATGACCACGCGGCCGGTGTCGTCCGCGGTGATCGGCGCCACCGGGCGGGGGCTGCCGGCGTCGCCCGACCAGTCGCCGAGGGTGTCGGCGAGCAGGGCGTCCAGGTCGATGCCGGTGAGGTCGCCGACGACGACCGCGACCGCGGTGGCGGGGCGGACGTGGGCGTCGTAGAAGGCGCGCACGGCGGCGGCGTCGATCCGCCGCACGGTGTCCTCGGTCCCCAGACGCGGGCGCGACATCCGGGCGGTGGCCGGGAACAGCTCCTTGGAGAGCTGCTTGGCGGCACGGCGCGCGGGGTTGGCCTGCTCGTGCGGGATCTCGTCGAGGCGGTTGCCCACCAGGCGCTCGATCTCGCTGTCGGCGAAGGCGGGAGCCCGCAGCGCCTCGGCGACCAGGCCGAGCGCCTTGGCCAGCCGGGAGGCGGGAACCTCCAGCGAGACCCGGACGCCCGGATGGTCTGCGTGCGCGTCGAGCGTGGCGCCGCAGCGCTCCAGCTCGGCGGCGAACTCCTCCGCGCTGTGCTTGTCGGTCCCCTCGGAGAGGGCGCGCGCCATGATGGTGGCGACGCCGTCCAGGCCCTCGGGTTCGGCGTCGAGCGGCGCTTCGAGGTGGATCTCGACCGCGACGACCTGCTGGCCGGGGCGGTGGCTGCGGAGCACGGTCAGCCCGTTGGGCAGGGTGCCGCGCTCGGGGGCCGGGAAGGCCCAGGGGCGGGCGGTGCCCGGGGTGGGCTGCGGGTGGAAGTCCATGGCTACTCCAGTCACGGCGGCGTCGCTCACTTGGCGGCCTCCTCGTGGGCGTCGGCGTCCGCGCCGTCCTCGGCACCGGTCTCGTCGGCCGGTTCGACCGGCTCGTAGACCAGCACGGCACGGTTGTCGGGACGCAGCGTGGCCGCGGCGACCTCCCGCACCTCGTCCGCGGTGATGTCGAGGACACGCCCCACGGCCGTCAGCGCGAGCTGGGGGTCACCGAACAGCACGGCGAAGCGGCACAGTTCGTCGGCGCGGCCGGCGACCGTGCCGAGACGGTCCAGCCACTCGCGCTCCAACTGGGCCTGCGCGCGCTCCATCTCCTCCGGCGTGGGCCCCTCCGCGGCGAACCGCGCCAGCTCCTCGTCGACCGCGGTCTCGATGCTCTCGACCTCCACACCGCCGGACGTCTTGACGTCCAGCCAGCCCAGCGAAGGCGCTCCGGCCAGCCGCAGCAGCCCGAACCCGGCGGCCACCGCCGAACGGTCGCGGCGTACCAGGCGGTTGTGCAGCCGGGAGGACTCCCCGCCACCGAGAACGGTCAGGGCCAGGTCGGCGGCGTCCGCCTCGCGGGTGCCGTCGTGCGGCAGCCGGTAGGCGGCCATCAGCGCGCGGGCCGGGACCTCCTCGTGGACCACTTCGCGCAGCTGCCCGCCGATGGTGCCGGGCAGGGTGCCGTCGCGCGGGGGCTTCTTGCCGTCGTGGGACGGGATGGAGCCGAAGTACTTCTCGATCCAGGCGAGGGTCTCCTCGGGGTCGATGTCACCGACGACCGAGAGCACCGCGTTGTTGGGCGCGTAGTACGTACGGAAGAACGTCTGCGCGTCCTCCAGCGTCGCCGCGTCCAGGTCGGCCATGGAACCGATCGGCGTGTGGTGGTACGGGTGGCCCTCCGGGTAGGCGAGCGCGGTGAGCCGCTCGAACGCGGTGCCGTACGGGACGTTGTCGTACCGCTGGCGGCGTTCGTTCTTGACGACGTCCCGCTGGTTCTCCATGGACTCTTCGTCGAGCGCGGCGAGCAGCGATCCCATCCGGTCGGCCTCCAGCCAGAGGGCGAGCTCCAGCTGGTGGGTCGGCATGGTCTCGAAGTAGTTGGTGCGCTCGAAGCTGGTCGTGCCGTTGAGCGAACCCCCGGCGCCCTGGACGAGCTCGAAGTGACCGTTCCCCTTGACCTGCTTCGATCCCTGGAACATCAGGTGCTCGAAGAGGTGTGCGAGCCCGGTCCGTCCCTCCACCTCGTGGCGGGAGCCGACGTCGTACCAGAGGCAGACCGCGGCGACCGGGGTCAGATGGTCCTCGGAGAGCACCACGCGCAGGCCATTGGCCAGACGGTGCTCGGTCGCTGTCAGGCCGCCGGAGCCGGCCTGTGCGGTGGCCGTGTGACCCATGGGCATGTACGTCCCTTCGATCGCGGTACTGGACTTTCTGCCAGACCTGCCACTGTAAGCAAGCGCACGGGTACCTGGCGAAGTTCCCGTTCCTTCGATGTTGTGCTCGTTGGTTTGTTCTTGACGACTGATGTTGACGCGTCGTGCTGGCGCCGCGTGCGGGGGGTCGGTCCGAAGCGCCTGTTCCGGGCTCGGGCAGGGTCTCCGGCGCGGCTCCCGGTGCGGCCTCCGCGACGGCCCGGGAACCCGTGGGAACGGCCGTCCCGGCGGGTCCCGGCCGGGCGCTTGGGACGGGTCGAGGTCGGCACTGTCGGCGGGGCGGTCCACAATGGTCCGCGTCAGAACCTCAGGTTGCCCGACAGAATCTGTGAAGGAGTCGCAGCCGCGATGGCCCGCCGCAGCACGAAAACCCCGCCGCCGGACGACTTCGAGGAGAAGATCCTCGACATCGACGTCGTCGACGAAATGCAGGGCTCCTTCCTCGAGTACGCGTACTCGGTGATCTACTCCCGGGCTCTGCCCGACGCGCGCGACGGCATGAAGCCCGTGCACCGCCGCATCGTGTCCCAGATGAACGAGATGGGACTGCGCCCCGACCGCGGGTACGTCAAGTGCGCCCGCGTGGTCGGCGAAGTCATGGGCAAGCTCCACCCGCACGGTGACGCGTCCATCTACGACGCCCTGGTGCGCATGGCGCAGCCGTTCTCCATGCGGCTCCCGCTGGTGGACGGACACGGCAACTTCGGCTCCCTCGGCAACGACGACCCGCCGGCCGCCATGCGGTACACCGAGTGCCGGATGGCCGACGCCACGTCCCTCATGACGGAGTCGATCGACGAGGACACCGTCGATTTCCAGTCGAACTACGACGGCCAGGAGCAGGAGCCAGTCGTCCTCCCGGCCGCCTACCCGAACCTGCTGGTCAACGGCGCGTCGGGGATCGCGGTCGGCATGGCGACCAACATGCCTCCGCACAACCTCGGTGAGGTCGTCGCCGCCGCGCGCCACCTCATCCGGTACCCGAACGCCGACCTCGAAGCGCTGATGCGGTTCGTCCCCGGTCCCGACCTGCCGACCGGTGGCCGGATCGTCGGTCTGAGCGGCATCAAGGACGCCTACGCCACCGGGCGCGGCACGTTCAAGATCCGGGCGACGGTCGCCGTGGAGAACGTCACCCCGCGCCGCAAGGGCCTCGTCGTCACCGAACTGCCCTTCACGGTCGGTCCGGAGAAGGTCATCTCCAAGATCAAGGACCTGGTCTCGTCGAAGAAGCTCCAGGGCATCGCCGACGTCAAGGACCTCACGGACCGCTCGCACGGACTGCGCCTGGTCATCGAGATCAAGAACGGCTTCGTGCCGGAGGCCGTGCTGGAGCAGCTCTACAAGCTGACGCCGATGGAGGAGTCCTTCGGCATCAACAACGTCGCGCTCGTCGACGGACAGCCGCTCACCCTGGGGCTCAAGGAGCTCCTGGAGGTCTACCTCGACCACCGCTTCGAGGTCGTGCGCCGGCGCAGCGAGTTCCGCCGCACCAAGCGGCGCGACCGGCTGCACCTGGTGGACGGGCTGCTCGTCGCCCTCGTCGACATCGACGAGGTCATCCGGATCATCCGGGACAGCGACAACTCCTCGGCCGCGAAGGAGCGGCTGATGGAGCGCTTCTCGCTGAGCGAGATCCAGACGCAGTACATCCTGGACACCCCGCTGCGCAGGCTGACCCGGTTCGACCGGATCGAGCTGGAGAGCGAGCGCGACCGGCTCAGCTCCGAGATCGAGGCGCTGACCGCGATCCTGGAGTCCGACGCCGAGCTGCGCAAGCTCGTCTCGTCCGAACTCGCCGCAGTGGCGAAGAAGTTCGGCACCGACCGGCGCACGGTGCTGCTGGAGTCGGCGGGTTCTCAGGTCTCCGCCGTGCCGCTGCAGGTCGCGGACGCCCCGTGCCGGGTGCTGCTCTCCTCGACCGGTCTGCTCGCCCGGACGGCCAACGCCGACCCGGTCGCCGAGGACGAGGACGCCAAGCGCGCGAAGCACGACGTGATCGTGTCGGCCGTACCGGCGACGGCGCGGGGCGAGGTGGGGGCGGTGACCTCCACCGGACGGCTGCTGCGCGTCGCGGTGATCGATCTGCCCCAGCTCCCGGACACCCACGCGGCACCCAACCTCTCGGGCGGGGCCCCGGTCCCGGAGTTCCTCACGCTGGAGGAGGGCGAGGACCTGGTCTGCCTGACCACACTCGACGAGACCTCGCAGGGGCTGGCGATCGGCACTCTGCAGGGCGTGGTGAAGCGCGTCGTGCCGGACTACCCGGCCAACAAGGACGAGCTGGAGGTCATCTCCCTGAAGGAGGGCGACCGGATCGTCGGAGCCGTGGAGCTGCGTACGGGCGAGGAGGACCTGGTCTTCATCTCCTCCGACGCGCAGTTGCTGCGCTACCCGGCGGCCCAGGTGCGCCCGCAGGGACGCGCGGCCGGCGGCATGGCGGGGATCAAACTCTCGGACGGCGCCGAGGTGCTGTCCTTCTCGGCGGTCGAACCGGCCGCGGACGCGGCGGTGTTCACCGTGGCCGGCTCGCACGGCACGCTGGACGACTCGGTGCTCACGTCGAAGCTCACGCCGTTCGACCAGTACCCGCGCAAGGGCCGGGCCACCGGCGGGGTGCGGTGCCAGCGGTTCCTCAAGGGTGAGGACGTGCTGGTCTTCGCCTGGGCCGGCCCCACGCCCGCCCGGGCCGCACAGCAGAACGGCACCCCTGCCCGGCTGCCCGAACCCGACCCCCGCCGCGACGGTTCGGGCATCCCGCTGACCGACCCGGTCGCCGCGATCGCAGGGCCGGTGTAACAGAGGAAGCGGACGGCATCGTACGGAAGACGGGTGCGGCGGGGCGGGCCCCTGCCCCCGTCTTCCGGCCGTACGTGGGACGGGCAGGTGTGCCCGGCCCGTCGCGCGCGTCGCTACGCCGGATCCGGCCCGGCGTCCGTCCCGCCCCGTTCGGCGGGCCGGTCGTCGGCCACGTAACGCAGCACGCCCCACATGGCGCGTTCCAGTTCGTCCGCGTCGCGGGGATCGGCCCCGGGTTCGCCGTCGAGCGGGTCGGGGTCGTCCGGCAACAACACCCGGCACCCCTCCAGTTCCCGCAGGAGTGCCTCCGCGTCGAACCCCGATCCGATCAGTACGAGCTGGGTGAGCCGCGGCTCGCCGCGGCCCCACGGACGCGGTACGAACCGGAGGAACCGGCCCACCGCGTGCAGCAGGTAGGAGTTGCGGGGATCGGCCGCGCCGAAGTCCACGAAGCCCTTGATCCGGTACAGCCCCTCCGGCCGTGAGTCGAGGAACCGCATGAAGCGACGGGGGTCCAGGGGCGTTCCGGTGGAGAGTTCGACGCTCTGGTACGCGGCGTGGGGATGGGCCCCGCCATGGGTCCCCGCATCCCCGGGATCCGCATCGCCGGGGTCCGCCTCCCCGGCCGACAGGCCCTCGGCCAGCAGATCCTCGAAGGTGAGCTGGCGGGCCGCCCGTTCGGTGTCCGGGCGGAGCGCGGGGTCGAAGAGCAGCGCCGGATCGATCCGTCCGTGCTCGGTGGAGACGACGGCGGCGCGGTCGGTCAGCGCGGCGACCGAGGCGCGCAGCCGGTCGTGTTCGGCTCCGTCGATCCGGTCGGTCTTGTTGAGCACGACCAGATCGGCGACGGCGAGGTGCCGGTCGGTCTCCGGGTGCCGCTCCCGGGTGCGGTCGAACTCGGCCGCGTCGACGACCTCCACCAGCCCGCCGTAGACGATCCGGGAGTTCTCGCTCGCCAGCAGCATCCGTACGAGCTCCTGCGGCTCGGCGAGTCCACTGGCCTCGATCACGATCAGATCGAGGCGGACGGCGGGCCGGGTCAGGGTCTCCAGATAGGAATCCAGTTCGCTCGCATCCACCGCGCAGCACAGGCAGCCGTTTCCGAGCGAGACCGTCGAGCCGACCTGCCCGGCGACCGTCATGGCATCGATCTCGATGGCCCCGAAGTCGTTCACGATCACGCCGATCCGGTTGCCTGCGCGGTTGTGGAGCAGGTGGTTGAGCAGCGTGGTCTTGCCCGAGCCGAGGAAGCCCGCGAGCACGATGACCGGGATCTGCGGGACTCGGGCATCCCCCGGCGTGGCCGAAGCGGGCAAGACGGACCATCCTCACGAAGAGTGGAGCAGCCGCCGGTCAGGGGGCCGGTACCGGCTGCGGCGGAGGCGTCCCGACATAGCGGGCCGCCGGGCGGATGATCTTCGAGTCCGCCGCCTGCTCCAGGATATTGGCACTCCAGCCGACCACCCGCGCCGCGCAGAAGGTGGGCGTGAACATCGTCCGTGGCAGCCCGCAGAGCTCCATCACGACCCCGGCGTAGAACTCCACATTGGTGTGCAGCTCACGGCCCGGCTTGAGCTCGGCGAGGATGGCTTCCACCTGGCGCTCCACTTCGACGGCGAAGTCGACGAGCGGTCCGCCGAAGTCCTGGGCGATCCCCCGCAGCATGCGCGAACGCGGGTCCTCGGTGCGGTAGACGGGGTGGCCGAAGCCCATGATCCGTGCGCCGGAGAGGACCTGTTCGCGGATCCAGCCGTCGATGCGGTCCGGGGTGCCGATCGCGTCCAGGGTGTCCAGAGCGCGGCTGGGCGCGCCGCCGTGCAGCGGGCCGGAGAGCGCGCCGACCGCCGCGACCAGGCAAGCGGTCATGTCGGCGCCGGTGGAGGCGACGACCCTGGCGGTGAAGGTCGACGCGTTGAACCCGTGGTCGACGGTGGAGATGAGGTAGCGCTCGACGGCCCGTGCGCGGAGGGGGTCGGGTACCTCGCCGGTGAGCATGTAGAGGTAGTTGGCCGCGTGCGGGAGGTCGTCGCGCGGTTCGACGGGGTCGAGCCCCTCGCCGAGCCGGTGCAGTGCGGTCAGCAGGGTGGGCACCGCGGCGCAGACGGCGAGCGCGTCCTCGCGGCGGCGGCCGGGCTCGATGTCGTAGAGCGGGCGGTGTCCGGCGGAGGCCCCGAGCAGCGAGAGCGCGGTACGCAGCCCGGCCAGCGGACCCGACACCGCTCCGGCGCGGGCGATGGCGGGCAGCGCCCTACGGACCTCGTCCGGGAGGTGGCGCAGTTCGGCGAGGCGCGCGGCGAACGCGGCGCGGGCCGGGGCGTCGGGCAGCTCGCCGTGGAACATCAGGTACCAGACGTCCTCGAAACTCCGGGTCTCCGCCAGTTCGATCGCCGAGTACTGGCGGTAGTGGTAGAAGCCCTCGGCCCCCCGGACGTCACCCAGGGCCGTGTCGGTGACGACGACCCCCGCGAGACCGCGCGGGACACCGGACGGGACGGGGGTGTGGGGCTCGGCGTGACTGCGGGTCCCGGTCGGGCTGTGGGTCTCGGTGGTGCGGGTCGTTCCGGTCGGCATCGCCGGCCTCCTCTTCGGATGTCCCTGCTCGCATCTTCCTGCCTATTGATTTGACTATCCATGCTTGATTTCCTGGCGTCAATATTGATTGAATCAATATGAGAAGAGTGGATACGGTGAGTACATGACGGACCAAGGAGCACGCCGCTTCGACCCGGCCGGTACGGAACGGCGCAAGACGGATCGGTCCGATGCGAGTCGCCCCGATGCGGAAGGGTCCGGCGCGGGGCGAGCCGATGCGGAACGAGCCGGCGCGGAACGGCCCAGCGTGGAACGGTCCGACGCGGAACCGCCCGACGCGGAACGGCTCAGCACACGCGAGACGGCCGCTGCGCTCGGCGTGAAGCCGGAGACGGTGTACGCCTATGTCAGCCGTGGCCAGCTCAGCAGCGTGCGCGCGCCCGGGGGGCGGGGCAGCACCTTCGACGCCGACGAGGTCCGGGCCCTGGCCCGGCGTACGGGCCGACGCGACCCCGTCCCGGTGGGCGGCGCCGACCTGGTGTTCCGCACCGGCATCACCCTCATCGATCAGGACCGGTACTACTACCGGGGCGTCGACGCGTGTGAACTCGCCCTGCGTCACGGCTACGAGGAGCTCGCCGAATGGCTGTGGACGGGCGAGCTCAGGCCGGGAGTCCGCTTCTCCGCTCCGGCGCAGGCCCTGGCAGCGGCGCGGCAGGCCGTGGCCGCCCTCCCCGCGCACAGTGGCACGACGGACCGGCTGCGGGTCGCCGTCGTCGCGGCGTCGGCGGCGGACCCGCTGCGGTTCGATCTGTCCCCCGCCTCGGTCCTGGGCGCTGCCCGCGGCCTGATCCCGACCTTGGTGGAGGCACTGCGTCCAGCCACCGGCATGCCAGGCGCTGCGAGCAGTGCTGCGACCGGCATCGCGGCAGGCGGCGCGGCCCCTGCCGCCGCAAGGCCGAGTGTCCCGGGGCATCGCGGTACCGCGCTCGGCGCCACGGAGGCCGGTACCGCGGACGCCGCCGGTGACGACGGGCCCGGCATCGCGGCCCGGTTGTGGCCCGCGCTCACCGCGCGGCCCGCCGACGCCGCGTCGCTCACCGTTCTGGACACCGCGCTCTCGCTGCTGATCGACCACGACCTCGCGGCATCCACCCTCGCCGTCCGGGTAGCGGCCTCCGCGCACGCGCATCCGTACGCGGTCGTCTCGGCGGGGCTCGGGGTACTGGAGGGGCCCCTGCACGGGGCGGCCAGCGGGCTAGCCCACCGGATGCTCCGCGAGGTCGTGGAGCGGGGCGGAGCCGCACCGGTCGTCGCCGAACACCTACGGGCCGGGAGGCGCGTCCCCGGCCTCGGCCAGCGTCTCTACAGCGGCGAGGACCCCCGGGCCCGGGTCCTGTTCACCCTCCTGGAGGACATGCCGGGGGCTGCACCGGCGCTCGCCGCGGCTCGCGACGTGGTGTCCACCGCCGCACGGAACGTACCTCTGCACGCCAACATCGACTTGGCGCTGGCCGTGCTCTCGGTCTCCACGGGCATGTCCGCGGAGGCGGGCGAGACCATCTTCGCGGTGGCCCGGACGGCAGGCTGGATCGCGCACGCCCTGGAGGAATACGCGGAGCGGCCGCTGCGCCTGCGGCCCCGCGGCCAGTACGCCGGACCGCCCCCACCACAGCCGCTGCCCGCCCCGGCTCCGTACGCGCCCGCCCCTCCCCTCGAATGAGCGGCCCGTGGAGCGCAAAATAGCGACAGCTCAGCGTGAATTATCGCGCGGCGGCGGGGCGGTCGAGCCGCGCACCACCAGTTCCGGCTCGAAGAGCAGCTCGTCCGAAGGCACCGCCTTGCCCCCGATCTGTACGGACAGCAGCTCGACGGCCGCCCGGCCCATGGCCTCGATGGGCTGGCGAACCGTGGTCAGGGGCGGTTCGGTGCAGTTCATGAAGGCGGAGTCGTCGTACCCGACCACCGAGACGTCGTGCGGCACGGAGAGTCCCCGGCGGCGGACCGCGCGCACCGCGCCGAGCGCGAGCGGGTCGCTGCCGCAGATGATGCCGGTGACGTCGCGGTCGAGCAGCCGGGAAGCCGCCGCCTGACCGCCCTCCAGTGAGAACATGGCCCGCGCGACATGTTCGTCCGGGATCGTCGCCCCGTACTCACGGGCCAACTGCCGTGCGGCGTCGAGCTTGCGCTGGGACGGGACGTGGTCGCTGGGGCCGAGCACCAGGCCGATCCGCTCGTGCCCGAGCGAGGCGAGGTGCCGCCACGCCTGCTCGACCGCGACGGAGTCGTCGCAGGAGACACCGGGGAAGCCGAGCTCGGCGATGGCCGCGTTGATCAGGACGACGGGGATGCGCCGGTCGGCGAGCACCTTGTAGTGGTCGTGTGCGGCATCGGCCTGGTGGTAGAGGCCGCCGGCGAACACCACCCCCGACACCTGCTGCTGGAGCAGCAGGTCCACGTAGTCCGCCTCGGAGACCCCGCCCTTGGTCTGCGTACAGAGCACGGGCGTGAGTCCCTGCTGGGCGAGGGCGCCGCCGACCACTTCGGCGAAGGCCGGGAAGATGGGGTTCTGGAGCTCGGGAAGGACGAGCCCGACCAACCTGGCCCGCTCACCCCGCAGCTGGGTCGGGCGCTCGTACCCGAGCACGTCCAGCGCGGAGAGCACTGCCTGCCGGGTGGCGTCCGAGACGCCTGGCTTACCGTTCAGGACCCGGCTGACCGTGGCCTCGCTGACCCCAACCTTCTGTGCCACCTGAGCAAGTCGTCGCGTCATGAGCGCAAGATTAGCGCAAGACACGCAAACCGATTGCGTGCCTGCGGAATCCTCACCCGCTCCTCAGCTCCACTCGCCCTGCCCGGCTCCACGCGGCCCACCGGCTCTACGCGAACCCACCGGCTCTACGCGGACCCACCGGCTCCACTCGGACCAGCCGGTCCCGCTCACGCCAACCGGCTCCGGTCGGCTTGCCTCGCTCAAGCCACACCGCCTGCCTCGGGCCACACCGCCCCGGATCAGATGAGGTCACGCCGGTCCGGGTCACACGGCTCCTGCTCCGGTCAGCGACCTGACCTCGGTCTCGGCGTGCTTGTCCAGGTCCGGCGACTCGGCGGAGGTCACCGTGCCGATCCATCCGGCGAGGAATCCCAGCGGAATGGAGACAAGACCCGGATTCTCCAGTGGGAAGAGCTGGAAGTCGAGCCCGGGGAAGAGCGAGTTGGGCCCACCGGAGACGACCGGCGAGAGCAGCACGAGAACCAGCGCCGGGACCAGGCCGCCGTATACGGACCAGACGGCCCCGCGGGTGGTGAAGTTCTTCCAGAAGAGCGAGTAGAGCAGCGCCGGCAGGTTGGCCGAGGCGGCCACGGCGAAGGCCAGCCCGACGAGGAACGCCACGTTGAGGTCCTGGGCGAGCAGGCCGAGCCCGATGGCGACCACCCCGATCCCCACGGCGGCCACCCGGGCCACCACGACTTCGCCGAACGGTTTGCCCCCCGGGCGGCGGAGCGAGGCGTAGAGGTCATGGGCGACGGAGGCCGAGGAAGCGAGGGTGATCCCCGCGACCACGGCCAGGATCGTGGCGAAGGCGATGGCCGCGACCACGGCGAAGAGAATCGTCCCGCCGGCGGAGCCCTCTCCGCCGCCCAACGCCAGCGCGAGGAGAGGAACCGCGGTGTTCCCGGCCTCGCTGGAGGACCGGACCGCCGCCGACCCGACGAGCGCGGCAGCGCCGAAGCCGAGCACGATGGTCATCAGGTAGAAGCTGCCGATCAGACCGATCGACCAGACGACGGACCGGCGGGCCGCGCGAGCTGTCGGCACGGTGTAGAAGCGCGACAGGATGTGCGGCAGGCCGGCCGTACCGAGCACCAGCGCCACCCCGAGGCTGATGAAGTCGAAGCGCGCCGTCCAGCTTCCGCCGTACTTGAGGCCCGGCGCCAGGAACTCCTGCCCGTGGCCGCTGTGTTCGGCCGCGGAGTCGAGCAGTGCGTTGACGTCGCCGTGGAATCGGACCAGCACGGCCACGGTGAGAGCGATCGTGCCCGCCATGAGAAGGACCGCCTTGACGATCTGGATCCAGGTGGTCGCCCGCATGCCACCGAGTGAGACGTAGACGACCATGAGGGCGCCGACCCCGACCACGGTCCAGGAGCGGGTGGCGCCGCTGGTGCCGCCGAGAAGCAGGGCCACCAGGCTGCCGGCGCCGACCATCTGGGCGACCAGGTACAACACGGAGACGGTCACCGAAGACGCGCCGACCGCCGTGCGTACGGGGCGCTCCGCCATACGCGCGGCAACCACGTCGGCGAGGGTGAAACGACCGCAGTTGCGCACGAGTTCGGCCACCAGGAGCAGCACGACCAGCCAAGCCACGAGAAAGCCGACCGAGTACAGCATCCCGTCGTAGCCGAAGAGCGCGATCAGCCCGGAGATCCCGAGGAACGAGGCGGCCGACATGTAGTCGCCGGCGATGGCGAAACCGTTCTCCATAGGAGAGAACAGCCGGCCCCCGGTGTAGAACTCCTCGGCGGAACCCTTGCGGGTGCGACCGACCCAGGTGGTGATACCGAGGGTGATGGCGATGAACGTGCTGAACAGCACCAGTGCGAGTGTCTGGTGGTCCCCGCTCACCGCTCGACCCCTCTCGTCAGCTCCTGTGTCTCCCAGCGCAGTTCGAGCGCCGCCCCGTCCCGGCGGAGACGCGCGTGCCGCGCGTACGCCCAGGTCAGCAGGAAGGTGGTGAGGAACTGGCCGAGGCCCGCGACCATGGCGACGTTTACCGCGCCCACTACCGGACGGGCCATCAGCCCGGGCGCGCCTGTGGCCGCGACCACGTAGGCGAGGTACCAGAGGAGGAACGCACAGGTCGCCGGAGCGACGAACCTCCGGTACCTGCGGCGCACTTCGCGGAAGGCCTCGCTCCGCTGGACCTCTCGGTAGATGTCGGCAGCGCTGTGGCCGCTCTGCGGAGCTTCGGGTACGGGCGGCGCGTCGCTCGTCGCCGTCCCCGTGCCGTCCGGCTCGCCCCATCCGGGGGTCAGCGCGTCATACCACGGGTCGTCGAGTCGCGTCGCCGCGACCTCCCGCCCTGCTTCCTTCTCCACCGAACAACTCCCTTGTCCGCGAGCCCTTTCGGCCGCTCGGTCAAGAGTGTCCGGACAGGGTGGATCTCGGTTGCGGCATGCACCGCTTTCACCTGTTCAGGTGACATCTGCACCAGGTGCCCGTGCGAGCCCCTGTACGTATGCATAACGCACCGCCTGCGCCCGGTCCCGCACCCCCGTCTTTGCGAACAGGTTGTTGATATGTGTTTTCACCGTGGCGTGCGAGACGTGCAGCCGACGTGCGATCTCGGCGTTGGAAAGCCCCTCGGCGATGAGCACCAGCACCTCCGCCTCACGGGGCGTCAGCCCGAGGGGGAGCTCACGGCCCTGGCCCTGCTCCGAGCTCTGGCCCCGGCTTCGGGAGGACGACGGCAGCGGGACGGCGGCGGGCCCAGCGGCCACACGCTCCAGCAGACGCCGCTGCACGGCGGGCGAGAGACCCGCTTCGCCGGACAACACGGCCGCGATGGCCTGCACGATCTCCTCGCCGCCCGCATCCTTCGTGAGAAAGCCGCGCGCACCCGCCCGCAGGGCCGCGAAGAGCGACTCGTCGTCGTCGAAGGTGGTGAGCACCACGACTTGGGTCCCGGGGTACTCCGTGCGAACCCGCCTGGTCGCCTCGACGCCGACGCAGCGCGGCATCCGCAGGTCCATCAGGACCACGTCAGGCGCATGTTCAGCGACGAGCGCCACCGCCTCCTCGCCGTCCCTGGCAGCCCCGACCACATCGACGCCCAGCAGCCCGAGCAGCATCACCACGCCTTCACGGACCGCCGCCTGGTCGTCGGCGACCACCACCCGCGCGCTCACGCCGGCACCCGCAGACTCACGACGAAGCCCTCCTCACCCGGCCCTGCCTCCAAGGTCCCGCCGAGGACCTCGGCGCGCTCCCGCATTCCGGTCAGACCGTAGCCCGGCCCACCAGTCGTCAGCTCCTCGTCCGGTGCCCCTCCCCCGGAGTCCCGCACCTCCAAGGTCACCGTGTCCGGCAGATATTCCAGCCGTATCCGAACATGCGCCCCGGGGGCGTGCTTGCGCATATGGGTGACGGCCTCCTGCGCCACCCGCCGCACCGTCTGCGAGGCTCCGGCCGACAGAGGCCGCCGAGGCCCCTCGATGCTGAGGTCGAGCGGTCCGGTGGAGACCAGGTCCCGCAGGAACTCCTCGACGGGTGTCATCTCGCCCCGCAGCGCGGAGAGCGCTTGCCGCGTCTCGGTCAGCCCCTCCCGGGCCATCGAGCGGGCCGAAACGACCCTTTCGAGCACCTGGTCACGGAACGCGCCGGCGGGCTCACGCTCGATCAGTAGTCTGGTCGCCTCCAGATGCACCATCTGGGCCGACAGACTGTGCGCGACCACGTCGTGGATCTCCCAGGCGATCAGGGGACGTTCGTCCAGTGCCGCCCTCTCCGCCTCCGCCGCCCGGACGGCCCGCTCCTGGGCGAGCAGCCTCTGAGCGCTTCCGCTCGCTTCCGCGTCCAGCCGGGTCACGTAGCCGCCCAGGCAGAGGCCTGTACCCGTGAGCAGCGTGGTCATACACCCGCCGCCGACCAGGACCGCGAAGCACGCCAGGGTGAGGGCCGCAGCCGGCACTGCCGCCCGGAGTGGGAGCCTCGCCATGGCAAGGACGGTCCCGCCGCACCACAGAGCGATCGCGAGCGCCGTCGTACCCGCCCCGTACGCGACCAGCGCCAGTCCCGTCAGAAGAAGCAGCAGGGCCAATGACGGCCACAGCCGGTGCTCCCCGGTGAACCGGTGGTACCTCCGCGCCACCAGGACGCAGCAGGCCGTCACCACGAGCGCGACGGGGAGTGTGGCGGGACCGGCCCGACTGTCGCTCAGCGTCGCCCAGAGCAGTCCTGCGGCCGCCGGCGCCCAGACGAGGAGGGACAGAACGGCTCGGGCAGGCAACCGCTGCTTACGCATGAGCGCCTCGCGGGAGGGCCAGGAGGTCCAGCTCACCCCGGTCACGAAAGAACCGTTCCCGCGGCCGTGGTCCGTATCCCGTCGACGGGACGGATCACGGCGGGCGATCTGCCCTCTGGTCCCCCGGCGGGTCCCGCCTCGGGCGGGAGGCGCTTCAGGCGCCAGGCCAGGGCTCCTCCTCGCGCCTGAAGAATCACGGCCAAGGCAAGCAGGAGACCGTCACTGCCCCGTGCCAACCCTGCGGCCACCCCGGCGGCCCAGAGCGCGGCGCGGTGCACCAGACCACCCGCCCGGACGAAGGCCGCGGCACGAGTGCCCCTGGACCACTCAGTGCCGTCCGACTCACGCCAGACCCGGGACGCCCCTTCCCAGCCGACGCCGAGGACCAGTCCGAGGGCAAGCTCGGCCGCCAGCACCTCCGCCGAGAGCGTGTGGTGACGCACGTCGGGCAATGACCCGCCGCGCAGCGCCAGCACCGCCAGGATGGCGGGAAGGAGCCGCCACCGGGCCGACAGCGGACGTGCGGAGAACGGGCGCACCAGCGCCCAGCCGGCAACGGCGGCGATCACAGAACTGACGAGAACGCTGAGAACACGGAGAACTCTGGGAACACTGAGAAAACTGACAACGCCGGACATGGCGCCCTTCCGCAGAACGGAAAGATCGGACGCCTTCGACGCTACGGACCGAGAGCGACCGGGGGATCGACCCCCGGGTGGAACCCGGGTGGAGAGGCGCCTCTCCACCCACGGGTGGAGAGGCGCTGAGCCCTCAGCAACACTGGTCCCGGAGAGGCACCGCCCCTGAGAGGCACTGCCACGGAGAGGCGCTGAGCGATCCGAACGGCTCAGGCGTCGATGCGCGAGCGGTCCAGAGTGGCCGCCGAGCTCGTGATGAACTCCTTGCGGGGCGCGACCTCGTTCCCCATCAGCAGGTCGAACACCTTCTCCGCCGACTCCAGATCGCCGATGTTGATCCGCCGCAGGGTCCGGAAGCGGGGGTCCATCGTGGTCTCCGCGAGCTGGTCGGCGTCCATTTCACCCAGGCCCTTGTACCGCTGGATGGAGTCCTTGAAGCGGATGTTCTTGCGTCGCAGGTCCACCAGCGTCTGGCGCAGTTCGCCGTCCGAGTACGTGTAGATGTACTTGTCCTGGCCCTTCTTCGGCTGGACCAGCTCGATGCGGTGCAGCGGGGGCACGGCCGCGAAGACCCGGCCCGCCTCCACCATCGGCCGCATGTACCGCTGGAACAGCGTGAGCAGCAGGATGCGGATGTGTGCGCCGTCGACATCGGCGTCCACCAGCAGGACGATCTTGCCGTAGCGGGCGGCGTCGATGTCGAAGGTCCGCCCGGACCCGGCTCCTATGACCTGGATGATCGCCCCGCATTCGGCGTTCTTCAGCATGTCCGAGACGGATGCCTTCTGGACGTTGAGGATCTTGCCCCGGATGGGCAGGAGGGCCTGGAACTCGCTGTTGCGCGCGAGCTTGGCCGTCCCGAGGGCGGAATCCCCCTCGACGATGAAGAGCTCGCTGCGCTCCACGTCGTCGCTGCGGCAGTCGGCCAGCTTCGCGGGGAGGGACGAGGACTCCAGAGCCGTCTTGCGACGCTGGGCGTCCTTGTGCTGACGCGCGGCGATGCGCGTGCGGGCGGCAGCCACCGCCTTGTCGAGCACCGCCCTGGCCTGAGCCTTGGCGTCGCGCTTGGTCGAGGTCAGGAATGCCTTCAGTTCCTTGGCCACCACGTTGGCGACGATCCGGTTGGCGGCCGAGGTGCCGAGCACCTCCTTGGTCTGCCCCTCGAACTGCGGCTCGGCGAGGCGGACCGTGACGACCGCCGTAAGGCCCTCCAGGGCGTCGTCCTTGACGACGTCGTCCTCCGCGACCCTGAGCAGCTTGGCCGAACGCAGCGCCTCGTTGACCGTACGGGTCAGCGAGCGCTCGAATCCGGCCACGTGCGTGCCGCCCTTGGGGGTGGCGATGATGTTCACGAAGGACTTGACCACGGTGTCGTACCCGGTGCCCCAGCGCAGGGCGATGTCGACGCCCAGCTCGCGGGTGACCTCCGTCGGGGTCATGTGCCCGCGCTCGTCCAGGACCGGAACTGTCTCCTTGAAGGTGCCCTGCCCGGTCAGCCGCTGCACGTCGCAGACGGCCTTGTCCTGGGCGAGGTACTCGCAGAACTCGCTGATGCCGCCGTCGAAGCGGAACGTCTCCTCGGTCTTGCCCTCGCCGTCCAGGCCCCGCTCGTCGCGCACGACGATGGTGAGGCCGGGCACGAGGAAGGCGGTCTGGCGGGCGCGCTGGTACAGCGTCTCCAGGTTGAGCTTGGCGTCCTTGAGGAAGATCTGCCGGTCCGCCCAGTACCGCACCCTGGTGCCGGTGCGTGCCTTGGGTACCCGCTTGGTCCGGCGGAGCCCGTTGGCCGGGTCGAAGGGGCTGTCCGGCCCCTGCTCGACGAAGATGCCGGGCACCCCGCGCCGGAAGCTGATGGAGTGGGTCGAGCTGTTCCGGTCGACCTCCACGTCGAGCCGCGCGGAAAGTGCGTTGACGACGGAGGCGCCGACGCCGTGGAGGCCGCCGGAGGCCGCGTAGGATCCGCCGCCGAACTTGCCGCCCGCGTGCAGCTTGGTCATGACGACCTCCACACCGGAGAGGCCCGTCTTGGGTTCGACGTCGACGGGAATGCCGCGGCCGTTGTCACGGACCTCGACCGAGGAGTCGTCGTGGAGGATCACCTCGATGTGGTCGCAGTACCCCCCGAGGGCTTCGTCGACCGAGTTGTCGATGATCTCCCAGAGGCAGTGCATGAGGCCGCGGCTGTCCGTCGACCCGATGTACATGCCGGGGCGCTTACGGACGGCCTCAAGCCCTTCGAGGACGAGAAGGTGCCGCGCGGTGTAGTTGGAGCTGTCCCTGTCGACGACGCCGCCGGCTCCGGTCAGCAGCGCAGTGGACGGCACGGACGTATCGGCGGTCACGCGGTTCGCTCCTCGCTGAATTTCAATGGGGGCCCGTTTGGGTATCGGGCGCGGCCGTGGTGGCCGCTGAAAGCCTACCGAGGCCTGGTAGAGCGGTTGTCACGCCACCCTCGGGGAATCATCATGCTAGTCGAGCCCCCCAGCGCATCGCATGGATGTTCGATCATTCCTCGGAGTGACGTGCACATCACGTTCCATTTGAGGCATGAACCATTTAGGCTCCGGGCACGTCCTCATGAACAACCGGCAAGCCAGCCGGAGGACCGACCCGACACCAGCAACGCGAAACCGTAGCGCTCCGCATTACGGCACATTCGCCGCCAACCGTCGGCAGCCAGCCACCTGAAAAGAAGTTTTCGAAGAAATGCCACGAGCGGGAACGTTTTCGGCCTGGTTGGATGTTGACCCTGGTACGACAGCTCGTCGAGCTAGAGAAGAGGCGACGTGACTACTGTTCTGACCCCCGCGAGCCCGCTGACCGCAGCAGACCGCTGTGACCGTTGCGGCGCCCAGGCCTATCTGCGCGTCGTCCTCACCAGCGGTGGTGAACTGCTCTTCTGTGCCCACCACGGGCGCAAGTTCGAGCCGGAACTCAAGAAGATCGCCGCGGAAATACAGGATGAGACGGATCGGCTCACCGCCGTACAGGCCGGTGCCGCCGACGAGGCACAACACTGACACCTCGCATCCACGACGAGCCATGGGCCGGTCCCTGACCGTCCGACGGGCGGCTTCCCCGGTGTGGGGGAAGCCGCCCGTTCTCATGTTCGCTCCGCCTGCGGCGGGGAGGCTCAGATCTCGCCTTCCGCCCAGGTGACCGCGGCGGAGATCCTCGTGTAGACCCCCGGACTGTCGGCGCGCGCGCAGCCATTGCCCCAGGAGACCAGCCCGATGAGGCGCCCGCCGACCACCAGCGGCCCTCCGCTGTCCCCCTGGCATGCGTCGTAGCCGCCCTCCGGCCCGCCGGCGCAGACCATCGACGAGGCGTCGTACGTCCCGCGTGAGCCACCGGGGTAGGCGGTGGCGCATGCCTCGTCCGACAGCACCTGTACCGAGGCCGCCCGCAGCGTCGACGCGTACGTGCCGTACCCGGTCGTGTCTCCCCAGCCGTAGACGAGTGCTTGCCCGCCCGCCGAGTACGCGGCGTCACCGTCCCGGGCGACCGGGATCGAACTTTTTTCCGGCAGCGCTACTGCCAGCGTCAGGACGGCGGCGTCGCCCACATTCGTGGAGGGGTCGTACGCGGGGTTGATCCACGCGTCCTTCACCGGGATCTCCCGCCCTCCGGTGCCGCGCAGATCGTCCCGGTCCGCGATGATCCGCAGGTCCGGCACGTCGGCCACCTCGCCCCCGAGCACATCGGAGCCGAGACAGTGGGCCGCTGTCAGCACCTTGGTGGGAGCGACCACCACCGCCCCGCAGAACTGCCCGCCGCGTGACTCCCCGAACAGGGCGCGGCTGGACAGAGCCACCACCCACGGGCTGTCCGTCACACTGACGGGCTCTCCTCCGATGATGATGCTGTCGGTCGCGGCCGACGCCTGGGACCCTGCCGCCAGAGCGGCGGCGGATGCCAGCGCGACCGCTCCGGTCAGGGCACGGGCAAACCTGTGGGACATGGACACTCCTGACTCCGAGGTGGGTATCACCTACTCAGAGTCATCCAGTCCGAAGCGGCCCGCACCCTCAGGCCGAATGGGCCGGGGGCCCGGAAACCCTTCGGTTCCGGGCCCCCGGCCCATTCGGCTTGCCCGGTCGGCTCAGTCGAGGTAGTCGCGCAGAACCTGCGAACGCGACGGGTGGCGGAGCTTCGACATGGTCTTCGACTCGATCTGCCGGATGCGCTCACGCGTCACCCCGTAGACCTTGCCGATTTCGTCCAGCGTCTTCGGCTGGCCGTCGGTGAGACCAAAGCGCATGGACACCACGCCCGCCTCACGTTCGGAGAGGGTGTCGAGCACCGAGTGCAGCTGCTCCTGGAGGAGAGTGAAGCTCACCGCGTCGGCCGGAACGACCGCCTCGGAGTCCTCGATCAGGTCACCGAACTCGCTGTCCCCGTCCTCACCCAGCGGGGTGTGGAGGGAGATCGGCTCGCGCCCGTACTTCTGGACCTCGATGACCTTCTCGGGGGTCATGTCGAGTTCCTTGGCCAGCTCCTCCGGGGTGGGCTCGCGGCCCAGGTCCTGGAGCATCTGCCGCTGGACGCGCGCCAGCTTGTTGATGACCTCGACCATGTGCACCGGAATACGGATGGTGCGTGCCTGGTCGGCCATGGCGCGGGTGATCGCCTGACGGATCCACCAGGTGGCATACGTGGAGAACTTGTAGCCCTTGGTGTAGTCGAACTTCTCGACCGCGCGGATCAGGCCGAGGTTGCCCTCCTGGATCAGGTCCAGGAAGAGCATGCCGCGACCGGTGTAGCGCTTCGCGAGGGAGACCACGAGACGGAGGTTGGCCTCCAGGAGGTGGTTCTTGGCCCGTCGGCCGTCCTCGGCGATGATCTCCAGCTCGCGCTTGAGCTTCGGGGCGAGCTTGTCGGCGTTCGCCAGTTTGTCCTCGGCGAACAGACCCGCTTCGATCCGCTTGGCGAGCTCCACCTCCTGCTCGGCGTTGAGGAGGGGGACCTTGCCGATCTGCTTCAGGTAGTCCTTGACCGGGTCGGCGGTGGCGCCGGCGACGGCGACCTGCTGCGCGGGCGCGTCGTCCTCGTCGTCGTCGGAGAGGACGAAGCCCTTGTTCTCGCCCTCGCCCTCCTCGTCCTCGCCCTTGCCGACCTTGACGTCCTCGACCGCCTCATCACCGTCGAGGAGGTCGTCGTCCTGCTTGCCGGACTTCTTGGCGGCGGTCTTCTTGGCCACCGTCTTCTTCACGGCGGTCTTCTTCACGGCGGCCTTCTTGGCCACCGCCTTCTTCGCGGGAACGGCACCGGAGTCACCGGACGCGTCCGCGCTGTCGACGGCCGGGGCGGCGGACGCCGCGACGGTCCTCGTCACAGTCGTCTTCGCCGCGACGGTCTTGGTGGCGGTGCGCTTGACCGGGCTCTTCGCTGCGACGCTCTTGCGGGCGCGCTTCGGCGACTCCGCGGCACTGACCATCAGCGTCACACCCTCTTCCTCGAGGATCTGATTGAGGCTGCGCAGAACATTCTTCCACTGGGTCGGCGGAATCTGGTCAGCCTCGAAGGCCCGACGCACGTCGTCGCCGGCGATCTGCCCATCAGCCTTTCCCCGCTCGATGAGCGCCGTGACGGACTCGGATTCGGCAATCTCCGGCGGGAGCGTACGGGATGTGCTGGCCGACACGAACAACCTCTCGGAACGATGGAAACGGCTTCCGGCCCGGCCCTGGAGGGCTGGAACCGACGTCCGCCGACTGGATGGTCGCCGACGGCGCGGGCTTGGCCTGGGAACTGCACAGCACACCGAATGGCTGCTGTATTCCTTCCGCGGCGGTCACCTCTTAGGTCATCGCACTGTTTCGAGGAGTGTTACGCCCAATCCGCGTGGCCCGAGTCACACCCCATGTGCGACAAACAGCGCCAGGGGCGACATCTCCCCATAATTGTGCCGCCGGACCGCGGGGTCCGGCGGCACAGAGTGCGTGTACCCCGGCCGTACCGCCTCAGTGCTCGCGCGGAGCCGGAACGACGCGCTCCACCTCGGGGTGGACGACGAGAAGCTGCCGCATGGCCGATTCGGCTGCCGCCGGGTCGCCCGAGGCGAGGGCGTCGGCGATCCGCGCGTGCTGGCCGACCGACGTCTCACTGGGCCGGTCACACCCGGTGACCGGACTGCCGGATACATGAAGGGCGGCGGAAACGATGCCGGAGAGGTGGTCCAGCATGCGATTGCCGGCGGCCTGGATCAGCAGGGCGTGGAACTCCGCGTCGGCGCGGGAGAACGTGACCCCGTCCCCCTGCCCCAGCGCGTGGCCCATGATCTCGACCATTTCGCCGAGCCGCTGCTGCACGTCCTCCTGGCCGTGCCCGGCGGCCAGCCTCGCCGCGAGGGGCTCGATCGTCCACCGCAGCTCCGCCAGCTCGCGACGCTGGTCGTCGCGCTGGGGGCCGAAGGCGCGCCATTCGATGATGTCGGGGTCGAGCAGATTCCAGTCACTGACCGGACGCACCCGGGTCCCCACGTTGGGACGGGCACTGACCAGACCCTTGGCTTCGAGGACGCGCAAGGACTCGCGCACGACGGTGCGGGAGACTTCGAAACGCTGCCCGATCTCCTCGGGAACGAGAGGGCGGTCCGCGCCGAGGTCACCTGAAACGATCATCTGACCGAGCTGCTGGACGAGTTGGCCGTGCAGGCCTCGGCCACGGCTGGCCGACCCCCGCCGGCCGGTGCGCCCCAGCTCGGATTCGGCACCGCCCCAGGAACGCAGCGCCGCGCGGTCACCGGCCGGCTCCGCGTAGGGGTAACGGTCGAGATCGCCCGGGCCGGCGAGGCCGGAATCGGCGGGGCGGGCGGTGGTCATCATGGTGTGCGCAAGGGTACTCACGCATCATTTGTCGGCGTGGCTCGCGCGCCCCTTGAGGTCTTTGCTGAAAAGCACACGAAAGGGTGATCGCCGTTCACGCCGCAATTGACGCTTTATCGTCTCAATTCGTTCACGTGAAGCCGAGTTGAGGTTCGGTACTCGACCGTCGACTCCCCCGTGGTCACCAACGCGCCCTGTTCCGGAGGGCGGTACCGACGTAAGCGCAGATCAGAGCTGCCAGCGAGACAAGGAGCGCCAGACCGACGGGCTGGGCCAGAATCCGACCGGCCGCCAGCAGCCACCGGTCCGGTCCCGGCGGGATGTCGAGCCAAGCCAGTTGCCGCAGGCGGGCGGGAAGGCCGGTGAGCGCGTGGGCGGCGGGCCCGGCGAACACCTTCTGCAGCAACGGCACCACGAGTACGGGGACCGCGAGCACCGCCGCCACTCCGGCCACGGACACCCGGAAGGTTCCCGCCGCGAGCAGCGCCGCCCAGGCGCAGCCGACCGAAAGACCGATCCAACTGGCGGCCAGGAGAGTCGCGTTCCCGGGCACCGCTGCCACCTCCTCTCCGTAGAAGAGGCGGAGCAGCTGGACGTCGCAGAGCACGGCGAGGAGTGCGAGAGCCGCCGCCGCCACCCCGGTGACGAGGAGTTTCGCCACCAGCAGACCCAGCCGCCTCGGCACCGTCCCCCGGCTTGCCGCGAGAGCCGGGTAGCGGAATTCGTCGCCGTAGGAGAGGGCTCCCAGCAACCCGGCCCCGAGCGCCGCCGGAGGTAGCGGCAGCAATGCCGGCCAGCCGGCGAGCAGATGCGACTGGGAGGTTCCCCCGACACGCGCCAGCAGGACGGAGGCGGCAGCCGAGGCGACCAGGACCGCCGCCACGATCAGCGCCGTTGTCCGCACCCCCAGCATGCGCCTCACCTCGTACCGCATCGGGCGCAGCGGGCCCCGCGGAGGGCGCACCGTGATGGGCGGGGGCAGTTCGGAGAGCGCCGCAGCGGAGGCGGGAGCCGGCGCGGGGGGCGCGGGAGGGCCGGCGTCGCCGAGTTCGTCGGCGAGCAGGTGTACGGGGATGCCGTGCCGGAACGCGGCGTCCCCGATCTCCGCGCAGTTGCTCCCGTACACCGAGAGGCGGGCCCCTTCCTCGGCCACGATCTCCACGGACCTGCGGGCGTCCCGGGCTTCCCGGCCGACCACCGCGGCGAGACGGGCGGCATGCGGGGACTGCACGGCGACACGGGGACGGAGCCGGGTGCGGGCGAAGTCGGCGACCTCCTGGTCTGCCACGAGCCTGCCGCCGCTGATGGTGACGACACGGTCCGCCGAGCGGATGGCCTCCTTGGGGTCGCTGGTGGTCCACAGCACGGTGCCGCCCTGGGCCGCGTGTGCCCGCATCAGTCCGTACAGCCAGCCGCTCTCACGGGAGGACAGACCATCGGTGGGATCGTCGAGCAGCAGCGTGTGCGGGTCGCCCAACAGGGCCGAGGCGAGCCCCAGTCTGCGGTCCATCCCGACGGAGAGCCCACCGATGCGCTGGTCGCCGAGCCCGGAGAGACCGACGACGTCGAGCATCTCGTCGGCACGCGACAGAGGCGCGCCCGCTGCGGCGCAGAGCATGCGCAGCTGCCCTCGCGCCGTCCGTGCCGGATGACCCGGTACGTCCCCGAGCAGCACGCCCACTTCCCGGGGCGGGTGCCCGATCCGGTGCAGGGGGCGGCCTCTGAAGTAGGTGACTCCGCGCCCGGGGTCGAGTTCCAGCATCAGGCGCAGGGCCGTCGTCTTTCCGGCGCCGGGGACACCGAGGAGCGCGGTGACACGGCCCGAGCGGGCCTCAAAAGTGAGATCGTCCACCACGGGCGGCAGGTCGCGGCGGCGGGCACTGGTCAGTCCGATGGCCTGGAGCATCGCTTCTCTCGCGGAAGGTGTGACCGCTCGGCGGCAGGGAGCGTGCGTACCTCAGCAACATAACGCGACATTTGCGACTTTTGGTGCAGCCGGAAGCTTACGAGTGTTCCGCGCTCGCGCTCTTCGGGGGGACCGCAGGGTCACCGCGCGCGAGACCGCCCGCGGGCCTCCCCGGCCGCCGGACCAGCGGCCGGGCTCGGGCCTCGGCTCCCGGTCTCACACTTCCGGCCTCAGCATGGGCGGGTTGAGCACGGTGGCGGAACCCGCACGGAACAACTGGGCGGGGCGGCCGCCCTGTCGTGTCGTCGTACCACCGGAGGGCACCAGGAATCCTGGCGTACCGGTGACCTTGCGGTGGAAATTCCTGGGATCCAGGACCACTCCCCACACGGCCTCGTAGACGCGGCGCAGTTCCCCGACCGTGAACTCCGGCGGGCAGAACGCCGTGGCGAGCGAGGAATACTCGATCTTGGACCGGGCCCGCTCCACTCCGTCCGCGAGAATGCGGGCGTGGTCGAACGCAAGCGGTGCGGACGACTCCTCGTCCCCCACCGTGTCACTGCCTGCCGCGAGCAGGTCGTCCACCGGCGCCCAACGCGCCCCGTTGGCGTCTCCTCCCGCGCGGGGAGCGGGGAGGTCGGGCGAGAGCGCCAGGTGGGCCACGCTGACGACCCGCATGCGCGGGTCACGGGACGGGGCGCCGTACGTGGCGAGTTGTTCCAGGTGGGCACCGTTTCCGGCAACCGGAGCGGCCGGGTCGTGTGCGCAGAGCCCGGTCTCCTCGACCAGTTCACGGGCGGCTGCGGCGCTCAGGTCCTCGTCCGCGCGGACGAAGCCGCCGGGCAGCGCCCAGCGGCCCTGGAAGGGGGATTCCCCGCGGCGTACGACCAGCGCGCAGAGCGCGTGGCGCCGGACTGTCAGCACGACCAGGTCGACGGTGACAGCGAAGGGCGGGAACGTCGACGGGTCGTAGGACGGCATGCGGTGATCATAGTCGTCTCCCTGACGATAAACACTCCATTCCGCCACGTCCGAGAACACGGCCGACGGGACGGCGCGGGGCCGCCCTCCGGTGCCCTCGACGCCGGCGGGTGCGGTGCGGTCTCCCCCGCGGGACCACACCGCACCTACCGGGACGGAGCCCTACGGTGCCCGAGTCGTACGGCTCCGAGTCGTACGACTTCGAGTCGTACGGAAGGGCGGGCCCGGGCGGCTCAGCCGCTGGTGCCGTCCCTGTCCCCCTGCTGCCCGCGCGGCAGCCGCTCCCTGCGCCGGGCCCGTACCGACCCCGGATTGGCCGGGGTAACGGGGCGGGTACGGCCGGGGGCCCTTCTGCTGCGGGCGGCGGCCGACGGCCCTGCCGGCGCACCGGTTCCCACCCGGCTCGCCCTGCGGGGCGCCGTCGCATCCGGCGGCATGGCGGCTGCTCCGGCGGCGGACTTTCGGGCCTCTTCTTCCTCCTCCCGAAGGCAGCGCCGCAGCTTCTCCGGGTCCACGCCCTCGTTGCACGCCTGATGGAGGAGCCGGGCGAAGGTGTAGTCGGGGTCCGCCCGCAGGGCGAGATCGAGGGCCACGCGTGCGCCGGGTTCGTCCCCGGTGGACCACGAGACCCAGGCAGCCAGCGCCAACGGGGCGGCGGAATGCTCCACGTACGGGCCCACACAGCGCCGGGCGAGGGCTCGCCAGAGACGCAGTGCCGCATGGGCCTCCGGGCCCTCCATCCATCGCGCGGCGCGGTCCCGGGTCTCCCGGTCCTGAAGCCCCAGAATCACTGCGGCGGCCTCGTCGTGGCTGATCAGGCCGTCGTCGCGGAAGTCGGCGACACCCGCGGCCGGTGGGACGGGAGTATCGCCGACCCGCTCCAGCAACCCCCTCGCCAGATCCAGGGTCTCGCTGGCCACCTGGCTGCGTCCGTCGGTGTCGAGGATGCGGGTCACCATCGCCGCGCCCACCTCGTCCAGCGCGCGGAGCTGTTCCGGCTCATGCGCGCCGGACCACGGCACGAGCCGTTGCTCCAGCTCTCGGAGCGACCCTCTGACCTGGATCCCGGCGTAGGTCGCCGCCGCGGCCATCACGGTGGTGCCCGGGAGGGCGAGCGGGTCGCCGCCCTTCGGACAGCACCGGCCGTCCGGGCAGCAGTATGACCAGTACCTGCCGTTGGAGATGCAGAGCGCCTCCAGCACGGGAACGTCGAGCGAACCGCAAGCGGTGCGCAGGAGTTGGGCGAAGGGCCGCAGCCTCTCCATGACCTGGCGGGCGGTCTCTCCCGTGACCGGGTCCTGGCACAGGAACAGGACGATCGCGTCCGGCCGGCCACCGCGACGCCCGCCTCCCGAGATCAGACACTCCGCCAACTGGTCCGCCGCCGGGCCCCATTCCTTCTCCGATCGCGGGATCCCGTGGCGCAGTCGCTCCCCGAAGCGGCCCAGGCCGCCGTGCAGTCCCACCATGACGACGCTGTCGGTCGGGTGGAACCCCAGCAGGTACGGAAGGGCGTCGGCGAGATCCGCGGGGCCACGGAGAGTGACCTGCTGGGTGTCGGAGGAACTGGTGGATTCGTGGCGCTTGTTCATGGCCTGACCGTCCCGCACCACGCCAATTTCCGCGACCCCTGTGGATAACCTTATCCACAGATACGCAGCGTCACTGGCGGGTTGTCAGTGCCCGGGGGTCTCATGGGGCCATGACCACGCACAAGCACGTAAACGCGCTCGGCACTCGAAGCGGCGCCGCGCTCTTCGTACTCACCCACCATGTGAGCCGCCGTCGGCTCGGCCGCCTCTCCACCCTCCAGTCACCCGATCGTCCTCCTGGCCGGCCTCTTCCACACCGGCGCGGGGTCCAGCCGGGCTGTTCGGCACCGGAGACGAAGCGTACGGAGCGGCCGGCCGGAGACTCAGCCCGCGGTGGCCAGCACCAGTGGAAGGACCTCTTCGGCGCCTGCCCTGCGCAGCAGGCGTGCGGCGACCGCGAGGGTCCAGCCGGAGTCGGTGGAGTCGTCCACGAGCAGGACGGGCCCGGGCGACGCGACCAGAGCGGCAGCCAGTTGGGCGGAGACGGTGAAGGCACCGGAAAGCGCTCTGACGCGCTGCGCGGAGTTGCTGCGGCGCGCGGTGTGCGCCCCTTCCGGACCGGTGTGCGTCAGCGTGCCGAGGAAGGGCATGCGACCGACGGCCGCGATCCCCTGGGCGAGGGAGCCGACCAGCTGTGGGCGCGAGAGCGACGGGACCGCGACGACCCCCACCGGCCGGGCGGAGGCGTCCGGGGTATTGGTCGCCCAACCCCCCGAGGAGCGGGCCCAGTCGGCGAGGACGTCCACGGCCGCCCGCAGTACGTCGTCGGGGACGGGTGCGTCCGGAGCGTTCTCGGCCAGCAGCGGACGCAGCCGGTTACCCCAGCCGATGTCCGAGAGCCGGCCCAGGGCCCGCCCGCCGGAGCATTGCTCCTTGGCCGGGATACGCCCCTTCAGCTCGATGCCCAGGACGGGCAGCCCGGTCGGCCACATCCGCCGCGGCTCGATCTCCACTCCCGGCCGGTCCAGCTCCTTCGCCGCGCCAGTGAGCGTCTCAGCCGATACGGAGGAGTCGGCCCAGGCTCCCGCACAGTTGTCGCAGCGGCCGCACGGAGCCGCGCCCTCGTCGTCCAGCTGTCGGCGCAGAAACTCCATACGGCAGCCGGACGTGCTCACGTAGTCGCGCATGGCCTGCTGCTCGGCCGCCCGCTGCCGCGCCACCCAGGCGTAGCGCTCGGCGTCGTACACCCACGGAGCGCCGGTGGCCGTCCAGCCGCCCTTCACCCGCTTCACCGCGCCGTCGACGTCGAGGACCTTCAGCATCGTCTCCAGCCGGCTGCGCCGGAGCTCGACCGATGCCTCCAGCGCGGGGACCGACAGCGGTCGCCCCGCGCCCTCCAGTGCCGCGAGGGTCTGGCGGACCTGGGTCTCCGGCGGGAAGGCCGTGTCGGCGAAGTAGCGCCAGATGGCCTCGTCCTCCTTGCCCGGCAGCAGCAGTACGTCGGCGTGGGCCACACCTCGGCCGGCTCGTCCCACCTGCTGGTAGTAGGCGATGGGCGACGACGGCGAGCCGAGGTGGACGACGAAGCCCAGGTCGGGCTTGTCGAAGCCCATGCCGAGGGCCGAAGTGGCGACGAGCGCCTTGACCCGGTTGTCCTGGAGGTCGGTCTCCGCCTGGAGCCGGTCCGCGTTCTCGGTGCGCCCCGTGTAGGAGGCGACCGCGAAGCCCCGCTGCCGCAGGAAGGCGGTGGCTTCCTCGGCGGCGGCGACGGTGAGGGCGTAGATGATCCCGGAACCGGGCAGCTCCTCCAGGTGCTCGGCCAGCCAGCCCAGGCGGTGCGCGGCGTCCGGCAGCCGTACGACTCCGAGCCGCAGGCTTTCCCGTTCCAGCGGCCCGCGCAGCACGAGCGCCTCACCGGCGCCCGTACCGAGCTGGTCGGCGACGTCCGCGGTGACGCGTGCGTTGGCGGTAGCGGTGGTGGCCAGGACCGGTACCCCGGGTGCGAGCTCGGCGAGCATCGCCCGCAGCCGGCGGTAGTCCGGCCGGAAGTCATGGCCCCAGTCGGAGATGCAGTGCGCCTCGTCGACCACCAGCAGACCGGTCGTGGCGGCGAGCCGGGGCAGTACCTGGTCCCGGAAGTCGACGGAGTTGAGACGCTCCGGGCTGACGAGAAGGACGTCCGTCTCGCCGCGCTCGACCTCTCCGTAGATGGTCTCCCACTCTTCCGGGTTGGCCGAGTTGATGGTGCGCGCCTGAATTCCGGCCCGCGCCGCCGAGTCGACCTGATTGCGCATCAGGGCGAGGAGCGGCGAGACGATCACCGTGGGGCCGGCCCCACGTCGGCGCAGCAGGGCGGTGGCGACGAAGTACACCGCCGACTTGCCCCACCCGGTGCGCTGCACCACCAGGGCCCGGCGGCGGTCTTCCACCAGAGCCGCCACCGCCTGCCACTGGTCCTCCCGCAGCCGCGCCGAGCCGCCCGGGTCACCGACCAGTTCGGCGAGGATGGCGTCTGCTTCGGTGCGGAGATCCAGGGTGTCCATGCCCCCCATGCAACCCGATGCCCAGGCACCACGGCCACCTCACGCAGGGTGACGTACACCGGTACGGAAGGCTCCCGTGCCGGATGTCGTTGGGGGGTGTTCTTTCTGCGCCTCGCCGTTCGACGGAGGCGGAAGGCATCGCGGGACCCCTTGGCGGGCAGGGATATCCAGGTCTTTACGGCAGATATCCGTCAGGTGTTCCAATTGCTCGTTGCCGCCCGCCGATACGCCAGGAAGAATTGGAGTCGCCTCCCGCACGGTCATTTCACGGCCCGTATGGGCGTGCCCTCTGTCATCCTGCCCGCACCGTGGGCGCGTAACGAAGGGAGAACCGTGACCTTCGGATTCGCACCGTCCGCAGACACCTCACCATGGGCGGCGTCCTCGGTGCCGGCCGGCTCCACCAGTCGTCTCGCCCGGTTGCTGGAGCCCACCGAGTGGGCATCGGCGGGGATACCCCTGCTGCGAAACCCCCGTGAGGTGGTGAGCGGGCTCCACGCCCGCCACCGTCCCACTCCGGCCACCGCCGTCGTGGCCGTCCTCGACCACGAGGAGCGGCTGAACGCCAGCGCCTCGTTCGTCAGGCGTGGCTCCGCTGCCGCGGACGGCTGGGAATTCCGCAACGCGCTCCTCTCCCACCTGCGCCGGGTCATCCCGCACGACCTGCGTCGCCGCACCCCGGCCCGCACGGCGGTCCTGCTCTACTGCCGCGAGGGCGACGAGCGCTGGACGGAGGAGGACGGCGCGTGGATGTGGGGGCTGCGGGACGCCTGCACCCTGCACGGGCTGCGCTGCGGGGCGTACATCACGCTGACCCGCGGTGGCTGGCAGGTGCTGGGCGAAGGAAGGGGAGGCAGGCAGCCGAGCTCCTTGTCCACGCCCGCCTCGCTCGCGGAGGCGTTCGCCCCCGCTCCGTCTCCGCTCCGCACGGGCGGCCGGGCGACCGAGGCGATGCTGCGCACCGCTGCCCGCTGAACCCGGGGGCGGAGAAGCCCCGGAGACCGTCGGAGCCGGCGGGCGGAAAAGCCCCGCGGACCGCGGAGCCCGGCGGCCCGGAATCCAGCCGCCCCGTGCGGGACGGCCGGCCCGGACCTCCCGGGCAGCTTCCGGTCGGATCAGACGCTCGCGCCGAGGGCGGAGTTGATCGCCTTCGGATCGCCGCACACGATCAGCAGCGCGTCGGCCCGCTCCCGCGCGAGGGACAGCCGCTGGGCCGCGTCGCCGGCCAGGGCGCCGTTGACAGCGACGACCACGACCGGACGCCCGGCCGCCCGGCCGATCGCCGACAGGTCCGCGAAGAACACGTCGTCGCGGGCGTCGTGCTGCGCCCAGTAGGAAGCCTCACCGAAGGAGAGTTCGTGCGTCGCCCACGGGTGCTGCTCACCCGTGGTGAGCACGAGGACGTCGCCCGGCGCACGGCCGTTGTCGAGCAGCAGGTCGACGGCCTCCTCGGCGGCGTCGAGCGCGCCGGCGACAGGGGCCGGGATCACCTGCAGCTGCGGCACGGAACGATTCTCCGTACGTGCGGACGGGCCCGGTACGGGGTGGGGGCGCTGCACCGGGGGTGCAGGCCGTGCGGGTCCCGGGTGTCCGGGACGCGGTGTGGCCGCGGAACGCGGACCAGGAACGGGACGGGGGGTCGACGCGGTGCGGCCGGCGGCCGGAATCACGCGGGGACCCTGAGCGCTCTCGTGAATCTGAGGCTCCTCGGGGGTGAGAGGCATGGATGGTTGTCTGTCAAATGCCGATACGCCTGGTGTCGGCGGGTGGGGGCGCAAGCGCGATCAGAAGTCGAAGCCGAGCTGGCCCCCGCTTTCGAGTGCTGCCGCCTCGGCGGAGAAGCGGACCTTCTTCAGGTGCTGCCACCGCGGCAGCGCGTCGAGGTAGGACCAGGACATGCGGTGGTGGGGGGTGGGCCCCAGCTCCTCCAGCGCCGCCCGGTGCGTCGGCGAGGGGTATCCCGCGTTGGCCCCGAAGGCGAAGTCCTCGAACTCTCCGGTGTCCGCACCGAGTTCCGCCATCATCGTGTCGCGGTGCACCTTGGCGATGACCGAAGCGGCGGCGACCGCGACGCAGGACTGGTCCCCCTTGATGACGGTACGTACTCGCCACGGGCTTCCGAGGTAGTCGTGTTTGCCGTCGAGGATCACCGCGTCGGGGCGTACCGGCAGCTCGTCCAGGGCACGGACGGCGGCGAGACGCAGCGCGGCCGTCATCCCGAGGTCGTCGATCTCCTCGGGGGAGGCGTGGCCGAGGCCGTAGGCGGTGACCCAGTCACGCAGGACGGGCGCCAGCTCGGCGCGGCGCCGGGGCGTGATCAGCTTGGAGTCGGTGAGCCCCTCGGGGGGCCTGCGCAGACCGGTGACCGCCGCACAGACGGTGACGGGACCTGCCCACGCTCCGCGTCCGACTTCGTCGACACCGGCGACGGTCCGGGCACCGGTGGTGGCACGGAGCGAGCGCTCGACGGTGTGCGTGGGTGGTTCGTACGGCATGGCGCCAGACAGCGTACGCCGATGGCGGCGGTGGCGACACCCCGGGGGACCGGGTATTGCGTGAACTGCCCGGCAGGCACGGTGTCCAACGCCCGTCACGGGCATCCGGTCGGAACGCCTGGATGGTCCTTCCGACCCGCCCTGCCGCCCGACCCGCCCGGCCCCAGCCGCCCAGCCGCCCAGCCGCCCACGACAACTGCCCCGTGGCCGCACCGCCGGCGACAGCGGCCGACAGTGGGGCCGGCGGTGCGGCCGGGGTGCGGCCGGGGTGCGGCCGACGGCCGATTCCGGAAGGCAGTCGGCGGGCGCACCCGGCGCCCTCGCGTCGGATACCGGTGGGGGCCGCTCCCGTCAGTACGGGTCGTACGGATCGGAGCGGCCGGGATCGGCGGGGTCGGCGGGGTCGCGTCCGATGCGGTCGTCGGTGTCGTTCAGCTCGTAGCACGGGGATCCGACCGGGGCGACGGGGTGCTCGGCGAGGAGGTCCCGCGCCGTTGCCTCGCTCCAGCTCGTGGCGTACCACGGTGCGTCCGAACGCCGGAGCGTGCTCTGGATCTCCCGGAGCGCGCAGGCACGCATGTTCGGGTCGGGAATCCTGTCCAGGGCGGGCACCGCGTCGGCCGACAGATTCTGGAGGTAGGTGATGTCGATCGCCTTGCCCTCGCGATAGCGCTGGACATTCTGTTCGGCGATCAGCCGGTCGGGGGAGATCAGCCCGAAGGCCAGTACGCCGATGGCGGCGCTGACCGCGACTGCCCTGGGGAGATGCCGGGCGCCGAAGACGCCGGCCGCGATGATCAGCACCAGCACGACGCCGAGCCAGAGTTCGACCGCCGCCACCGAGATGCGCAGCCGGGTGAGGCCGAACGCGTCGACGTACAGGTCCATGCGTCGCAGCGCGGAGGCCACGACGACGAGGGTGAGCACACAGAGGGTACCGAGCACCCCCTTGACGAGAAGGCGGTCCTTCGCCCCGCCGCGCGGGGCGAGCCGCAGGGCCAGGGCGATGACCACCAGGGTCAGCAGGGTCGCCCACAGCAGCTGCCAGAAGCCCTCACGGGCGTACTCCGCGGGCTTCGGACCGGTCTCTTCCAGAACCTTGTCGTAGCCGCCGAGCAGCACGACGAGCTGGAGCGCGATGAACGCGGCGAACAACACGTCGAGCACGATGAGCGGAAGCGCCCACTCCACTCGCCCCCGCGCCCGGCCCGGCCGGACGGTGATCCCGTCCCAGCGCGTGGGTGCGGCGGCCGTGTGCGCGGCGGCGAGTGCGCCGACCAGGCCCAGCGCGAGGAGGAGGACCCGCACGGGCCCGTCGCCCACCGAGACGTCCGGCAGGACATCGCCGAGCAGGTCCGCGAAGGCCGCGTCGGCACTCGCGAAAAGGGTCCCGAACACCAGCAGCAGCACCGCGGCGACGGCGGCCGTCCGGAGCACGGTTCCCCAGTGCGCCCGCGAACCGGTGGCCCGCGCACGGACACCGCGCAGACCCCACCCGACGCCCGGGACCACCCTGTCCAGCATCCCCAGTGAGCCCGCGAGCACGCCGAGCCAGCTCCGGCTGCCGTGGAGGGCGAGGGAGCCCAGGGCGACCGCGGACACCACGGCGAGGAAGGTGGGCCAGCCCGCGTCGGACAGCGCCGGGACCACCAGCAGCGCCGGCCCCCCGACCGCCCAGGTCAGCGTCCAGGCGCGCGCCTTGCGCCCGGCCCTGCGCGCCTCCAGCCAGGCTCCCGCCGCGGCAGGCAGCGCCACGAGGAGGAGGTTGATCCCGAGACCCTCGCCGAGCAGCAGCGCACTGAGGATGCCGGTGGCGAGGACCGCCCACAGGGCCGCGCTCCCGATGGGCGGCGGAGCGTCAGGGCGGACCCGGGCGAACACCCCCGGTTGCGCGGGCCGCGGCTGCCAGGGGGTGGCAGGCGGCGCCGAGGACGCCCGGGGCGGGGCCGGGAACGGCTGGAGGGGAGCCGGGGACGCCTGGACCGGATTCGATGCCGGGGACGCCGCACGCGGATGCGCGCTGCCGCCGGACTGCTTCCCGGCCACCGGGGCGGCCATCGGGGACACGGGCGCCCCGGTGACCGCCCCACCGGAGCCGGAGCCCCCGCCGCTCCCGGCACCCTCGGCACCCTCGGCACCCTCGGCACCCACGGGGCCTTCGGCACCCCCGGCACCCCCGGATCCGCCGCCCTCGGGCCCTCCCGATCCAGCAGTCCCACCCGGCGGCGACGACGCGTCCTGCGGGCCCGGTATCCCGGGCGGCTGGTCGGACGTGGTCATGGGACCCCTCCCCCACGCGGGCCCGCCGTACGGCCGAGCGTCGGCGCGTCACCCGCTGTCTCGTTCCTCGCGCGCCGGTGCAGAACACCGGGCGGCGCGTGGCCGAAAGAGTAGCCGCGCGGGGGCCGCGCGCACCGGCCCCCGAGCCCCTGTGGCAGGACCGTGACAGGCGGGGCGGCGTGGTCACGCTCCGCACCTGAACGCTTCCCTCGGGCTCCCGGGGTGCACTCGGCGACGCCCGATGCGTACGGGCGCGCCCAGCCCGGTCGTTGCGGCTGTCAGCTGCGGGGCTCGGCAGGCACCCAGGAGGGCGTTTCCTCGGTCTGCGCCAGCCACCCGGCCGGCGGGGCGCCGGCCTCGCCCGCCGCGACGATTCCGCCGACGATGGCGCAGGTGGTGTCGACGTCACCGCCTGCCTGGGCCGTCACCCAGAACGCCTCCTCGTACGAGCCGAGGCAGCGGGCCGCCGACCAGAGGGCGAAGGGGACGGTGTCCTGGGCGCTGGTGCGGCGGCCGTTGCCGAGAACCGCGGCAACCGTCGTGGGGTCCTCGTAGTCGAGCATGTCCTTCGCCCGCCGCAGCCCGGCCACCACCGCGCTGCGCGGCAGCAGGGCGATCACCGTGTCGAGCAGCTCCTCCGGCGGGGGCGGTCCTCCGGGGGCGGCGGCGAGCGCCGCCGCGGCGGCCACGGCCATCGCTCCGGTGACGGCCTCACGGTGCTGGTGGGTGGTGTAGGAGGAGATCTCGGCCTGGTGGGTGGCCTGCTCGGGATCGTCGGCGTACCAGGCACCGAGCGGGGCGATGCGCATGGCGGAACCGTTGCCCCAGGACCCCTGGCCCTGGAACAGCCCGGCGGCGAGTTCCTGCCAGTCGCCGCCTTCGCGCACGAGCCGGAGCATCCGGTTCACCGCTGGGCCGTAACCGCGGTCGAAGTCGTGGCGCTCGGCGAAGGAGTGGGCGAGCGCGTCCTGGTCGATGCGACCGTACTCGGCGAGCACCGCCACCACCGAGCAGGCCATCTCGGTGTCGTCGGTCCACTGCCAGGGCCCGGACGGCACCGTGCGGCTGCGCAGCAGCGGGTAGTTCACGGGGACGAAGAACTGGGAGCCCAGGGCGTCTCCGACGGACAGTCCGCGGAGGCTGGCGAGAGTGCGTTCGTAACGACGTTCGAATGTTTCGGAGGAGTAGGAGATCATCTTCCTTCCACTCTAATCACTAGTTTCATGACGGCCCTGGAGTTTTACGACGGCCGGGGGAGACGCTCTGCCGCTCTATCCAGTGATGCC
This sequence comes from Streptomyces sp. NPDC008125, assembly GCF_042957125.1. Taxonomy (NCBI): domain Bacteria; kingdom Bacillati; phylum Actinomycetota; class Actinomycetes; order Kitasatosporales; family Streptomycetaceae; genus Streptomyces; species Streptomyces sp. NPDC008125. The sequence continues at coordinate 558,769 of NZ_JBIBHR010000001.1, forward strand.
GTACGGCTCCGGGGTCCGCCAGCGCGCGAACGGGCGGTCGAGGGTATAGCGGTTGTCGGGCCCGAGCAGCAGCATGCGGGTCTCGCCGTTGCCCGGGTTGGACAGCGACTCGAATTCGGCGACCGACCAGTGCAGCCAGCGCATGCAGAACAGTCTCATCGTGAGCCCGTGCGTCACGAGCAGCACGTTCGGCGGGTGGTCGGGGTCCTGGAAACTCCGGTGCAGGCTCTCCAGGAAGGCGCCGACCCGGTCGTAGACGTCAGCTCCGGACTCACCCTGCGCGAAGCGGTAGAAGAAGTGCCCATAGGCGTCCCGGTACGCCTTCTGGAGCCGCACGTCGTCCCGGTCCTGCCAGTTTCCCCAGTCCTGCTCGCGCAGCCGGGGCTCCTCGCGCACCCGCACCCGGGTCAGGTCGAGCCCGAGCGCGCGGAAGGTCTCGTGGGTGCGGCGATAGGGGGAGACGTACACGCTCACCCGCTCGTCGCCGAACAACTCACGCAGCCGGAAACCCGTCGCCTCCGCCTGCTGGAGTCCGGTGTGCGTCAGCCGCAGGGCATGGTCGGGCTCGCGCTCGTACACCGTGTCGTCCACATTGCCCTCGGACTCTCCGTGCCGTACGAGGACGATGCGCTGCGGTCGTGCCATGGAACGACCCTAAGGGCTACGAACGAATACGCCTCGCTCGAACGGTGGCGCGGACCCCGGGCGCCCGGCCGGGTCAGGCCCGGGTCAGGCCGGACCGGACCGCATGACGCCATGACTCGGTCAGGCGACCGTCCAGGACGGCTCCAGCTGGACGACGTCCCCGCTCAGCGCCAGTACGTCCGTCTCGGTCTCCGCGCGCTCCGACAGCCGCTCGGCGCTCTTGACCCGGTACTTACCGCGCTCCGCACTCGACTGCCACATGGACAGCACCAGGAACTCGTGGCCCGGCGCCTCGCCGAAGACTCCTCGCAGCATGCCCGGAGATCCCGCCATGGCCGGATTCCAGACCCGCTGCTGCATGAGCGCGAAGTGCTCGACCCTGTCCTCGCGGACCCTGCTGTGGGCCACCCGGACGACATCGGCGTCGGTGAATTCCGGTTCAAAGCCCGTCTTCACGTCGAAGCGGTACTCGAACAGCTTGACCTGCGCCTCGCCGTACGCACCCGGTCGCCCGGCGGTCGCGCCGTCGCCCGTCCGCGCCATGTAGGAGTCGTAGAAGACCCGGTTCTCCCAGAACGCGAAGACGTGCGCGACGTCCGGACGTCCCCGGCTCCACCCGCCGCCCTGCCCTCGGAACCCCGGCTCATCGAGCAGCCCCGCCCCCTGTCGTTGCCCCTGTTCGAACCCATGACGGTCCACCACGGCGCAACGCATCCACTTGACCAGCACCGCGCCATCGTACGGCTCCGGGCGTGGCGCGCGTCACTCTCCCGTGGAGATCGTCCGAACTCAGTCCCCGACCGGGTGCGCGATACACAGAATGATCACCATGACCGGACTACACGCCCATCCCCTGTTCTCCCGGCTGGAATCCGCCCGGCACATACTCGTCGCCGGAGCCGGCGGCGGCTTCGACATCTACGCCGGCCTGCCGATCGCCCTGTCACTCCTGCACCGGGGGAAGGACGTCACGCTGGCCAATCTCAGTTTCAGCCCGATCGAGAGCCTCCCCCTGGACGACTGGCTCGCGCCGGACGTCGCGGCAGTCACCCCCGACAGCTCCCCCTACCAGACGTACTTCCCCGAACGCACCCTCGCCCGGTGGCTGGCACTGAACGGGTACCCCAGCACCGTCCACGCCCTCGCGCGCGTGGGTGTCCAGCCGCTGCGCGAGGCGTACCGGGCACTGATCGAGCGGTACGGCATCGACGCGGTCGTCCTCGTCGACGGCGGTACGGACATCCTCATGCGGGGCGACGAGTCCGGTCTCGGCACCCCGGAGGAGGACCTCGCCTCCGTTGCCGCGCTCGCCGGGATCGACATGCCGGAGCGGCTCATCGTCTCCGTCGGTTTCGGGGTGGACGCGTACCACGGGGTCAGCCACGGGCTCGTGCTGGAGAACATCGCCGCCCTGGAACGGGACGGCGCCTACCTCGGCGCGTTCTCCCTGTCCCGTTCGACGCGCGAGGGCGCGCTCTATCTCGACGCGGTCGCGCACGCGCAGGAGAGCACCCCGGACCACCCCAGCATCGTCAACGGGTCAATCGCCGCGGCGGTCCGTGGCTCGTTCGGGGACGTACGGTTCACCTCGCGCACCCGGGGCAGTGAACTGTTCATCAACCCCCTGATGTCGCTCTGCTTCGCCTTCGAGCTCGAAGGCGTGGCCCGTAACTGCCTCTATCTCGACCGCATCGAGGACACCCATCTCCTGCGCCAGGTCAGCAGCAGGATCGAGCTGTTCCGCGAGGAGATCGTCCAGCGCGCACCCCGCCGCATCCCGCACTGAGAAGCACCGAGAGCACCGACCCCTGAGCATCCGAGGCCGCCACCACCTGTTCACGCCACTTCGGGCCGGACCTGGCCCGATCCGGCCTCCCGGCGCCAACGCGGTTGGATCCGGCCAGAGTTATAGCCATCATCAGGTGATAGGACCGGATCGATGGCGCAGCGGCATGAAGGGAAGTCCGATGAGCACCCCCAACAGCACTCCCAACAAGGACATCGAGAAGGTCGAAGTACGGATCAAGTGGGACCCCAGCGAGCTCGGTGAACCGCCCAACGACCTGGACATCATCGCGGGCACGTACGTCGCCGACGCCCCGTTCGGGGACCCCGACTACCTCGTGCACTTCGACAGCCGTTCCCCCGACGGCACCATCACCCTCAACCGGGACAGCAGGAACGGCCAGGGGTTCGGGTTCGACGAGGTGATGACCCTCGAACTCGACCGGCTCGCGGAGCGGTACGTACGGGTCGTCGTCGGCGTGGCGATCCAGCAGCGCGACGGCCGCAAGACGTTCGGAACGGTGGCGCACACCGGCGTGCAGATCCGCGAGGGCTACACCGAGCTGGCCGAGGACGACTTCTCGAGCGTCTCCTCGGCGACCGCGGCGGTCGTGGCCGAGTTCACCCGGGACGGCGCGGGCCTCTGGACCTTCCACTCCGTGCTCCGGGGCTTCGACGGTGACCCGGGCACCTTCGCCGCCGAGATGGGCAAGGACGCGGGGCCCTCGGCGTGAAGACCCGGAGAGCCACGAGCGTCCCGAAGGCCCGGTAGAACCAGCAGGTCCGGACGGACAGCAGGATCCACGCCCGGAACGCTCAGGGGTGTCCCGAGCTCCCTGAGTCCGACGGAAACGCGCCGAGGGCGGTGGTCCCGGTCTTCCGGGTCCACCGCCCTCGGCGGGTCATCCAGCTGTCACCCGTGCGCGCGAGAGCGCGTGCGAGCGGCTGGGATCAGCTGCAACCGCTGGTCGAGCCGCAGCCCTCGCAGATGTAGCAGGAGCCGGCGCGCTGCATCTTCGTCCCGCAGGAGAAGCAGAGCGGGGCGTCGGCGCTGATGCCGAGCTGCATCTCGACCAGTTCGGCCGAGGTGTGCGCGGTCCGCGGCGCCGGCTTCTCGGCTGCCTCCACCGGGGCGGCGACGGCCTTCAGCGGCTCCACGTGCAGCGGGGCGGACTGGGCCAGCGACTCGGTGTGCAGGTCCTCGTCCTCCTCCGCCGGCTCGTAGGAACCGGTGTCGAGGTGGCGCTGACGCTCCTCGGCGGAGTGGATGCCGAGCGCCGAGCGGGTCTCGAAGGGCAGGAAGTCGAGCGCCAGGCGACGGAAGATGTAGTCGACGATCGACTGCGCCATCCGCACGTCCGGGTCGTCCGTCATGCCGGCCGGCTCGAAGCGCATGTTGGTGAACTTCGAGACGTACGTCTCCAGCGGGACGCCGTACTGCAGGCCGACCGAGACGGCGATGGAGAAGGCGTCCATCATGCCCGCGAGGGTGGAGCCCTGCTTCGACATCTTCAGGAAGACCTCGCCGAGACCGTCGTCCGGGTAGGAGTTGGCGGTCATGTAACCCTCGGCGCCACCCACCGTGAAGGAGGTGGTGATGCCCGGACGGCCCTTGGGGAGACGCTTGCGGACCGGACGGTACTCGACGACCTTCTCGACCGCGGTGCGGATGGTCTCCTCGGCCTTGGCGGTGACCGCCTCCTTCTCCTTCTCCTTGGTCTTGGCGGAGAGGGGCTGGCCGACCTTGCAGTTGTCGCGGTAGATGGCGAGCGCCTTGACGCCCATCTTCCACGCCTCGAAGTAGACCTCTTCGACGTCCTCGACCGTGGCCGTCTCCGGCAGGTTCACGGTCTTGGAGAGCGCGCCGGAGATCCACGGCTGGATGGCCGCCATCATCCGGACGTGGCCCATGGCCGAGATGGAACGCTCACCCATGGCGCAGTCGAAGACCTCGTAGTGCTCGGTCTTCAGGGCCGGGGCGTCGATGACGTTCCCGTTCTCCGCGATGTGGGCGACGATCGCCTCGATCTGCTCCGGCTGGTAGCCGAGACGGCGCAGCGCCTGCGGCACGGTGCCGTTGACGATCTGCATCGAGCCGCCGCCGACCAGCTTCTTGAACTTGACCAGAGCGAGGTCGGGCTCCAGGCCGGTGGTGTCGCAGGACATCGCCAGACCGATGGTGCCGGTCGGGGCGATGACGGACGCCTGGGCGTTGCGGAATCCGTTCTTCGCGCCGAGGCGGATCACGTCCTGCCAGGCCTCCGTGGCGGCGGCCCAGATCGGCGAGTCCAGGTCGTCCACGTGGACGGCCTTGGTGTTGGCGTCGGCGTGCTGCTGCATGACGCGCTGGTGGGGCTCGGCGTTGCGGGCGTAGCCGTCGTACGGGCCGACGACCGCGGCGAGCTCGGCGGAGCGGCGGTAGGAGGTACCGGTCATCAGCGAGGTGATGGCACCGGCGAGCGCGCGGCCGCCGTCGCTGTCGTACGCGTGGCCGGTCGCCATCAGCAGGGCGCCGAGGTTGGCGTAGCCGATGCCGAGCTGGCGGAAGGCGCGGGTGTTCTCGCCGATCTTCTCCGTCGGGAAGTCCGCGAAGCAGATCGAGATGTCCATCGCGGTGATGACCAGCTCGACGACCTTGGCGAAGCGCTCGGACTCGAAGGACTGGTTGCCCTCGCCGTCGTCCTTGAGGAACTTCATGAGGTTCAGCGAGGCGAGGTTGCACGAGGTGTTGTCCAGGTGCATGTACTCGCTGCACGGGTTCGAGCCGTTGATGCGGCCGGACTCCGGGCAGGTGTGCCAGGCGTTGATGGTGTCGTCGTACTGGATGCCCGGGTCGGCGCAGGCCCAGGCCGCCTCGGCCATCTTGCGGAAGAGGGACTTCGCCTCCACCTCTTCGATGACCTCGCCGGTCATGCGGGCACGAAGACCGAACGTGCCGCCGGACTCCACGGCCTTCATGAACTCGTCGTTCACGCGGACGGAGTTGTTGGCGTTCTGGTACTGGACGGACGTGATGTCGTCGCCGCCCAGGTCCATGTCGAAGCCCGCGTCGCGCAGGGCGCGGATCTTCTCCTCCTCCTTCACCTTGGTCTCGATGAAGTTCTCGATGTCGGGGTGGTCGACGTCGAGGATGACCATCTTGGCCGCGCGGCGGGTGGCGCCACCGGACTTGATGGTTCCGGCGGAGGCGTCGGCACCGCGCATGAAGGAGACCGGGCCGGAGGCGTTGCCGCCGGAGGAGAGGAGCTCCTTGGAGGAACGGATGCGGGACAGGTTCAGGCCTGCGCCGGAACCGCCCTTGAAGATCATTCCCTCTTCCTTGTACCAGTCGAGGATCGACTCCATGGAGTCGTCGACGGACAGGATGAAGCAGGCGGAGACCTGCTGGGGCTGGGGGGTGCCGACGTTGAACCAGACCGGGGAGTTGAAGCTGAAGATCTGGTGCAGGAGGGCGTACGCCAGCTCGTGCTCGAAGATCTCCGCGTCCTCGGGAGTGGAGAAGTAGCCGTGCTCCTCGCCGGCCTTGCGGTACGTCGTCACGATCCGGTCGATCAGCTGACGCAGACCGGTCTCGCGCTGCGGCGTACCGACAGCTCCGCGGAAGTACTTGCTGGTGACGATGTTGACCGCGTTCACCGACCAGAAGTCGGGGAACTCGACGCCACGCTGCTCGAAGTTGATCGAGCCGTCGCGCCAGTTGGTCATGACGACGTCACGGGACTCCCACGCCACCTCGTCGTACGGATGCACGCCGGGGGTGGTGTGGATGCGTTCGATACGCAGACCCTTGCTCGGCTTGGCTCCCTTGGTGCGGGAACTCCGTGCCGGGCCGCTCGCCGTCTCTGTCATGCCGCCTCCCATATGTGGGCAAAAACGCCCTGAAGTGCCCAGTTCTTCCCGGGGCACGGTGCTGTGTCTGGTGCTCCGGACGCCACCCTCGGCGCCGGAAGCAGGTCTGTGGACCACCCTGTCGCCGACCGGCAGACCTCAGCCGGAGGGCGTGTACCACTCAGTGGGCGGGAACGGAGGGAGCGGGGACCTCTGGGGTCTCCCCGCCCTCTCCGGCGGGAAGCCGCCGTTCGCGCAGTTCCGCGATGGCGGCCTCGAAGTCTTCGAGCGAGTCGAACGCCCGGTACACGGACGCGAAGCGCAGGTACGCGACGAGGTCGAGTTCCCGCAGGGGGCCGAGTATGGCCAGCCCCACGTCGTGGGTCGTCAGCTCGGCGCTCCCGGTGGCGCGCACCGCCTCCTCGACCCGCTGGCCGAGCTTGGCGAGAGCGTCCTCGGTGACCGGCCGCCCCTGGCACGCCTTGCGGACGCCGGAGATGACCTTGGTGCGACTGAAGGGTTCGGTCACCCCGCTGCGCTTGACGACCATGAGCGAGCAGGTCTCCACCGTGGTGAACCGGCGGGAGCAGTCGGGGCACTGCCTGCGGCGCCGGATCGACGTGCCGTCGTCCGTCGTGCGACTGTCGACGACCCTGCTGTCGGGGTGCCTGCAGAAGGGGCAGTGCATGGTTCCCAAGCCTCCTTCACGGCACGAGTAGTAAGCCTCACAGCGCCCTGGCGGGGCCCTTCGAAGCAGTCACCAGCATAGGGGATTCCCGGCGCTTGTCCGGACCGGGGACCACAACCTCTGGGCGACCCGGGCCATCCAACCACTAGATCTAGGGTTTCACTCGGTTTCGGCCCCAGGCGTGTCGGACCGGCCCGGGACACCCGGGCCGGGCACGGCCAAGGCACGAGAGTACGGGAAACGCCCGCACCCCGGGACGCCGGGTGGCACCCCTTCCGACGCGCCCACGGGGGGCCGGCGGGACCTCCGGGGCGGCTCTCGCGCACAGCCCCGGGCGCACCGGCGGGCGCGCCGAGGAGAGGCCCGCGGAGGACCCCGCGACCACGGGGCGAAAAATGCGGCGGTACCGTTATGAACCGAATTCACGAGCCGCCCGCACTCGAGCGCATACACCCGGCCACAAAGGCACGGCAGGCCTTTATTCGTTTTTCACTCGAACGTGTGTTTGGCGCAACCTTTCGAAAGCTACTACCGTTGTGCCAGCCAGGGAGAACATTTCGAGAGGGGCCGATGTGACCACCAGCGCCGACAGTGCCACGATCACTGCCCGGGACCACCGCTCTCCGAGCCGACCTGAGCCGGTGCATGCAATGAATGACTCTGTCACGAACCCGGACGGGCCGGAGCCCCCCAGGGCCGCGCGCTCCTTGCCCGGGCGCCCCCCTGGCATCCGGGCAGACAGTTCGGGCCTCACCGACCGACAGCGGCGGGTCATCGAAGTCATCCGCGACTCGGTGCAGCGCCGGGGCTACCCACCGTCGATGCGGGAGATCGGGCAGGCCGTCGGCCTGTCCAGCACTTCGTCGGTGGCCCACCAGCTCATGGCCCTGGAGCGCAAGGGTTTCCTGCGCAGAGATCCGCACCGCCCGAGGGCGTACGAAGTCCGGGGCTCGGACCAGCCCATCTCGCAGCAGACGGACACGACCGGCAAGCCCGCCGCCTCGTACGTCCCTCTGGTCGGCCGGATCGCGGCCGGTGGTCCGATCCTCGCTGAGGAGTCGGTGGAGGACGTCTTCCCGCTCCCGCGCCAACTGGTCGGTGACGGCGAGCTGTTCGTGCTGAAGGTCGTCGGCGACTCCATGATCGAAGCCGCGATCTGCGACGGCGACTGGGTCACTGTACGCCGCCAGCCGGTCGCCGAGAACGGCGACATCGTCGCCGCCATGCTGGAGGGCGAGGCCACGGTCAAGCGGTTCCGCCGCGAGGACGGCCACGTCTGGCTGCTCCCGCACAACGCCGCGTACCAGCCGATCCCCGGTGACGAGGCCACCATTCTCGGCAAGGTCGTGGCGGTGCTGCGGCGCGTCTGAGCCGCTGCTCGGCAACCTACCCCGGAAGACCCGGCCCTGGCGCACAGAGCCCCGGTGAACCCCCCGAAGACGTACGGGCGGCCCCACCGGGGCTCTGTGCTGCGCGGGCCCGCTCATGGGCCCGCGCCGGGCCCCGTAAGCGGGTCGGGGCCCAGCGCTCGGGCGGCGCGCGGCGGACGCAGGGTCCGCGAGAAGCTCAGGCACCCCGGTGCACGGAGCGGCGCGGTCCGCGCGCCGGAGGTCAGCGCCCCTCGGCCTTCGCCGCCGCGTCGATCGCCGCCAGGGACCGGCGGACCTGGTTGCGGTCCGTGGTGTACCAGAAGTCGGGCAGCGAGGCCCGCAGATAGCTGCCGTACCGGGCGTTGGCGAGACGGGGGTCCAGGACCGCCACGACGCCCTTGTCGCCGGTGGCCCGGACGAGCCGGCCCGCGCCCTGCGCCATCAGCAGCGCGGCATGGGTGGCGGCGACCGCCATGAAGCCGTTCCCGCCCGCCTGCTCGACCGCCTTCGAGCGAGCACTCATCAGCGGGTCGTCGGGCCGGGGGAAGGGGATGCGGTCCATGACCACGAGCTGGCAGCTCGCGCCCGGCACGTCGACTCCCTGCCAGAGCGACAGGGTGCCGAAGAGGCAGGTCTCCGGGTCGGCCGCGAAGTTCTTGATCAGCTCGCCGAGGGTCTCCTCGCCCTGCAGCAGGATCGGCTTCTCCAGCCGCTCGCGCAGCACCTCCGCCGCCGCCTGGGCCGCACGCATCGAGGAGAACAGCCCGAGCGTGCGCCCGCCCGCGGCCTCCATCAGCTCGGCCAGCTCGTCCAGCATGTCGGTGCGCGAGCCCTCCCGGCCGGGGGTGGCCAGGTGGCGGGCGACGTAGAGGATGCCCTGCTTCGGGTAGTCGAAGGGCGAGCCGACGTCCAGCCCCTTCCACTGCGGGACGTCCTCCCCCGCGGTGCCCTCGGGGGCGAGGCCCAGAGAGGCCCCGACGCCGTTGAAGTCCCCGCCGAGCTTCAGGGTGGCCGAGGTGAGCACCACCGAGCGTTCGGCGAAGAGCTTCTCGCGCAGCAGCCCCGAGACGGAGAGCGGCGCCACCCGCACGGACGCGCCGAACCGGTCGTGCCGTTCGTACCAGACGACGTCCCATTCGGAGTGCTGGGTGATCCGCTCGGCCACCGCGTGGACCGACTCCACGGAGGCCATCGCCTGCTTGCGCACCGCGTCCTCGTCCGTGACGGACTTGTCACGGGTGGAGCCGAGCGCGGAGATCACCGTGCGGGCGGCGTCGCGCAGCGCCATCAGCGCGTGGTCGAGGTCCTCGGGGACCTCTTCGAGCCGGCCGGGCAGGGCCAGCTCCATGACGCGCTCGAACCCCTCGGACGCGGTCTGGAGCGCGTCGGCCGCCTTCTCGTTGACCAGTCTGGCGGCGCGGCGCACCGCGCGGTTGACCTGGCCGGGCGTGAGCTCGCCGGTCGCCACGCCGGTGACCCGCGAGACCAGTTCGTGCGCCTCGTCGACGATGAGCACCTCGTGCGACGGGAGCACCGGCGCGCCTTCGATGGCGTCGATGGCGAGCAGGGCGTGGTTGGTGACCACGACGTCGGCCAGCTTCGCCCGCTCCCGGGCGGACTCCGCGAAGCACTCGGCGCCGTACGCGCACTTCGACGCGCCCAGGCACTCCCGGGAGGAGACGGAGACCTGGGCCCAGGCACGGTCCGAGACACCGGGGGTCAGGTCGTCGCGGTCGCCGGACTCGGTCTCGTCCGACCAGTCCCGCAGCCGGAGGAGGTCCTGGCCCAGCTTGCTGGACGGCGCCGCCGCCTCGAACTGGTCGAAGAGCCCCTCCTCCTCGTCCTGCGGCATGCCCTCGTGGAGACGGTGCAGGCAGAGGTAGTTGGAGCGGCCCTTGAGCATCGCGTACTGGGGGCGGCGGCGCAGCAGCGGGTGCAACGCCTCCACGGTGCGCGGCAGGTCCCGCTCCACGAGCTGGCGCTGGAGGGCGAGCGTGGCCGTCGCGACCACGACCCGCTCCCCGTGCGCCAGCGCGGGGACGAGATAGCCGAGGGACTTGCCCGTGCCCGTGCCGGCCTGGACCAGGAGGTGGGAGTTGTCGTCCACGGCCCCGGCGACGGCCTCGGCCATCGCGGCCTGGCCGGGCCGTTCCGAACCGCCGACGGCGGAGACGGCGGCGTGGAGGAGCTCGGTGAGGGATGGCTTCGTCATAGCCGCACCAGCCTACGGCGCGACAGTGACAGCGGCGCTCACTCCCGGACGGACCGGCGGATCGCTCCGGGACGGATCGTGCGGATCACTCCTGGACGGATCCGGCGAAGTGCAGCGGATTCGGGACCAGGCCGTGGACGGCCGCGTGCGGGCGGTCCGGGCGGTCCCGGTAGCCGTCCACCAGCAGGCGGTTGCGGTTGAGACAGAGGCGCTCGATCTCCGGCGTCAGCATGTCGAACATCTCGAACCGGTCCTTGAGCTCGGGAAACCGGGCGTGGTGGCGCAGGACCTCGGCCCGGACGAGTGACCAGAATTCACCCTCGGTAACCCCCAGCTGCTCCTCGCAGAGCGGCGACAGGTAGCGGAAGACGCCGACGAAGAGCCCGGAGTGGATGAACTGGGTGAGGAAGCAGGGCTCCTCGGTCAGCAGGACGGCGCGCACCTCCGCGGGCATGGTGGCGTGTTCGGGCAGCGGGTGGGCGCTGATGTTGACGTCGTCGACGAAGTCCTTGATCGCGAGCCGGACGGGCACGTCCCGTTCGTCGAAGACCACGATGGCGTTCTCGCCGTGCGGTGAGAACACGGTCCCGTACCGGTAGAGGAAGTGCAGGAGCGGCGGGAGCAGGGCGGAGAAGAGGCGGACCAGCCAGTCGCGGGGGGCCAGCCCGGAGCGTTCGACCAGTTCGGCGGTGAAGGCGCGGCCGTCGGGGTCGGTGTGCAGGAGGGAGGCGAGGGTACGGGCCCGCTCCCCGGCCGCCAGCCTCGGCGGCAGCGGCTCGCGCCAGATCGCGCCGAGGATCTCCTTGAACTGGTACGGCACTTCGGGCAGCCGGTCGTAGAGCGGGTGTTCCACCGCCACGGAGGCGACCTCGCCGAGCAGGATCACCGCGCAGGTGTCGCGCAGGAAGGGGTCGGAGTCGCAGAGCCCCTGGACCCAGCCGGTGACGGCGGGGGCGGCGAGGGTGCGCTCGGTGGGCAGTCCCCGCCAGACGAGGGTGTTGAAGATCGACAACGGGAGCTTCACCGTGAAGCGCTCGGGGCGCCCCACGTTGGCGAAGGTCCGGATGGACTGCTGCGGCAGCCGCAGATCGCCGTCGTCGTGCAGGGGGACGATGTCGTCCGCGGCGATGGCGGGGGCGTAGAGCGGCACGATCCACTCGTCCCACTGCCAGGGGTGGACCGGCAGATAGACGTACGCGCTCGGGTCCAGCCCGCGGTCGGCGAGCCGGGCCGCGAAGGCCTCCCGTACCGAGGGGTCGAGCTCGCGGGCGTACAACTGGTCGGGGGTGGCGAGCGCGGGTACGCCGCGGTAGCCGGCGATCCGGGTGCTGACGGCGATCCACGGGAGGGTGGTGGTGGCCCGCGCCTCCGGGTTGAAGCGGGCGGCGTCGCGGGCGGAGAAACCGAGACGGCCCTTGTTGGCGACGAGCCACGGGTGGCCGGTCTGGTGGCCTTCGAGTTCGGCGTAGCCGAGTTCGGCGAGTTCGCCCGCGCCGAGGGCGGTGTGGGCGAGGTGCGCGTCGGAGGCCAGGGTGCTGGTGAGTTCGCGAACGAGGTGCCCGAGGGTGGCGCCGTCCAGGCGGAGGAGGCCGCGGGCGCGGGTGAGGAAGAGCAGCGGGTCGCGGAACGGCCGCCCCTGCGCCGGGCCGCCCGCATCTTCTTCGCCATCCTCCGGCCGGGGTGTCTCGCGGACCGAGGAGGGATCGACGCGCCAGCTGCCGTACACCCCGCGGCGGGCCCGGAAGGCGAGGGCGGCACCGTCGTCGAGGAGCAGGACGTACGGTTCGCCGGTGCCGTCCGTGGTGACCGGCGGCTGCTGCGGGAGCGGCGTGAGGATCTCCTCGTAGGCGAACTCGCCGAGCATCTTCGCGAGCAGCCGGGCCGCGACCCGGTCCCAGACGGCTCTGTTCAGTTCCGGGCGGTCCGGGAGCTGCTGGCGCCCCGCCGGTTCAGGGCTCACGGGATATTTCTGCACGGGGACTCCTCGGGACGGAACCGATGGGGTTCGAGCGGTGTGCGTGCTTCGGCGTGTTCTTCACAGGTGGTCTCGGTGGGCTCGGTCGCGGACCATCAGGGCGGCCTTCTTCTCGGGCAGTTCGAGTTCGGCGGAGAAACGGAATCCGGCGCTCAGAAAGGCCGAGACGGAAGGGGTGTTGCGCAGGTCGGGTTCCGCGACGACGCGTGCGCAGGAGGGACGGTGGTCGAACACGAGGTCGGCCACCGCGCGCAGCAGGGTGGTGCCGGCCCGCCGGCCCCGGTCGGTGACCCCCCCGATCAGCAGGTGCACCCCGGTGTCGTGGGGGCGGGCGGGGTAGTGGCGGGCGAGCGGGTCGAGGTCGGCGCGGTAGATCTCCCAGTAGCTCATCGCCCTGCCGTCGAGTACACCCAGGCACGGGACGCTCCGCCCGTCGCCTTCGAGTTGCGCGGCGAGATGGCGCGCGGTGATCTCCTCGGGCCCGGCGAGCTCCCAGAAGGCGGCGACGGCCGGATCGTTCATCCAGCGGGTGACGACGGCGAGGTCGCGCTCGAGCCGTACGGGGACGAGCTGGAAGATCCCGCTGGGGGTGGTGACGGGGCGCCAGCCGCCGGGCGCGTCCAGCAACGGCGAGGCGGCGGGACCGTCGGCGGGCGGGGTGTCCGCGGCGAACAGGGCGAGCAGTTCCTCGGTGAGACGCAGGTCCAGGGTGTCCTCGACGGCGGTGGCCGGGGCGGGTCTTCGGCCCGCCCCGCCGGTGGTCCTGGCGTCCTCCGCTCTCGTCATCCTGGGATCTTGTCCGTCGGCGGCCTTCCGTGAAACCGTTCCGGCTGCCCGGTTCCCGGGCGTCTCGGCGGATGGCACAGCGGCGTTCTCCTCTCCTGGGTACCGGCGGGTCCGGTGCCCGGGCCTCTTCCGAACCGGCGGGAGTCCCGGCCCGGGCTTCGGGCCGGGACTCCCCGGTCGGCGAGCGGGCGGGGACCCGGGCCCGGGTCCCGTAGGTGCCGTGCGGTCAGGAATGCAACGGGTTGGTGATGGTGACGTACACGGACTGGGTGTCGACGGGACCGACGAGTTCGTCCATGCCGTTCAGCCGGGTCAGCAGATTCGCCTTGCAGCGCAGCCGGGTGGTCTCCAGGAGGTACGCGGGAAGGGGCGAGCCCATCGGAGCGGTGGAGCGCAGGAAGCGGCGGAACGCGTCGAGCAGGAGGCGTTCGTCGGCGAGGTGCTGGGAGCCGAAGGCGCCGATCAGCCCGAGGACGTTGTTGATGCCGAGGTAGTAGGCGAACCGTTCGTCGGTGACGGCGTCGGAGACGAAGGTGTCGCTCGCGCTCCCGATACCGGGCAGCCGGCGGTCGAGCGCGTCCCGGTGGGACTCGCGGAAGTAGTACCCCTGGTTGTCGCGGTACCGGCCGCCCACGGGCCAGCCGTCCGCGTCGAGCACCACGAGGGTGTTCTGCTGATGGGCCTCCAGCGCCACCCCGGCGTTCGCGTCGAGCCAGAGGACGGGGCGTACGACGCGGTCGAGGTAGCGCAGGAACCACTCCGCGCCGACGGCGCCGACGGTGCGTCCGGTGCGCTCGGCGAGCCGGGAGACCGTCTCCGCCAGGCGTGAGCGCATCGCGGTGCGGCCTCGCCGGGGCCGGACGGCGGTGAGGCCCGCGACGCAGAGGGCGTCGTCGTGCGGGCCGAAGGGGTTGTCACGCAGGACCACGTCGAGTCCCTGGACCGGGTTGCCGTCCTTGCTGTCGACGGCGAGCCACGCCGGGTCGCGGACGATGTCGAACCCGGGGTGGGCCCGGCGCCAGTCGGCGGACAGGCCGCCGCTGAGGAGCCGGTGCACCTCCGTGCCCCGGTGGAGCTCCTTGCGGAGGTTCTCCCGGCGGGAGTTGGTGATGCGTACCCCCAGCGAGAGCTTGAGCATGACGCCGGCGCCCGGCCGGTAGACGGTCCGCACCGAGGAGGTGGGGTGCCAGCGTCCGCCCGCCTCGCCGAGGTCGTGCAGGAGGCCCGCGTCCAGGAGTTCGGTGACCTCGGTGCGGCGCCGCAGCTCTTCGGCCTGCCAGGGGTGGACCGGCAGGGCGACCGTGCCCTCGGGCAGGCGCAGCCCGTCGGTGAGCGGGGCGATGAGCTCCTCGGCGGTGACCGGGCGGCCGTCGCGGGTCCAGGCGGAGTCGGTGGCGAGCACGCAGCGGTCGACGGCCATCCAGTGGAGCGGGAAGCTGCCGTGGAGTTCGGGCGAGTAGAGCCGGGCCTCCGACTCCGAGAGCCCTTCGCGGCTCTTGGGCGTGGGGTGGAGCGGGTGTCCGTGGAGCAGGGACTGCTCGGCGGCGAGGAAGGGGTCGGTGCCGGGGGGCTCCTCGGGCGTACGGCGCCGCTGGGTGAGGAATGCGGTGGTGTGGCGTACGGAGTCGGCGACCCGGCCCACGAGTTCGGCGGCGGCGTGCCGGTCCCCCTCGCGGCAGAGCAGGGCGGCGACGGTGACCGCGTCGGCGGACGGCGATCCCGCGGGGGCGCCTTCGAGGACGGGCGGCCCGAAGCGGTGGTGTCCGGTGGGCGACCAGTACAGGACCGGCACGAGGAGGGCGGTGCCGCTGGCCGGAAGGGGGATGCGCAGGGTGTCCCGCTCCGGGCGGGGCAGGTCCCTCTCCCGCGCCCAGCAGCGCAGCAGGCTCTCGGCGCCCGCGACGTCGGCCGCGCGGTACGGGTCCGGATCGTCCAGCGGGTCCGCGTGCGGGGCCGGGGCGCCCTCGTCCTCGTGGTGGCCGGCCTTCTGGCGGGGAACGGTCGTCGCCTCGGCCGTACGCGGGCCGAGCGGCGCTTCCTGCCCTCGGAGCTGGCTGGTGAGAGGGGTGTCGGCCTCGGGCGCGGGGGTGGGGTTCACGGCTTCTTCCTTGTGAGGGGTTGCGGGGTCAGCGGAGCGACCCGGCGGCGGCCCGCCGGTGCGGCGAGCCTTCTGCGGCTTGCAGCGCGTCGGCGAGGCGGTCGAGGACCGCCGTCGCCTGTTCGTCGGTGAGGGTGAGGGGCGGCAGCAGCCGGATGACGGCGTCGTGGCGCCCGCCGAGCTCGACGATGAGGCCGCGGCGCAGGCACTCCTGTTGTACGGCGACGGCGAAACCCGGGTCGGGCGGGGGCGCGCCGCCGTCCTGTTCGGGGGCGGCCTCGGGGTCGACGAGTTCGACACCGATCATCAGGCCGCGCCCCCGGACGTTCCCGATGGCGGGGTGGTGCCCGGCCAGCTCGCGGAGCCGGCCGAGCATGCGCTCGCCGAGTACGGCGGCGCGTTCGGCCAGGCCGTTCTCACGGACGTACGCCAGGGTGGCCGCGCCCGCCGCCATGGCGAGCTGGTTGCCGCGGAAGGTGCCGGCGTGGGCGCCGGGCTGCCAGAGGTCGAGCGAGGAGCGGTAGACGATCACCGCGAGGGGCAGCGAGCCGCCGATCGCCTTGGAGAGCACCATCACGTCGGGGACCACCCCGCTGTGCTCGACCGCCCAGAAGCGGCCGGTCCTGCCGACGCCGGTCTGCACCTCGTCGGCGATCAGCGGGATGGAGCGGTCGGCCGTGATCCGGCGCATCCGGCGCATCCAGGCGTCGGGGGCGGGGTTGACCCCGCCCTCGCCCTGCACGGGTTCGAGGATCATGCCGGCCGGGGCGGGGACACCCCCCTTGGGATCGTCCAGCAGGTGCTGGGTCCAGTGGGCGGCGATCTCGGCGCCCCGGTCCCCGCCGATCCCGAAGGGGCAGCGGTAGTCCTGCGGGAAGGGCAGACGCGTGACGCGCACCTCCTGGGCGCCGCCGGACGCGTCGAGCGCCCCGGAGGTCATGCCGTGGTAGGCGCCGGTGAAGGCGAGGAGTCCGGTGCGGCCGGTGGCCGCGCGCACCAGCTTGAACGCGGCCTCGACGGCGTCGGTTCCGGCGGGTCCGCAGAACTGGATGCGGGCGTCGCGGGCGAGTTCGCCCGGAAGCGTGGCGAACAGCTCGGTGGTGAAGGCGTCCTTCACGGGGGTGGCGAGGTCGAGGACGTGCAGCGGTGCGCCGGAGTCGATGACCTTGCGGATGGCCTCCAGCACCACGGGGTGGTTGTGGCCGAGCGCCAGGGTGCCCGCGCCGGAGAGGCAGTCGAGGTATCTGCGGCCGTCGGCGCCTTCGATGGTCAGCCCGCGTGCCCGCACGGGCACGATCGGCAGGGAGCGCGCGTAGGTGCGCGCCGCCGACTCGCGCAGCGACTGGCGGCGCAGAATGCCCTCGTGCGCCGCGGGCAGGGCCGCCGGTGCTGATTCGGTCACGGCCACGGCTGTTGATCCTCCTGCGTTCACGGTTGCGTTGCACGTCGTCGGGTCGCCCGGGAGTACGTTCTCCCGGCGGCGGAGTGCGCGGGTGAACTACGAGCGTGTGTCCCCCGTACGGACCAACGAGCCGATGGGCCGGGGATCACGGGTAAATCGGAAGATCCTTGCGGGCGGCCGGTCCTGACGGAGCGGAACCGCGGCCCTGCCCGGCGCGGTCTTCGGGAGCACCGGCATAGTAGAGGCCGCTCAGCATAGGGCCGTTGCCCGACCGGGCGCCGGGGAAGGGGCGTTCACGAGCCGCCCGTGGCCCGCCCGACGCGGAGCCGCAGGCCCGGCAGGCAGGGCACACCGGGGCGACCGGAGTGCCGTAGCAGCGACGAACGACGAAGTCCCAGGGGGATCACCAGATGCGACCCATTCACCCGATCGATGCCGCCCGGAACGGAAGGGGCGGGCGCCGCAGGTCCTCGTCCGTGCTGACCGCCGCCGCCCTCGCGACGGCACTCGCCCTCACCGCGACCGCCTGCGGGCCGGAGGACGACGGCGCGGCCAAGGAGCCCAGCGGTTCGGCCGCCGCGTCGTCGGACGGGAAGATCGTCATCCCGGACGAGTTGAAGGACCGGCTCAAGGCGCACGGGATCGATCTCGACAAGTGGCGGAACGGCGAGTGGAAGAACTGGGACAAGGACCAGTGGCTCCGTGAGGCGAAGGACTACGTCAACCCGATCATCGAGAACCTCTGGAACCCGGAGCGGATGCGGGACGCCGACCCGGCCCCGGAGCAGCCCGTCGCCGACGACATCTCCGGCGACGAGGGCGTGACCGACCCGACACCCGCCGTCCGGGAGGCCGTCGAGGCGCAGGCCCCGTACCACGACAGCGTGCCGGAGAGCGGCAAGCTGCTGTTCGACGGTCCGGAGGGCTCGATGGTCTGCTCCGCCACGGTGGTGAAGGACCCGGCGCACCCGGGCAAGTCGAACCTGGTGTGGACCGCCGGGCATTGCGTGCACGCGGGCAAGGAGGGCGGCTGGTACCGCAACATCGCCTTCGTCCCCGGGTACAACGACAGCGGCATGGAGACGGCGAAGCTGGAGACCGCGTCGAAGGAGGAGATCGCTCCGTACGGCGTGTGGTGGAGCGACTGGGCCTCCACCTCGGACCAGTGGATCGCGCAGGGCGCGTCCACCGGCGGCCAGGGCGCCCCGTACGACTTCGCCGTGCTGCACGTGACGCCGGAGACGGGGGCGACGGGCAAGTCGCTCGAGGAGACGGTGGGCTCGGCGCTGGCGGTCGACTTCGACGCGCCCGCGGTCTCCGGGATCCCGTCGCTGACGGCGACCGGCTACCCGGCCGCTCCCCCGTACGACGGGGAGAAGGCGTTCCGGTGCGACGACGCCCCGGGCCGGCTCTCGGTCTTCCAGGACCAGCCCACGATGTACCGCATCGGCTGCACGATGACCGGGGGCGCCTCGGGCGGCGGCTGGGTCGGCGAGGGCGCCGACGGCAAGCCCGCCCTGTTCTCGAACACCTCGATCGGCCCGGTCACGGCGGGCTGGCTCGCGGGACCGCGCCTGGGCAAGGAGGCGAAGGCGGTCTACGACGGGGTGAGCCGGAAGTACGCGGGCCAGTGACCGCGGTGGCCCTCACGCCGGAGGCCCGGCCGTTCCCCTGGGGGAGCGGCCGGGCCTCCGGTGCGAGCGACTCCGGTGCCTGGTCTGCGGTCAGTGGGCCGCGAGGACGAACACCGCGAGTTCCGCGGCGAGTTCCTCGTGGACGCGGGCCTTGAGCAGGGTGCCCTCCGCGGTGTGCTCCTCGGAGATCACCTCGCCGTCGGCGTGCACCCGCGAGACCAGGGCGCCCTGGATGTACGGGACCAGGGCCTCGATCTCCACGGACGGCCGGGGCAGTTCGGCGTCGATCAGCGCGAGCAGCTCGTCGATCCCGGCGCCGGTACGGGCGGAGACGGCGATGGCGTGCCGCTCGGCGCGCATCAGCCGCGCCAGGACCAGCGGGTCGGCCGCGTCCGCCTTGTTGATCACGACGATCTCGGGGACGCCGGTGGCGCCGACCTCCCGGATCACCTCGCGGACGGCGGCGAGCTGCTCCTCCGGGACGGGGTGCGAGCCGTCCACCACGTGCAGGATCAGGTCGGAGTCGCCGACCTCCTCCATGGTGGAGCGGAACGCCTCGACCAGGTGGTGCGGCAGGTGGCGTACGAACCCGACGGTGTCGGCCAGGGTGTAGAGCCGGCCGCTGGGCGTCTCGGCCCGGCGGACGGTCGGGTCCAGGGTGGCGAACAGGGCGTTCTCCACCAGGACGCCGGCCCCGGTCAGCCGGTTGAGCAGGGAGGACTTGCCGGCGTTGGTGTAACCGGCGATGGCGACCGAGGGCACCTTGTTGCGCTTGCGCTCCTGCCGCTTGATCTCGCGGCCGGTCTTCATCTCCGCGATCTCCCGGCGCATCTTCGCCATCTTCTCGCGGATGCGGCGCCGGTCGGTCTCGATCTTGGTCTCACCGGGACCACGCGTGGCCATGCCGCCACCGCCGCTGGAGCCACCGCCACCCATCTGCCGGGAGAGCGACTGACCCCAGCCTCGCAGGCGCGGCAGCATGTACTGCATCTGCGCCAGGGAGACCTGCGCCTTGCCCTCACGGGACTTGGCGTGCTGGGCGAAGATGTCGAGGATCAGCGCGGTCCGGTCGACCACCTTGACCTTGACGACGTCTTCGAGGTGGATGAGCTGGCCGGGGCTGAGCTCACCGTCGCAGACGACGGTGTCGGCACCGGATTCGAGCACGATGTCACGCAGCTCCAGCGCCTTGCCGGAGCCGATGTACGTGGCCGGGTCCGGCTTGTCGCGGCGCTGGTAGACGGCGTCGAGCACCTGGGCGCCCGCCGTCTCGGCCAGTGCGGCCAGCTCCGCGAGGGAGATCTCCGCGTCGTGCACGGTCCCGGAGGTCCACACACCGACGAGCACCACACGCTCCAGACGGAGCTGCCGGTACTCGACCTCGGTGACGTCCTCGAGCTCGGTGGAGAGGCCGGCCACGCGTCGCAGCGCGGCACGCTCGGAGCGGTCGAACTGGTCGCCGTCCCGGTCTCCGTCGATCTCGTGGCTCCAGGCGACGTCCTCTTCCATCAGGGCGTCGGCCCGAAGGCTCTCGGTGGCACGTGCGGAGGCGGACTCCGTGGCGCTCTGCGCGTCCCGCGCGTCCTGGGGAAGGGAAGAAGAGGAGGTCATTGGATCCTTACGTCGAAGATTTCTCGTGGTGACAGTCACAACGCGTCACACCCCCGGATGATTCCCGAGGGAATTCACCGGTCCTGGCCGCGTTGCCGACCCTGATACTGGCATGCGCCCGCCGGGCCCGTCATGCGGGTTTCCCCGTGGCGCCACGGACCGGGCCGGCCGGCCGGCCGGCGGGGCCGTGTGCGAAGCCGGCTCCGGAGCTGTCGTGGTCGGAGCGGGCTCCGGGGCCGTCGCCGTCGGGGCGGCGCCGTGCCAGTCCGGGTGGCCGGGCATCGCGGGGGTCTTCGCCCCGTAGAGCCAGCCGTCCAGGAACCCGGAGAGATCGCGTCCGGCCTCGCGCGACGCGAGCCGCACGAAATCCGCCGTGGTGGCGGACTCGTCGCGATGCCTGCGCACCCACGCGCGCTCCAGCCGGTCGAAGGCCTCGGCACCGATCTCCTGGCGCAGCGCGTAGAGCACGAGGGCGCTGCCGTCGTAGACCACCGGCCGGAACAGGTCGAGCTTGTGCCCGGCCGTCGGCAGGGCGGGCCGGGCCGGGGGCCCGCCGGCCGCGCGCCAGCCGTCGGAGTGGGTGTACGCGTCCCGCATGCGCCGCTCCAGCGCCGGGCCGCCCCGCTCCGCCGCGTAACGGGCCTCGTACCAGCTCGCGTGCCCCTCGTTGAGCCAGAGGTCGGACCAGGACGCCGGGGAGACGCTGTCGCCGAACCACTGGTGCGCCAGCTCGTGGACCATGACCGAGTCGACGTACCACCCGGGGTGCGTGGTGCCGGTGAAGAGCCGGCGCTCGAAGAGCGACAGGGTCTGGGTCTCCAGCTCGAAGCCGGTGACCGAATCGGCCACCAGCACCCCGTACGTCTCGAAGGGGTACGGGCCGACCTGCCGCTCCATCCACTCCATCTGGCCGGGGGTCCGGCTCAGCCAGGGTTCCAGGACCGCCGCGTCGGCCGCCGGGACGACGTCGCGCAGCGGCAGGCCCCCGGGGCCGTCGCGGTGCAGGATCGCGGAGGTGCCGAGGGAGACCTGGGCGAGCTCGGTGGCCATCGGGTGCTCGGTGCGGAACGTCCTGGTCACCGTGGTGCCCCGGTGGCGCTCCCCGGCCGGGAGTCCGTTGGCGACGGCCGTGAGCTGCTCGGGGGTGGTGATCCGGAACGTGAAGTACGCCTTGTCGGCCGGATGGTCGTTGCAGGGGAAGACCCGGTGCGCGGCGTCGGCCTGTCCGGCGAGGGCGAGGCCGTCGCCGGTGCGGACCCACCCGCCGCTGTCCGTGCCCTGGTCGGGGTCGCTGGTGTGCCGGACGGTGATGCGCACCGGCACCCCGGCCGGCAGCGGCGCGACCGGGGTGACGACGAGGTCCTCGTCCTCGCCGGTGAACCGGGCGGCCAGCCCGTTGACCGCGACCGAGTGGACTTCGCCCCGGGCGAAGTCGAGGTTGATCCGGTCCAGCGGCTCGGTGGTACGTGCCCTGATGTCGGTGACGGCTTCCAGCGGGTCGGTGTTGCTGCCGTCGTAGTCGAGGGCGATGTCGTACGAGAGGACGTCGTAGCCGGGGTTGCCGAGCGTCGGGAAGAGCCGGTCCCCGATTCCGAGGGGGCCGTTTCCGAGCGGGGCGGGCGGTGCGGCGGCGATCAGGCCGGCCGACGCGGCGGCCAGCAGGACGGTGCGCAGGCGGCGGGAGGTGGGCGGCATGGATCACCGCTATCAGCGGCCCGCGCCCCGCCGGGGGGCGACGCGCGGTCGGGCCACCCGAACGAGGTGGCCACCGGGACCGCCCGGCGGCGGGGCCGCCCGGTCCGCCGTCGGCCCGACGCACGCGCGTCGCCCGACGCCCGCCCGCCGGCCCGTCAGGCGCGGCTGACGTCGTAGACCCCGGCGACGTCCCGCATGGCTCGCACCAGGGCGGGCAGCCCGTCCGCGTCGGTGAGTTGCAACGTGTAGGTGTGCCGCACCCGTTGCTCGCTGGGCGGCTCGACGGTGGCGGAGACGATGGCGGCGTCGGCGGTCGCGATCGCCTCCGTGAGGTCGGCGAGGAGCCGGGGGCGCCCGAAGGATTCCGCGACCAGGGTGACCAGGCCTTCGGGGGCCCCGTCGCCCGCGCCCCGGGCTGCCGGGGCCTCCCGGGAGTGCGCCGGAGGCCAGTCCGGCCCGTCGGCGTCCCCGTTGCCGCCGGACTCCGCACCGGCCGGGCCGTCGGTGTACGGGCCGTCGGTGCACGGGGCGTACCGCGCGTCCTCGGCGTCCTGCGAGGCGGCGTCCTCCGGGTGCGCGTCGAACCAGCCGGCGATCGCGATGCGCGCGGCGGGGGTACGGGCGTGGTCGAGCCATTCGCGGGAGGGGCCGGAGGCGGTGTCCCGGGCGAGCAGCAGCTGCACGGTGTCGCCGTCCCCCAGGGCGGTGGCCAGCGTCGCGAGGCGGCCGTTGACCCGCGCGCCGATACAGCGGTGCGCCCCGTCGCCGTACTGCGCGTAGGCGGCGTCCACGCAGCTGGCGCCGGCCGGGAGCACGAGGGTGCGTCCGTCGGTGCGGAAGACGGTGATCTCGCGGTCCTCGGCGAGGTCGGCGCGGAGCGTGCTCCAGAAGGTGTCCGGGTCGGGCGCGGACTCCTGCCAGTCGAGCAGCCTGGAGAGCCATCCGGGCCGGGTGGGATCGGCGCGTTCGCCGTCGGCCGGTCCACCGTCGGCCGGTTCCTCCCCGGCGGGGGCGGTGGCGTCGGGGGCGTAAGGATTGCCGAGGGCGACCACGCCCGCCTCGGCGACCTTGTGCATCCGGTGCGTGCGGATGAGGACTTCGGCGACCGCGCCGCCCGGGCCGACGACCGCGGTGTGCAGCGACTGGTACAGGTTGAACTTGGGGGCGGCGACGAAGTCCTTGAACTCGGAGATCACCGGGGTGAAGCAGGTGTGGAGTTCGCCGAGGACCGCGTAGCAGTCCGCGTCTTCGCCGACCAGCACCAGAAGCCTGCCGAAGTCGGTGCCACGCAGCTCCCCCCGTTTCATCCGGACCCGGTGCACGGAGACGAAGTGGCGTGGTCTGATGAGGACTTCGGCGGCGATGCCGGCCTCGCGCAGGGTGCTGCGGACGTTCTGCGCGATGGTGGCGAGAGGGTTCTGCCCGCTCTCGGACTCGGCGATCAGTGTCTGGGTGTGCGCGTGTTCCTCGGGGCGGAGGATGGCGAAGACGAGGTCTTCCAGCTCGGTCTTCAGTGCCTGCACACCGAGGCGTTCGGCGAGCGGGATGAGGACGTCGCGGGTGACCTTGGCGATCCTCGCCTGTTTCTCCGGGCGCATCACGCCGAGGGTGCGCATGTTGTGGAGGCGGTCGGCGAGTTTGATCGACATGACCCGGACGTCGTTGCCGGTGGCGACGAGCATCTTGCGGAAGGTCTCGGGTTCGGCGGCGTCGCCGTAGTCGACCTTCTCCAACTTCGTTACACCGTCGACGAGATAACTGACCTCCTCGCCGAACTCCTCGCGCACCTGATCCAGCGTCACCTCGGTGTCCTCGACCGTGTCGTGGAGCAGAGAAGCCGTCAGAGTCGTGGTCTCGGCGCCGAGTTCGGCGAGGATCAACGTCACGGCGAGCGGGTGGGTGATGTAGGGCTCGCCGCTCTTGCGCATCTGGCCGCGGTGGGAGGACTCGGCGAGGACGTAGGCGCGGCTCAGGACGGAGAGATCGGCGTCCGGGTGATGCGCCCGGTGCGCCTCCGCCACATGGCCGATCGCGTCCGGCAGCCTTCCCCGGGAGACCGGGCCGAGGAGCGCCACCCGGCCGAGTCTGCGCAGATCGATCCGGGGGCGGGAGCGTTTGCGGACGGGGAAACCTGGGCTGGCGGCCTCTGCACTCATGGGCACCTCCGGCGACGTCGACCGGCGATGAGAGGCGGACCTTGATGTCCCCGGGCCGGTGCTTGATGCTACCGACCCCACCACGCAGGGCAGTCCGCCTCTCGCGCAGCGTGAAGCGGATCACCCGTTCGAGCGAAACGTTGTCGGGTTATCGTCCGAGCAGCGATTCGATCCACTCCGCGTCGAGTACCCCTTCGGCGACGATGACGGCGGGGCCGGTCATGTCGATGGCGCCGTGCGGGTGTTCCGTGATCACCAGCGTGCCGCCGGGCAGGTCCACGGTGTACGTGACGGGCGTTCCGGTCACCGCGGGGTCGATGCCGTCCCGGCGGGCCGAGGCGACGGCGACGGCGCAGGCACCGGTGCCGCAGGAGCGGGTCTCGCCGGATCCGCGCTCGTGCACCCGCATCGCGACGTGACGGGTGCCCCGGCGGACGACGAACTCGATGTTGACGCCTTCGGGGTAGACCGCCGCGGGACCGTACGCGGGCTCGACGAAGAGGTTCCCGGCGTGCGCCAGGTCGTCCACGAAGGCGACGGCGTGCGGGTTGCCCATGTTGACGTTGCGCGCTTCCCAGCTCCGGCCGTCCACGGTGACGGTGACGCCCTCGGCGGGCAGCTCGGCCGCTCCCATGGAGACGGTGATGTCGCCGTTCTTGGCGAGGTGCACCCGCTTGATCCCGCCGCGGGTCGCGATCGCGAGGTCCCCCGCCTCGGCCAGCCCGGCGCGCTGGAGGTGGCGGGCGAAGACGCGCACGCCGTTGCCGCACATCTCGGCGATCGAACCGTCGCCGTTGCGGTAGTCCATGAACCACTCGGTCCTGTCCGCCATGGCGCGGGCCTCCGGGTGGGCCGCGGACCGCACGACGTGCAGCAGCCCGTCCCCGCCGATGCCGGCCCTGCGGTCGCAGAGCCGTGCGACGGCGGCCGGGGGCAGGTCGAGGCGGTTGTCCGGGTCCGGAATGATCACGAAGTCGTTCTCGGTGCCGTGACCCTTGAAGAAGGTGATCTGCTCGGTGCTCACAGAGCAACTGTACGGGCGCCGGGGTGTGCGCGGTCAGCGCAGGCGGGCCACACGCCAGACGGCCAGGCCGACGAGGGCGAGCACGAGCACCCCGTAGAGCGCGATCACCCGCCAGTCGGGGCGGGTGCCGGAGCCCCTGGCGGGCAGGCCGGGCCAGGTGTGGCCGACCCGGCGGGCGGCCATCATGCCCCAGCCGGCGGCGCAGCCGCTGATCAGCAGGCCGAGCATGGCGACGACGGCCCCGCCGTCGCCGAACTCGAAGGCGAGCGGGAACGCGAACATCAGCGAGCCGATCGCGGCGAGGACCACGATCGGGGCGAGCTGCCAGATCCGCAGCCGGCGGGCCGGCCTGAGCTCGACCTCGACCTCGGGCGTCACGACGCTCTCGTCGGGCAGGTCGGAGTTGAGCCTCTCGGCGGCGAGCCGTCGCTCCGCCGCCTCCCGCTCCGTGTCACGAGGGCCGGCCTCCATCGCCACGCGCCCTCCCGACTCGGACTTCCTGTATCGATCGATGCTCGATGATGGCACGCCCGCACGGGCGGAAAGGACGCGCGGAGCGTCCCGATGCCATCACGTGATCAGGCTGTTATAGCTCCCCTTTCAGGGTTTATGCAGGTCAGACGCCTGCCGCCGGTCGGCGAGCCGGCAGCGGCCGACCATAGCCCCAGGTCAGCGCCCGATTGACCGGTCGCGGACGGGCCGGGGCAGGATCCGTCCCGCCCCCTGTCGAACACGCTTGCGCGGGGTGCGGGTGGCCTCTTCGATCCAGCCCCGCGAGGGCCGCGGGCCCTCCAGCCGCCCGCACCTGAGGGAGAACCTCGGCACGATGGCCTTCGAGGAGCACGCGCAGGCGTGGTTCGCCTACGGGCGCGGTCCTGCCGGCGGCGCGACAGCACGACCCGGCACGGGTCCTCCCCGTGGTGACGCCTTCGACGAAGACGCGCGCCTGCGCGCGATCGCCGGTCGCGCCCCGGGGCCCCACACACCGCCAAGTCCCCTTCGGGCGCAAGATTTTGGCCCGCCCGCGGTGGCGTCAGACGGCGCGTGGCACGGCAGCGGCCAGGTCCCCCACGACGGCCCTCGCCAGCAGGCCGACCGGAGGCATGCCGAGCGACAGGAGCGCGTCGTGGAAGCGGCGGTGCGTGTAGCCGCCGGCCCAGTGGGCGCGGGCCAGGTCACGGACCCGCAGGATCTCCGTCTTGCCCAGGGTGTAGCGGCCGTACGTGGGCTCGACGGCACCGCGCAGGGCCTCGGCGCG
Organism: Streptomyces sp. NPDC008125; assembly: GCF_042957125.1. Classification (NCBI taxonomy): domain Bacteria; kingdom Bacillati; phylum Actinomycetota; class Actinomycetes; order Kitasatosporales; family Streptomycetaceae; genus Streptomyces; species Streptomyces sp. NPDC008125. Next base: position 584,936 of record NZ_JBIBHR010000001.1, read on the forward strand.
CGCCGAGCGGCCGCGCAGGAACGCGTCCGCCTCGAAGCGCGCCGCGGCCTCGGCGACCGTCATGGCGCCCGTGTGCAGGCCCAGGGAACAGGTCAGGCGCGTCACGCGGAGCAGCGCCTCCAGGGCCATGCCGATGACGTAGCGGGGGTCGTCGGCGCGAAAGCCCTCCTCCGCGTACAACTCCTCGGCGTAGTGGGCCCAGCCCTCGACGAACGCCGGCGACTCCAGGGACCTGCGCACGTCGCTGGTCAGGGCGCGCAGGGCGCGGCCGTGGGCGTAGTGGCCCGGGGTGACCTCGTGGACGGTGATGGCGGGCAGGGAGGTACGGCTGAAGACGGAGAGCCATTCCTCGGCCTCGCTCGGCGGCCACGCCGGGTCCGGGGGGACCACGTAGTACCAGCTGGGGGCGTCCTGCTCGTAGGGCGCGGACCACGACATCATGGCCTGCGCGTAGGCGCGGGACGCCGGGGCCGGGCCCACCCGGCACTCGCCGCCCGGATCCGCGATCAGGTCGCGGGCCACCGCGAAGGACGTCACCTCGGACAGCAGGGCCCGCGCCTGGGCGAACACGCCTTCTGCGGTGGTCGGGTGGTCCTTCATCAGGGCCGGGACGACCTGGCGTACGCGCGCACCCGGGGCGAGGCGTTCCACCGCCTGCTCCAACAGGGTCCACAGCCGCGCCCGTTCGCGGTCCGCGGCGTCGGTCAGCGCGGCGGTGCCGTACGTCGTCCCCTCCCCCGCACCCAGCAGGCGCAGGAAAGCCGCCTCCCCCAGGGCCGCCGACGCGACGCCGGTGTCCGCCGCCCGCTCGACGTGCGCGACCAGGCGCCTCGCGGCGGCCAGGGCCTTCTCGTCACCGGTGGCGTCCTGGGCGAGGCCGCGCAGGGAGGGGAGGGCCGCGCGCGCGACGGGGGCCGGCACCCGGTCCAGGGCCGTCACGGCGTTGTCCACCGCTTCCGGCCAGGCCGCCAGGTGCTCCCGTCGGGCGCGCCGACGGTCCTCGGCGGGCGCGTACGCGCGGTCGTAGCAGGCCAGGTCCATGGCGGCCAGGTGCAGCAGCGGGTCGCGGCGGTGCAGTTCCGCTTCGGCGAAGCGGGCGCGCAGTCCGTCCTCGTGGACCTCCAGCACCTCGGCGTCGAACGCGTCGGCGGGCGCGGGGCCCTTGCCCAGGCGGGAGAGGGCCGCCGCGACGCCGGCCGGTGACAGGTCCTGGAGCGTGCCGTCGTACGTGTGCAGTCCCGCGTACTCGCGGGCGTGGGCGAGGTCGAGTTCCACTGCGGCGCGGACCCTGGGGTCACGGAGTCCCGTCATCGGGGCGTCCTCCCGGGCGGGTCACCACGCGCAGCGTCGAGCGCACGTCGTCCAGGGCGACTTCGAGCACGCCCGGGTCCGGTGCCGAGAGCAGGACGTGGCCGACACGTTCGACCGAGGAGCGGGCCGGGGCGACCGTGTCGCCCGGGGCGGCCGTCACCTGCGCCGCCACGACGTGCGGGTGGGCCAGGATCTCGTCGAGGCCGCGGATCGCGGTGACCGTGCCGGGGCGGGCCGCCGGGAGGTAGCCGGCGGTGCGCCGCAGGGGGGCGGCGGGCGGTGCGGGCAGCTCGGCGTCGAGGGCCAGGCGTACGACCATCTCGTACCAGTCGATGCCGTAGGCGTCACCGAGCAGGTCCATCAGGTGGTCGCCCGGTGTGCGTACCGCGACCTCCATGACCGCCGGGCCCCTGGTGGTGAGGCGGAACTCCAGGTGGACGATGCCGGTGTCCATGCCGAGGGCGTCGAGGACGGCGGTACCCAACTCGGTGACCGTCGCCCGGGTGGCGGCGTCGACGTCGGTGGCGACCCGGTGGGCGACCTCGACGAAGTACGGCGGCCCGGTGGTCTCCTTGGCGGTCAGGTTGGCGAACCAGACCTTCCCGTGGCGGACCAGCGCCTCCCAGCTGTACTCGGGGCCGGCCGCCGCGCGCTCCACGAGGAGGCGGCCCTCGGCGTCCCTGCGGGCCACCGCGTCCTCGAACGCGCGGCGGTCACCGACGAGTTCGACGCCCGCGCTGCCCGCCGAGGACAGTGGCTTGACGATCACCGGGAAGCGACCGGCGGCCCAGTCGCGGCTGTCGCCCAGCCGTTCGGTGACCAGGAACTCGGGCTGGCCGATGCCCGCGGCGGCGAAGCGGCCCCGCTGGAGGGCCTTGTTGCGGGAGAGCACGGAGGCCCGCAACGACGGTCCGGGCAGGCCGAGTTCGTTCTGCACGAGTGCTGCGGCCAGGACGTGGGGTTCACTGAAGGCGACGACCCCGTCGGGGCGCGTGTGGCGTACCGCCTCACTGGCGGCCTCGTACCACAGCTCGTCCGAGCCGCCCCGGCAGACCGTGACCTCGTCGGCGAGTCCGGCGAGCGCCTCGGCGCGGGGCGCGGTCTCGACCGCGTGGACCCGTACGCCGAGCCGCCGGGCGGCGGTGATGTAGGGCCGTCCGGTCATTCCCACCCCGACCAGCAGTAGTCTCTGCCCGTGCATGGATCACCTCTCCAGTGTTGATTCGTCCGGCTCGCGGACGTGCTCGTGCGGCTCGCGGACGTGCGGCTCGTCCGGCTCGTCCGGCTCGTGCGGCTCGTCGGCCGGCAGCCCGCGCCCGGCGGCCGCCGCGATGAAGACCACCGCCGACCCGGCGACCGCGAAGCCCGCCGCCAGGGCCACCCAGCCGCCCAGCCCCTGCCCGGCGACCGCCCAGGTGATCAGCGCCGGGCCGACGGCCGAGGCGGCGCTGGTGCCGAGTTCGTAGACCGACAGGTGGTAGGCGCGCGACTGCGGCGGGGAGAGCGCGTACGACAGGCGCCAGGCGCCGACCGACTGCCAGATCTCGCCGAGCGTGAGCGTCACCGTGGCGAGGGCGATCAGCGCGGTCGCCGCGACCGGGCCGACCTCGGCGGTCAGGGCCGTCAGCAGGCAGCACGCCGCCAGGCACCAGCCCGCCCTGCGCTGGCGCCGGGCGGCGTTGCGCAGGCCGTCGGCGCCGCCGCTGAGGCGGACCTGGAGCAGGATGACCAGGGCGGTGTTGAGGACGACCAGGCCGCCCAGGACCCAGGTGGGCGCCTGGGTGCGGGTCGCGATCCACAGCGGAAGGGCGGCGGCGAGCAGCACCGAGTGCAGGAACAGCACTCCGTTGAGGAACGCCAGGGCCAGGAAGCGCGGGTCGCGTACGCGGGTCGGGGGCGCTCCGCTCCCCCCGGTGCGCGGGGAGCGGACGTTGGCGGTCGCGGGCAGGCGCGACAGTACGCTCGCGGCGGCGAAGAAGGTCAGGGCGTCGACGAGCACGAGCGCGGAGAAGGCGGGGACGCTGTTCATCGCCAGGACCAGGGAGGCGAGCACGGCACCCGCGCTGAAGCCCACGTTGCGCACGGACGCGATCACGGCCATGGTGCGGACCCGGTCGGCGTCGGTCTCGACGGCGCCGACGATGCCCTGGACGATCGGTCCGCCGCCCCACTCGGCGATGCCGATGAGGAAGGCGACGACGTAGAAGACCTCGGGTTCGTGGGCGAAGGGATAGACGCAGAAGCAGGCGCCTCGCCACAGGTAGAGGCCGACGATCGCGTTCCTGCCGCCGATACGGTCGGCGAGCTTGCCGGTGGGGACCATGCCGAGGAACCCGGCCAGGCCGGTCAGGGACAGGCCGATGCCGACCTGGACGGCGGACAGGCCGAGGGCGCGGGTGAAGAACAGGGCCGAGCCCGCGAGGAAGAGGCCGGTTCCGAGGGAGTCGACGAGCGACGCCGCGACGAGGCGGCGGGCGCTGCCTCCGGCGGGCAGCCACGACCGGACTGCGGCGTTGGGATCCATGGGTCTTCTCCGGTCAGCGGTCGCGTGCGGCGCCGACGCCGACGAAGCACATGAGGGCCGCGACGGTCCCCCGGTTGTGCCACGTGTGGCGGGTGCCGTGCTGGACGACGCAGGTGCCCGGGGTGACCAGGACCTCCTTGCCGTCGTCGAGTTCGAGGTGGAGTTCGCCCTCCAGGCAGATGCCGTAGTCGAGCGTGTCGGTGGCGTGCATGCCGGTGCCGCCGGGTTCGAAGACCTCCCACAGGCCCGGCAGCCGCTCCTGGACCTCCGCGGCGAGCGCCTCCGGGTCGCCGGTCGGGGCAGGCACGGACTCGTCCGGCTCGTAGCGGGCGAACAGCAGCCGGGTGCCGCCGACGCCGGCGAAGAAGGGCAGGTGCACGGGCTCGGGCAGGCCGTCGCCGACCTGGGCGCCGCCGTCCGGGGTGCCCCAGGCGAGGTGGAAGCGGGAGCCGGGCCAGGCACCGACGGTGATGCCGGGGACGGGCGCGTCGGCGGCGACCACGGAGGTGCCGTCGGCCGTACGCGCGGCCACGACGAGGCGGGGCTCGATGGTCATCTCGGGTCCTTTGCGGGTTCCACCGTCACCGAGGCGAAGAGGCCGGTGAGGAAGCGTTCCAGTACGGGCGTGGGCGCGGGGCCGACGACGCCTGCGAGGGGGATGTCGGCGTCCGCGTAGGTGAGGGCCGCCGTGACGGGTTCGTGCGGAGCGCGCTGCACCCAGCGGTGGACGACCGGGTCGTCGCGGAAGAGCTTCTCGCCGTCGATCCGGCAGTGGGTGGAGCCGAGGGTGTGGCCGGGGACGACGAACCAGCCGTAGCGGGCGTCGGGGGCGACGGCCGGGGGCTCGGGCACGCCGGCCGACTCGCCCGTCAGGAGCCGGAGTTGGACGGAGGCCAGGTGGACGCCGGTGGCCAGCTCGAAACTGTCGGCCACGTCCGCTCCCCCGACGCGCGCGCCGACTTCCAGGAACACCGGGCCCCGCGGGGTCTCGACGGCTTCCAGGTGGAAGGGCCCGTCGGTGATGCCGACCGCGCGCAGACAGGCGAGCGTGAAGTCGACCGTCGCGGGCGGCGTGTCGATCTGTACGGACCCCAGGGGCGCACCCTGGGCGTAGCCGAGGCAGGTGCCGAGGTACCGGCTCGCGACGACGGCCAGCGGGCGGCCCCCGGCGACGGCTCCGTCGATGTGCACGATGGGGCCGTCGACGAACTCCTCGATCTCGAAGTCGTCGACGTCCACGGGCAGCGAGCCGTCGCGCACGGCGGCGAGGGCGGCGTCCGGCGTCGGGTACGTGGTGATGCCCTCGCTGGACGCGCCCGCGAGGGGCTTGAGGACGCTGCGGCCGGTCCACTCGACGCCATGGGCGAGGGCCCGGGCCAACGGGGCGTAGCGCGGTGTGCGCAGGCCCGCGGCGGCGACGGCCGCCTTCATGACGACCTTGTCCCGGGTGGGCAGGACGTCGGCGACGCGCGGGCCGGGGACGTCCAGGACCTCGCGGACCCGGGCGGCGGGCAGCAGGTCGTACTCGGACAGGGCGACGACGAGGTCGGGGCGGGGGAGGTCGCGGACCGCGTCGATGACCTCGGCCGCGGTGTCGCCGGTGCCGGGGCGTTCGATGCGGCGGGCCGGGACGCCGGCGGGGAGGGTGGCGGCCCGTTCGGGGACGCTGACATAGGTGATCTGGTGGCGCGTGTGGTCGAGGTTGCGCGCGTACCGTACGAACGAGTCGGGCACCCGGTGCATGACGAGGACGCGCATCTCACGCACCGTCCACGGTCAGCCGGAGCGCCCGCCCGGCCCGGTCGAGCGCGGCGGAGCACTCCTCGGCGGTGCCGGCGACGGCCGAGGCGAGGGCGATACGGCCGTCGATGAGGCCCTTGCGGGGCGGTGAGACGACGTCACCCGGCCCGACCAACGGCTCCAGCAGGTCGATGCAGGCGGGCAGTTCGGTGCGGTCGAAGTCCAGCGAGCCGATGGTGGTGTCGTCGGCGGGCGGGTAGAAGAAGCGGATCGCGGCGTGGGCCGTCCTGCCGGCCGTGGTGTCGGGGATGGCGCCGCACGCGACGTCCGCGGCGGCGAGTCCGGGGTCGATGCCGGTGGCGCGCAGGCCGAGGTAGGGGATGAGGTCGCCACCGACCCGCCCGTTGACCTCGATCAGCTTCGGGCCACGGGCGGTGAGCCGCAGCTCGGTGTGGGTCCATCCGTCGGTGAACCCGAGGACCTCGTGGATGCCGCTGAGGACCTCCAGCAGTTCCGGGTCGGTGAGCAGCGGGTCGTCGGCGCTGACGCGGTGGCCCGTCTCCTCGAAGTACGGCGGGAAGCCGACCTCCTTGCGGCCCACGAAGACGGGGGTCACGCGGCCCTGGTGGACGACGGCGTCGACGCTGACCTCGGGGGCGTCGAGGTACTCCTCGACGAGGACCAGTTCGGCGAAGTCGGGGTTGTGGGGGACGTGGACCTCGCGGGTGGCGTCGAACTGGTCGGCCAGCTCGTCCGCGTCGTGGACCAGGACGACGCCCTGGCTGCCTCCGGCGGCGCGCGGCTTGATGACCACGGGCCAGCCGAGCTTGCCGGCGGCGGCGAGCGCCTCGTCGAGACTGCCGGCCAGCGCGAACTCCGGCTGCGGCAGGCCTGCTTCGGCGAGCGCGGTGCGGGTGGCGTACTTGTCGCGGCAGCGCCGCACGGCGTCCGGCGCCGTACCGGGCAGGCCGAGCGCCTCGGCGACCAGGGCCGCCTGCACGATGTGCTCCTCGTGCCAGCTCATGACCCCGGCGACCGGCTGTCGGGCCGCGACCTCGCGGGCGGCGCGCAGGACCGGCCCGGCTCCGGTGTCGGGGACGACCGTGTGGCCGGACAGGTACGGCAGTTCCCAGGTGGGGGCGACGGCGTCGATGAGGTGGACGCGGTAGCGGCCCGCGATGGAGGCCAGGAGGTACTCGCGGTACCGCCGCAGGCCGCTGGTGATGACCAGCAGGAGCGGCTTGTCGTCGGGTCGCGTCAGCGTCATGCGGAGACGTCCTCGCAGAGATGGGGTGATGTTCGGGTCAGTCCGGCGCGCAGGCGGTGCAGTGCCTCGCGCATCAGCGGCTCGTCGTGGACGAGGGCGATGCGCAGGTGGCCGGAGCCGGGGTTGGTGCCGTCGGGTCCGTCGGCCGCCAGGTAACGGCCGGGCATGACGGTCAGCGCCTGGTCGCGCCAGAGGGTGCGGGCTGCGGCCTCGTCGTCGCCGACCGGCAGCCAGAGGAAGAACCCGGCGTCGGCCCGCCGGTAGCCGGGGACGTCGGCCAGGACGCGGTCGGCGAGCGCCCAGTTGGCGGCCAGTCCGGCGCGGGCGCGCTCGACGTGGGCGTCGTCGTCCCACAGCCGTGCGGCGGCGGCGCACACGGGCAGCGGGGTCGGGACGCCGCACGCCTGGTTGTGGCGGGCGTAGTCGGTGACGGTCCGGGTGTCCCCGGCGGCGAAGCCGCTGCGCAACCCGGGCGCGCCGGACCGCTTGGACAGGGTGTGCAGCACCAGGAACCGTTCCGGCCGGACGACGCCGCGCCGCACCAGCGACAGGTATCCGGCCGGCGGGCGGGCGAGCCACAGGTCGGTGTAGCACTCGTCGACGACGAGCAGGGCGTCGGCCGTGACGGCGGCGCGGGTGGCCGCGCCCAGGAACTCGGTGGAGAGGAGTTCGCCGCGCGGGTTGCCCGGGTCGCAGAGGATGACCGAGGCGACCGCTCCACCCGCCGTCGCGACGGCGTCCTCCAGCGCCGAGGGACCGCCCCGGGGGTCGTAGAACACCGGCCGGGCGCCCACGGCCACGGTGGCGGCCCGGTAGGTCGGGTAGAACGGGTTGGGCATGACGACCACCGCCCCGCCCTCCGCCCCCCGCACCCGCTCCACCGCCAGCGCCAGTGCCGTGGCCAGCGCCTGCTTGGTGCCCGGGGTGGGCTCGACCGCGAGGGCGCGGCCGTCCAGCAGCGGGCCCGCCCCGAAACGGCGGCGCAGCCACCCGGTGTACGCCGTGCGCAGGGCGGGGGTGCCGCCGAGCGGCGGGTAGCGGGTCCAGCCGTCGGGGTCCGCGAGCAGCGTGCCGTCGAAGCCGCCGGTGCCGAGGCGGGACTCGCCCAGGTGGAGCTGGACGGGGGCGAGGCCGGCCGGGGCGGGGATGCCGTCGTTCAGTGCGCGCAGCCGGGCGAAGGCGCCGGCGAGGGAGCTCATGGGTCAGTCACGCACCAGGTCGTTCAGGGCCGTCTTGCCGCGGGTGCGCTCGTCGGCGTACTTCATGATGACCGCGGCGTACGTGGCCAGGCCGGGGTAGCGGGGGTCGGTCCGGGTGCCGGGGACGACGACGGCGTTCTCGGGAACCTCGCCGCGCGTCACCTCGCCGGTCGCGCGGTCCACGATCGGGGTGGAGGCGCCCAGGTAGACGCCCATGCCGATGACGGCGCCGCGCCGTACCCGTACTCCTTCGGCGATCTCGCTCCGGGCGCCGACGAAGACGTCGTCCTCGATGACGACGGGGCTGTCGCCGATCGGTTCGAGGACGCCCCCGAGGCCCGCGCCGCCGGAGATGTGGCAGCGCTTGCCCACCTGGGCGCAGGAGCCGACGGTCGCCCAGGTGTCGATCATCGTGCCGGCGCCGACGTAGGCGCCGATGTTGACGAAGGAGGGCATGAGGACGGCGCCGGGGGCAATGTGGGCGCCGCGCCTGACGACCGCGCCCGGCACCACCCGCAGGCCCGCCTTCTCGAACTCCGCCTCCTGCCAGTGCTCGAACTTCAGCGGGATCTTGTCGTAGCTCCTGGGGCGGCCGGGGCCCCCGTCGGCGAGGGCGTTCGTGCCGAGCGGGAAGGAGAGCAGGATCAGCTTCTTCACGAAGGGGTCGGCGGCCCAGGTGCCGCCGGCGGGGTTCGCGGCACGCAGTTCGCCGCGGTCCAGGGCGTCGAGTCCGGCCTCGACGTGCGGGGCGAGCTCGGCGCGCTCGGCCTCGGTCAGCGCGGCGCGGCGCTCCCAGGCGTCCTCGATCAGCGGTCGGGAGTACATGCGGGGCGCTCCTGTCGTGCGTGCGGTGCGGTGGGGAGGACGGACCCCGGGCTGCCGGGGACGGTGCTGACGTAGTCGTCGTACGTCTCGGCACGGCGGATCTCGACGACGTCGCCGTCGCGGGTGAGCAGCAGTTCGGCGGGGCGCAGGCGGCCGTTGTAGGTGAAGCCCATCGCGTGGCCGTGCGCGCCGGTGTCGTGCACCAGGAGGGCGTCGCCCTCGCGCGGATCGGCCAGTGTCCGGTCGATCGCGAACTTGTCCATGTTCTCGCAGAGCGAGCCGACGACGTCGTACGGCGCTTCGGCGCGGCCCTGCGCGAAGGGCAGGGTGATGTGGTGGTAGGCGCCGTAGAAGCCGGGCCGCATCAGGGCGGACATCGAGGCGTCCACGCCGACGATCTCGCGGCCCTTGCCGCACCGGTTGATGACGGTGGTCACCAGGACGCCGTGCGGTCCGGTGACGTAGCGGCCGCACTCCATGAGGATGCGGGGCGCGGAGCGGGGGAAGGCGGCGCGGCGGGCGGCGAGGATGGCCCCGGCGTAGCGGCGGAAGTCGAAGGGCCGGTCCTCGGGCCGGTAGGGGATGCCGAGGCCGCCGCCCACGTTGACGTAGTCGAGCTGGATGCCGACGTCCTCGGCGATGCGCGCGCCGAGTTCGATGACGTCGGTGGCGGCGCGTGCGGCGCGGTCGACGTCGAGTTCGTTGGCGCAGGTCATGCCGTGGATGCCGAACCGGCGGGCGCCGCGTGCCTTCGCCTCGCGGTAGGCGTCGGCCAGTTGGCCGACGGGCACGCCGAACTTGGTGGCCTGCGCGTCGCCCATCAGTCGGGAGCCGGCCGCGAGCCCGTGCGGGGAGACGCGGAACGCGACCGTGTCGGGCAGCGGGTCGCAGCGGTCCAGGGCGGTGACATCGTCGAAGGTCACCAACGAGCCGGTCTTGCGGGCGAGTTCGAATTCGTGGCGGGCGGTGTTGTTGGAGGTGAACACGGTGTCGCCGGGCCCGGCGCCGAGGCTGCCCGCGAGTTCCAGCTCCACCGGGGAGGCGCAGTCCAGGCCGCTTCCCTCGGTCAGGAGCAAGGACAGGATGTGCGGGTTGGGCAGGGCCTTGACGGCGAAGTACTGCCGGTAGGGCTCTTCGGCGAAGGCGTCCGTCATGGCGCGGTAGGTGTCGACGATGCCCGCGGCGTCGTAGATGTGGAAGGGCGTTCCGTAGGTGGCCACCAGGTCGCCCAGGAGGGGGTTCAGGCGTGCGGCGAAGGCGTCGGGGATGGGCACGGATTCCTCCTCCGCTACGAGACGCGCGCGATGCAGATGGTGCGGTTGCGCATGCCGCTGACCGGGCGCAGGTAGGGGAAGTAGTAGCTCTCCACCACGCTGTAACCGCGTGCTTCGAGGCGCTCGGCGAGGTAGTCCTTGGACAGGTACCAGAAGTCGGCGACGCGCTGGTGGGGGGCGAAGTGCGCCTCCCGGTCCTGCGGCGCGTCGTTGGAGAAGATCAGGTACGCACCGGACTTGGGGCCGAGGGCGGCCAGCTGGTCCAGGGCGGGCGTGATCTCCCGGTCGGCGTCGAAGAGGTGGCCGAGGAAGCCGTCCGCGTAGACGACGTCGGCGCCCGCGATGTCGGAGGGCCGCAGGGTGTAGTAGTCGGCGGCGAAGGCGTCGACGCCCTTCTGGCGGGCCAGTTGGACGGCCTCCTCGTTGAAGTCGATCCCGCGCACGGTCCGGCCGAGTCCGGCGACCACACCCTCGACGGCGGCGTTGCCGCAGCCGAGCGAGAAGACGGACGCCCCCTCGTCGGTCAGGGAGAGCAGCTTGAGGGACATGTGGGAGCGGTACTCGGGGACGTACGTGGACGGGGTGACCGAATCGTTGAACGCGCCGCCCTTCTCCCAGATGGCGTAGATGCTCTCGCCTTCGCCGCCGGTGGAGCGCTGCGCCGTGTAGTAGTCGCGCACCTGACCCAGGTCCTGGTTCGCCTCGGTGATCATCGTGTCTCGCTTTCAGCGGCCGGAGGTCGCGGCGGAGTGGAGGTGTTCCTGCGTGTACTCGACCGACCGGAGGGGCTCCGGGCGGAGGCGTTCGACGAGCGGGGCGAGCGGGGCGGCCGTGGCCGGGCCGTAGCCGCGGTGCAGGTGGAGGGCCCGGTCGGCGTCGGTGGCCAGGAGCGTGTCGGCCAGGACGCGGGCCAGCGAGCGCAGCCCGGCGAGGACGACCTGCGGCGTTCCCGTCAGGCGCGGGGTACCGGTCAGGTCGAGGGCGCCGAGCTGGACGAAGTAGGACAGCTGGAGGAACATGCCGTCGCTGTCGGGGAAGTGGCCGAGCCCGCGGTCGGTGTAGCGCAGGCATTCGGCGAGGTAGTACGCGACGCAGTCGGCCGGGTCGATGCCCAGTCGGGGTGCCCAGACGTCGGCGAGGATGAGGATGCCGAAGACGTCGGCGGCGACCTCCTGGAGGACCACCGAGGCCCAGCGGTCGGCGGCGTTGAGGTCCTTGTACTCGGTGGCGGGCCGGTGCGCGAAGTGGCCGAGCTCGTGGCTGAGGACGCCCAGGGTGGGGATCGCGGCGAAGCGCTCGTGCGCCGGGTCGAACTCCACGCCGATGTCGAGGAAGCGCCGCGCCAGGGGGGCGGAGATGGTGGAGAGCAGGGCGCGGTGGGAGTTGGCGAAGTAGTAGGTCTTCTTGAACGGGGAGTGCTTCACGCCTTCGTCCTCGGGGAGGAAGTAGGCGATGTGCTTGGGGTGGAGGTTGCCCTCGCCGGCCATGAAGAACAGTTCCGCGGCGCCGAAGGCCGGCAGGTCGCCCAGTCGCAGGTCGGCGTGGAGGCCGCGCAGGTAGTCGGCCACCTCGTCGCGGCCGGCGAGGGCGTCGGTGACCAGCTGCTGGCGCGCCTCGTCGGCGCGGCAGGCGAAAGCCGTGGGAAGGCCCCGGACCTCCTTGCCGTACCAGGTGGAGACCTGGCCGGCGACGAGTGTGATCTGCTCCTGGAGGGAGGCGAGTTCGCGCAGGATGTCGTCGTCGTAGCCGTCCTGGACGGCGTTGGCGCGCAGCTCCGCGGCCCGCCGGTCGGCCTCGCCCGGCAGGTGCCTGGCGACGGCGCGCACCGCCTTGGCGATCGCCATCGGGTCGTTGAAGCGGCGGCGGGCGGGAATGCCGATCTCCTTGACCCGCTGCCACTCCGCTTCCACGGCGACGCGGAGGTCCGCGAGGGCCGGGCGGAACCCGTCGCCGAGGTCGGGGGTGGCTCCGGCGAGGTCCAGGCAGCCCAGGGCGTAGCTGTCCGCGGGGGGCCAGAAGGCGCTGCGACGGGTGCGGTACGAGCCGGCCCTGGCGAGGTTGGACGGGTAGTCGAAGCGGTCCACCGTGGGGTTTTCAGGCATGGGATTTCCCGTTCTGGAATCGACGTCTGGCGGGGGTGGCGCCGCAGGGGCGGCCGGCGTACGGCCCCGGGGCGGCGGCCAGGCCGGGTGGGGGAAGCGGCGCCGCCCGCCCGGGGACCTGACAGGCGCGACGTCCCCCCACACGGCCTACGCGCGGGTCCTGCCCTTGTGGTCGGCCAGGACGAGGGAGGCGCCCTTCTCACCGATCATCATGCTCGCGGCGTTGGTGTTGCCCGAGACCATGGCCGGCATGACGGAGGCGTCGATGACGCGCAGGCCCTCGACGCCGTGCACCCGCAGCCGTGCGTCGACGACCGCCAGCGGGTCGTCGCCCATCCGGCAGGTGCCCACGGGGTGGTAGGAGGTGTCGCCGTACTGCCGTGCGTAGGAGAGCAGTTCGTCGTCGGAGCGGACACCGCTGCCGGGCAGCAGCTCGAACGCCCGGTACGCGTCCAGGCTCGGCTCCTCGACGATCCGGCGGCCGATGCGCATGCCCGCGATCAGGGTGGCGCGGTCGGCCTCCGATTCGAGGAAGCGGGTGCGGATCGACGGCGCGGTCAGCGGCTGCCGGGAGCGGATGTGGACGGAGCCCTTGGACTCGGGGCGCAGGGGGTAGACGCCCAGGGTCATGCCGGGGGCCGTGTCCAGGCGGCGGCTTCGGCCGCCGCCGTAGCTGGCGGGCGCGAAGTGATACTGGAGGTCGGGGCGGGTCAGGGAGTCGTCGGAGCGGACGAAGCCGTGGCCGAGCGCGATCGGCAGGCTGAGCAGGCCGCGCCGTTCGCGGGCGTACCGCGCGATCTCGCGGACCAGGCCGAGGCCGCGGGAACGCTCGTTGAAGGTGACCGGGCGGCGCACCCGCCAGCGCAGCCGGGCGGCGAAGTGGTCGCGGAAGTTCTCGCCGACGCCGGGCAGGTGGTGCACCACGGGCACGCCGACGTCGCCGAGGTGGCCGGCCGAGCCGATGCCGGAGAGTTCGAGCAGCTGCGGGGACTGTACGGTTCCGGCGCTGACGATCACCTCGTGGACGGCGTCGGCCCGTTGCTCGGCCTCGCCCCGCCGGTAGTCGACGCCGACGCAGCGCTTGCCGTCGAACCGCAGACCGGTGACGTGCGCCTCGGTGACCAGGGTGAGGTTGGGCCTGCCGCGGGCCGCCTTGAGGTAGGTGCCCGCGGCGGAGGAGCGGCGGCCCTCCTCGTGGTTGACCTGGTAGTAGCCGAAGCCTTCCTGGTCACCGGAGTTGTAGTCCGGGTTCTCGGGGTAGCCGGCCTTGACGGCGGCGGCGAGGAAGGCGTCGGTCAGCTCGTCGCGGTCGCGCGGCAGCCCGACGGCGATCCGTCCGTCGCGGCCCCGGTTGTCGCCGTCGATGTTGTTGACCCGTTCCAGGCTGCGGAAGTGCGGCAGGACGTCCGCCCAGGACCAGCCCGGGTTCCCCAGGGCCTCCCAGTCGTCGTAGTCCTGGCGCTGGCCACGCACGAAGATCATGCCGTTGATCTGGTTGGAACCGCCGAGCAGGCGGCCCCGGGGAATGCTGACGCTGCGGCCCTCGATGGTCGGGTCGGCGTCGGTCTCGAAGCACCAGTCGTACTTCGGGTTTCCCATCAGCACCGTCTCGGCGGCGGGGACGTTGAGCAGCGGGCTGCGCCGTTCGCTGCCCGACTCGAGGAGCAGCACGCGGATCGCGGGGTCCTCCGTCAGGCGGCCGGCGAGCACGCAGCCCGCCGCGCCCGCGCCGACGACGACGTAGTCGTACTTCACCGTTGTCCGCCCCCTCACGCGGCCGCGGCGGTGGCGCCGCGCCCGCCGGTGATCGTGGTGCGGTGCAGCAACCGCCTGTGGTTGACGTGGTCGTACGGGGTGGCCCGGTGCATCGCGCTGCGGTTGTCCCACAGCACGATGTCGCCGACCTGCCACTGGTGGCGGTAGGTGAAGCGGGGCTGGATCGCGAACTCCTGGAGGAAGGTGATCAGCGGCGCGCTCTCGTTCTCGGAGAGGCCCTCGATGCGCCAGGGCACGTTGCCGCCCGCGTAGAGGGCCTTGCGGCCGCTCTCCTCGTGGAGGCGGACCAGCGGGTGCGCCACCTCGGTCCACTCGGCGCGCTCCTGCTCCGTGGGCGCCGGCCGGTCGGGGTAGTTGTACGGGCGTGACTGGACCCGGCTGATGATCACCTTCAGGTCCTCGATGCGCTCCTTGACTGCCCTCGGCAGCGCCTCGTACGCGGCGAACATGTTCCCGTACCAGGTGTCTCCGCCGGCCGGGGGTATCTCGCGGGCGTACAGCATGGAGCCGACCGGCGGACTGGTCAGGTAGGCACCGTCGCTGTGCCAGACGCGCCCGCTGTAGGCCGAACCGATCGGCTTCCCGTCCTTGGTGAGGTTGGACAGGATGAGGATCTCGGGGTACTCGGCGTCGTTGAACTGCGAGCGGGTGTAGGCGAAGACCTCGCCGAAGCGCCGGGTGAACCCGATGTGCTGCTCCGGCGTCATGTCCTGCCCGCGGACGAGCAGGATGGTCGTGTCGATCCAGGCCTGGTAGATCCGGTCGAAGTCGCGGTCGGACAGCGGCCGGGTGACGTCGATGCCGCGGACCTCGGTGCCGATGCCGTCGGTGATGGGGACCAGTTCGAGCATGAAGGGGTACTCCCTGGGGGGTCGGTCGGTACGTCGGCGGCGCCCGGGTTCCGTCTGACGGTCACGGGGCCGGGCGGATCAGGGCAGGGACACCTGGTACTCGTCCATCCAGCGCCGCATCTCGACGAGCTGGATCAGGATCGCGGCCTGGTTGGAGCCGCCGGGCAGCTCGCCGTGGACGGCGCCCGCGGAGATCTGCTGGATCAGGCCGTTGGTGCGCCCGGTGTCGAACAGCGGCTTCAGCGGCGAGGCGTCGTCGTTGACGATCCACGTCGACTCCTGGACGAGGGTCCGGTCGTAGGCGGGGTTCTGCACGTGCGGGTAGGCGCTCTTCCTGCGGTTCACGGTGCTCGCCGGCAGGACGTCCGCCATGGCGGCCTTCAGCAGCCCCTTCACCCCGCCCCGCGACTTGAGCTCCCAGGGCACGTTCCACACGTACTGGAGCAGCCGGTGGTCGCAGAACGGCACCCGGACGTCGAGCCCGTGGGCCATGCTCATGCGCTCCTTGCGGTCCAGGATCACCGAAAGCGGTCCGGCCAGGCCGAGGAAGAACACCTCCCGGATCCGGGCTTCCTCGGGGCTCTCGCCCGCGAGCCGGGGGACGCGTGCGAGGACGTCCGCGTAGCGGGCGCGCTCGTCCTCCTCCGGGTCGAGTTCGGCGAGCAGGTCGGGGACGAGGTAGCGGGAGAGTTTCGGGCCGTCGAAGAGCCAGGGGAAGCGGTCGGCGGCCAGCACCTCGGGCTTGAAGAAGTAGGGGTAGCCGCCGAAGACCTCGTCGGCGGCCTCACCGGTGAACGCGACGGGGCAGTCGGCGCGGATCTGCTGGAAGATCAGGTACATCGAGGCGTCGAACTGGCCCCAGCCGGGCAGGTCGCGGGCGCGCCGGGTGGCGGGGACGACGTCCAGCAGCTCCCGCACCGAGGCGGTGAGCGTGGTGTGTTCGGTGCCGATGAACGCGGCGGCCTCGGCGGCGTACGGGGCGTCGATGTCCGGGCGCAGTTCGGTGGCCACGAAGTGCGCCGGGTCGCTCTCGAACTCCACGCAGAAGGTGGCCAGTCGCCGGTCCGGGTCGTCCTTGCGCAGGGCGCTCGCGGCGAGGGCGGCGACGGAGGTGGAGTCGACGCCGCCGGAGAGCATCGCGCCGAGCGGGACGCCGGTGGTGAGCTGGCGGCGCACGGTGTCGTCGAGGAGTTCGCGGACCGTGCGGGCGCTCTCCTCGAAGGTGTCGTGGTGCGGCTCGCTCACCAGCTGCCAGTAGCGCCGCCGGGTGACCCCGCTCGCGGTGTACGTCACGACGTGGGCGGGCTCGACCTCGTACAGGTCCTTCAACGGCGTCTCGCCCGGCCGGGCCAGGCGCGGCTGGAGGACGACGGGCAGCGCCGAGAGCTCCAGGCGGGGCCGGAACAGGGGGTTGGCGAGGATGCCCTTGGGCTCCGACGCGAAGAGGACCCCGCCGTCGTACGGATGGTGGTAGAGGGGCTTGACGCCGACCCGGTCGCGGCCGAGGTGCAGTCGCCGGGTGCGGCCGTCCCAGACGGCGAAGGCGAAGGCGCCGTTGACGCGCTCCACGAAGTCGGTGCCCCACAGCAGGTAGGCCTGGAGGAGCGCTTCGGCGGTCGAGCCGCCGCGCAGGGCACCGCCGGCCGCCTGGATGTCGCGGCGCAGTTCGTCGCCGTTGTAGACCTCGCCGGTGTGTGCGACGTGGACGGTGTCACCGCCGAGGCTGATGCGCGCGGGGCGCACGTCGTCGGGGCGTCCGGTGGCCAGGCCGCGATGGCCGACGGCGGCGTTCCCGCCGATCCACACGTCCTCGGTGTCGGGGCCCCTGTGCGCCATCGTCCGCGTCATCGATCGCACCACGCCGAGCTGGTCGCCCAGGTCGCGCCGGAAGTCGATCCAGCCCACCACGCCACTCATGCGGTTCACCTCCAGGAGTACGAAGAACTGTCTTCAAGCAATGCGGGAACGCGGGGTGTTGAGGATGCCGGCGGCGCGGGAGGCGGCTTGGTCAGGGCCGGGAACGCAGCCCCGTGCGGGCCGTTCGGAAGGGCGGGGAAACCGGGGATCGTCCTCCGGCCCGGTCCGGCGCCGAGACCGACTGTGCCAGATCGCGCGGTGTGGCAGATCGCCCCGCCGTGGGCATCAAGTTGCGTGGCAACTTGATGCCCATGGAGACAAATCAGACATCCTCCGGGGTGGTGGCGGGCGCGGCTCCGGGCCGGCTGTCGCCGCTCGTCGGGCAGCGTCGTCGCCCCCGGCGGGCAGCGGCGCGTACGGGCCGGCGTCGGTGCCCAGCACCGTGTCGGGGTCACCGGCCGGTGCCGGCCACCGCACGCTCGCGGGGCGGTACGGCGAGGTCCGGGTCCAGGAGTGGCGGGGAGCCGTCGTCGCGCCCCATGAGGCGGCCGAGCAGCGGGCCGGTCATCGCCGTGGTGGCCACGGCCATGACGACGAAGAGCGAGTACAGCCGTTCGTCGATGAGCCCGGCCTCCAGGCCGACGCCGAGCGCGATGAGTTCGGTGAGCCCCCGGGTGTTCATCAGGCCGGCCAGGACCGCGGAGCTGCGGGCCGGGACGCCCTGGGAGCGGGCGCCGAGCCAGGTTCCGGCGAACTTCCCGGTGACCGCCACGACCATGATCCAGCCGAGCTGGACGAGCCCGTCGGCGCCGAGGCCGGAGAGGTCGACCTTCAGGCCCGCGACGATGAAGTAGACCGGGAGCAGCAGCGTGGTGGTGTGCTCCGTGCGCCGCAGCAGGCCCTCGTGCCGGGCCGGGTGCATCCGGGGCATGGCGAGCCCGAACAGGAAGGCGCCGATCACGAAGTGCAGCCCGAGCAGTTGGGTGAGCGCCGCCGATGCGAGGGCCGCGGCGACGACGACCGTGACGTCACCGGCCGACAGGGTCTCCTCACTCCCCCGCCGGGCCAGGAACCGGGCGAGCAGGGGACGTACGACGAGGAAGAGCACGAGGACGTACGGGACGGAGAGCAGCACCAGCCACCAGCGGGTGCCGCCCGCTCCGGCCAGGGCCTGCAGGCCGGCCAGCGTCGTCCAGGCGGCGAGGTCGCAGAACGCCGCCGCGGACAGGGCGACGGCGCCGAGCCAGGTGCCGTTCATGCCCCGGTCGGCGAGGATGCGGGCGAGGACCGGAAAGGCCGTCACCGACACCGCGACCCCGATGAAGAGGACGAAGGCGACGCGGTGGCCGGGGTCGTACGAACGCAGCAGGTACCAGCCGAGCAGGATGCCGAGCGCGAAGGGGACGAGGGTGGAGCCGAGGACGGCGGCCCCGGTGACCCGGCCCGAGCCGCGCAGCCGGGCGAAGTCGAACTCCAGGCCTATGAGGAACATGAACAGGACCAGGCCGAGGTTGGCCACGGCGCCGAGGTAGGGCCGGATGTCGGCGGGGAAGAGCGTGGCGGCCACGGTCCCGTTCAGCAGGGTCGGGCCGAGCAGCACGCCCACCGCGATCTCCCCGATGACCGCCGGCTGGCCGAGGCGGCGGGCGATCAGGCCCGCGAACCGGGCCACCGCGATGATCAGGGCGATGTCGGCGAGGAGCACCGCCGCCTGCGTTTCCGTCATCTCCCGCCTCCGGTCTCCGCCTCGGTGCCGGTTGTGGTCGTGGTTCTTTCCGGGGGGCCCGTCGCGGTGACGCCCATGGCGGACCGCAGCCGGGACAGCAGCTCCTCCTCGGCCTGCTGGAGCGCGAGGCACACCTCCGCCGTCCGCCGGACGTCGAGCGCTCCGGTCACCTGGGCGAGGAGCATGTGGTTCATGCCGTCCGCCCCGCCCCGCACGATCCGGTCGAGGAGTTCGTCCAGGACCGGGTCGCCGGACGCGTGCCGCAGGTACTCCCGCAGGGCGATGCGCGAGCCCTGGTGGAGGGAGAACGCGGCGTGCAGGAGGGCGAAGACCCGCTCGGGCGCGATCCAGCGACAGGAGATCAGGTCCTCCACCCCCGTCAGCAGGGCGTGGCTGTCCCGGTGCTCCGCCAGGAGGGCGGCGAAGGCCTCACCGGTGCCCTGTCGGGCCCCTGCCGGGTCGAGGTCCTTGGTGGTGAAGTACCGCACGCGGCGCAGCTCGTTGTTGTCGAAGGAGGCCGCGATGACGTCCTCGGGGTAGCTGTACGAGCACAGCAGGCTCGCGGGGTTGTCGTCCACGAGGTGCCACACGCCGGTGTCGGAGTCGTACCCGGTGAGCACGATGGTGTGCACCAGGTGCTTGGTGCGGTACTCGGGGCAGTGCGGCCAGTAGAAGACGTCGCCGACCAGGATCGCGAAGCCCTCCTGGGCGACGACGTCGAGGAGCAGGGCGCGCGCGTCGGCGTAGGAGTCGAACGCGGCCTCCTCCTTGACGACGCCGATGAGGGCGAGGTCGTCCCGCCCGGCGATGCCGCTCTCGAAGCCGTACTTGGGGCGCTGCTCCCTGACGGCCTGCCGCAGGATCTCGTCCGTGCTGACCAGGCCGCGGAAGAGCAGCTGGTGCACGGGACGGCCGCGCTCGGCGAGCATCACCAGGGACTGGCGCTGGAAGCAGTTCAGGAACAGCCGGCTGTACAGCGCGGTGTCGTAGGGGTGGGGAATGTCCTTCATCGACGTCGCCTTCGGGGTGGGCGCTACAGGAGGCGCGTCATGAACGCGCTGTTGGGGTCTTCCCGGTAGTTCGCAAAGGGGCCGCAGTAGGTGAACTCGAACTTCTCGTACAGCGCGCGGGCCGGGGCGAAGGAGTCGGTGGCTCCGGTCTCCAGGCTGAGGCGCCGGTAGCCCATGCCGCGTGCCTCGGTGATGATGTGGGCGAGCAATTGGGAGGCCACGCCGGTGCGCTTGCGGGTGGGTTCGGTGCGCATCGACTTGATCTCGGCGTGGCCTTCCTCGATGCGCTTGACGGCTCCGCAGCCGATCAGGGTGTCACCGTCGTAGGCGGTCCAGAAGGTGACGTCGGGCACGCGCAGTCCGTCGAGGTCGAGGGCGTGCTTGCTCTCCAGCGGGGTGATCGCCCGCATCTCGTCCACGTGGGCCTGGAGGAACTCGGCGATGTCCCGCCCGGAGAGGTCGTCCACTGAGATCTTCATCTTCTCGCCTTCGCTGTCTCGTCTGCAGGGTGGTCCGGCCCCTCAGGCGCCTGCGAGCAGCGCGCAGGCGAAGAAGCCGGGGGCGGAGGACACGGCCAGGTAGGTCTCGTCCGGCCGGATGCCGACCTGGTCGTGGTAGTCGGCCAGATTGATCATCCAGTCGGAGTTGCCGCAGTGACCGTACTTCTCCAGCGGTCCGGTGAAGTGCAGTTGCTCCCGGCCGAGACCGGCGATGGTGGCGTTGAACAGTGCCACCGGCCGGTAGAGGTTGGTCGGGAACACCTTCGTGACCGCGCTCGGCGCGAGGCCGTGCCCGCCCAGGGCGGTGGCGAGCGAGGACTGCGCCACCTGCTGGCGGGACACGAAGGAGTCCTGGCCCCGCAAGCCCGCGTGGTCGACGCCGACGGCGGTCGACAGCAGGCGCACCACGCCCTCGTCCCGGGTCAGCAGGCAGCTGGCGACGGCGTCACCGAACAGGGCGAAGGACCTGACCCGGTCGGCGTCGTCGGGCGTGAAGTCGAGCGAGACGAGGACGACGTTGCGTACGCCTTCCCCGGCCAGCAGGTCCCGGGCGTGCCCGAGGGCGGCGAGCGAGCTGCAGCACTGCTGGAAGGAGAGCACCACCGGTACGCAGTGCACCAGTCCGAGGGCCGCGAGCACCTCGCCGGCGAAGTCGGGCCGCAGCGAGGCGAGGCGGGCGTCGCTGGTGGCGAAGACGATGCGGTCCACGTCCGCGGGCCGTACCGACCCGTCCCGCAGGGTGGCGCGCACCGTTTCGATCACATGGTCCTCGACCGGGCCGGAGAACCTGCGGAAGGTCCGGCAGCCCATGGCGGCGAACTCGGTGTCCGACGACTGCTCGCGCCACAGCCGCTCGAACTCGGGGATGTCCTCCGCCTTGCGTTCCAGGGCGCCGAAGGTGCACGCGAAGGAGCCGAGGGCGATGTGTTGGTCGTCAGTCACTGTCTCCCGTTTCCGTGGGCCCGGATCCGGCGGCCGGGGGACGCCGGATCCGGGTACGCGCCGTCGTGGACCCCCCGCGCCTTTCGGCGTTGCGGGGCCGCTTCGTGCGCGCTGGGGTGGGTGTCACTTCGCCGCGGCGAGCGCGCTCTCGTCGATCTCGCGGACGACGGAGACGATGCCGTCGACCGAACCCAGCCGGGACACCCACTCGGGGCGCAACTGGACGCTGTCGTTCGCCTCTTCCTTGATGTAGTTCACCAGGAGAAGGATCATGTTCAGGGAGCTGATGCCCAGCTCCTCACGGGTGGTGGCGCGCTCGACGTCCTCGCGGGTGAGGCCGGCCGTCATGGGCTGGGTCCGCAGGAAGTCCGCGAACTTCGCGCGGTGGTCGTCAGCGCTCATCGGTCTCGACCTTCTTGAAGGGCACGCCGTTCAGGTTCTGCGCGTGGATGCGGTTGTGGCCGTACTTGTCCTCGCCGGAGACCAGGACGCTGCCGTGGTAGTCGAGGCTGATCGTGTCGCCGAACTCGCTGAGGCTGTCCACCTCCTCGTACACCTTCACCGAGGGTGAGACGTAGCGGGAGGCGTAGCCGAGGCGGGTGGTGTCGCTGACGTTGGGAAGCGAGCCGTGGATGCACTTGGCGAGGAAGATGACGAACTGGCCGGGCTTCATCTCCATCTCGAAGATCTCTTCGTCGTCCGGGTTCCAGTCGCTGTCGAGCTGGAGTTCGGAGTAGTCGTAGCCGAAGAAGTCGTGGGACTTGCTCTCCACGTCGTAGGTGAGCGGCTTGGACTCGTCGTAGTACCACTTCTTGTGGCTGCCCGGGATGTAGCGCAGGCAGCCGTTCTCCTTGCCCGCCGGGGAGAACGCGGTCCAGACCGTGAGTTCCTGGGTGTACGCCTCGCCCTCCTCGGTGTACTTCAGGGAGGGCGAGGCCTCCGTGGTGGTGTCGCCGACGACGAACGTCTCCACCTGGTGCCAGCCGGTGCCCGCGTCACCCGGGGCCTTCTTGAAGATGTTGGTCTTCCAGCACAGGATGTCGTCGCCGATGAGGCTGCGCAGCTTGTGCACGATCTCCGGGCGGCCCACGTGCTCGGACAGCGTGTCGCAGTCCAGGTGGCGGTCGTAGTTGATGACCGTCGAGTTGTGCGGCTTGTTCTGCGAGGTGACCATCTCGATCATGGCCTGGTTCCACAGCAGTGGGGCCTCTTCCTCGCCGTAGAGGTCGAACGGGCCGACGAAGCCGTTCTCCTGGAAGAACTTGATCTGTTCGTCGGTGAGGCCGAGGAACTCGTTCCCGGTCGTGCTTTCAGACACGTCGAAGCCCTTCGTTAACCGGAGTGGGGAGGGAGGGAAGGAAAGGTGGGGCGGTGGGGCCGGACGCGGCCTGCTTGAGCTTGTTCTTGCCGAGCAGCCGTGCCGCGTTCCCGTGGAAGAAGAGGTCCCGGTCGGCGTCGCTCATCGACTCCGGGAAGGCCCCTTCCTTCTCCAGCTTCTCGACCAGGCTCAGCTGCCGGCCCTGGAGGCGGAAAACCGGCCAGTCGGTGCCGAAGAGGACCTTGTGGTTGATGCCCCGGCTGAAGAGCGTGCGCAGGGCCGTGGCCCCGAAGGCCTCGTATCCGCTGACGTCCACGTACACGTTGGGGCGGTTGTTGCACAGCATCGCGACCTCGTCCGGGTAGTGGACGCTGCCGTGCGCGAGGACGAAGTCGATGCCGGGGAAGTCCCTGGCGGCCTTGTCGACGTAGATCGGCTGGGCGATCTCGAAGTCGAGGACCGGGGAGGTGGCCCCGATGTGCGAGAGGACGGGGAGGGAGTACTGCGCGCAGATCTCGTAGTACGGGTAGAGACGCTCGTCCGAGAGCTGGTAGCCGCACGGCGGGTACAGCTTCATGCCGTCGAACCCGTACTCCACGACGGCCCGCTCGAACAGGGCGAGCCCGTCGGCGCCCCAGCGCGGGTCGACCCCCACCAGCACCCGGAAGCGTCCGGGGTGGCGCTCGACGACCGCCCGGTGGTGGTCGATGAGCTCCTCGATGGAGTGGGTGCTGTCCCGGAGCGCGTAGGTGAAGTCGGGCAGCAGCAGGACGGACTCGCTGATGGCGGCCTCGTCCATCTGCTTGACCAGCTCGTCGCAGAGCGGGTCGGTCAGGGTGCCCGCGTGCATGCGGGCGACCTTGTCCCGGGTGACGGGCAGGCCCCTGCTCGTCAGGGCGACGGTCATGTTGTCGACCACGCCGTCGTTGAACGACGGGGGGAAGCACATCCCGGAGGCGATGTGGGTGTGAAAGTCGATGATCTTCTGCGTGTCGCCGTTCCGGGGCTCTTCGTTGCTCGGGGCGTCGTTCATGGCCGGCGCCCCTCAGCCCTTGCGGACGATGTCGATGATGTCCGACACCGATTCGGCGGCGACGAAGGCGTCGACCCGGGCGAACGCGTCGATGCCGGTCTTCTCCTCCAGGACGAAGACGATGCTCATCAGGGCGAGGGAGTCGATTCCCAGGTCGCCCCGCAAGCTCATGTCGGGACGGACACCGCCCTTGGCCGCCTTCTTCGGTATGACGCTCGCGATGATCCCGCAGATCTCTTCGTCACTCGCTTGACTCGTGTTCAACGTCCCACTCCGGTCCGTTCGGTGAAGACCCTTCGCATGACCGCGTTTCGGTCCAACTTGAAATTTCTCGTCAAAAGCCCTTTTTCGACGCTCAGTTCGTCCGAGGGACGAAAGACCGTCTCCGAAATGCGCAGCGCCGGCTCCCGCCTGGCGTTCGACTCGTCCAGGTAGGCCTGGACCTGCGCCCTCCGGTCGTCGTGCCGCTCGCCGTCGAGCCACACCACACAGGTCAGCAGCCCGCTGCCGTCGGGTGAGGCGACCATCGCCCGGGCGCCCGGGCAGGCCCTCTCCAGGTCCAGTTCGAGTTCCTCGGGGTTGATCTTGACGCCGCTGCGCGTGATGATCACGTTCTTCTTGCGGCCCTTGAGCCGCAGGAAGCCCGCCCGGTCGAACGCCCCGAGGTCGCCGGTCACGATCCGGTCGTCGCCCAGGAAGACCGCGTCCTGCGTCTCCACCCCCTCGAAGACGTAACCCAGGCATTGGGGATGACGGGTGCGGACGGTGACCTCGCCGTCGTCGGCGACGTCCACGTCGATCCCGTCGACCGGGCGGCCGGCGCTGCCGATCCGGTGCCGCCCCGGCAGGTTGAAGGCGATCCAGCCGATCTCGGTGCTCCCGTACACCTCGAAGAGCGGTGCGCCGAGGCGCTGGAACACCCGTACCGTGCGCGGCGGTACGGGAGCCGACCCGGTGAACATCAGCCGCACCCGTGAGCCGTACATGTCCATCCAGCGGCGCCCGAGGCGGGTGCGCAGCCATCGGCTCGCCCCTCCCGGGGCGAGCGCGTGCAGGGCCGTGGCGAGGAGGTACGGCCACCTCTCGCGCAGGCCGGCCGAACCGACCCGGTTGGCGGCGAGCTCGAAGAACGAGGGGGGCCCCAGGACGATCGTGGGCCGGAGCTCCCTGAGCTTCTGGAACATCCGCTCCGGTGCGACCACCGTCACGTCCGTGCCGTAGCGGACGGCCGTATACAACAGGTACCGCTGCTGGAAGTTGGAGAACGGCATGACGACGAGCAGGTCGTCGTCGGCGGTGAGCCGCCACGCCTCCGCCGAGGTGCGCATGGTGTTCTCCACGCCCTTCGCGGACATCAGCAGCCCCTTCTTGCTGCCCGCGGTGCCGGACGAGAAGGCGATGGTGAAGACGTCCTCGGGCAGCTCCTGCCGGTCGCCGTCGGGGACGTTCCTGCGCACGAACTTCAGCGGGCGCTCACCGAGGACCGCGACACCGTCCGGCACGGCGGACTCCGGCACCGCCGGCCAGGTCGTGAGCACCGCCACGAGGCCGTACCTCTCGGCGAGTCCGCCCAGCGCCGCGGCGTCGGCCCGCTGCCCCAGCGGCAGGGCCACCGGGACGCAGCCGAGACCCAGGAGGGCCAGGTCGGCCAGGACCCACTCGTAGGAGTTGGGACCGGTGACACCCACCAGGTCGCCGGGCCCGATCCCGCGTTCGCGGAACTCGTCCATGAGTTCCAGCACGTCCTCGTAAATCTGCGGAAAATTCTTTGTTACGGATTTTCCGGCGAGCGACAGAAAGCGCATCCGGCGTTCGGGGTGTTCCGCCAGGTCCTGGTACAGATCATTGAGCGAAGTCGACACGAGGCTTATCCCCAGCCGGTGTCGCCGGCCTGGGCGGTGGTCGCACTCGCGGGCAATTCCTGCTGTCGTGCCGAAGCTCCCTCTGCACTGCCCAGGATGGCCATGATGATCGCGATTCCCGCAACAGTCGCCTTGCTGAAGCGATTCACTGTCCAGCCCCTCACTCAGTCCGTTGCTGCGCCTGGTGGTCGGCTCTCGCGAATTTCCCCGTACCTCGCCGCGGGCCGCTCACCGCTATGACATCAAAGTGCCAGGACCACGGGCCCAGTAGTGGAGAAACGGTGGACATCAAGCTGCATGGCAACTTGATGTCCACGAGAATAAAAAGGGGCGCATGCAGCGAGGAGGGATCAATCGGGCCAGCCGCGTGAAGGAACTGTGGCGACGCGACGGCACCGGCGCGCCGCCACGGGTCACTTGGGCTGCTCCTGGAGGGCCAGCAGGTAGCCGGCCTGGAAGCGGCTCTCCGCGTCGAGGGTGGTCATGATCTCGGCCACGTGGCGTCGGCAGGTGCGCACGGACATGCCGAGCCGGCGGGCCACGGCCGCGTCCGTCATCCCGGCCGTCAGCAGCCGCACGATGGCGTCCTTGAGGTCGTCCATGATCTCCGGCTGGACGTCCCCGTCGGCCTCGAAGGGCTCGGCCGTCAGCCACAGGCGCTCGTACGTCTCGACCATGAAGGCGATGACGAACGGGTTGCGCACCACCACGGCGCCGGCGGGGTCCGCCGGGTTCGCGAACACCGCGCACTCCCGGTCGAAGACCAGGAAGCGCATGAACTGGTCGTCCAGCGTACGCACCTGGGCACCACGCCGGGTCACCTGCTCCACGTACGACTGGGTGCCCCGGCTGTTGCGGGCCGTGTGCTGGTACAGCATGCGCATCTGCACGCCCCGCCGGAGTGTTTCGTAGTCCCGGGGAGCGGCCTCCACCAGGACGTCCTCACGGCGTCCGCCGCCCGGCTGGGCCGTGAGGATCTCGCGGCGCGCCTTGGCCGACAACTCGGCGATCGCCTCGCGCACGTCGGGAAGGTTGTCGATGAGCTCGATCTGCCTCCTGTTCTCGCGCGCCAGCAGGCTGGCGTCGAAGACCGGTGAGAACGACACCAGCCGCCGCCTGACCTCCTCGACCCGGGCGCGCCTGCTGCGCAGTTCGGACTCCAGCGGGAGCAGGACGCGGGTGGTCGCCTCGTCGGGCGAGACCGCGACGAAGCCCCGGTCGGGGCGGTCCACCAGGAGGCCCAGTGTCACCAGGTCGGCCAGCGCCCCGCGGAAGTGCTCCTCGGCAACCTCCAGCTGCACACACGCCTTCTCCACATCGAGCGCCTCCCCGTCACACCGGCTGTCGTCGAGCATGAATCCGTACACGCGACGGAGAAGTGCGCTGTCCAGCAACTCCCCCGGAAAATCCTCATGTGTGTTCATTTCCGCCTTCTCGCACCCATGGCAACTTGCTGCAGTGCAGTAACCGGACACGGGGAAGATAAAGCCCGACGGAAGATCGTGTTAAGGCGTCGTCCGACAGGTGGACAGAACCAGCGACCGGGCCGGTCGACGGCACCGTGCGACTTCCGGCCAGGGATACCGCGAGGAACCTGCGAAAAGATGGCGGAGTTCGGCGAAAACGACGGGAAGAACCCGGTCGGAGGCCTTCGGCACGCACTTTCTCGGCACGCCCGGGTCATGTGGCCGGACTTCGTTCCTGTCCGATTCCGTCCGGACGCGTCCACAGAAATCCGGGAGCGGTGGACGAGGAAAGCTCGCCGGTCGTGCGCAGCGCACGTCCGAACCGGACGCACGCGCCCCGGGGCGGGGGAACCC
Organism: Streptomyces sp. NPDC008125; assembly: GCF_042957125.1. Lineage (NCBI taxonomy): Bacteria > Bacillati > Actinomycetota > Actinomycetes > Kitasatosporales > Streptomycetaceae > Streptomyces > Streptomyces sp. NPDC008125. Next base: position 611,873 of record NZ_JBIBHR010000001.1, read on the forward strand.
GGGGCGGGGGAACCGCCTTCTCCCAGGGTCTTTTCGCCCGGATCGGGCTGGATCAGGGCCCGGCGAGCCCGGCGTGCTCCGAACGGGAGGAGCTCAGGGCCGTCCCGCCCGGAGCCGGAGGAGTGCACCGCCGCGCCCGACGTCCGCGGCAGCCGCGCCGGGGGGTCGACCCGCTCGCGTCACGGCGATCAGAGCGTGACCGCCCGTTCGACCAGCGTCAGGGCCCGGCCCGGGAGCTCCTCGCGGTCCAGTTCCCCGCCACCGAGCCAGTGGACCCGCGGATCGCGGCGGAACCAGGAGTCCTGGCGGCGTGCGAAACGCTTGGTGGCACGGACGGTCTCGGCGCGGGCCTCGTCCTCGGTGCACTCGCCCGCCAGCGCCGCCAGCACCTGCTGGTAGCCCAGCGCACGGGAGGCGGTGAGCCCCTCGCGCAGCCCCACGGCCTCCAGCGCCCGGACCTCGTCGACCAGACCCGCCTCCCACATCCGGTCGACGCGCAGGGCGATCCGGGCGTCGAGCTCCGGGCGTTCGACGTCCACCCCGATCTGCAGGGCGTCGTACACCGGTTCCTCGCCGGGGAGGTTGGCGGTGAACGGCTTTCCGGTGATCTCGATGACTTCGAGGGCGCGGACGATGCGGCGGCCGTTACTGGGCAGGATCGCCCGGCCGGCACCGGGATCGGCGGTGGCGAGCCGCTCGTGGAGGACGCCGGGGCCGCGTTCGGCCAGCTCCTGTTCGAGCCGGGCGCGTACCTCGGGGTCGGTGCCCGGGAACTCCAGGGCGTCGATGGTGCCCTTCACGTACAGCCCCGAACCGCCGACCAGGATCGCGGAGCGGCCTTCGGAGAGCAGCCGGTCGATCTCCGCGCGGGCGAGGCGCTGGTACTCCGCCACGCTGGCCGTGCGGGTCACGTCCCAGACGTCCAGCAGGTGGTGCGGGACGCCGTCGCGTTCGGGAAGGGTGAGCTTCGCGGTGCCGATGTCCATGCCCCGGTACAGCTGCATGGAGTCGGCGTTCACCACCTCGCCGCCGAGCTGCTGGGCGAGGAACACCCCCAGATCGGACTTGCCTGCTGCCGTGGGGCCGACGACGGTGATGACGCGCGGGGCCGGAACTGGGTTTCTCACCGCCCCAGTCTCCCAAACCTCCCGCGCCCCGCCGACCCGATCCCTCCATTTGTACGACAACGCACTTTTTGTTCCGCGCGAGTAAAATCGGCGGCACCGGACAGGAGTGCCGGTGCGGGAGCTGACTCGGCCCGAGCGACCACGGCACGGAGGATGACCCATGGGGTTCCTGGACAATCTCAAGGCCCGGCTGGGACCGGCGAAGGAGAAGGTCGGCGACAAGGTCGGCGATCTCGCGCACCAGCACGGAGGCAGGATCGAGCAGGGTCTGGACAAGGCCGCGCGCACGGTCGACCAGAGGACCAAGGGCAAGTACAGCGACAAGATCCAGAGCGGTACGCAGAAGGCGAAGGACACGGTGGACCGCCTCGGCCACAAGGACGCGCCCGGCCCGGGCCCGACGACGGGCTTCGGCGGCACGGGCGGTACGCCCCCGCCGCCGCCGGCCCACTGAGGCCGGACACGACGCGTCCGGTCGGCGCCCCGGTACGGAGGATCAGAAGGACGGCCGCGGGGCCCGGCTCCGCGGCCGTCACCCGTTCGCGGGGCCCGTACGGGTGAACGGGTGAACGAGTGACAGCCGGCCGGAGCGCCCCGGACCGTCTACGACCGGCTCGGCTCAGAACGGGCCGGAGCGCCCCGGACCGGCGACGACCGTCTCGGCTCGGGACCGGGACGACCACCGGCTGGGGACCGGGAGCACCATCGGCTCGGGGGCGGGACCAGATCGGCTCAGGACCAGGCGGCGACGGTGTAGCCCACTCCGTACGGCGCGTCCTCGTACAGCGCCCGGCCCCGCAGGCCCGCTCCGTCCGCGGCGCCGGCGAGCACCTGCCAGGGGGCCCGGCCCGCCGCCTTCAGGGCGTACGCGAGGGGGGCGTCGAGTTCCGCGAGGGCCCGCACGTCCGCCGCGCCCAGGGCCCGCGCGGTGGAGGCGTCGAACCCCTCGGCGCGGGGGTCCAGATAGCCGGGTGCCTTGACCGTGCGGCAGGCGCTGCCGTCGCCCATCACCAGCAGGGCCACCCGCTCCGCGCGCTCCGCCAGCCCCCGGCCGGCCTCGGCGCAGCGCTCCGGGGCGAGCTGTTCGCCGACGCCTAGCCCTTCGACGGGGGACGCCGTCCAGCCGGCCGTCGCGAGCAGCCAGGCGCCGACGGCGAGCGAGGCGGGCAGCGGCCGGGAGGGCGCGCCGTCGTCGGGCCCGGAGCCGGCGGAGGCGCCGGTGCCCAGCCGGACGCCGAGATCGACGCCGAAGCCGCGGAAGTCCCCGCTGCTCCCGGCGGGGAAGGTGCCCCGCCCGCCCTCCGCCGCGGGCCCCACCACGATGAGCAGATCGGGGCGGGCCTGGGCGAGGACGGCGAGGGCTTCGGTGCAGGCGGCCCGGGCCGGTTCGAGCTCGGGGGCGGCCCCGGCGGCGACCTCGGGGACCAGCAGGGGCGGGCAGGGGCTCACGGCGGCGGCGACAAGCATGCCGGTCAGCGTACTGGCCGCGCCCCCGCGGGAGAGCGGGCCCTGCCCACGGGCAGCTTTCGTCCGGTAGCCGGGCCCGATCCGGACGAGGGCGCCCGAGCCGGGCCTGATCCGGACGACGGCGCCCGAGCCGGGCCCGATCCGGACGAGGGCGCCCGAGCCGGGCCTGATGCGGACGGCAGGGTCTGGAGAGGGGTCAGTCGCAGCCGCAGCCCGGCGCGGAGGCGGCCGGCAGCGGGGCGGGGGCGCCGATGGTGGGCAGGCCCAGCATCACGCCGACGGGCTTGGCGGCCGCGGCCGCGTTCCGCTTCTCCCAGGCGTCACCGGACCGGGTGGAGCGCACGGCGAGGGTGGCGCCCTCGGCGAGCAGGTGGTGCGGGGCGGCGTAGGTGATCTCGACGGTCACCACGTCACCGGGGCGCACGGTGCCCTCCGGCTTGGTGAAGTGGACGAGGCGGTTGTCGGGGGCGCGACCGGAGAGCCGGTGGGTGGAGCCGTCCTTGCGGCCCTCGCCCTCCGCGACCATGACCTCCAGGACGCGTCCGACCTGCTTCTTGTTCTCCTCCCAGGAAATCTCCTCCTGAAGGGCGGAGAGGCGCATGTAGCGCTCCTGCACGACCTCCTTGGGGATCTGCCCGTCCATGTCGGCGGCCGGGGTTCCGGGGCGCTTGGAGTACTGGAAGGTGAAGGCGTTGGCGAAGCGGGCCTCGCGCACGGCGTGCATGGTCTGCTCGAAGTCCTCCTCCGTCTCGCCGGGGAAGCCCACGATGATGTCGGTGGAGATGGCGGCGTCCGGCATCGCGGCGCGCACCTTCTCGATGATGCCGAGGAAGCGTTCCTGCCGGTAGGAGCGGCGCATGGCCTTCAGGATCGAGTCCGAGCCGGACTGCATCGGCATGTGGAGCTGCGGCATGACGTTCGGTGTCTCGGCCATCGCGGCGATCACGTCGTCGGTGAAGTCGCGGGGATGCGGCGAGGTGAAGCGGACGCGCTCCAGGCCCTCGATCTTCCCGCAGGCCCGCAGCAGCTTGGAGAACGCCTCGCGATCGCCGATGTCGGAGCCGTAGGCGTTGACGTTCTGGCCGAGCAGGGTGATCTCGGAGACGCCCTCGGAGACGAGCGCCTCGATCTCGGCCAGGATGTCGCCGGTGCGGCGGTCCTTCTCCTTGCCGCGCAGGGCGGGCACGATGCAGAAGGTGCAGGTGTTGTTGCAGCCGACCGAGATGGAGACCCACGCGGCGTAGGCGGACTCGCGGCGGGTGGGGAGTGTGGAGGGGAACGCCTCCAGCGACTCGGCGATCTCGATCTGCGCCTCTTCCTGGACGCGGGCGCGCTCCAGCAGCACCGGCAGCTTGCCGATGTTGTGGGTGCCGAAGACCACGTCGACCCACGGGGCCCGCTTCACGATGGTGTCGCGGTCCTTCTGCGCGAGGCAGCCGCCGACCGCGATCTGCATCCCGGGGCGCTTGGTCTTCATCGGGGCGAGCCGGCCGAGGTTGCCGTAGAGCTTGTTGTCGGCGTTCTCACGCACCGCGCAGGTGTTGAAGACCACGACGTCGGCGTCGCCGTCGGCGTCCTCGGGGGCGCGGACGTAACCGGCGTCCTCCAGCAGGCCCGACAGCCGCTCCGAGTCGTGGACGTTCATCTGACACCCGTACGTACGGATTTCGTAGCTCTTGAGTTCTTGAACGTCCACTGCGAGGCTCCGGTCGCTGCTGCTGGTCATCCCACAAGGGTAGGCGCTCCGGGAATGCCCCCTCTCCCGCCCGTTCGCGGGCGGCTCTGGTCAGCGCGGGCCCCGGGCTGGCAGGATCGCGGCCATGTCCCCGACCGGCCCTTCCCCCGCCCGTCGCCGCCTGCTGCGCGCGGGCGGTGCCTCGGTGGTCTCGCTGGGACTCCTGCTCTGGTGGGTGCTGCCGCTCGACAGCCCTTCCCCCAGCGGCTCCCTGGTCTTCTCCACCGGCGTACGGACCGGGGTCTACCAGCTCTACGGGGAACGGCTCGAAAGGGCGCTGGCGACGGACATGCCGGGGGTCTCCATACAGCTGCGGACCAGTCAGGGCTCCCAGCAGAACATCGAGCGGGTCGCGGCAGGTGAGGCGGACTTCACCATCGCCACCGCCGACTCCGTGGCGACGTATCTGCGGAGCGGCAGGCCCGGGGCCCGGCGGCTCCGCGGCTGCGTCCGCCTCTACGACGACTACGTACAGCTGATCGTGCCCCGGTCGTCCTCCGTGCGGAGCGTCGCCGACCTGCGGGGCAAGCGGGTGGGCGTGGGGCAGCTCGGGTCCGGGGTGAAGCTGGTCGCCGACCGGCTGATGGCCGCTGCCGGGGTCGATCCCACGAAGGGGGTCACTCCGGTGACGGCCGGGATCGACACCATGCCCTCGCTGATGGTGGAGGGGAAGCTCGACGCCTTCTTCTGGTCCGGCGGGCTGCCGACCAGCGCGGTCCAGCAGCTCTCGCGCCGGACCGATGTCCGGCTGGTGCCGCTGGAGGACGAGCTGATCCGCCGGCTCCAGGCGGCGGGCGGATCGACCCGCTACTACCGCGCGGCCGTCATGCCCGCCGACGCCTACCCGGACGTGCAGCGGGGACAGTCCGTGCCCACGATCGCCGTCGCCAACCTGCTGGTGACCACGGACCGGACGGACACGGCGATGACCGAGGCGTTCACCCGTACGGTCATCAACAGCCGGGACCGGATCGGGCGGGAGGTGCACTCGGCACAGCTGGTGGACCTGCGGACGGCCATCTACACCGATCCGCTGCGGCTGCACGACGGCGCTCAGGAGTACTACCGGTCGGTCAAGCCTTAGCCGGTGTCCGTCGAGAGGGACCGTCCCGCCGGTCGTGCGGGGCGTCGCGCGGTACGGACACCGTGACCCGCAGGCCGTGGGGGTCGTTGCGGCCGTAGTCGATCGTGCCGCCGCCCGCCGCCAGCAGCACCCGCGCGATGGAGAGCCCGAGGCCGGAGCCGCGGACGTTCTGGTGGCGGTTGCTCCGCCAGAAGCGGTCGCCCACCCGCTCCAGTTCCTCGTCGGTGAGCCCGGGGCCCCGGTCGGTGACCACGACGGTGGAGACGGGGCCCTCCGCGGCGACCGACACCGTCACGTCCTGGCCGGGCGGGGTGAACTTCAGCGCGTTGTCGATCACCGCGTCCAGCGCGCTGGAGAGCGCTATCGGGTCGGCCCAGGCGGTGACGGCCGGAGCCCCGTCCTGGGTGAGGCCGACGCCCTTCCCGTCGGCGACCGGGTGCCAGGCCGCGACGCGCTCCGCCGCGAGGGCGGCGACGTCGGTGAGTGCGAGGTCGGCCTCGGCGTGCTCGGCGAGTGCCAGGTCCAGCAGGTCGTCCAGGACCTGGGCCAGCCGCTTCCCCTCCAGCCGCACCGAGGCGATCTCCTCGTTGCCTTCGGGGAGTTCGAGGGCGAGCAGCTCGATCCTCAGCAGCAGCGCCGAAAGCGGGTTGCGCAGCTGGTGGGAGGCGTCCGCGACGAACGCCCGCTGCTGTTCGAGTACTTCTTCGACGTTGTCGGCCATTTCGTTGAAGGAGCGGGCCAGTCTGCGGAGTTCGGGAGGCCCGCCGCCTTCGACCACGCGGGAGCGCATCCGGCCGCGAGCGATGTCGTGGGTTGCGGCGTCCAGGGTGCGCACCGGGAGCAGCACCCAGCCGGTGAGACGGAACGCGGCCCCGACCGCCACCAGCATCGCCGCCGCCTCGCCGAGGGCGATGATGAGCCAGCCGTGCAGGATGCGGGCCCGCATCTCGTCGGTGGGCGAGTCGATGACGACGACGGCGACGACGTCCCCGTCGCGCACGACGGGCGAGGCGACGACGATCCGGCCGTGCTGCCAGGGCCAGACCTGGGGCGGGTCGTGGGAGCGGCGGCCGAGCAGCGCCTCCTGGAAGGCGGCGCGGCCCTCGCCCTCCCGGGGCAGGTTCCAGGTGGACGGCGCCCTGGCGAGGTAGCGGTCGTCGCGGTAGAAGATCCCGGCCCGGATTCCGTACACGGTGGCGTAGGCGTCGAGGTCCGCCTGGAGGGTGCGGCGGCGTTCGTCGTCGGGGGCGACCGGTTCGCTGATGAACTGGGCGAGCGCGGCGAAGCGCGCGGTGTCGTCGATCCGGTCGATGACGACCTTCTGCTGCTCGGCGCCGGCCACGCTGATCGCGAGGGGGAAGCCGAGCGCCAGCAGCACGGCGGCCATGAGCACGATGAGCAGGGGCAGCAGACGGGTACGCACCGGCGCGGCGGATTCTCAGGCGGCCGGCGGGACGAGCCGGTAGCCGACCCCTCGCACCGTCTCGATGAGCGCGGGCAGCCGCAGCTTGGCGCGGAGCGAGGCGACGTGCACCTCCAGCGTCCGGCCGGTCCCCTCCCAACTGGTCTGCCACACCTCGCTGATGATCTGCTCGCGCCGGAACACCACTCCGGGGCGCTGGGCGAGCAGGGCGAGAAGGTCGAACTCCTTGCGGGTGAGCTGGACTTCGGTGCCGTCGACGCTGACCCGACGGGTGGGGAGTTCGACCCGTACGGCTCCGAGGAGGAGCGCGGCGAGCGGCATCTGCGCGGTGTCCTCGCCGCTGGTGGTGCGGCGGGCGACGGCGTGGATGCGGGCGAGCAGTTCACCGGTGTCGTAGGGCTTGGTGACGTAGTCGTCGGCGCCGAGGTTGAGCCCGTGGATGCGGGAGCGGACGTCGGCGCGTGCGGTCACCATGATGACGGGGGTGGAGGTGCGCTTGCGGATCCTGCCGAACACCTCGTAACCGTCCTGGTCCGGCAGCCCGAGATCCAGCAGGATGACCCCGAAGGGTTCCCGCTCGGCGGGCAGCAGGGCGCGCAGCGCCTCCTCGCCGCCGCGGGCGTGCACGACCCGGAAGCCGTGGCGGGCGAGCACGGCGGACAGGGCCGCGGCGACGTGGTTGTCGTCCTCGACGAGCAGCAGTCTCACTGGCCCTCCTCTCCGTGTTCGGCCGGTCGTGATCGCCGGGCACCGCCTACAGGGCGTTACCCAGGAGGAGACGATAGACGGCGTCCGCTCCCCCCGGCATGCCCGCGGGACGCGCCGCCGGTCTCCGGTCCGCTTCCGTCACCCTCCTGGGCATCAACGCCGACGCGCGGGATCCAGTCAAGTCCCGGCCCGTTACGACGGGGTTTCCGTTACCCACCCGGTACGCCGGCGGACACGGGGCGCCCGACTCCTTCACACCGAGTATCCGGGGAATGCCGGATCGTTATCCTCAATTCTCCCTCAGATCTACTGACGGTCATCGCGCTGCGTCACTAGTGTCCAAGTGCCTCGACACGCAGGGTTCGCCCCTGCCGACCGAGGCGCTGGCCACCCGAGGAGGACGGAGCAAGAGCCGATGAGCGGAGTTTCAGTGACGAAGGCCGCCGAGGATGCCGCACCCGAGGCCGACGACCTCGTCGTACTGAGCAACGTCAACAAGCACTTCGGCGCGCTGCATGTGCTCCAGGACATCGATCTGACCATCGCCCGTGGCGAGGTCGTGGTCGTCATCGGACCGTCCGGGTCCGGCAAGTCCACGCTGTGCCGCACGATCAACCGCCTGGAGACGACCGATTCCGGGTCGATCACGATCGACGGACGCCCACTCCCCCAGGAGGGCAAGGAACTTGCCCGGCTGCGCGCCGATGTGGGCATGGTCTTCCAGTCGTTCAACCTCTTCGCGCACAAGACGGTGCTGGAGAACGTCATGCTGGGCCAGGTCAAGGTCCGCAAGACCGACAAGAAGACCGCGGAGGAGAGGGCCCGGACCCTGCTCGACCGGGTCGGGGTGGGCGTACAGGCGGACAAGTACCCTGCCCAGCTCTCCGGCGGTCAGCAGCAACGCGTCGCCATCGCAAGGGCGTTGGCGATGGACCCGAAGGTCATGCTCTTCGACGAGCCCACGTCGGCGCTCGACCCGGAGATGATCAACGAGGTCCTCGAAGTCATGCAGCAGCTGGCACGGGACGGCATGACGATGATCGTCGTCACCCACGAGATGGGCTTCGCCCGCTCCGCCGCCAACCGTGTCGTCTTCATGGCGGACGGAAAGATCGTCGAAGAGGCCACGCCCGACCAGTTCTTCAGCAACCCCCGCAGCGACCGGGCCAAGGACTTCCTGTCGAAGATCCTTCACCACTGACGACAACGACCTACGACAGAAGGAAAGTTCAGATGCAGCTCCGCAAGTCGGCCGCCCTCGCGGCCATCGCCGTCATCGCTCTGACCGCCACCGCCTGTGGGGGCAAGGAAGGCTCGGCCGGCGACAAGCCCGCGGGCACCAAGCCCGGCGCCTCCGACGCGCCCGCCCTTCCCACGTACACCGTCGCCACCGGGGTCGACCTGGACTCGCCGGCCTTCAAGGAGGCGAAGAAGCGCGGCAAGCTGATCATCGGCGCCAAGGCCGACCAGCCGTACCTGGGCTTCGAGGACCAGTCCACGAAGGAGCGGTCCGGCTTCGACATCGAGATCGCCAAGATGATCGCCGCGGACCTCGGCTTCTCGGACAAGCAGATCGAGTGGAAGACCGTCGACTCCGGCATCCGCGAGACGGCGATCTCCAAGGGCCAGGTCGACTACTTCGTCGGTACGTACACGATCAACGACAAGCGCAAGCAGTTGGTCGGGTTCGCCGGTCCGTACTACAAGGCGGGCGCCGACCTGCTGGTCCGCTCCGACGAAAAGGCCATCACCGGCACGGACACGCTGAAGGGCAAGAAGGTCTGCTCGATCGTGGGTTCGACCCCGCTCCAGGAGATCAAGAAGCCGGAGTACGGCGCGAGCGTCGTCGAGCTGGCCAAGTACTCGGACTGCGTGCAGCAGCTCCTGACCAACCAGGTCGACGCGGTCACCACCGACGACTCGATCCTCAAGGGTTACGCGGCCCAGAACCCCAAGAAGCTGCGGGTCATCGGCAAGCCCTTCACCGAGGAGCCCTACGGCGTCGGCCTGAACAAGGACGACAAGGTGCTGCGGGACGCGATCAACGACTCGCTCGAGAAGCACGTCCAGGACGGCTCGTACAAGAAGATCTACGACGCGACCCTCGGTCTCTCCGGCTCGGCGTACACCGCCCCGCCGGCCATCGAGCGCTACTGACGGCGCGCCGCCCGGCGTCACTTCCCCGACGCCGGGCGGCCCCGCCCGCCCGACCCGACCCGTACGCCCGACCGGCCCCGTACGCCCGATGCCGCTGACAGCCGACGCGGAGACCTCATGAACGTACTGCTCGACAATTTCCCGGAGTTCCGCGACGGCTTCATAGGCACGGTGTCGATCACCGCCGTCAGCTCGGTCATCGCACTCGTGCTCGGCGTCGTCATCGCCGGCATGCGGGTTTCACCGGTGCCGCCCCTGCGGATCTTCGGCACGGCCTGGGTGACGCTGCTGCGCAACACCCCTCTGACGCTGCTCTTCCTCATCTTCTTCTTCGTCGTGCCGCAGGTCTTCTTCTCGGGCCTGAGCCCGTTCGTCCTCGGCTCGCTGGCGCTGGGCTTCTACACCTCGTCGTTCGTCTGCGAGGCCGTCCGCTCCGGCATCAACACCGTGCCGCTGGGCCAGGCCGAGGCCGCCCGCTCGATCGGCATGTCCTTTCCGCAGACCCTGCGCCTCGTCGTCCTCCCGCAGGCGACCCGGTCCGTGATCCCGCCACTGAGCAGCATCTTCATCGCCCTCACGAAGAACTCGGCCATCGCCGGCGCCTTCAGCGTCACCGAACTGTTCGGCTGGCAGAAGCTGATGAGCGACCGCGGTTACGCGATCACCCCCGTCTTCATCTGGGTCGCCCTCGGCTACCTGGTCGTCACCTTTGTCATCAGCGGTCTCTTCCGGCTGCTGGAGCGCCGTATGGAGGTCGCCCGATGAGTGCCAGCGTTCTCTACGACGCGCCGGGCCCGAAGGCCATCGCGAGGAACCGCGTCTACGCGGTGGTCGGCGGCGTCGCCATCCTGGCGCTGATCCTCTTCGCCATCAAACGGCTGTCGGACACGGGCAACCTCGATTCCGGCATGTGGGACATCTTCAACTACGCGGGCATCCGGCAGAACATCGCCGACGCGGTGCTGGCCACGCTCAAGGTCTTCGGCCTGGCGGCGGTCGGATCGGTCGTCCTCGGCGTGGTGCTCGCGGTCGGCCGTCTCTCCGACCACCGGCCGGTGCGCTGGGTCGCGACCACGTTCATCGAGCTGTTCCGCTCGATCCCGCTGCTCATCACGATCTACGCGATCTGGGTCGGCTTCCTGACCGACTACTCGATGTGGGCGCTGGCGCTGGGCCTCTCCGTCTACAACGGCTGCGTCCAGGCCGAGGTGCTGCGGGCCGGAATCAACTCGGTCCCCCGGGGCCAGAGCGAGGCCGCGTACGCGCTGGGCATGAGCAAGTCGCAGGTGATGCTCGGCGTGCTGATGCCGCAGGCCGTGCGGGCGATGCTGCCGACGATCATCAGCCAGCTGGTGGTGACCCTCAAGGACACCTCGCTCGGCTACATCATTCTGTATCCGGAGCTGCTCCAGACCGCGCGTCTGATCGCCTCCAACACCCTGGTCGACGGCAAGTACCCGTACGTCTCGACGATCGTCGTCATCGGCACCATCTACGTGACGATGTGCCTGCTGCTGTCGGCGCTCGCGACCTGGATCGAGCGGCGCGGCCGGCGCGCCAAGACGGGCATCGCCGTGGCGTCGGCCGCTCCGGCCGCCGGCATCGACGCGCCCGTCGCGACCGCCACCGTCCCGGCCGCCCGGCCGGGGGGCGCAGGGGGCGCGGACCTTCCGCCGGCCGCGGGAACCGTCACGAAGACGGCCGCGACCGACGGGACCGGGGGGACCGAAGGGGACCGCGGGACCACCGGCACGTCCTGACGACCCGTCCGGAACGAGGAGCATTCGAGGCAGTGGCGCATGCGCCGCTGCCTCGCTCGCTTGACGCGGGCACCCCCAGTGGGTTGCATACGTTCTGTGATCACGCACCGGACTTCGACCGCTTCGACTACCAGGTTTCGCATGACCGTTCGGGCCGGAGGGTACGCACCGTGGACCCGGTGATCGTCGTCGGCACCGGACCCGTGGGTCTGACGCTCGCCCTCGCCCTGGCGGCGCACGGCGTGCCCTCCGTACTCCTCGACGAGGGGCTCGGCAAGGACGAACCACGCCCCGCGCGCACGGTGGTGCTGCGCGAGGACACCACCGACCTGGTCATGCGGCTCGGCTGCGCCACTCCGGACCGCGCGGCGCTGAGCTGGTCGGGCTGGCGTTCGCTCCGCCGGAACCAGCTGGTACGCGAGGTGCCGCTCGGTGCGAGCCCGGGAAGCGGATCGGCGCCGGCGCCGGTGCACCTGCCGCAGCACGCGCTCACCCGCGGGCTGCGGGCCGCCGTGGCGGCGCACGAGCTGATCCGGCTCGTGCCGCTCAGCCGGGTCGACACCCTGGAGCAGGACGCCTCCGGCGTGACCGTGCACACCAAGGACCCCGACGGGACCTGGTGGCGCGGAAGTTACCTGGTCGGATGCGACGGAGCACGCTCCACCGTGCGCAAGCTCCTGGACGTCAGGTTCCCGGGCCGGACCGCCGTGGAACGCCACGCCGTCGCCGCGCTGAGGGTCGAACTCCCCTGGCCGGGACAGGCCGTGCTGCACCGTCAGCCGCCGTGGCGCACGGTCGGCACCGAGGTGACGGCCCGTCCGCTCCCGGGCGGGGTCTGGCGGCTCGACTGGCTGCTCCCGACCGACGGTGAACTGGTCACGCCCGAGGCGCTGATCGCCCGCACCCGGGAGACGTTGGCCGGCTGGTGCGGGGAGACCCCGCCCTACGAACTGCTGGACACCGGTGTCTACACGGTCCACCACCGGCTCGCGCTGCGCTGGCGGGTGAAGCGGGCCTTCCTCGCGGGGGACGCCGCCCACCTGCTGGGCGCGCTGGGAACCCAGGGCGTGGACGAGGGCCTGCGGGACGCCGAGAACCTCGCGTGGAAGCTGGCCCAGGCCTGGCACCACGGAGCATCCGAACTGCTGCTCGACAGCTACCAGGCCGAGCGCCGGGCCGCCGTGGCCGCCCGGTTGCGCGCCGCCGACCAGTCGCTGCCGATACTGCGTGGCGGAGGCGGTCTGCGGACCCTGGTGGCGGGCGGCGCACGCGGGCAGGACACCCTCTTCTTCGACGCACATCTCGGGTACGGCCCGCTCGGCGCGCCCCCTTCGTACACACACTCCCCCCTCGCACCACAGCACGCCCAGGCGCACGCCCCGGTCGGTACGCCCCCCGGTGCGCCGGTCGCCGAGGTCCGGGCGACCGCTCCGGACGGAACATCCGTACGACTGCGGGCCCGGCTGGGGCGCGGCCGGTTCCTGGTGGTGCTGATCGCCCCGGGCACCGGCGTCTGGGACCGTCGGCACTGGATGACGGCGGGCGTGATGCCCCGCCTCGCGGAAGCCGTGCGCGCCCTTCCGGTGGAGAGCGAACTTCTCGTCACGGAGAGCTATCCGGGCGCGGCGGCCCACACGGTTCTGCTGATCCGGCCGGACGGACACCTGGTGGCCTCGTTCGCCGGGGTGCGGCCGGCGGAGCTCTTCGCCGCGGCGGACGCCGCGCGGGGCGGTCCGCCCGGAACACCCGGTACGCCCGGCGCCGCCCCCGCGGACGACGGCTCGACCCCGCGCACCTCCGCGCGCTCCGAGAGGGCCGCCACACTCAATTGACCCGCGTCAACACGCGTGGTGTACTCCAGACCATGACCGACGACACCTGCGTGCGCCTGTGGCGGAGGGTCCACATGGACCTCGTCCGCTACGCGGGCTGCGTGTGTCGCCCTTCCTGCTGACTCGCCTCTCCCCGCCGTGCCGTGCTGCCTCCGCACCGGCACGCGCCTTCACGCGAACTCTCAGGACGGTCATCGTGTCTGCGCTCTCCGCCTCTTCCGTGCCCGCGGCCTCCCCGGCTGCCCCCGTACCCGACGTCTCCCCCGAAGCGCTCGAAGCCCTCGAAGCGCTCGAACTCCCGGCCGGGACCGGTACGCTTCCGGTCGCACCACCCCCGGCAACCGCGCCGACGGTGGCGGAACTGCTCGAATTCGCCCGCCGGACCGCGACCGACGCCGAGTTGATCGCCTCCCTGCCGCTCGACCCCGAGGGCCGCACCTGGGTGCGGCTGGACGGGCCGGCCGGCAGCGAGGCCTGGCTGATCGGCTGGCCGCCGGGCACGGGTACCGGCTGGCACGACCACGCGGACTCGGTCGGCGCCTTCCTCACCGCGTCCGGCACCCTGAAGGAACACTCACTGGCCGCCCGGCTGCCCACCGACGGGTGGCGGACGCTGGAGCTGACCGAGGGGATCGACCGCAGCCGTGAACTGACGGCAGGTCAGGGGCGTGCGTTCGGCCGCCACCATGTGCACGAGGTGCTCAACGAGTCCCCCACCGAGCACGCCGTATCCGTGCACGCCTACTACCCGCCGCTGCCCCGCATCCGCCGCTACAGCCGTACGGGCGCGGTGCTCCGGCTGGAGCAGACCGAGATTCCGGAGGACTGGCAGTGAGCGAGCACGAGAAGATCCGCGCGGCAGGCGGCGACTCGGCGCCCGCGCCGGTCGGCATCGACGAGTTCCTCGAACGGGTTCGGAAAGGCTTCGAACGGGTCGGCCCGGAGGAGGCCGCGGCGGAAGCCGCCGAGGGCGCACTGCTGGTCGACATCCGCTACGCCGCCCTGCGCGAACGCGACGGTCTGATCCCGGGTGCGCTGGTCGTCGAACGGAACGAGCTGGAGTGGCGGCTCGATCCGTGGGGCAGCCACCGCGCGGAACAGGCGGTCGGCCACGACCTGAGGATCGTGGTCGTCTGCAACGAGGGGTACGCCTCCAGCCTCGCCGTGGCCTCCCTGCACCAGCTCGGCCTGACCCGCGCCACCGACCTCGTCGGCGGCTTCCAGGCATGGCGTGCGGCCGGACTCCCGGTCACCGCCTCCGGGTGAACGTACGCGTGCGGAGGTACCGCTACGTGGGGCCGGCCGGCCTGTGGCCCATGGCTCGGCCCCACGACCTCCGGCCCCACGACGTCCGGCCCCACGACGCCCTGCCCCACGACCTCCGGCCCCACGACGCCCTGCTTGCCGGCACAGGGCACCGCTCCGGCCGATCCGGTGACGGCCGATCCGCCGGCGGCGGTTTCCGGATCGCCTCGGCGGCGGACTTCGACGGGTGGGTGTCCCTGCGCCCCGCACCGGAGTTGCGCGAGCCGTTCACCTACGTCGTCGACGGGGACGGCACCCTGCGGCTCGCCCCGCGCCGCAGCGAACATGTGGCCTGCGCCGACGGGGAGTCCGTACGGGGCGCGGGAGAAGTCGGCTTCATCCGTGATAGGGCCACGTGGGCGGTCGACGGGATCAGCAACCAGTCGACCGGCTACTGCCCGGACATCAGTTCCTGGCCCGCCGTCGCGAGGGCGCTGGACCGAGCGGGACTCGCCCGGCCGGACCGCTTCACCCATGAGGTGGTGTTCCGGCGCTGCCCCGGCTGCCAGGCGCACAACATCGTCCGCGAGGGCCACTTCGTCTGCGTGTTCTGCGACGGGGAACTGCCCGCGCTCTGGAACGTGGACCCCTCGGCCTGAGGCCCGCACCGCGTTCCGGTGGACAGGAGGTGAGCGGGAAACGCCCCGCTTCGGCGTGCACGCCTCTCTCCTGTTCGTACCGTCCTCTCCTGTTCGTACCGTCCTCTCCGGCCCGTACCGCCTCTCCTGTGCGTGGGCGCGGGCCCCGTTCGCAGGCACACCGTTCCCGGGCCTACCCGAACGGCCGCTCCCCGGTGGAGCGGTCCCCGCGCAGGCCACACATTCGCCTCATGCACCACGAGGCGAATGTGTACGGAGACCGCGCGCTGATGGACACGAACTCCCCCGTCCTCACCCCGGACGAGCTCGACCTCCAGGCGTCCCGCCTCCAGGAATCGGAGACCTGGCGACGGATCCTCGCCGGCTGGGACCACTCGGCCCCCGAACCCGTGCGGCTCCGCCGGGCCACCGAGTCCGCCGGTGCGCTCACGGCCGCCCCCGGCCCTGCCGACGTACTCCCCACGCGGTCCCCGGAGCACTGGCGCGCGCTGCTTTCCGTACCCGTCGATCAGCTCGTCGCGGACTCCCTGCGTACGCTGCCCGCCGCGTCCCCCGCCGAGCGGCGCCTTCCGGGGCGGCTCGGCGCGATGCTGCCGGACCGGCTCCACTCCTGGCGGCGCATCGGCCGGAGCGACGTACGCCCTTCGGTCCACCTGGCGTACGCGCGGCTGATCCTGACGGAGTGGGGGTGGCAGAACACTCCGTACCGGCTGCGCAACGCCCGCGGCGCACGGTGCGTGTGCGGGTCGATGCTCACGGCGCACCGGCTCGGCTACGGCTCCGCCGAGACCGTGGACCGGGCCGGGGCATGGATGATCACCGAGCTTCGCTCGCAGGGCTGGACCGATCTGATCGGCCCCTGGAACCGGGCGCCCGGCCGCACCGCCTCCGACGCCCTCACCCTGATCGACGCCACCATCCGACGCGCCTCCCTGGCCGGTCACTGACCCTCGGCCGGAGTTGACCGACGGCCGGAGTTGACCGTCGGCCGGAGTTGACCGTCGGCCGGAGTTGACCGTCGGCCGGAGTTGACCGTCGGCCGGAGTTGACCGTCGGCTGGGATTGACCATCGACCCGGGACTGACCATGTGCTGGGTTTGACCGTCGGACGGAGTTCGGCAACCGGAGTCCGGCAGCCGCCCTCCCTACCACCACCCACCACGGGACCGCTTCGCCTCGACGCGTCACCGAGCGCATCCGGAAGGGCCATGCCTCCTCGGCGCACCTCAGAACGGCTCGTCCAGTCCCTCCGTGTCCTCCCCCTCGGCCTCCAGCGCCTGGCGCACCACGCGGAGTGCCATGCCTTCTCCGTATCCCTTGCGGGCGAGCATGCCCGCGAGGCGGCGCAGCCGCTTGTCCCGGTCGAGCCCCCGCGTGGACCGGAGCTTGCGCGCGACCAGTTCGCGGGCCGTCTCCTCCTCCTGCTCGGAGTCGAGCTGGCCGACCGCCTCGTCGATCACCGCGGAGTCGACGCCCTTCGTGCGGAGCTCACGAGCGAGCGCCCGGCGTGCAAGGCCTCGGCCGTGGTGCCGGGACTCGACCCAGGAGTCCGCGAACGCCGCGTCGTCGATCAGCCCCACGTCCTCGAAGCGCGACAGCACTTCCTCCGCCGCCTCGTCGGGAATCTCCCGCTTGCGCAGCGCGTCCGCGAGCTGCTTGCGGGTGCGCGGCGTTCCGGTGAGCAGGCGCAGACAGATGTTGCGCGCCTGTTCGACCGGGTCTCGCGGCTCCCCCGCCCCGGCCCTCGACGAGGAAGGGGAGCCGCTGCTTCTGGAACGGGACCGACGGCCCTCTCCCTCGCCGAACCCCGCACCGCCGCCGAATCCCGTCCCCGGGCCCGCCCCCCGACGGGCTCCGGGACGCGACTCCGCTTCGGTGTCCGACTCCGGACCCGCCCCCGGTCCGCCCGCGAGACCGCCCGCATGCCGCGGGCGCGGCTCCACACCGGATCCGGTGGCCGGCTCCGACCACTCCGTACGCCGTGTCACGGGAACGAGAACCCTAGCTCTTGGCCGCCGCGGCGGTCTTGGTGGCCTTGGCCTTGACCGCCGCAGCCGTGGTCGCCGGCTTCGCGGTGCTGTCGGCCGCCCCTGCGGTCGCGGCGTCCGCCGCGTCCGTACCGGCCGTCGGAGCGTCGCTCTCCGGGCGGACACCGACGCCGAGCTTCTCCAGGATCTTCTTCTCGATCTCGTTGGCGAGGTCGGGATTGTCCTTGAGGAAGTTCCGGGCGTTCTCCTTGCCCTGGCCGAGCTGGTCGCCCTCGTACGTGTACCAGGCGCCGGCCTTGCGGACGAAGCCGTGCTCCACGCCCATGTCGATCAGACCGCCCTCGCGGCTGATGCCCTGGCCGTACAGGATGTCGAACTCGGCCTGCTTGAACGGCGGCGCGACCTTGTTCTTGACGACCTTGACGCGGGTACGGTTGCCGACCGCGTCGGTGCCGTCCTTCAGCGTCTCGATGCGGCGGATGTCGAGACGGACCGAGGCGTAGAACTTCAGCGCGCGGCCACCGGTCGTGGTCTCCGGGGAGCCGAACATGACGCCGATCTTCTCGCGGAGCTGGTTGATGAAGATCGCGGTCGTCTTGGACTGGTTGAGCGCGCTGGTGATCTTGCGGAGCGCCTGGCTCATCAGGCGCGCCTGGAGACCCACGTGGGAGTCACCCATCTCGCCCTCGATCTCCGCACGGGGCACCAGAGCCGCCACGGAGTCGATGACGATCAGGTCGAGTGCGCCGGAGCGGACCAGCATGTCCACGATTTCCAGAGCCTGCTCGCCGTTGTCCGGCTGGGAGAGGATCAGGTTGTCGATGTCGACGCCGAGCTTCTTGGCGTACTCCGGGTCGAGCGCGTGCTCGGCGTCGATGAACGCCACCTGGCCGCCGAGCCGCTGCGCGTTGGCCACGGCGTGCAGGGTCAGGGTCGTCTTGCCGGAGGACTCCGGGCCGTACACCTCGACCACGCGGCCACGCGGCAGACCGCCGACGCCGAGGGCGACGTCGAGCGCGGTGGATCCCGTGGGGATCACCTCGATGGGTTCGTTCGGCCGCTCGCCGAGGCGCATCACCGCGCCCTTGCCGAATTGGCGCTCAATCTGTGCGAGAGCGGCGTCCAGCGCCTTCTCGCGGTCGTTGCCTGCCATGGGTTCCACCCGATTTGCTTGAGTCGATCGCTTCACGTCAAAGACGCTAACCCCTGCCACTGACAATGGGCCTCGACGTCCTCCCGGCCTGTGGAAAACTCCACGGCCGTGCCCGGGAAACCCGGGCCCGCATGCCATGAGAATAGATGTTCGATTTTGGTGTCAAGCGCACCACGCCGTCCTGGACGCACGGCCCGGGCGGTGCCGTGCCCCTCCCCGCGCGGACGCCGTTACCAGCGCGGACGCCGTTGCTACGGTCTCCTGATGAAGAGCTGGGACGAGAATCACGTCCGCGCACGGATATCGGAGAAGTCGGCACGGGACCCGGAGCGGCAGCGGTTCGGGGCGGCCACGCACCGGTACGAACTGGGCCCCCGGCTGCCGGAGGGGGAGATCCTGGCCTTCGAGGTAACCCACGGCATCCGTCTGCCGCAGGCGTACCGGTCGTTCGTCGCGGAGGTGGGCGACGGCCCCGCCGGGCCCTTCCACGGGCTGATGCCCTTGACCACTCCCCGCCCGGAGGCGCGCGGCCCGCGAGCCATGGACGGCATGGACGGCATGGACGACACGGACGCCGTGGACGCCGTGGACGACACGGACGACGACCAGTGGGCCGTCGACGACGAGTGGGAGGACGACCGGCTTCCGGGCCGGCTCACCGAGCCGTTCCCGCTCTCCGGTCCCCTTCCGGGCCCGATCGGCGCATCGGCCGACGCCCTGACGCGGGGCACGCTCACGCTGGCAGAACTGGGCTGCGGCATCCACCACCGGCTCGTCCTGAACGGCCCGCGGGCCGGCGAGGTCTGGCAGATCGATGCGGACTGGGGTGGCTTCGTGCCGGTGAACCCGGGCTTCCGCACCTGGTACGCCGACTGGCTGGAGGAACGGTGACGCCGGTCGACGAGGTGGGCGGTGTCACGCTCGCGACGAGGCCCCGGACGTTCGGGCTCCGGCCCCCGGTCCCGCCGCGTCAGGCGGAAGCACGCCTTCCGCGTCCGCGTCCCGTAACGATCACGCGCAGGAGGTGAACCCGGCGCCCGGACACCGCATGCTGAACGCCGGACGTACGCCGATCCACAACCACGGGGGAACGCGATGGGCGCCTTCCGCACGACCGCACGCACCACCGGGGGACTCGTCGCCCTGGGCCTCACCGCCGCCGCACTTCTGGCGGCCACGGCCTGCGGGACGGGAGACGGCCGGGCGGGCGGCACACCGTCGCCCGGGCCCTCCGCTTCCGCGTCGCCCCGCCCGGGCGGGGCGAGCGGCCCACGCACCGCCCCCGGCGCCCCCGGAGACGGTGAGCCCGTGCCGTACGACGGCACCTGCGGCGACGCGAACGCCAACACCGAGGTGACCATGGACTTCGCCCTGTCGCCCGAGGAGGACGACGCGAAGTACCTGCTCGTCGCCACCAACACCGGCGACCAGCCCTGCACCCTGTACGACTATCCGGTGATCACGTTCGGAGATGCCGGGTACGTGCTGCCGGTCCTCAAGAACTCCGAACCGCGGACCCCGGTGGAGCTTGCTCCCGGCCAGAAGGCGTACGCGGGCCTGCTGGCCCGCCAGAGCAACAAGGAGAACAGCTCCCCCGAGACGACCATCGTGCTCGGCCCTCCGGGCAGGAAGACCGCCGTCGGCGGTACGGACGAGGGCGCGCTCATCGAGCCGCCCCGCGAGGAAGGCGTCTACGTGGACGAAATGGCACGCGTGACGTTCTGGCAGAGCGACGCACGGAGCGCCGTGGCGCCCCTCTTCGCCCATTGATCCCGGACCCCTCACCCGCCGGCCCGACCCGCTACCGCCGGTCCGGCCCCCCGTGCCCCGTACCGCCGCTCTCGTCGTCCGGCCCCCCGTGCCCCGTGCCGCCGCTCTCGCCGTCCGTACCTCCGGCCCCGCCGCCACCGCCCGGACCCGTCACCTGGCGCGCCCCGCTCGCGCGGCGGTCGCCGCCGGAGCGCGGGCCGGGTCCTCGTCCCGCCCTCTGCACCAGCCGCCGTGCCCGTGTCCAGACGGGTTCGCCGCGCTGCCTGCTGCTGCCGCCCACCCGGGGGTCGTCGGTCACCGCGTACCGCTTGACGTACGCGCCGAGGAAGGCCTGGAGCGTGGCCACCGCGGGGATCGCGATCAGCGCGCCGACCGCGCCGAGCAGGGCCGTACCGGCGATCACCGATCCGAAGGCCACCGCCGGGTGGATGTCGACGGTCTTCGAGGTCAGCTTGGGCTGCAGCACGTAGTTCTCGAACTGCTGGTAGATCACGACGAAGCCGAGCACCCAGAGCGCGTACCAGGGATCGACGGTGAACGCGATCAGCATCGGCAGGGCGCCCGCGAGATACGTGCCGATGGTCGGGATGAACTGCGAGACCAGACCGACCCACACCGCGAGCGCCGGGGCGTAGGGCACGCCGAGGACGATGAGCAGGATGTAGTGCGCGATGCCGGAGATGAGCGCCATGAGACCGCGCGAGTAGAGGTAGCCGCCGGTCTTGTCGACCGCGATCTCCCAGGCCCGCAGCACCTCTGCCTGGCGGGACGGCGGCAGTACGGAGCAGAGCGCGCGGCGCAGCCGGGGCCCGTCGGCCGCGAAGTAGAAGGAGAACAGGAAGATCGTCAGCAGCCGGAACAGTCCTCCGAGCACGGTGGTGGAGACGTCCAGCACTCCGGTCGCGCTGTTCTGCACGTACCTCTGGAGCCAGTCCGAGTGCAGCAGGCTGTCCTGGACCTCGACCCGGGAGAGTTCCGTGTGGAACGTCTGGTTGACCCACTTGATCACCGAGTCGAGGTACTTCGGGAACTCGTCGAACATGTCCACGATCTGTCCGGCGAGCATCGAGCCCAGCAGGAAGACGAACCCGATGCCCAGGATGAACACGACGATGAACACGAGGAAGGTCGCCAGACCGCGTCGCATGCCCCGCCCGGCCATGCGGCCGACCGCCGGCTCTATGGCCAGGGCGAGGAAGAAGGCGATGAGGATGTTGACCAGCAGACCGATGAGCTGGTCGAACGCCCAGCTTCCGAGGCGGAAGCAGGCGTAGAGCGCCAATGCCATGACCACGGCACGCGGGAGCCACCGGGGCATGCGGTCGGGTCCGCCGTCCACCGGGGGCTCCGGTGGCACGGCGGGCGGGACGGGAGGCGCGGCGGAGTGCTGCGGGTTCTGCACGGTCTCGTCTGTCGGGGCCACGCCCACCAGTCTCGCCTACGGGCGGGGGCCGCCGGTCCCCCGGCCTGAACCCCCGGGGCTGCCGGGGGTTCACCGGACGGAGGGCGCGGCCGGGGGTGCGCGGTGGCTCAGCGCCGCTCGGCGGGGATGTCCATGGCGGTGCAGACCGCACGCCAGACGTCCTTCGTCTCCCACCCCGCGTCGAGCGCCTGATGGATGGTGAGACCGTCCAGCTCCGCCATGACGTGGTCACGCGCGAAGGAGTCCGCGTACCCGCCGCCGAAATGGTCGGCCATCCGCTCCCAGAAAATCGTCAACCGCATGACCCCAGTATCCCGCTCCCGGGGTGCGGTCCCACGCGGGCGGCACCTCGGGCTGCTTTCCGCTCTACGGTCGGTCCATGCCCGGAACCGCAGCACGTCCCCTCGCCCGCGCCGAGCAGTTCGTCTGGCTCACGGCCCGCGTACTCGAACAGCGGAGGTTCGCCCACGACTTTCTCGACGGCGACCCGGACGCGGTCGAGACCGCGCTCGCGGCCTATCTGAACGGGGACGGCGGTTACGGCCACGCGCTCGAACCCGATCTGCGGGGCCCGGTCAGCCAGCCCCTGCACACCGCGCACGCGCTGCGCGTCCTGGACTCCGTCGGCCGCTGCCACGGGCCCCGGGTGGACCGGATCTGCCGCTATCTGACAGCGGTGTCCACCGAGGAGGGGGCGCTGCCCGCGCTCAGACCCTCCCAGCGCGGCTACCCCGCCGCGCCCTTCATCCCGATCGTCGACGATCCGCCCGCCGGACTCCTGGCCACCGGACCGGTCGTCGGCCTGCTCCACCGCAACCAGGTCTGGCACGCGTGGCTCTTCCGCGCGACGGACTTCTGCTGGTCGGCCGTGGAGTCGCTGACCGTCTCGCATCCGTACGAGATCGAGGCGGCGGTCGCCTTCCTGGACGGCGCTCCGGACCAGGAGCGGGCACGGGCGGCGGCGCGGCGGCTGGGCCGACTGGTGCGGGAGCAGCGCCTCGCGGTGCTGGACCCGCGACGGCGCGAGGATTACCCCCTGGCACCGGGGTACGCGCCGGGTGAGTACCACTTCCCGCACGACTACGCCCGTACGCCCGCCTCGCTGGCCTGCGGATGGTTCACCGAGGAGGAGCTGTCCGCCTCCCTCGACCATCTCGCGTCCGAGCAGCGCGAGGACGGCGGCTGGCCGCTCACCTGGCGGCAGTGGGCCCCCGGCACGGCTTTGGAGGGGCGCCCGCTCGTCACCCTGCGTGCCCTCCAGATCCTGCGGGCGCACGGCCGTGACCTGGGGTGACGGTCCCCGCCTGCTACCACCCAAGGGCACGCACCCCGGCGGTGACGGCGACCGCGACGGCCACGACGACCAGGAACGGCGCGCGGAGCACGAGAGCGAGCGCCGCCGCCGCGAGCCCGGCGCCCCGGGCGTCGAGGACGAGACGGGCGCCGTCGCCGAACGTCTGCTGCGCGGTGAGGGCGGCGAGCAGCGCCACCGGGAGCAGGGCCGCGAGCCGCTGGACCAGTGGCCGTTCCAGGACACCGGCGGGCACCAGGAGCCCGAGGAGCTTGGCGAGGTAGCAGCCGCCCGCGGTGAGCGCGACGGCGATCCAGACGGTCATCGGTCGACTCCCGGGGTGGTGGTGTCCGGGCCCTCGGAGCCGCGTCCCGCCCGGCCCTTGAGGAAGAGCACGGCCGGGGCGGAGAGCCCGGCGAGCAGGACCGGAACCCCGGCGGGCAGCAGCGGCAGCAGTCCGAGGGCGAGGACGACGGCGAGCGCCGCCGTGATCCGTTCCGTGGTGCTGGTGAGCATGGGCGCGAGCAGCGCCAGGAACACGGCCGGTCCGGCGGCGTCCAGCCCCCAGGCGTCGGTGTCGCCGAGCTTCTTCGCGCCGAGTGCCCCCGCGAGCGTGGTGAGGTTCCAGAGCACGTAGAGCGAGGCGCCGGTGACGGTGAAGCCGAGACGGGCGGCCCGGCGAGTGGGCTGGGCCAGGGTGACGGCGGTGCTCTCGTCGATCACCCAGTGCGCGGCGAGCGGGCGCAGGGCGCGGGGCAGGGCGAGCAGCTGGGAGAGGCGGAGCCCGTAGAACGCGTTGCGTACGCCGAGGAAGAAGGCCCCGGCAGCCGCGGTGTACGGGTTGCCGCCGGCCGCGAGGGCTCCGACCAGGGCGAACTGCGAGGCGCCGGTGAAGACGAGAAGGCTCAGCGCGCAGGTCTGGAGCAGGGTGAGGCCGGCCCCGGCGGAGGTGACGCCGAAGGCGAATCCGGAGAGCCCGACGGCCACGCCGACGCCCAGCGCGTCCCGGACGACGGCCGCGTCGGCCTTCGTCGCACCGGAGCCGCCGGAGGTGCCGGACGTGCCGGACGTGCCGGACGTGCCGGACGTGCCGGGGCCGCCGGACGTGCCGGAGGTGCCGGAGCCGCCGGACGTGCCGGACGTGCCGGAAGTGCCGGAGGTGCCGGAGGTGCCGGAGGTGCCGGAGGGAACGGTTCCGCTGCCCGGGCCGACGAGGGGGAGGAGCGTGGGAAGGGGCTCGGGGAGAGGTGTGGGGAGGGGTGTCGTCTGTTCTGCCACGTCCGCGACCCTAGGGGTGGGAGCGGGTCCCGGTCTTGTACGTTCTTGCGCGTTCGCGCTGGTAGGCGCCGGGGGGCACACCCACGATCCGGGTGAAGTGCCGGTTCAGATGGGGCTGGTCGGTGAAACCCACCGCGGCGGCCGCGGCGGCGGGAGGCACCCCCGCCGCCAGCAGCTCGCGCGCCCGCCGCACCCGGGCGTTGGTGAGCCAGGTGTGCGGGGGCATTCCGTACCGCTTCTTGAAGGCGCGCAGCAGCGCGAAGGGGGTGGCGCCGACCTCCGCCGCGAGCGCCTCCAGGGTGGGCGGCGCGGTCAGCCGGTCCTCCAGTACGGCCCGGGCGAGGCCCGCCGCGCGGGCACCGGCGCCGAGGGAGGGGGCGGCTGACAGCAGACGGCCGTGCCGGCCGAGCAGGCGGGCGAGCACGACCCGCAGCAGGGTGTCGGCCGCGAGGGCGTTGCTCTCTTCGGCGGCCCGGTGCACCTCGTGGATCAGCCGGCCCGCCTCGGGGTCGGCGGTGCAGGAGGTGTCGAAGCCGACCGTGCCGCGCAGGCTGGTGACCTCGGCCGCCACCGCGTGCACGGCGCGGGCGGACGGGTAGAGCGTGGCGTACCCCCAGCCCTCCGGGACCCCGGCGCGGGCGGTGTGGGGCACCTCGGGGTTGATCATCACCACGGTGCCGGGGCCCGCGTGCAGGGTGCCGCCGGGCAGCCCGACGTCCTCGACGCCCCGGGTGACGGCCGCGACGACGTACCCCTCGTGGCTGTGGCGGGGGAAGGCGTGGCGGACGTAGTGGGCCCGGAGCAGGTCGAGGCCGGGCAGGGCGGCGTACCGCCAGTGCCGCGCCCACTCCCTCGTCGCCGGATCTGCCTCCGGGCCTGCCGCCATTTCGGCATTCTCGCAGGTCCGCCCGTGTGCACCGGCCGATGTCAGTGGCGGGGTGCACGATGGTGGGCATGGTCGGCTCTGCCCTGGACTCGTTCTCGCCCGCGACCCGCAGTTGGTTCGCGGGTGCCTTCCACGCGCCCACGGCAGCGCAGGAGGGCGCCTGGTCCGCGATCGCGGAGGGGTCGGACGTGCTGGTCGTGGCACCGACCGGCTCCGGCAAGACCCTGGCGGCCTTCCTCGCCTCCCTCGACCAGCTGGCCTCCGTACCGCCCCCCGCGGAAGCGAAGAAGCGCTGCCGCGTCCTGTACATCTCCCCGTTGAAGGCCCTCGCCGTCGACGTGGAGCGCAACCTCCGCTCGCCGCTGACCGGCATCCGCCAGGAATCGGTGCGGCTGGGGCTGCCGGAGCCGGAGGTCCGGGTCGGCATCCGGTCGGGTGACACGCCTCCGGCGGAGCGCCGGAGCATGGTGACGAAGCCGCCGGACATCCTGATCACGACCCCCGAGTCGCTCTTCCTGATGCTGACCTCCTCGGCACGGGACGCCCTCGCCGGGGTGGAGACGGTGATCCTGGACGAGGTGCACGCCGTCGCCGGCACCAAACGCGGCGCCCATCTCGCGCTCAGCCTGGAACGGCTCGACGAGCTGCTCCCTCGCCCCGCCCGCCGGATCGGGCTGTCGGCCACGGTCCGGCCGGTCGACGAGGTGGCGCGGTTCCTCTCGCCGCAGCGCCGGGTGGAGATCGTGCAGCCCGCCTCGGCCAAGGAGTTCGACCTCTCCGTGGTCGTACCGGTCGAGGACCTCGGCGAACTGGGCGGCTCACCGGCCCCCGACAGCGGTGCCGACCAGAGCGACAAACCGTCGATCTGGCCTCAGGTGGAGGAGCGGATCGCCGACCTCGTCCAGGCGCACCGCTCCACGATCGTCTTCGCCAACTCCCGGCGCCTCGCCGAGCGGCTCTGCAACCGGCTCAACGAGATCGCGTACGAACGCGCGACCGGCGAGGCCATGCCGGAGGCCCACTCACCCGCCGAGCTCATGGCTCAATCGGGCGGCGCGAAGGGCGCTCCGGCCCTGCTGGCCCGGGCGCACCACGGCTCGGTCTCCAAGGAGCAGCGGGCCCAGGTGGAGGAGGACCTCAAGGCGGGCCGGCTGCCGGCGGTGGTCGCCACGTCCAGCCTGGAGCTCGGCATCGACATGGGCGCCGTGGACCTGGTGATCCAGGTCGAGTCCCCGCCCTCGGTGGCCTCCGGCCTCCAGCGGGTGGGCCGGGCGGGCCACCAGGTGGGGGCCGTGTCGACGGGCGTGGTCTTCCCGAAGTACCGGGGCGACCTCGTGCAGGCTGCCGTGGTCACCGAGCGGATGCGCGAGGGCGCCATCGAGGCGCTGCGCGTCCCGTCGAACCCGCTGGACGTGCTGGCGCAGCAGCTGGTGGCGATCGTGGCGCTGGACACCCGGCAGGCGGACGACCTGCTGGCTCTCGTCCGCCGCGCCGCGCCGTTCGCGTCGCTGCCGGAGTCGGCGTTCACAGCCGTGCTCGACATGCTGGCGGGCCGCTACCCCTCGGACGCCTTCGCGGAGCTGCGCCCTCGCGTGGTCTGGGACCGGGTCGCGGGCACGGTGACCGGGCGGCCCGGGGCGCAGCGGCTCGCCGTCACCTCCGGCGGCACGATCCCGGACCGGGGGCTGTTCGGCGTCTTCCTCGCCGGGTCGGACCCCAAGAAGGGCGGCGGCCGGGTCGGCGAGCTCGACGAGGAGATGGTGTACGAGTCCCGGGTCGGGGACGTCTTCACGCTCGGCACCACGTCCTGGCGGATCGAGGACATCACCCGCGACCGGGTGCTGGTCTCCCCCGCCCCGGGGGTGCCGGGACGCCTGCCGTTCTGGAAGGGCGACCAGCTGGGGCGCCCGCTGGAGCTGGGCCGCGCGCTGGGCGCGTTCCTCCGGGAGGTCGGGGGGCTCTCCGAGGAGGACGCCCGGCTCCGGCTCCTCGCCGCCGGTCTGGACGCCTGGGCGGCCGGCAACATCCTGTCCTACCTCGACGAGCAGCGGCGGGCCTGCGGCCACGTCCCGGACGACCGGACGGTCCTCGTCGAACGCTTCCGGGACGAGCTGGGCGACTGGCGGGTGGTGGTGCACTCCCCGTTCGGCGCGCAGGTGCACGCCCCGTGGGCGCTCGCCCTCTCCGCCCGCCTGGCCGAGCGGTACGGCATGGACGCCCAGGTCATGCACGCCGACGACGGCATCGTGCTCCGGCTGCCGGACGCGGACCTGATGAGCCTCGATCTGCTCGACTTCGACGCACCTGGCGGTTCCGGCGGTTCCGGCGACGGCACGGACACCGACCGGGGCCTCATGCTCCCGGACGCCGCCTACGACAGCGGGCAGGCGCCGGTGGGCGCCGCCGACGTCGTCTTCGACAAGGGCGAGGTCCAGCAGATCGTCACCGACCAGGTGGGCGGGTCGGCGCTGTTCGCCTCGCGTTTCCGGGAGTGCGCGGCGCGGGCCCTGCTGCTGCCCCGGCGCAGCCCAGGCAAGCGCACCCCGCTGTGGCAGCAGCGCCAGCGCGCCTCGCAGCTGCTCCAAGTGGCCTCCGAGTTCGGGTCGTTCCCGATCGTCCTCGAAGCGGTGCGCGAGTGCCTCCAGGACGTGTTCGACGTACCGGGCCTGACCGAGCTCATGGGCGACCTCGAAGCCCGCCGCATCCGCCTCGTGGAGGTGACCACCACCGAACCCTCCCCCTTCGCCCGCTCCCTCCTCTTTGGTTACGTCGCCCAGTTCCTGTACGAGGGCGACTCGCCGCTCGCCGAACGGCGCGCCGCCGCCCTCTCGCTCGACTCGCACCTGCTGGCGGAGCTGCTCGGCCAGGCGGAGCTGCGCGAGCTGCTCGACGCCGACGTCCTGACCGAGCTGGAGCGGGAGCTCCAGTGGCTGACCGAGGAGCGCCGGGTCAAGGACGTCGAGGGCGTCGCCGACCTGCTGCGGGTCCTCGGCCCGCTCACTCCGGCGGAGCTGGCCGAGCGCGGCGCGGAGCCGTCCTGGGCACCCGAGCTGGAGACGGCCCGCCGGGCCCTGCGGGTCCGTATCGCGGGCGCCGACCACTGGGCGGCCGTCGAGGACGCCGGCCGGTTGCGGGACGCGCTGGGCACCGCCCTCCCGGTCGGGGTGCCCGAGGCGTTCACCGAGCCGGTGAAGGACCCGCTGGGGGACCTCCTCGCCCGGTTCGCCCGTACGCACGGCCCGTTCACCTCGGCGCGGGCGGCGGAGCGCTTCGGCCTCGGTCCGGCGGTGACGGAGGGTGCGCTGCAGCGTCTGTCCGCTTCGGGGCGGGTCGTGCTGGGCGAGTTCCATCCGGCGGGCATCGGACAGGAGTGGTGCGACGCCACTGTCCTGCGCCGACTGCGGCGCCGCTCGCTGGCGGCGCTCCGCCATGAGCTGGAGCCGGTGCCGCCCGCCGCGCTGGCGACGTTCCTGCCGCAGTGGCAGCACCTGGACGGCCACGGTCTGCGGGGCATCGACGGGCTGGCCCGGGCCGTCGAGCAGTTGCAGGGCGCGCCGGTTCCGGCCTCCGCGCTGGAGCGGCTGATCCTGCCGAGCCGGGTCGCCGGTTACACCCCCGCCCTGCTGGACGAGCTGACCACGACCGGCGAGGTCGTCTGGGCCGGGGCGGGCGCCCTCCCCGGCAAGGACGGCTGGCTCGCGCTCTACCCTGCGGACAACGCCCCGCTGTTGCTGCCGCCGCCCCACCCGCTGGAGCTGACCGCGCTGCACGAGTCGGTCCTGACCGCGCTCCGCGGCGGCTACGGCCTCTTCTTCCGCCAGATCGCCGATCAGGTCCGCGCCACCACGCACCCGGCCGCCTCGGACGCACAGCTGGCCGACGCGCTCTGGGACCTCGCCTGGTCCGGGCGGCTCACCAACGACACGCTGGCGCCGCTGCGCTCGCTCCTCGGGTCGGGGCGTACGGCCGGATCGACCGCGCACCGGGCCAGGCGCTCGGTGCCGCGCGGCCGGTACGGCTCGCTCACCGCGTCCGCCCGCCCGGCCTCCCGGACGGGCCCACCGACCGTTTCCGGCCGGTGGGCGCTGCTGCCGGCGAGCGAGCCCGAGCCCACCCACCGCGCCCACGCGCTGGCCCGCACCCTGCTGGACCGGCACGGCGTGGTCACCCGGGGCGCAGTGCAGGCAGAGGGCGTGGAGGGTGGTTTCTCCGCCACGTACCGCATCCTCGCCGCCTTCGAGGACAACGGGCAGGCGAGGCGCGGTTACGTCGTGGAGGGGCTCGGGGCCGCGCAGTTCGCGATGGACGGTGCCGTGGACCGGCTACGGGCGGCGTCGACGGCCCGGGACCGCCGGGACCCGGGGAGCGTGCCGCGCGCCGTGGTGCTGGCGGCGGCCGACCCGGCCAACGCCTACGGCGCGGCGCTGCCCTGGCCCGAGTCCCCGGACGGCGCCGGTCACAAGCCGGGCCGCAAGGCGGGCGCCCTGGTGGTGCTGGTCGACGGGGAGCTGACGCTGTACATGGAGCGCGGCGGCAAATCCCTGCTGGCCTGGCCCTCCGACCCCGAGGACCCCGCGCTGCGCGCCGCGGCCGAGGCGCTCGCGGCGGCGGCGAAGGCGGGGTCCCTCGGCACGGTCACGGTGGAGCGCACCAACGGCGTGTCCTCGCTGACCTCGCCGGTGGGCCGGGTGCTGGAGACGGCGGGCTTCCTGGCCACCCCCAAGGGGATGCGGCTGCGCGCCTGACCGGGCGGCCGGCGGCGGCCCGAGCGCAGCCGAGCCCCCCGCACCGACGCCGCGCCGCCACTGCCACTGCCACTGCCACTGCCACTGCCACTGCCACTGCCACTGCCGCATGATGGAGGCATGCCCGAAGGAGACACGGTCGCGCGGGCGGCGAAGCGACTTGACGCCGCTCTCGCCGGGAGAGTCCTCACCCATGCCGATCTGCGGGTGCCCCGGTTCGCCACCGCCGACCTGACCGGCCGCACCGTCCTCGACGTGTCCCCGAGGGGGAAGCACCTCCTCGCCCGTCTGGAGGGCGGCCTCACGCTCCACAGCCATCTGCGGATGGACGGCGCCTGGCGGATCTTCGCCCCCGGGGAGCGGTGGCGCGGCGGTCCGGCGTACGAAATCCGGGCCGTCCTCGGCAACACCGAGCACACCGCCGTCGGCTACCGCCTCCCGGTACTGGAGCTCCTGCGCACCGCCGACGAGGACCGTGTGGTGGGGCATCTGGGCCCGGACCTGCTGGGTCCCGACTGGGATGCGGACAGGGCCGTGGAGAACCTGCTCGCCGCCCCGGACCGCCCACTCGGCGAGGCGCTGCTCGACCAGCGCAATCTGGCCGGGATCGGCAACGTCTACAAGTGCGAGCTCTGCTTCCTGGCGCGCGTCACCCCCTGGCTTCCGGTGGGCGAGCTGCCCGGCCCCCTCCTCCCCCGGCTGGTGGGCGCCGCCGCGCGGCTGCTGGACGCGAACCGCGACAGTTCGACCCGCACCACCACCGGGCGGATCGCGGCCCTCAGCCGCACCCGTGAACCGGTGTACGTCTACGGGCGCGCGGGTCGCCCCTGTCTCCGCTGCCGTACCCCCGTCCGCAAGGCGGACCAGGACGACCGCCCCACGTACTGGTGTCCCCATTGCCAGTCGGGCCCCACCCCGTACTGACCGCCTCCCGCCGGTCGGCCCACCGGCCCCGTGCCGCCGGCCAACCCCCGCTTGCCGGCATTTCGCCCCCCGGGGCCCGCCACCGGATCTCACCGGTCGGGCCGCCTCCCGCGAACCCCGTTGCCCGGCCGTCCCCGACTGGGTACCCCACGCCTCCCCGTCCACCATCGGCGCGCGTACCGGAGGAACGGCCGGCCGGATATGGACCCGTCGTACCGGGGAGCCCGGCTTCTCGTTCCGGCCGCCGTCACGTGGACCGGCAGCAGGCTCAGGCCCCAGCCGCCCGCCACCACCGTGCCCTCCAGCGTTCCGGTCTGCCCCGGCACGAGGACGAGCCGCAACACGGCCCACCACCACAGCCCGCCGCATATCAGGAGTCCGGCGGACATCAGGACCGGCCGCACCCGTCTCCGTATCACTGCGGCCTCCTCCGGCCGACCACCCCGGCCATGGCCCGGGACGAACCGGACGCCGGGACCGGCCCGCCGGTCGGGCCTCTGTCCGGCAGTCTGCCCCGGGACCGGCCGCGCTGCATCCAGAGCCGGACCCGTTCCACCTCCCGCGGGCCCGCCCGGAGAGGCGCCGGGGGGAGAAAAGCCCTGGCCCCCCGCCCCGGGCGGACCGACCATGGCGGGATGCCGCATCCGCTTGAGCGCGTGACCGCCTTCCGCGCCGCCTTCGCCCGGCGCCAGGCCGCCGAGACCATCCGGCTTCCCGGCGCCTTCGCCGTCCGCGACCCGGATTTCCCCCTTTCCCAGGAGCACAACCAACTGATCGTCGACACACCGGACGCCGATCCGGTGGCGCTGCCCGAACAGGCCGAGCGGAGCCTCGGGCCACGTGAGCAGTACCGGATCTCCGTGCTGGACGACGCGCTCGGCGAGCGGGCCACCCCGGCGCTGGCGGCAGCCGGCTACCACCGGGACACCCATGTGGTGCTGACACGGGAGACGGCCGGCTGCGTGCTGCCGGACACCGCCGCGCGACCGGTCGCACTGGCCGGGTTGCGGGACGCGCTCCTCGACCAGCAACTGCTCTGGTTCCAGGACCGGGAACTCGCCCGGCAGCTCACCGACCGTCGCACCGCCCGGCTGCGTGGGGCGGCGGAGGTGCTCTTCCTCGCCGCCCGGACACCGGAGGGTGAGATCGCGGCCTGGGCCGACCTCTATCTCGACCGGTCCTCCGGGCTGGCCCAACTGGAGGACCTGGTGACCGTCGAGCCGCATCGCGGCCGGGGTCACGGCGACACCGTGCTCGCCACCGGCCTGGCGCTGGCCGCCGCTGCCGGTGTCCCCCGGCTCTTCCTCGTGGCGGACGAGACCGACTGGCCGCGCGCCTGGTACGTCCGCCGAGGGTTCACCGGGATCGGCCGCAGCCACGCCTTCCTCCGGGGGTGACAGCGGGGGCGAGTTCCTCCGGGGGTGACGGCGAGTTCCCCCGGGGTGGCGGCGAGGACGAACGCCGCGCCCCTCCGAACCTGGAACCGTGGGCAGAACCTGGAACCGTGGGCACCGGCCCCGCACACGGGACAGCCCCGCCACCGGATCACCCGGCAACGGGGCTGTTCTCGTTCTGCGGCCTTGAAGACTGCTCTTCGGTGGGTCGGGGAGCCGTCCGGCGTTCCGGAAGAAGGGTTCCGCTCGCCCCCGACCGGCTCAGGCGCTCTCCGCCTGGAACATCCAGGCATGCTTCTCGAGGTCGGCGGCCACGGCGATCAGGAGGTCCTGGCTCACCGGATCCGGGTCGGCGGTGACCTCGATGCGCTCCCGCATCCGGCCGATCACGATCTCCAACGCGTCCACCAGGACCTTCACCGCGTCGACGTCCTTGATCCAGCCGTCCGGCACGACGTTGATGGCGGTCGTCCGGGCGATGGTCGCGGACCGTCCGTCCGGGTTGACCCCGATGGCGGAGGCGCGCTCGGCCACCGTGTCGGAGTGCTGGCGCGCGGTGTCCACGACCTCGTCGAGCTGAAGGTGCACGGAGCGGAAGCGCGGGCCGACGACGTTCCAGTGGACCTGCTTCGCGGCCAGCGAGAGGTCGACCAGATCGACCAGGGCGCCCTGCAGGGACTCGCCCACCGTCTTGAGGTCGGCGTCGGAAAGCGGGCTTTTGACGACAGACATGCACTCTCTCCGTTCTGTCGGCGGTGGACCGGGCGCCGAAGCCCTGCCCTGTCGCGCCGACGGTTTCGTCGGCTGGTTCGACAGCCGCGGTCAGCACGCCATCCACGATGGCACAGAAGCTGACAAAGCGACCATCCGCAGCCTCGCTCTCCGTCTGCCCCGCGAACCGCCGCGCACACCCCCGTAGCCCGTGAACCCGTCGCGCCGCCCGCGCCCTCGCCCGCTCCCGTACACGACGGAACCCCGGCCTGCCCTCGGAAGGGCCGACCGGGGTTCCGTCACACCGGACCGTGCGGGTCAGGCGGCGACGACATCCACCGCTTCCGCGGGCGCCTTGATCGTCACCCGTCCCGCCGGTACACCCGCCACCGATGCCACGGAGACGGAGTTGAGCATGGGGCGCACCGGCACATGGACCGGATCACTGACTGCTGCCGACTCGGCGAGTTCGGCGAGTGACAGCTCATCGCTCACTTCACGCATGAGCTCGGACATCCGTACGTCAAGCGCGTCGCAAATCGCGGAGAGCAGCTCGGAGGATGCCTCCTTCTGCCCCCGCTCCACCTCGGAGAGATAGCCGAGCGAGACCCGGGCGGACGAGGAGACTTCGCGCAGAGTACGGCCTTGGCGCTGGCGCTGCCGACGCAGCACGTCACCCAGCAGGCGACGGAGCAGAATCATCGGTGGCTCCCTCCTCGGACCGCGTAGCCGCATCCTTCACGCCCCACCGTACCGCTTAGCGCTGCGGCCGTGCGGGGAGCGATGTCGTGTTCTCTCAGGGCTGCAAACATCAATTCCCCCCGTTCTGTTCCGTATCCTGTGCCCCCGCATTTTCTGCGAGTTCGCCGGAGAGCAGCTCAAGGACGCCGAGCACACTCTCTCTACGGATGTCCGTCCGCTCGCCGTTCAACCGCAGTGCGCAGACTTTACCGACCCCGCGGGGTCCCGCGACCGCGACGAAGACGGTACCCACGGGTTGACCGTCCTGCGGTTCGGGGCCGGCGACCCCGGTCGTCGAGATGCCCCAGTCGGCACCGAGCGCCCGGCGCACGCCGGTGGCCATACCGCGCGCGACCTCGGCGTCCACGGCCCCGCGCTCCGCGAGGAGCGCCGGATCGACCCCCAGCAGTTCGTGCTTCAAGGGCGTCGCGTAGGCCGTCACGGAGCCGCGGAAGGAGCGTGAGGCGCCCGGCACGGAGGTGATTTCGGCAGCGACCAGGCCACCGGTCAGCGATTCGGCCACGGCGAGGGTCTCCCCCCGCTCGGCGAGCTGCCGCACCACCCGGGCCGCGAGGGTCACCTCTCGGCCTCGGCGGGGTCGCCCACCACTGCTCCGGGATGTGTCTCGCCGCCGGCCACTGCGGCCGCGTCGACGCTCGCACCCCCGGCGGCAGCGGCCGGAGCGATCGCGGGGGACGCACCGGAAGCGACCGCCGGAGCTGCACCGGTCGGGGCGACCGCGGGGGCCGTGGAGACCTTGGAGGCCGTCGTCGGAGCGACCGCGACGGTCTCCGCGTGCTCCGGGTCCAGCGCCAGGACGGCCGCCTCCAGCGCCGCGACCCGCTCGGCGGCGAGCCCCTTGCGGCGCGCCACGACCGCCTGGCGTACGTAATCGAGTCCGGTGACCACCGTCAGCACGACGGCGACCATCATCACCCAGAAGCGGAAGGTGGCCAGGGGCCCGGTGAGTGCCAGGACGTACATCCCGACGGCCGTTCCCTGGGCCAGCGTCTTCATCTTGCCGCCACGGCTGGCCGGGATCACCGCGTGCCGGATCACCCAGAACCGCATGAGCGTGATGCCCAGCTCACGGAAGAGGACCACTCCGGTGATCCACCACGGCAGGTCGTCCAGCCACGACAGACAGATCAGCGCGGCCCCCATGATCGCCTTGTCGGCGATGGGGTCGGCGATCTTCCCGAAGTCGGTGACCAGGTTGTACGTCCGCGCGAGGTGCCCGTCGAACAGGTCCGTGATCATCGCGACGGCGAAGGCCGCCCACGCGAAGGACCGCCAGGCGGGGTCGTAGCCGCCGTCGGCCAGCAGCAGCATCACGAAGCCGGGCACGAGCAGCAGCCGGATCATGGTGAGGATGTTGGCGATGTTCCACAGGCTGGCCTGGTTCACGGCCGCGGTGCCCAGCTTGCCGCCGCGGACCGGCGTCGCGCCGGAACCGCCTGTCGCGGATGCCGGGGCTCCCGTCATCTGGCCGCCTCCGAGAGTGTTGCGAGATGTTCGGCCACCAGGTCGACTCCCTCGGTGCCCACTGCCTTCGCCTCGACCATAAGGCCGGGGACGAGGCCTTCGCGTGTGGTGAAGACCACCTGGCCGTCCGTTTCGGGTGCCTGGTGTGCGGCGCGGCCGATGGCGACCGGCCCGTCCTCCTCGGATTCCACGGACTCGACGAGCACCTGCAGCGTCTCCCCGACCCGCTCCTCGGCGCGCTGGGAGGTGAGCTCCTCGGCGAGCTGGGAGATGTGGGCGAGGCGCTCGGCGATGGTGTCGGCGTCCAGCTTGTTCTCGTAGCCGACCGCTTCGGTCCCCTCCTCGTCGGAGTACCCGAAGACGCCGATGGCGTCGAGCCGGGCGCCGGTGAGGAAACGCTCCAGCTCGGCCAGGTCGGCCTCGGTCTCGCCGGGGAAGCCGACGATGAAGTTGGACCGCGCGCCGGCCTGCGGGGCCTTGGAGCGGATGGTGTCCAGGAGCTCCAGAAAGCGGTCCGTGTCGCCGAAGCGGCGCATGGCGCGCAGCACGCCGGGGGCGGAGTGCTGGAAGGACAGGTCGAAGTACGGGGCGACCTTCGGCGTGGAGGTCAGGACATCGATCAGTCCGGGGCGCATCTCGGCGGGCTGGAGGTAGCTGACGCGGATGCGCTCGATGCCGTCGACGTCGGCGAGCTCGGGCAGCAGGGTCTCCAGCAGGCGGATGTCGCCGAGGTCCTTGCCGTACGAGGTGTTGTTCTCGGAGACCAGCATGACCTCCTTGACGCCCTGCTCGGCCAGCCAGCGGGTCTCGCCCAGCACGTCGGAGGGACGGCGGGAGATGAAGGAGCCGCGGAAGGAAGGGATGGCGCAGAAGGAGCAGCGGCGGTCGCAACCGGAGGCCAGCTTCACCGAGGCGACGGGGCTCGTGCCCAGGCGGCGGCGGAGCGGGGCGCGCGGCCCGGAGACCGGAGCGACGCCTTCCGGGAGGTCGGCGGGGGCCGGGGCGATCTCCTGCGCGTGCCCGGGCAGGGCCACTGCGGCGTCCTGCCGTTCGGCGGGGCTGATCGGGAGGAGCTTGCGCCGGTCGCGCGGGGTGTGGGAGGCGTGGATGCCGCCGTTGAGGATGGTCTGGAGCCGGTCGGAGATGTCGGCGTAGTCGTCGAAACCGAGGACTCCGTCGGCTTCCGGCAGGGCCTCGGCAAGATCCTTGCCGTAGCGCTCGGCCATGCAGCCGACCGCGACGACGGCCTGGGTCCTGCCGTGATCCTTCAGATCGTTGGCTTCGAGGAGGGCATCGACGGAGTCCTTCTTGGCGGCTTCGACGAAGCCGCAGGTGTTGACGACGGCGACATCCGCGTCGGAGGCGTCCTCGACGAGCTCCCAGCCGTCCGCTGCCAAGCGGCCTGCAAGCTCCTCCGAGTCCACCTCGTTACGGGCGCAGCCAAGAGTGACGAGGGCGACGGTACGGCGTTCGGGCATGGCATCAAGACTACTTTGTCGCGGCGGGCCTCCCGCCGCGCAGGGTTCCCCGCTACCCAACGTCACCCCGGCCACCCGGAAACGCGACGGCCGCCGGGTGTCGGGGCGCGCGGAACGCGACGAGCGCCCGGTACCGGGATGGCGGCGGAACGCGACGAGCGCCCGGCGACTGGCCGGGCGCTCGTCGTGGTGCGGCTGGGTGCCCGTGAGGAGGGCGGAGTCGTACGGGAGACGGGGCTTCTCAGCCCGCCTCGGGGTCGCCCTTCGCGTAGGAAAGCCGCTCGACCTGTCCGGGTTCGAACTGGTCCTGGACCTTCTTGCCGTTTACGAAGAGGTCGATGGATCCGGCGTTGCCGAGGACGAGGTCGACGCGCTCCTCGTCCTGGAACGTCTTCGACTGGCCCTGGAGGAGCAGTCCGTCGAAGAGGATCTGCCCGCTGTGGTCCTTGGCGGAGATCCAGCTCTTGCCCTCGGTGGCGCTGAGCTTGACCGTCACCTTGTCCAGCGGAGCCGCCGCGATGGCGCTCTCCGACGGCACGGGCTTGGGGTCGGCGGGCTTGGTGGGGGTCGGTTTGGCGGTGGCCGTCTTGTCGGGCGTGGAGCCCTCGGCCACGTGTGCGGTGCTGGTTCCGTCGTCCTCACCGTGGAAGAGCGTGAAGCCGACGAACCCGACGACGGCGACGATGGCCGCGACCATGGCCGCGGTCCAGTTGGGACGCCGGGGTTCGGATCTGATGCGTTCCGCTTCGAAGAGCGGAGCCGCGGGCGTGGGCACGGGACGGCCGCCGTGTTCGGCGTCGTACTGCTGGACCAACGGTTCCGGATCGATGCCGACGGCGCGGGCGACAGTGCGGATGTGACCGCGCGCGTAGACGTCTCCGCCGCAGCGCGAGAAGTCGTCGTCCTCGATCGCGTGCACGATGGGGATGCGCACCCGGGTGGAAACGCTGACTTCGTCGACCGTCAGACCTGCGGCGATACGAGCCTGCTGAAGCACACGACCGATCGAAGGCCGGTCGTCTTCGGGGGAGTTGCCGATGGACACGGGGGCGCCTTTCGAGCGTGAGCCACCTGCTGGATGTTCAGTCTAGGGGGGGTACGAAAGGGTGGGGCAACCGGGCGCGACGACTTTGTACGCCATCGGGCCCGACGGACAACCCCTTGGGCCGTACCGCGGGAGCGGCCACGGCCGTACCCTCCACTTGAACTTGACGTACGACCGGAGGAAACGGTTGCCCCCGCCCTTGGGCCAAGAGGATTCCGCGATGCTTCCGTGACCTCCGGGAGCGGCCGGCCTCAGGGAGCGGTTTCCCCGCGGATGAGAGCCAACACCCCGTCCAGCTCGTCGGGCTTGACCATCACGTCACGGGCCTTCGACCCCTCGCTGGGGCCGACGATGTTCCGTGACTCCATCAGGTCCATGAGCCTTCCGGCCTTGGCGAAGCCGACCCTCAACTTGCGCTGGAGCATCGAGGTCGAGCCGAACTGCGTCGAGACGACGAGTTCCGCGGCCTGGCAGAGCAGGTCGAGGTCGTCGCCGATGTCCTCGTCGATCTCCTTCTTCTGCTTGGTCCCGGCCACCACGTCCTCACGGAAGACGGGGGTCATCTGGTCCTTGCAGTGCTGGACGACGGCGGCGACCTCCTCCTCGGTGACGAAGGCGCCCTGCATACGGGTCGGCTTGTTCGCCCCCATCGGCAGGAACAGCCCGTCACCCTTTCCGATGAGCTTCTCGGCGCCGGGCTGGTCCAGGATGACCCGGCTGTCCGCGAGCGAGGAGGTGGCGAACGCCAGCCGGGAGGGCACGTTGGCCTTGATCAGTCCGGTGACGACGTCGACGGAGGGCCGCTGCGTCGCGAGCACCAGGTGGATACCGGCGGCCCGGGCGAGCTGGGTGATGCGGACGATGGAGTCCTCCACGTCGCGCGGCGCGACCATCATCAGGTCCGCCAGCTCGTCGACGATCACCAGCAGGTACGGGTACGGCGACAGCTCCCGCTCGCTGCCCTCGGGCGCCTTCACCTTGCCGTCGCGCACCGCGTGGTTGAAGTCGTCGATGTGCCGGAACCCGTACGCCGCGAGGTCGTCGTAGCGCAGGTCCATCTCCCGCACCACCCACTGGAGCGCCTCGGCGGCCTTCTTCGGGTTGGTGATGATCGGTGTGATCAGGTGCGGGATGCCCTCGTACGCGGTCAGCTCGACCCGCTTGGGGTCGACGAGGACCATGCGCACGTCGTCCGGGGTGGCCCGGACCATGATCGAGGTGATCAGGCAGTTGATGCAGGACGACTTGCCGGAGCCGGTCGCCCCCGCGACCAGCACGTGCGGCATCTGCGCCAGGTTGGCCATCTCGTAGCCGCCCTCGACGTTCTTGCCGAGCGCGACCAGCATCGGGTGGTCGTCCTCGGCCGCGTCCGCGAGCCGCAGGACGTCACCGAGGTTGACCATCTCCCGGTCGGAGTTCGGGATCTCGATGCCGACCGCCGACTTGCCGGGGATCGGCGAGATGATCCGGACGTCGGGGCTGGCGACGGCGTAGGCGATGTTCTTGGTGAGCGCGGTGATCCGCTCGACCTTCACCGCCGGCCCGAGCTCGACCTCGTACCGGGTGACCGTCGGGCCCCGGGTGAAGCCGGTGACGGCCGCGTCGACCTTGAACTCCGTGAAGACGTTGGTCAGCGAGGCGACGACCGCGTCGTTCGCCGCGCTCCGCGTCTTGCCGGGGCCGCCGCGCTCCAGCAGGTCGAGGGAGGGCAGCGAGTAGGTGATGTCGCCGGAGAGCTGGAGCTGCTCGGCCCGGGCGGGCAGCGGCCGGGTCTGCTCCGGCGCGGGCTTGGTCAGGTCCGGTACGCCGGCGGGCGGCGCACCGGCGGGCCTGCGGCCGGTCCGCTCCTTGCCCGCCTCCCCGGCGGACCGGGACCCGCGCGCCCCGGGAACGGGGGTGCCGGTCCGCTCCCCGGTGTGGTCCCGGTCGCCGTGGACCCCCTGGGTGAGGTCCGCGACGACGGGTGAGGGCGAGATGCCGTTGAGCACCGCTCCGTCCAGCGCGGCGGCGGCTGCCGCCGCCACGTCGACGGCGTCCATCGGCCGGTTCGCACCGGGCTGCGCCGTCTGCCGACGGGGCCTGCGGCGCTGGGCCGGCGCCTCGTTCTCCGCGCCGTCCGGGTCGTACACCCCTCCGGGGCGGCGGCCGGGTGTCCGGCCGGGCAGCGCCTCGCGCCACTGGTCGTCGTACCGCTCGTCGTCGGCATAGTCCTCGTAGCCGTCCTCGCGCGCCGCCGGCGAGTCCACGAGGCCGAGCTTCGTCCCGAGCAGCCGGAGCCGCTGCGGAATCGCGTTGACGGGCGTGGCCGTCACGACGAGGAGGCCGAACACCGTGAGCAGGAGCAGCAGCGGTACGGCGAGGACATCACCCATCGCGAAGACCAGCGGGGTGGAGGCGCCCCAGCCGATCAGGCCGCCGGCGTCCTGTATGGCCTGCGTGCCGTCCCCCCGGCCGGGGCTGCCGCAGGCGATGTGGACCTGCCCGAGGATGCCGACGACCAGAGCGGAGAGACCGATGACGATGCGTCCGTTGGCCTCGGGCTTCTGCGGATAGAGGATCAGCCGCACGGCGACCGCGCCCAGCAGTATCGGTACGAGGAGGTCGAGTCGTCCGAAGGCCCCGGTCACCAGCATCTCGACGAGGTCACCGACCGGTCCGCGCAGATTCGACCAGGTGCCCGCGGCGACGATCAGCGCGAGCCCCAGCAGCAGCAGTGCCAGCCCGTCCTTGCGGTGGGCCGGGTCGAGCCCCTTGGCACCACGCCCTATCGAACGGAGCATGGCACCCACACCGTGCGCCGTGCCGAGCCAGACGGCACGCACCAGCCGGACGACCCCGTTGGTGGGGGACGCGGCGGGCTTCGGCGCGGGCCTTCTGGCCGCCCCCTTCTTGACGGGCACCCTGTTGGCGGGCGCCCGGCGCGGAGGCGCCGCTTTCCCGGCCGGCGCCTTCTTCGCGGGCGCTGCTTTTCTCGCCGGCCCCGGGGTACGGCCGGCACTCTGGGCGGTGCCCGCCGAGCTCTGGGAACCCTTGCCGGACGTACGTGAGGCCATGCGCCGAGGTTACCGGTGTCGACGCGTCGGGACACGTGCCCGTCGGGTTCACCCGACCGTGTCGCCTTGCAGCGGCGCAAAACTGACGCCGTCTCACTCGCGCGGGAGGGTTGAACGGCGGCCCTGGGGGCAGTGGGGAGCTGACCAGCAGCACTGGTTCCGCACGCCGTCAGCCCCGTGACCGCCCGCCCCGGTCCGTCCGTTCCCGTCCGGACCGCCCCGCACCGGTCTGCCGGTGCCGGGCTGTCAGTTCGGTGACGGCAAAATGCCGGTGGCGCCGTTCGTACCGGGCTCCAGGGCGTCGAGCGCCCGCCGCAGACCCGTCAGCTTGCGTTCGAGATGCGCCGCCGTGGCGACGGCCGCCGCGTCGGCGGACTCGTCGTCCAACTGCTTGGAGAGCGCTTCCGCCTGCTCCTCCACCGCGGCGAGACGCGCGGAGAGTTCGGCCAGCAACCCGGCCGGCTCCCGGTCCTCACCCGACCGCCCACCGTCGAGCTGGGCCCTCAGCAGGGCCGCCTGCTCGCGCAGCTTGCAGTTCTTCATGTACAGCTCGACGAAGACCGACACCTTGGCGCGGAGCACCCAGGGGTCGAACGGCTTCGAGATGTAATCGACGGCGCCGGCGGCGTATCCCCGGAAGGTGTGGTGCGGGCCGTGGTTGATGGCGGTGAGAAAGATGATCGGGATGTCCCGCGTCCGCTCACGGCGCTTGATGTGCGCCGCCGTCTCGAAACCGTCCATGCCCGGCATCTGGACGTCGAGCAGGATGACCGCGAAGTCGTCCGTGAGCAGCGCCTTGAGCGCTTCCTCCCCTGACGATGCCCGCACCAGCGTCTGATCCAGCGCAGAGAGGATGGCCTCCAGCGCCAGCAGATTCTCCGGCCGGTCATCGACCAGGAGGATCTTGGCCTTCTGCATCATGGCCCGCCCTCCTCATTCCGGCGTCGCACCGGGTGCCGCCCCAGGGGACGGCTCCGTATCGCCGTCCGTCTTGTGCCGGTCATCGTAGCCGCACCCCGGCCGCCGCCACACCCTGTCACCGCGATGTCACTGTGCACACAACAAGAACGCGGCGGGAGTTCAGAAGGTTCCCGGCACGGAGCGCCTCCACACCTCTCCCGGGAAGGCGGCGCGGGACCCTCCGCCCGGGACGGCACCGGAGTCCTGCCGGGCCTCCCCCGCCGCGGGCACCCCGGGACGCGGCCGGGCCCCGCCCAGGGGCGGCACCCGCGCCGGGCCCGGGCCTCCGACGGGGCGGTACCGGCCGAAGCCGGCCGCCGCCCCGTGGCCGCGTCATTCCCCGCGCATCCAGCGCTCCATCACGCCGAGCAGGTAGTCGGGATCGACCGGCTTGGTGACGTAGTCGGAGGCACCGCAGTCGAGTGCCTTCTCCTTGTCGCCCTTCATGGCCTTCGCGGTCAGCGCGACGATCGGCAGAGCCGCGAACTGGGGCATCCGCCGGATCGCCGTCGTCGTCGCGTACCCGTCCATCTCGGGCATCATGATGTCCATCAGCACGACCGCCACGTCGTCGTGCTGCTCCAGCACTTCGATGCCCTCGCGTCCGTTCTCCGCGTAGAGCACCGAGAGGCCGTGCTGCTCCAGGGCGCTGGTGAGAGCGAAGACGTTACGGATGTCGTCGTCGACGATCAGCACCTTCTCGCCGCGGAACCTGAAGGACTTCCGGGTTTCCGGCGTCTGCGCGGCCTGGACCCAGTCCTCCTGCGCCGCGCTCTCCGCGTCCGAAACCGCCCCGGTCCCGGGCCGGTTGGGTGCGGGCAGCTCCGGACGGCGGCGCTGATCGCCGAGCGCCTGGCGCCGGCGCCGGAACACCCCCGCCGAGTTGGCCGGGTCGCCCAGCGGCGCGGAGTCGGCCGGGGGCGTGTACTCCCCGGTGCCGGAGGGCGGTTCGTAGGCGCCGGAACCCCCCTGCGGGTGCCCCTGGGCGGGAAGTTCACCGCGGCGCAGCGGAAGGTAGAGGGTGAAGGTGGAACCGCGGCCGGGCTCGCTCGCCGCGTGGATCTCCCCGCCCAGCAGCCGCGCGATCTCCCGGCTGATGGAGAGGCCGAGGCCCGTCCCGCCGTACTTGCGGCTGGTGGTGCCGTCCGCCTGCTTGAACGCCTCGAAGATCACCATCATCTTGCTGGACGCGATGCCGATCCCGGTGTCGGTGACCGAGAAGGCGATCAGATCGTCGGAGTCCCGCAGCATGCCCTGCTCCAGCAGGTTCTCCCTGATGGCGTTCGGCACGTCCGGTCCGGCCGGCCGGATCACCAGCTCCACCGCCCCGCTGTCGGTGAACTTCACCGCGTTGGAGAGCAGGTTGCGCAGCACCTGGAGCAGCCGCTGCTCGTCGGTGTGCAGGGTGGCGGGCAGTTCGGGCGAGACGCGTACGGAGAAGTCGAGCCCCTTCTCCGCGGTGAGCGGCCGGAAGGTCGCCTCCACGTAGTCGACCAGCTGGACCAGCGCGATACGGGTCGGGCTGACGTCCATCTTCCCCGCCTCGACCTTGGAGAGGTCGAGGATGTCGTTGATCAGCTGGAGCAGGTCGGAACCGGCCCCGTGGATCGTCTCGGCGAACTCCACCTGCTTGGGGGAGAGGTTGCCCTCGGCGTTGTCGGCGAGCA
The DNA here is from genome assembly GCF_042957125.1 of Streptomyces sp. NPDC008125. Lineage (NCBI taxonomy): Bacteria > Bacillati > Actinomycetota > Actinomycetes > Kitasatosporales > Streptomycetaceae > Streptomyces > Streptomyces sp. NPDC008125. The sequence goes on from NZ_JBIBHR010000001.1 coordinate 655,062, forward strand.
ACTTGGCAAGGATCAGGAGGGAGTTGAGCGGAGTGCGCAGCTCGTGCGACATGTTCGCCAGGAACTCGGACTTGTAGCGCATCGAGACGGCGAGCTGTTCGGCGCGTTCCTCCAGGATCTGCCGGGCCTCCTCGATCTCGGTGTTCTTCACCTCGATGTCGCGGTTCTGCCGTGCCAGCAGCTCGGCCTTGTCCTCCAGTTCGGCGTTGGAGGCCTGGAGGGCCTTCTGCCGGTTCTCCAGCTCCTCCGAGCGGTCGCGGAGCTGCTCGGTGAGCTCCTGCGACTGCTCCAGCAGCTTCTCGGTCCGGGTGTTGACGCTGATGGTGTTGACACTCGTCGCGATCATCTCGGCGAGCTGGTTGAGGAAGTCCCGCTGGATCTGGGTGAACGGCTGGAAGGACGCCAGCTCGATCACCCCGAGGACCTTGCCCTCGAAGAGCACCGGCAGCACGATCACATGGGCCGGGGGCGCCTCGCCGAGTCCGGAGGAGATCTTCAGGTATCCGGGCGGCGCGTGGTCCAGCTGGATGGTCTTCCGCTCCGCCGCGGACTCGCCGATGAGTGACTCGCCGGGCCGGAAGGAGGTCGGCATGGAGCCCGCCGAGTAGCCGTAACTGCCGCGCATCCGGAGCTCGTACGCGCCCTCGGCGCTGCTGTCCGCGCCCACTTCGTCGTTGTCGCCCGCGCCCATCGCCAGGAAGAACGCGCCGTGCTGGGCCGAGACCACCGGGGTGAGCTCGCTCATGATCAGCGAGGCGACGTCGTCCAGATCGCGTCGGCCCTGCATCAGGCCGGAGATCCGGGCGAGGTTGCCCTTCAGCCAGTCCTGCTCCTTGTTGGCGAGGGTGGTGTCGCGCAGGTTGGCGATCATCGTGTTGATGTTGTCCTGCAGCACCTGGATCTCGCCGGCCGCGTCCACGTCGATCTTGAGGTTCAGGTCGCCGCGCGTCACCGCGGTGGCCACGGCCGCGATGGCCCGCACCTGCCGGGTGAGGTTGCCCGCCATCTCGTTCACCGACTCGGTGAGGTCGCGCCAGGTGCCGTCGACGTCCCGCACCCGCGCCTGGCCGCCGAGTTGGCCTTCCGTACCCACCTCGCGGGCGACCCGGGTCACCTGGTCGGCGAAGGACGACAGCTGGTCGACCATCGTGTTGATGGTGTCCTTGAGCTGCAGGATCTCGCCCTGCGCGTCGATGTCGATCTTCTTGGTCAGGTCGCCCTTGGCGATGGCCGTGGTGACGGTCGCGATCTGCCGCACCTGTCCGGTGAGGTTGGAGGCCATCGAGTTCACGGACTCGGTGAGGTCCTTCCAGGTCCCCGACACCCCCGGGACCCGCGCCTGCCCGCCGAGGATGCCCTCGGTACCCACCTCACGGGCCACCCGGGTCACCTCGTCCGCGAACGAGGAGAGCGTCGTCACCATCGTGTTGACGGTGTCGGCCAGTTCGGCGACCTCGCCCCGTGCCTCGACGGTGACCTTCTTCGTCAGGTCGCCGTTGGCCACCGCCGAGGAGACCCGGGAGATGTTCCGCACCTGGCTGGTCAGGTTGTTGGCCATCAGGTTGACGTTGTCACTGAGGTCCTTCCAGATGCCCGTCGCGCCGCGCACCCGGGCCTGGCCGCCGAGGATGCCCTCGGTACCCACCTCACGGGCCACCCGGGCGACCTCGTCGGCGAAGTTCATCAGCTGGTCGACCATGGTGTTCACGGTCGTGACGAGTTCGAGAATTTCGCCCTTGGCGTCGACGGTGATCTTCTTCGACAGGTCGCCCTTGGCCACCGCGGTCGTGACCTCGGCGATGTTCCGCACCTGGAGGGTGAGGTTGTTGGCCATGCCGTTCACGGACTGGGTGAGGTCCTTCCACGTACCGGAGACCCCCTGCACCTCGGCCTGACCGCCGAGGATGCCCTCCGTACCGACCTCGCGGGCCACCCGCGTCACCTGCTCGGCGAAGTTCGAGAGCTGGTCCACCATCGTGTTGAGGGTGTTCTTCAGCTCCAGGATCTCGCCGCGCGCGTCCACGTCGATCTTCTGCGACAGGTCACCGCGCGCCACCGCCGTGGCGACCTGCGCGATGTTGCGGACCTGGGCGGTGAGGTTGCCGGCCATGCCGTTCACCGAGTCGGTCAGGTCGCGCCACACTCCGGCCACGCCGGGCACCTGCGCCTGGCCGCCGAGGCGCCCGTCCGTACCGACCTCGCGGGCGACCCGGGTCACCTGTTCCGCGAAGGCGGAGAGCTGGTCGACCATCGTGTTGATGGTGTTCTTCAGTTCCAGGATCTCGCCGCGCGCGTCCACGTCGATCTTCTGCGACAGGTCACCGCGCGCCACCGCCGTCGTCACCTGGGCGATCTGGCGTACCTGGTCGGTGAGGTTCCCCGCCATGAAGTTGACGGAGTCGGTGAGTTCCTTCCACGTACCGGAGACGCCGTCGACGCGTGCCTGGCCGCCGAGCATGCCCTCCGTACCGACCTCGCGGGCCATCCGGGTCACCTGGTCGGCGAAGGAGGACAGCTGCGCCACCATCGTGTTGACGGTGTTCTTGAGCTCCAGCATCTCGCCGGCCACGTCGACGGTGACCTTCTGCGAGAGGTCGCCGTTGGCCACGGCGGTCGTCACCTGGGCGATGTCCCGCACCTGTCCGGTGAGGTTGCGGAACGCCGTGTTGACGGAGTCGGTGAGGTCCTTCCACGTGCCGGCGGCGCCGGGTACCTCGGCCTGGCCGCCCAGCCGGCCCTCCACGCCGACCTCCCGCGCGACCCGGGTCACCTCGGAACCGAAGGACTGGAGCTGGTCCACCATCGTGTTGACGGTGTTCTTCAGCTCCAGCATCTCGCCGGCCACGTCGACGGTGACCTTCTGCGACATGTCGCCGCTGGCCACCGCCGTCGTCACCTGGGCGATGTCGCGCACCTGGGTGGTCAGGTTGCGGAAGACGGTGTTGACCGAGTCGGTCAGGTCCTTCCACGTCCCCGCGGCGCCGGGCACCTGCGCCTGGCCGCCGAGCAGACCCTCGCCGCCGACTTCGCTGGCGACCCGGGTCACCTCGTCCGCGAAGGTGCGCAGCGTCTCGGTCATCTGGTTGATCGTCTCGGCGAGCTGCGCGACCTCGCCGCGCGCGCTCACGGTGACCTTCTGCGACAGGTCGCCGTTGGCCACCGCCGTGGTGACCTCGGCGATGCCGCGCACCTGGTTGGTGAGGTTGCCCGCCATGGTGTTGACGGAGTCGGTGAGGTCCTTCCACACCCCGGCGACACCCGGCACGGTGGCCTGTCCGCCGAGCTCGCCCTCGGTGCCGACCTCGCGGGCGACCCGCGTGACCTCCGAGGAGAACGAGGAGAGCTGGTCCACCATCGTGTTGACGGTGTTCTTCAGCTGGAGCATCTCCCCGGCCACGTGGACCGTGACCTTGCGCGACAGGTCGCCCTTGGCCACCGCCGTCGTCACCAGCGCGATGTCTCGCACCTGGGCGGTGAGCCGGTACGCCATCGTGTTGACGGAGTCCGTGAGGTCCTTCCAGGAACCGGACATGCCGCGCACCTGCGCCTGGCCGCCCAGCTTGCCCTCGGTACCCACCTCGACCGCGACCCGCGTCACCTGCTCGGTGAACGCCGACAGCTGGTCGACCAGGTTGTTGACCGTACGGGCGACCTTCAGGAACTCGCCGCGCAGCGGCCGTACCGTCTCGTCCGCGGTGTGGGAGCGCAGCTCCATCCGCTGGTCGAGGTCGCCGTCGGCCACCGCGGACAGCACCCGGCCGACCTCGGAGACGGGCCGCGCGAGGTCGTCGACCAGCTCGTTGGACGCGTCGATGGCGGCGGCCCAGGAACCTTCGCAGGCTCCCGTCTCCAGCCGCTCGGTGAGCTTGCCCTCGCGGCCGACAACCCGCCGGACACGCGCGAGTTCACCCGTGAGGTGGAGGTTGCGGTCGGCCACCTCGTTGAAGACGGCCGCGATCTCCGTCAGCGGTCCGTCCCCGGAGACGGTGAGCCGCCTGCGGAAGTTGCCGTCGCGCATCGCGAGGAGGGCGGAGAGCAGTCTGCTGAGAGCCGCCGCGTCCACCTCGACGGTTCCTTGGCGCTGTTTTTTCACGGGCTGTCCGCCTCTTGTACGCGTGCTTGAACCCCGCGCCGCCACGTCAGACTCCACCGTGTCCCTCCCGCAGGGTTGACCGTTTCGCTCGGGATTATTCTGGGAGCCTTCCCAGTTCCGAGCTACCTCACCGCCACAGCACACCGTCGACGGGTGCCCATGGAAACGCCAAATCCTTGAAACGTACCAGGCCGGAGCCCGCCCGCGGGCACCGATGGGATTCGTCACCCCACCGACACCCGCTCCACCCCGCCGTCACACCGGGCGGTATCCCGGCGGAGCCCCTCCCGCGCGCCCGCGTACGCCCATTCCGCTCGTCCGGGGTGAAGTCCGGCCTCGTGTACCCGGCGGCCCCGGCGAGCGTCTAGCCTGGCTGAGGGCCGTCCGGTGGTTCGTCGCGCGTCCGCCAGGGACCGCGGGACAGCTGTCGGGGCGAATCGAAGCTGCGAGATACGGGCACTGGACTCGGGGAAGCGACGCGACACCATATGGGGAGTGCAGTGATCACCGCGCGGGCGGCCGCCACCTTCGAGCCGGCCGGTCGCTCGGTAGCGACAGCCCGTGCCTTCGTCAGGGACACGCTCCAGGGATGGGGCTACACCGACGTCATCGACGACGCCGTCGTGCTGACCAGCGAACTGGTGACCAACGCGGTCGTGCACGCGGGCACCGCCGCGGACGTCCTCTGCCTGCGCGCGGAGGACGGCGTACGCGTCGAGGTCGCCGACCACTACCCGGAGCGTGAAGTCCCGCTCCTGAGCACCGCGGTCGACTTCGGCAGCCCCGACCGGGAGAGCGGCCGGGGGCTTCTGCTCTGCGCCGCACTGGCCTCCCGCTGGGGCGTGGAGTACACCCCCACGCGCAAACACGTCTGGTTCCAGCTGGATCTGCCCGACCGGCCGGTGGGCATCCGCTCCGCCGGTCCGCTGCTGCCCGTCGAGAGTCTGCCGGTCGCCGACCGGCGCATCCGGGTCGCCGTCGTGCAGACCGACATGTCCGGTGCCGTGGCCTCCTGGAACGAGGACGCCTCGTTCCTCTTCGGGTACGCCCCCGAGCAGGTCGTCGGCAAGCAGCTCACCGAGTTCGCCGCCTGGCCCCAGACCCCCGGCACCAGCACCGGCATCGTCGCGGCCCTCCAGCTCTCGCGCTGGGAGGGCAGTTACGGCTTCCGGTGCGCGGACGGCCGGGTCGTCCCCGTCTACGCCTCGCACCTGCGGGTCCGGGACACCGGGGGCACTCCGTCCACGGTCTGCCTGATGGTCCGTGACGACGAGCGCGCGGTGCTGCAGAGCCCGGTGCGGGCCCCGGTCACCGACACCGGCGAGAGCCGCTCGGCGGACCCCTTCGAGGTGTTCATCGGCTCCCCCGCCCCCGACGACCTGGACGGCCTGCTCCAGCGCACCGTGGAGCGCGCGCGGGACATGCTCGATGCCGACGCCGCTTTCCTGCTGCTGGCCACGGACGACGAGACCGAACTCGAGGTCCGTGCCACGACCGGGCTGCCGTCCGCCCGCCAGCGCTTCGCCCGGGTCCCCGTCGAGGCGGGAGCGGGCCGTTACGGCTCCGCCCGGATGCCGGCCGTCCACGAGGACCTGACGGCCGTGGAAGGTGCCGTTCCGCTGTTGGGCGGCACGGGGATGCGCTCGGTGGTGACGGTCCCGCTGAAGGTGGAGGGCCGGCTCACCGGATCACTGGGCGTCGCGGCCGAGGCGGCGGGCCGGTACACCAACGAGGAGGCCCTGCGCCTCCAGTTCGCCGCCGACCGCATCGCGCTCGCCGTCGAGTCGGCCCGTCTGGGCGAGCTGGAACGGCTCCGCAGAGGCTCTCTCTCCTTCCTCGTCGAGGCGTCCGACCTGCTGGCGGGGACGCTGGACCGGGACCAGACCCTGGCCCTCATGGCCCAGATGACCGTCCCGACCCTCGCCACCTGGTGCGCCGTCTACACCATCGCCGACCCCGCTTCGGAGCCGTTCCTCTCCTACGTCCTGCACGAGGACGAGGATCTGATCGACGGGCTCAAGGCCCTGTTGTCCCGCATCGATCCGCCCGAGCCGGTGCCCTCCCCGGGCGCCCGGGTGTGGGGCGCCCCGACCAAGGCAGCCCACGAGGCCGCGCTGCGCACGTCGATGCGGAGCCTGAGCGACGACGCCCCGCTGAGCATGGCGAACTCCACCCGCACCACCCTCGCCACGGCCGCCGCGGTGGGTGGGGAGACGGTCGTACTCCCCCTCGTCGCCCGCAACCGCGTCATCGGCATGCTGACGCTGGGGAAACCGTCGGACGACCACTTCCGCCAGGAGATCCTGGAGCTCGCCGAGGACCTGTCCCGCCGGGCCGCTCTCGCCCTCGACAACGCCCGCCTCTACTCCGAGCGGACGGCCATCAGCCAGGCGCTCCAGCGCAGCTTGCTGCCCCCGAGCCAGCCGGTGGTGCCGAACGTCGAGATCGAGGTCATCTACCGCGCGGCCGGCGAGGGCAACGAGGTCGGCGGCGACTTCTACGACGTCTTCCCGATCCGTGACGGTGTCTACGGTTTCGCCATCGGCGACGTGTGCGGTACCGGCCCCGAAGCCGCGGCCGTCACGGGCCTCGCCCGGCACGCCCTGCGTCTGCTGGCCCGCGAGGGCTTCGGCGGCCCCGCGGTACTGGAGCGGCTCAACGCGGCCATCCTCGACGAGGGTTCCCGCAGCCGCTTCCTCACCCTCCTGTACGGCGAGCTGCGTCCCCAGGAGGACGGCAGCGCCCTCCTGAAGGTCGTGTGCGCCGGCCACCCCCTGCCGCTGCGTCTCCGTCAGGACGGCACCGTCCAGGCAGCCGCCGAGCCTCAGCCTCTGCTCGGCGTCATCGAGGACCTGGAGCTGTACGAGGAGGAGGTCACGCTCGCCCCGGGTGACGTCCTGCTCTGTGTCACGGACGGCATCACCGAACGCCGTGAGGGGACCCGCATGCTCGGGGACGACGGCTTGGCGGAGGTCCTGGCCAACTGCACAGGGCTGACGGCCGGTGCGGTGGCCGCACGGGTCCTGCGGGCCGTGGAGCGGTTCGCGGCCGAACCGGCCTCGGACGACATGGCCATCCTCGCCATGCGCGTACCGGAGCCGCAGACCATCTGATCCGGAAACTGCCCCGGGCCGCCTTTCGGCGGCCCGGGAAGGATCGGGAGGGGTTCGGAAAGCAAGAAGGCCCCCACCGAATGGTGGGGGCCTTCTTCTTCACTGAGCCCCAATGCGGAATCGAACCGCAGACCTTCTCCTTACCATGGAGACGCTCTACCGACTGAGCTATTGGGGCTTGCTGCGCTCTGCTGTGCAACGAGATAAGCATACCCCAGTTCCGGGGTCTCCAGAACCACCTGCCACGCGGGACCCGAACAGTCATGAGAACCCGTCAGAACCCGTCACAGGCCGTCGGCTTCTCGCGTATTCGTGCCCAGGCTTCTCGGTGCTCGCTCTCGGTGCGCGCCACAGGAAGCAAGCGCTCCCGCGGCCCGTCTCGGGCCGCCCGGTGGGCCTGGTGGACCGAGACGGCCGGGTGGACCGGGCCGACGGGCCGAGACCGCCTGCTCACCGGTCCACACCTGTCTGCCCGCACGTCCATCCATCTGTCCGTCCCACCCGCGCCGCCTGCCGGCCCCCAGCAGGGACGGCCGCGATATCCCGTAAACGCAGAAAACCCCCGTGCCACAAGGCACGGGGGTCTCCCGGAAAAATTGTTCGGCGGCGTCCTACTCTCCCACAGGGTCCCCCCTGCAGTACCATCGGCGCTGAAAGGCTTAGCTTCCGGGTTCGGAATGTAACCGGGCGTTTCCCTAACGCAATGACCACCGAAACACTATGAAATTTAACCAACCGGATATCAACACGGCAGTTGTTATTTCAGAACCAACACAGTGGACGCGAGCAACTGAGGACAAGCCCTCGGCCTATTAGTACCAGTCAGCTCCACCCGTTACCGGGCTTCCACATCTGGCCTATCAA